>JAFUIO010000027.1 GCA_017468425.1 Clostridia bacterium | reverse complement strand
TGCTTCGCAGTTTCGTAGAAAAGCAAAATTTCTTGGATTGAAGCCAAAAATGCAGCAAGGCTATCGCCTTGCGAGGCTTTTGGTAATAATACAAGGAATTTTGTTCGAGAAACAAAAACTGCCTTATGGGAGCTCGGCGTTCTGACGGTGTTTTTTAACTTAAAGTTTTGAGAATCCGTGGTAATTTACCAAAGCATCGATTTTCTTACCTGCTTTACAAAGTGGACATTCATGGGGTGGGCAAGTGAAATAATCAGGCAGGTCGCTTGAATCGAAAACAGATGTAACTTCATAACCGTCACAATCTTTTTCAGATGCGAAGATTGATGCAACACCAACAACCTCACCGCCGTAATACTTAACAGCATCGATTGCCGCTTTTGCAGTAAAGCCTGTTGCAACAGAAACAGAAAGTACCAGCACGTGTTTACCTTTAATCATCGGCACAATATTATCTCTGAAAAGAATCTGTGATCCGCCTCTTGTTTCAGGTGTTACAACGTAAATTGTCTGGTGGGCATTTATATTTCTGAACTGACCCTTGGTAAGTTCATTTGCAAGGCAGGTGCCGATAACTTCCATACCGTCAATACAGAGAATTGTATCAACGATTTTTGCCTGATATTTGTAACTGCTTGCAAGCTCTTCTGCTACTGCAGTTGCTTCCGAAAGACGTGACTTCTGTGCTGCAACATCAATATAATAGTTACTGTGAGAATGGCTCATTGCAAAGTGGCCTTCTGCAACACGAAGAAAAAGGTTGTTTCTTTTTGTTTTTATTTTGCTGACTTTATTGGTAGGCATAAAACTCCTCCTTGATTTTAAATTTTATTACCTGATATCTTATTTTATAACAAATCAACAAAAAATACAATAAAAAAATGAAAAAAATATTTATTTTTTATAATTCAAGTGCTTTTGTTCTTTACAACGGTCATTAATAGTGATAAAATAAGAAAAAAGACTTTTAAAAGGCGTGATACTATGAAAAATATCTGGCACGATATCGACCCTAAAAGAATTACTCCCGAAGATTTTGTGGCAGTGATAGAAATTTCCAAGGGCAGCAAGAAAAAATATGAGCTTGATAAAGAAACGGGTCTTATTATGCTCGACCGCGTGCTTTATACCTCAACACACTACCCTGCTAACTACGGCTTTATTCCCCGCACATACGGCGATGACGAAGACCCGCTTGATGTGCTTGTACTCTGCTCTGTGGCACTTGAGCCGTTAACACTTGTCAGATGCTATCCTATCGGCTATATCTCCATGATTGACGGCGGTAAGCACGATGAAAAAATTATAGCCATTCCTTATGGTGACCCCACATACAACGGCTACAGAGATATTTCCGAATTACCTTTGCACATTTTCAATGAAATGAAACACTTCTTCTCTGTTTACAAGGCTCTTGAAAACAAAGAAACTGATTCAGGTGAAATAAAAGGCAGAGATGAAGCACTTACCGTTATCAGGGAATCACTTGATAATTATATTGAAGTTTTCTGCAAATAAAAATCATATAAATTACCGCACCCCACAGATTATTATATCTGTGGGGGTTATTCATTTTTGCTGAAGCACAAAAAAGACGTTGTATTCCGAAGAATACAACGTCCTGAATTACTGAAATATGATTACTGTCTGTTGGGGCTGAAAAGATCAGTTAATCCTTTGAAGATAACATCTACAAAGAACCATACAATCCACTGGAGTACAGTAAGCTTAACGTCTACATAGCAGTTAGCTGTGTGAGTTTCGCCGTTTTCATCTACAATTGTGCATGTGATTTTTACCAAGCCTTTTGCAATACCTGTAACTTCACCTGTGGTCGGATCAACCGTTGCGATATCAGGATTTTCTGATACATAAGTAGCTGTACAGTCGATTTCCCCACCGTCTGTAGTTTCAATTGTAGGTTTAAGAACTACCTTATCATCTTTATTAATCACAACCTGAGCAAAACTAACTTTTTTGATTTTTCTGAGAGCAGGTACTTCATCACGGATAACTACGTGTCCGCAAGTTTTACATGTATCTGTTGTGAAACCGCCTTTGTCCACTGTGGGAGGAGTAACAACAGTTTCGTAATCGTGACCTGAAGCAGTCATAACTTCTTCAACTCTGTGGTTTTCAGTTGTTTCATCGCATGCTGAACAAACTTTGTATCTGAAACCGTCTTCAGTACATGTTCTTTCTTTTTCAACAACCCATTCACCGTATGAGTGACCCTTAGCTATTACTGCATTGCCTGTGAATGAATCATTGCATCTTGAACAGATATAGTCTGTGTAACCGCCTTCAACACAAGTGGGTTCAGTTACAGTTGCCTGATATGCGTGACCTTTAGCGGGAACAAGACCTGTTTCTGTGTGACCGTCTGTTTTGTCATCACAAACTGAACATACTCTGCTCTTGACACCGGGTTCTGTACATGTTTCGTCAACATCGATTACCCAATCGCCGTATGTATGGCCGAGTGCATCTACATAGTCGCCGTCATATGTATAATCACAGATTATACATTCATATGTTGTATAACCTTTTGCCACGCAAGTGGGAGCAAAAGTTGCTACAGTCTGGCATTCGTGTCCGCCATTTTCTACGGGGAATACAAATTTAACATCATATGCAACGCCATCAATTGTTACAGTTGCAGTTGTTTCGTTATTTGTCTTGTGGCAGTCAACGAATAAAAGCTCGTATTTGCCGTCCGCATTAACTTTTACAAGTGTGCCTTCAGTTTTAACTGAAATATCTTTATCTGTTGTTTTTGTTTTGGGACCTACAGTTATAACTTTAACACCTGGTTTTAATGCTTTGATAGTGATGTTAATGCCGCTTACTGTTGCTTCTGCATTGAAAAGATCAAGTTCTTTTACGTGTTCGGCTGCAAGGTCAGCATCTGTTGTATCCTTGAAAGTTTTTGTTGCATTTTCGATTACTTCATTATTTGCACGGATAATAACGTTTTTCCATTTTGTTTCTGTTGAACCGTAAACAACATCTGTAATATTGCTGCATCCTGCGAATGCGTTTTCAGCAATAGTTTTTACACCTTCGGGGATTTCAACTGATTTGAGAGCAGTGATATCTTTGAAAGCTTTTTTGCCGATAATTACAACGCTGTCTGCAACAACATAAGATTCTGCAGTTTTACCTGCAGGATAGTAAACAAGTTCTGTTTTACCTGCGTTGTAAAGAACACCGTCTGCATCGCTTGAGTAGGATATATTGTTTGCATTTACTGAAATTGCAGTGATTTTATCGCAGCCTGCAAAAGCAGAATCGCCGATTGAAACAACACTTGCAGGAACTGAAACGCTTTCAAGCTTATCGCAGTTGAAGAATGCTTTTTCGCCGATTGTTGCTACGCCTTCAGGAATCACTACGTTAACGAAATTGTTATTATTCTGGAAAGCATTTGCTGCAATTGCAACAACTTTGTATCCGCCGATTGTTGCAGGGATATTCACTGTACCGCCGATAGATTCGTGGCAACCTTCAATTGTAACGCTGCCTGCTGATACTGAATATTCATATTCTCTGCCGTTACAGCCTGCGCAGATATTGTTTACGAAAACGTGACCTGCTGACGGATAGTCTTCTCTTACTTCATCGCCGCAAGAACATTTTGTGATTTTATAACCATCTGTTGTACAAGTTGCTTTTACATCTGCTACAATTTCATCGTATGAGTGAACGTGAGGATCGGGAACGAAAACAAGTGTGTTTTCATTAAGAGCACTGTTGTCTGAACCGATAACAACACTGCTCCATTCACCTTTTCTTACTCCGCAGTTTGCAGTTTTAAGGCTTGTGCATCCTGAGAATGCAGCATCACCGATAACCTTAAGAGTTGCAGGAAAAGTGATTGCTGAAAGAGCTGTGCAATTGCTGAAAGCATAGTCTGCAATAAGAACTGTGCCATCTTTTACTGTGTAAGATGAACCGATTGCAGCAGCATTTACTTCAATAAGGTATTTACCGATATATAATACACCGTTTTCCCAGTTTGAAGATGTGTTGTAGAAACCTGTGCCGAAGAAAGCGTTGTTGCCGATTTCTGTAACACCGTCAGGAATTGTGATTGACATAATCTGTGTCTTATTTTCAAAAGCACCGTCACCGATTCCTGTAATTGTGAATCCGTCAATCATAGTCGGGATAACAAGGTCTGTTGCTTTGCCGTTGTATTTTGTGATTTTTGCTTTTGTACCGTCTTTTGCAAGTTCAAATTCTTTCTTGCCACAGTGGATACAGTTATTGCTTACAAAATCGTGTCCTTTGGCAGGAATCACTTCTGTGTACATATGACCGCAATCACAAGTAAAGCGTTTTTCGCCTGCAGATACGCAGTCTGCATCTTTATAAATGCTTTCTGTATATACGTGTGTATGCTGAACACCGCCTGCAAATTCAAAAGATGCACCTAAAAGAGATTCATTGTTTGTGCCTTTCTGAACACTTTCCCATTCAACGTCTGAACCGCCGTATTTAACCTTTGAAAGTGCGAGACAGCCTGAGAATGCTGAAGGTCCGATTTCTGTAACACTCTTGGGAATTGTGATTTCCTTGAGAGCGATTGCATTTTCAAAAGCACATAAATTAATTGACACTGTTCCGTCTGCAATTACGTATGCTTCGCTCTTGTTGCCTTCGGGATATTTGATAAGCTGTGTTGTATCTTTTGAATAAAGAACACCGAATGCGTCATTCATCAGAACATTGTTATCTGCACTTACATTGAAGCCGATAAATTTCGGACAATCTTTGAAAGCGTCAAGGCCTATTGATGCAACGCTCTTGCCGATTGTGATTGATTCAAGGTTTGCACTGCCGAAGAAAGCTTCGTTGCCGATTGATGTAACCTTATCGCCGATAACAATTGTTTTAACATTTTTTGCACCGCGGAAAGCACCTGCTTTGATTGCAGTAACACCTTCTGCAACTGTGAATGATTCAACAGGATTTGATGCAGGGAATACAAGCATATCTGTTTTATCTTTGTTGTAAAGTGCACCTTCATCACTTACATATGCAGTGTTATCTTTTGACACTTCAATTTCTTCAAGTGCAAAAGAATTACTGAAAGCATTATTTCCGATTGAAGTAACACCTTTGCCGATTTTCACCTTTGCAAGTCTGTCACATTCTGAAAATGCGCCGATTCCGATTGTTTCAACAGAATCAGGAATTGTAACAGAAATAAGGCTGTTACGCTGTGAAAAAGCATATGCATCAATTTTCACAACCGGATATGTACCGAGAGTTTCAGGAATTACCAGATCACCTGATGCTGCAAGGTCACAGCTAATGATTATTGCCTTGTCGTCTGACACTTTATAAGTCAGACCATTTTCTGTTGCCGCATTTGCAACAAGAGAGCCCACAGGCATAACGCCAAGGAGCATAACAAGTGCAAGGATGACTGACAACGTCTTAACTAACTTTGACTTACCTGTCATTTTCATTTCCTCCTTGAATATGGTTGTTTTTTAATATATTTTTGGAAATTTTGACAAATATAGTATACCACCATTAAAAACAATATGCAATACAAAAAATTATTAATTTTTATTATACAATTAATTGACTAAACTTTTTAAATGTGATATAACAGAATCAAGAAACAGCAAAGGAGACCTCTTATGTATAACGAACCATTAAAAAGCAAATCTTACGACAAACTCAAGGAAGCCACACTCGTTTATGCCGAAAGAATGTATGTTAAAATCGGCGAACTGCAGAACGTCTATGGTTACATAACAAAAGAACATTTCAGAAATGTTCCCGACGTTGAATGGACTCCCATCGATAAAAACTACTCCTGGGGTAACGAAGAATGGGAAAACCTTTGGGTGAAAGGTACTTTTGAATATAACGAAAAATATGACGGACAGGATATTTATGCCGTTTCGCACGCAGGCGGTATTGAACAGCTTTTTTTCGTTGACGGAAAACCGAAAGGTCTTTTCAACATCAAAGGCTCAACTTTCACAGGCCCCGGCCATTGTGTAAGAAGAATCGGCAAAAACGAAAAGGGCAAAAACTGGAACCTTGCTTTTGAATGCTACACAGGCCATTTCTGTGCCGGTACTTCAGTTTACGAAAACTATGAATACCCCGATATGGAGCCCTGGAGTTACAGACAGACTTACAAGGGTGTTGATATCTGCATAAGAGACGAAATTATCCACGAATTCGTTTTTGATATGACACAGATTTCTCAGGCTATTGAACTTGCACCTGAAACAAACTTCCTTAAATACCGTGCAATGAAAACTATGGACAAGGTGCTTAATGTGCTTATCCTTGACCCCAAAAGCACTCCTTACGAAATCTGGCACAAATCAGTTGAAGACGCACTTGAAATTACAAGAGAAATGTTCAAAGGTCAGGGCAACAGCATTTTCGGCAGACTCTGCCTTACAGGACATTCACATATGGACACTGCATGGCTCTGGCCCGCTTCTGAAACTATGAGAAAATGTGCAAGAACTTACTCAAACGCTCTTGCACTTATGGAAGAATACCCCGAATACCGCTTTATGCAGTCTTCTGCTCTTCACTGCGAATGGATGAAAGACTACTATCCCTCAATTTTTGAAGATATGAAGAAGAAAGTTGCAGAAGGCAGATACGAGCCTAACGGCGGTGTTTACGTTGAATGCGACTGCAACATCACATCAGGCGAACTTATGGTAAGACAGTTCCTTAAGGGTCAGCAGTTCACAAGAGAAAACTTCAACTTCACTTCTGACAGCTTCTGGCTTCCCGACACATTCGGTTATAACGGAAACATCCCCCAGATTATGCTCGGTTGCGGATGTAAATATTTCTACACAACAAAACTTGCATGGAACGAGCTCAACAGCTTCCCCTTCATCAGTTTTACATGGAAAGGTATTGACGGCAGCTCTGTTCTTACACACTTCAACAGAATCCACCGTGCACCTGATGTTGATGCAGGTATCAACCTTATCAAGGAAATGCCCCTTAAAGAAACAAGCGATTTAAGACTTCACGCTTTCGGTGTTGGTGACGGCGGTGGCGGACCTTCATATTCAATGCTTGAAGCAGCACGCAGAATCAAAAAACTTGACGGTATGCCCGAAGTTCAGGAATGCTCTGCAAGTCAGTTTATGAAGAAGCTTGAAGAAATTCAGGACGACCTTCCTGTTTACGACGGCGAGCTTTACCTTGAACTCCACCGCGGTACTCTTACACAGATGCACGATGTAAAGAGAAAGAACAGGAAAGCAGAATTTGCACTTCGCAATATGGAATACTTCAATGTGCTCTCACAGGAAAAGAAAAACGAAAATGCCGACAAGTGGCTTAAAGTTCTTCTTAAAAATCAGTTCCACGATATTCTTCCCGGTACATCAATCCCCAGAGTTTACGAAGTGTTCAACGAAGAAATGGACGAGCTTCTTGTAAACTACAAAAACGCAACACGCACTTATACAGATAAAATCACTGCAAAGGCAGACAAGAAAGTTACACTTTACAACACTCTTTCATTTGACAGAAACGATGTTCATACTATCGAGGCTGACGGCTTTGCAAAAGATGTTCCTTCACAGAGATACACAGACCTTTGCGGTAAAGAAGTTCTTGCAATCGGCAAAACCTCTATCCCAGCTTTCGGTGCAAAAGTTATTGAACTTTCCGATACTGCTGCTGACAGTGCATCTGCATTCAGCTTTGACGGCAAAGTGCTTGAAACTCCGTATGCAGTTATTACTCTCGGCGATGACGGATTTATTTCTTCATTTATCGACAAAGCTTCAGGCAGAGAACTCCGCAAGGAAAACGGTGCTCCCCTTAATGCACTTCTTACTGCAGAAGATGCTCCTGCATACTGGGATAACTGGGATATCGAATACGACGCTCTCGATAAGCTCACTCCCATCACAGGCTTTGAAGGCAGAGAAGTTGTTACTGACGGTGCAGTACAGTTTGTACTGCGCAGTAAATATTCATTCGGCTATAACAGTTCACTTACTCAGGATATGATTGTTTACGCAGACAGTCCCAGAGTTGACTTCCACACACTTGTCGACTGGAAGGAAAAACATTGCCTTCTCAAAGCAGGATTTGATGTTGACGTTAAATCTGATACAGTCAGAAATGAAATTCAGTTCGGTCACGTACAGAGACCTACAACACGCAACAATTCTATTGACGTTGCTAAATTCGAAGTATGCAACTACAAATGGACAGATATTTCAGAATCACGCTTCGGTGTTGCAATTCTCAATGATTGTAAGTATGGTATTTCTGCTGAAAACGGCAACTTAAGACTTTCACTTCACAGAGGCGGTAACCGTCCTGAAGTAGGTGCTGACGCAGGCGTACACGAAATGACATATTCATTCCTGCCCCACACAGGTGCTTTCACAGCAGAAAACGTTGTTCGTCCTGCATATGAGCTTAACGTTCCTGCAGTATGTGCAGAGGGCGAAACAAGCCTTACAGATTCATTCCTTACAATTGATGCTCCCAACGTAATCTGCGAAGCTGTTAAACCTGCAGAAAGTCTTGAAAATGCTTATGTTATCCGTGTTTACGAATGTGAAGGATGCAAAACAAAAGCAAACATCACTCTTTCAAGAAAAGGTGCAGAAATTCTTTCTTCAAATATGCTTGAAGACATCACTGAACCTGCAGACGTAAACGGAAACACAATCACTGCAACATTCAAGCCCTTCGAAATCAAAACATTTATTATTAAATAAAGCACAAAACAGGAGAGTTGATTATGAAAAAGATTTTATCCGTCATTCTTTGTCTTGTGATTGCACTCGGTTGCATTACTCCGTCTTTTGCAGCTGAACCCGAGGAATATCCTACGGTTTATGTAATCGGCGCACACAAGAATGACATTTACAACGCACAGGGAGAAAAAGTGTATCCGCTGAATGCCGATCTCGGTGCGATTATCAAGGAGACTCTCGGTCCGTGCCTTAAAGAACTTGCAAAGGGTATGATTACAAATGATTATACGTCTTATGCTGAAGAGTTCAACGCTTCATGGTCACCGATTTTCAAGGATCTTATTCTTGATAAAAACGGCGAGGTTACAAACGGAAGCTACACTCAATTCACAACACAGACAGATCATCTTGCAGGCAAAACCTCGGACTTCGGTGTCTGGGACTGCAGATTCTGGTATGACTGGCGTGAATCACCGCTTAAGACCGCTAACGAGCTCAAGGATCACATTGATAAGGTTCTCGAATTGACCGGTAAAGAAAAGGTGCAACTCATCGGCAGATGCTACGGTGCAAACGTAATCGCAGCTTATCTTGAACTGTATAAGGATCACGCAAAAACATTTGTTTCAGATATTTCTTACTATTCCTCTTCAGCAATGGGTATCGACTTTATGAGTGCTTTGTTCTCAGGACAGATTGAGCTTGGAAATGAAGAATTGTCAAATTTCCTCGATTTTTATATCAATAACAGGGAAGCAATCGGTGATGAAAGCTGTGCAGAACTTGTTTCAGCCCTGGTTGAAGTGCTGAGCCAGGCAAATGCACTCGGAGTAACAGGTGACGCGTTTATGTCCTTTGTGGACAAATTCAAAGACGATCTTTTTCCGTTGATTCTCCGCAACACCTTCGGCGGCTGGCTTTCATACTGGTCAATGGTTACACCCGAGCTTTATGAGCAGGCAAGAGATTTCGTGTTCAATACCGATGAAGTCAGAGCAGAATATGCAGGATTTATCGAGAAAGCTGACGCTTACTATTACACCGTAAGCGTGAATGTTGTTGACACAATGCTCGAAATGAAAGAAGCAGGCATAAACTTCTATGTCTTTGTAAAGTATAATTTCCCTGAATTCCCGTTGTATGATGGTGCAACAATCCAGGGCGATGCTGACACCTCGGTTTACAGACAGTCGTTCGGTGCAACCTGTGCAGATTTCAATGAGGTCTTCACTCAGGAATATCTTGACAGCGTTTCTCCCGAGAATATGAAATATATCTCAGCCGATAAGAAGATTGATGCTTCAACCTGTCTTTTCCCCGATACAACATGGTTTGTCAAGGATTTACATCATAATTATTTTGCACCGGTAGAGAAGCCGTCTGTTGAAATTATGCGGTACGATATGACAGTTGAAAGCGAAAAATATCCGCAATATATGGTTAACGTGGATAATGCAGGTCTTGCTCCGCTGGAAGGCACAGATGAGGATTACGACAAGACTGAAAAAAGCTTCTTTACAGCAATTGCTGATTTCACAAAGGCTTTCTTCAATATTATTATAAAGCTTATCAAGGGCGAAAAGGTTGAATTCACCTTCAACTTCAAGGCGTTCAGCTGATAAATAATTACTCTTCGGATATTAGCCGGGTGTTCATAAGAACACTCGGCAGTTTTATTGTGTTTACTCAGTGTTATTTAACTTTGTAGCCTCGTGCATTCTCTTCGTTTTTTATTTAAAATACTTTACAAAATATTTAAATTAATCAGATGGTGCAACTAACACAACCTGGATATTATCAGATAACACAAAAATCGAGGTCTTAAATAGTACAGAATCGGCAAAGAAGAAATTGATGCAGTTGCACGTGCAATAAAATCAACGGCTCAGGCCAGGAAGTTCTCAACTTTGAAGAAGAATGGAAAAAGCATATGTCAACTGACTATTGTCTGCTGATGACATCAGGTTTCGCTGCTCTCGTTTCAGCACTTATCGGGCTTGGCATCGGTCCGGGAGATGAAGTTATTGTCCCCGCATACACTTATATTGCAACCGCCCTTGCAGTTACAAACGTAGGTGCAATTCCCGTTATTGCAGAGGCTGACGAAACACTTATATTGGATGTATAAGACACTGAAAAGAAAATCACAAAAAACACAAAAGCAATTATCCCCGTACATATTCAGGGATTCCCCTGCAAAATGGATGCCATCTGTGAACTTGCAAAGAAATACAACATTGCTGTTGTGGAAGATGCCTGCCAGTCAACCGGCGGTAAATTCGGCGATAAAGATTTAGGCACAATCGGCGATGCAGGTGCATACAGTTACAACTATTTCAAAGTGCTTTCTGCAGGTGAAGGCGGTGCTCTTGTAACAGAAAACCGCAAAATTTATGAGCGTGCACTTATCTACCACGATTCAAGTGCAGTTGCTTTCTTCGGCACACAGCTCGACGGCATAAAAGAACCTCTTTTCGGCGGTACGGAATTCAGAATTTCCGATATCACAGGTGCGATTCTCCGCGAACAGCTTAAAAAACTTCCTTTGATTATTGAAGACCTGCACAAAAATAAATTTGCAGTTATTGAAAAACTGAATGATAAATTGACTGTTGCACCTTCTCACGATGCACAAGGCGACTGTGCAACAACACTTGCATTCCGCTTTGAAACAGAAGAAGAAACACGTTCATTTGCAGCAAATTGCAAGGAAAAAGGTCTTGAAGTTACAATTCCCGCAGATACCGGCAAACACGTTTACACAAACTGGACACAGATTATGGAAAAACGCGGTGCACTCCACCCTGCAATGGACCCCTTCAGGATGAAAGAAAATCAGGGTCTGCAGATGGATTACACTATGGATATGTGTCCGAAAACTCTTGATTATCTTGCAAGAACTGCTTACATCTGGGTCAGCCCTGACTGGACAGAAGAAAACAGAAACGACATTGCAGAAATTATCAACAATGCTGTTTAATATCAAAACAAATAATTAAATATAAAAAAATAACCCCGCATCACCTATTGGCGCTGCGGGGTGTTTTTTAGTTTGTTAACGTATCTTAAGACAGCTTAGATAAGCTCGATGATGCACATTTCTGCTGCGTCACCGCGGCGGGGGCCTGTCTTGATAATACGGCAATAGCCGCCGTTTACTTCCTTATATTTAGGAGCAACTTCATCAAACAATTTCTTAGCAACATCTTCTTTTGTGAGATATGCTAATACCTGACGTTTTGATGCAAGAGAACCGTCTTTTGCGACTGTGATCATTTTCTCAGCCATTGAACGAACCTCTTTTGCTCTTGTAACGGTGGTTTCAATTTTGCCGTTCTCAATAAGATATGTTACCATTGCTCTGAGCATTGCTTTACGATGATCGCTTGCTCTGCCGAGTTTTCTGGTACCTGGCATTTAAAATCACTCCTTTATTCTTCTTCCGCGCGGAGCTCGAAACCAAGGGAGGACAACTTTGCAACAACCTCATCAAGAGATTTTCTACCAAGGTTTCTAACCTTCATCATGTCATCCTCAGACTTGTTAATCAAGTCCTCAACAGTATTGATACCCGCTCTCTTCAAGCAGTTGAATGAGCGTACGGACAGGTCAAGTTCCTCAATGGTCATCTCCAAGATTTTTTCTTTGCCGTTGTCATCTTTCTCGACCATAACCTCTGTATCGTATGCCTCATCAGAGAGGTCACCGAAGAGGTTGAGGTGCTCGTTGAGGATCTTGGCTGCGAGAGAAACGGCTTCTTTTGCTGTAATAGTGCCGTTTGTCCACACTTCAAGTGTCAACTTGTCGTAGTCAGTAATCTGACCAACACGTGTGTTCTCAACTGTATAGTTAACCTTGATTACGGGAGTATAGATTGAGTCAATAGCGATTACGCCGATTGCAGGCTGCATAATTTTCTTATTGCGTTCTGCAGAAACGTATCCGCGTCCCTTATCACAGGTCAACTCCATATACACATGAGCATTTTTGTCCAATGATGCAATGTGATGATCGGGGTTGATGATTTCAACTTCACTGTCAGTTTTGATATCACCTGCAGTGATTTCGCCTTCACCGTCTGCCTCGATGTACATTACTTTAGGACCGTCACCGTGGAATTTGAGGATTACTTCCTTCAAATTAAGAACGATTTCTGTTACGTCTTCTTTAACGCCCTCGATTGTCGAGAACTCATGGAGAACGTTATCTATTTTTACGGATGTGATTGCATAACCCGGAAGAGATGAGAGAAGAACTCTTCTCATGGAGTTACCAAGTGTAAGACCATAACCTCTTTCAAGGGGTTCAAGTACAAACTTACCGTATGTGCCATCGGCCTCATGTGCGAGTGTTTCTATTTTCGGTTTCTCTATTCCAATCATGTGAAAACCTCCTTCGTTTATGATAGGTTACTCTTTTAGCTTATGCGGCAAAGTTAAGGTCCACTGCCGCCAAACCCCATATCCGACTATGCTGCGGATTATTTAGAGTAGAACTCAACGATAAGATGTTCTTCAACGGGAGCACCGATCTGATCACGCTCGGGAAGAGCAGCGATTTTTGCTGTTGCAGCATCTTTGTTAAGATCGAGCCACTGGGGAACGGGACGAGATGCGTTAGCTTCAAGAACTGCCTTGAATTTGTCGCTGTCCTTACTTTTGCTCTTAATAGAAACCGTATCTCCTACTTTGAGAAGATATGACGGAATATCAACTTTCTTTGAGTTTACTTCATAGTGTCCATGAATTACAAGCTGTCTTGCTTCTGCTCTTGAGTTTGCCCAGCCGAGAAGATAAATTACATTATCAAGTCTGCTTTCACAAATTCTGAGAAGGTTTTCACCTGTAACACCCTGACGTTTTTCAGCCATCAGGAAATATTTATGGAACTGAACTTCATTTACGCCGTAGTAACGTCTTGCCTGCTGTTTAGCACGAAGCTGAAGACCGTATTCAGAAATCTTCTTACGGCTCTGGCCGTGCTGACCGGGAGCATATGAACGACGTTCGAAAGCGCATCTTTCTGTATAGCATCTATCGCCTTTAAGGAAGAGCTTTTTGCCTTCACGACGGCACAATTTACATACCGGACCGGTATATCTTGCCATAATATTACACCTCCAAAAATTAGGTTATACGCGTCTTCTCTTGGGAGGACGGCAGCCGTTATGGGGAATAGGAGTTACATCCTTGATCATTGTAACATCAAGGCCTGCTGTCTGCAATGCTCTGATTGCAGCTTCACGTCCCTGGCCGGGGCCTTTAACGTAAACCTCAACTGTTTTCATACCGTGGTCAATAGCAACTTTTGCTGCTGTTTCTGCTGCTGTCTGAGCTGCGAAGGGAGTTGATTTTCTTGAGCCTCTGAAGCCCATTTCGCCTGCACTTGCCCATGACACAGCGTTACCCTGTGTATCGGTAATTGTTACGATAGTGTTGTTGAAGGTGGATTGAATGTGCGCTGCTCCACGCTCAATATTTTTGCGCTCACGGCGACGGCGTGTTGCACCGGCTTTTTTAACTACTTTTGCCATTACTTATTCCTCCTTCAATTATTTCTTCTTATTAGCTATTGTCTTCTTCGGACCCTTACGTGTACGTGCGTTTGTCTTTGAACGCTGGCCTCTTACGGGGAGACCCTTGCGGTGACGTACGCCACGATAGCAACCGATTTCGATAAGCCTTTTAATATCAAATGCTGTTTCTCTTCTGAGGTCACCTTCAACTTTAACGTTGTGGTCGATATACTCACGAAGTTTTGAAACATCTTCTTCGGTCAAATCCTTAACTCTTGTGTCAGGATTGATACCTGTTGCTGCTATAATGTCACTTGCAGTTTTGCGACCAATACCAAAGATGTAAGTAAGAGCAATTTCAACTCTTTTTTCTCTCGGTAAGTCAACACCTGAAATACGTGCCATTTGTCAGTTGCACCTCCATTAAGTGGTTTGCGTCGGATTAACCCTGACGCTGCTTGTGCTTGGGATTTTCACAGATAACCATGATTTTACCCTTGCGTTTAATAATCTTGCACTTCTCGCAAATTTTCTTTACAGAAGGTCTGACTTTCATAATTGAATACCTCCTAAAATACTTGCATTGTATAGTATTTTTCTATACTGTTTCTTATTTTGATCGCCATGTGATACGACCACGTGTAAGGTCGTAAGGCGACATTTCTACAGTCACTTTATCTCCCGGAAGAATACGAATATAGTTCATTCTGAGTTTTCCGGAAATATGAGCTAAGATCTTAACTCCGTTTTCCAACTCAACATTGAATGTTGCGTTAGGAAGAGCTTCGATAACGGTTCCTTCAACCTCTATCATATCCTGTTTGGACATTACCATAACCTCCTGATGATTTGTCTGCCTCGGATTTAATTCTACCGAGTGCTTTCTTTAACCTTCCATTGGCTGCCATTTCTTCGGGTAAAAGCATATGTGAAGTAACTTCAATATGCTTTGGGTTTTTACGTTTCGGTTTCTGAACCTTGCGTTCTTTCCCGTCGCTGATGAAAACATAATTTTCATCAATCCCGACAACCGCAAAAATATTGTTCGAATCGTGTCCGGCTTTCGACCTGACAACTCTGCCCACTTCTATCTGCACTGCCGCGCCTCCTCTTTTAAAGGTCTGTAAGAATTACAGGTCCGTCCTGAGTTATCGCAATAGTGTGTTCGAAATGTGCTGAAAGTTTTCCGTCAGCCGTTTTAACCGTCCAGCCGTCTGACATTGTTTTTACGCCCGGTACACCCTGATTAATCATGGGTTCAATGGCAATAGTCATGCCCGGCAACAGACGCACACCTCTTCCCGGTGTGCCATAATTCGGTACGCTGGGGTCTTCATGGACTTTTCTTCCGATGCCGTGGCCTGTAAAAGACCTTACAACACCGTATCCGCGCGATTCACTGTAATTCTGAATTGCCCATCCGATATCACCGAGTCTGCCGCCTGCGAGTGCCATCTTAATGCCTTCGTAAAGGCTTTCTTTTGTCACATCGCACAGCCGCTGCGCTTCGGGACTTATTTTGCCCGCTGCGAAAGTGGCAGCATTGTCTCCGTTATATCCTTCAAGCTCTGCGCCAAGGTCAATACTGACGATGTCGCCTTCTCTGATTACTCGTTTTTTGCTCGGAATTCCGTGAATAACCTCGTCGTTTATGGAAATGCATGCGGTAGCAGGAAAATCATACAGATGCAAGAAGTTGGGGTTAGCACCCTGCTTCTTTATATAATCGTATGCGATCTTATCGATTTCAGCGGTCGTGACTCCCGGCTGAACTGCCTCTCCTGCTGCCTTTAATGCTCCTGCCGATATTCTGCAAGCCTCACGCATCAACGCAAGCTCGCGGCTGGTTTTGAGCACTATCATGCTTAATCCTCCAAAGCTTTAAGGGTAAGAGCGGTTGTATCTTTAACCTCTTCCTGACCCTCAACTACGCAAAGAATACCTTTGTTTCCGTAGTAAGTTTTAAGCGGTTCTGTCTGCTCATGGTAAACATTAAGTCTGTCAAGAACCGTATCCGGATGGTCATCCTTTCTCTGAACGAGTTCGCCGCCGCAGAGATTGCAGATACCGTCTTTAGCAGGTTTCTTGTACTCCAGGTGATATGAAGCACCGCAGTCTTTACAAACGCGTCTGCCTGACATTCTCTGAACAATCTTTTCATCAGCAACTTCGATGTCAATAACTTTGTCAATAACAATGCCCATTGCATCGAGAGCCTCTGCCTGAGGAATTGTGCGGGGGAAACCGTCAAGGATAAATCCGTTATTACAATCATCACAAGCAAGTCTGTCTTTGATGATGCCGATTACAACTTCATCGGGAACAAGTTTGCCTGCATCAATGAATGATTTTGCTTTAAGTCCCATTTCCGTGCCGTTCTTAAGAGCTTCACGGATAATGTTACCGGTTGAGATAGCAGGTATAGAAAGCTTATCGCAGATAACTTCTGCCTGAGTTCCTTTACCTGCACCCGGTGCTCCAAGAAGAATAAGTTTCATAGCTTTTTCTCCTTTTCGAAATTAATCAAGGAAGCCCTTGTAATGACGCATCATCATCTGGCTTTCGAGCTGTTTAACAGTTTCGAGAGCAACACCAACAAGGATGATGATTGATGTACCGCCAAGTGAAATGTTCATACCGTTCTCAAGGAAGAGGTTGCAAATCTGTGAGTAGAGAATCGGGAAGATTGCAACTACGCTGATAAGCAATGCCCCGAGGAGAGTGATTCTTGAAAGAATCTTGCCGATATAATCTGATGTGGGCTTGCCGGGACGAATACCGGGGATTGCGCCGCTATTCTTTCTGATGTTGTTAGCCATTTCGATGGGATTATACTGAATTGTTGCATAGAAATATGCAAAGAAGATAATCAATACGAAATACATGATACCGTATGCCCAGTGGTCAGCAGCGAAAACATCAAAGAATTTCTGCCAGCCTTCTGAGGGGTTCTTAACGAACAACTGAATAGTGGGCGGAAGTGAAAGAATTGATGAAGCGAAGATGATTGGCATAACACCTGACATATTAACCTTAATCGGAATATGAGTGCTCTGTCCGCCGTACATCTTACGGCCTACAACTCTTTTTGCATACTGTACGGGAATACGTCTTTCTGCGTTGTCCATCCAAACGATGTAAGCAATCATAAGAAGACAGATTACAACAACTAAGGGAGAAAGAGCGTAGTAAACGCCGCCGTATCTGTAGTAGCCATATTCGGGGCTGAAGAGATTAGCGAGCATTGTGGGGATACGGGATACGATACCTGCAAAGAGAATCATTGAAATACCGTTACCGATACCTTTTTCGTTAATCTGTTCGCCGAGCCACATGATAAGTGCAGCACCTGCTGTGAAGCAGAGGATAATTGTTATTGCCTGCAGAACAGCTGAGAAGCCTGTGAAGGCTGCACCTGATGCTGAAGTTGAAAGATATCCGCCATTTCTGAGGAAGAAGTAGTATGCAGTACTCTGCATAATTGCAAGAGCAACTGTTACGTAACGAGTGATAGTAGCAATTTTCTTTCTACCTTCTTCGCCTTCTTTTGAAAGTCTTTCAAGAGCAGGAATAGCAACTGTCAAAAGCTGCATGATAATTGAACTGTTGATGTACGGAGTGATTGACATAGCAAAGATTGTACCATAGCTGAATGCTTCACCCGTCATAATGTTGAGGTACTGAATGAAAGTACCTGCATATACGCTTGAGTCCAGACCGTCCGCAAGATTAACAAACGGAACGGGAATAACTGAACCGATTCTGAAAATTAAAACGATAAGGGCGGTGAAAAGGATCTTTTTGCGAAGCTCGGGAATTCTCCAAGCATTAACAAAGGTTTTGATCATGATTATACCACCTCTGCCTTTCCGCCTGCAGCTTCAATCTTTGATTTAGCTGTTTCAGAATAAGCGTTTACCTGAACAGTAAGTTTCTTAGAAATTTCACCATTGCCAAGAACTTTAACACCGTCAAGAGTTTTCTTTACAAGGCCGCTTGCTACAAGAGCCTCGATTGTTACTGTATCGCCATCATTGAATGCCTTATCAAGGCTTGCAAGATTTACAATTGCAAATTCCTTGCGGAAAATGTTGTTGAAGCCTCTCTTAGGAATTCTTCTCTGCAAAGGCATCTGACCGCCTTCAAAGCCGATCTGCATACCTCTGCCGGCACGTGCCTTCTGACCTTTATGTCCTTTACCGGCTGTTTTACCCTGACCGGATGCGGGACCTCTACCGATACGTTTACGTTCTTTTGTTGAACCGGGTACCGGAGAAAGTTCGTGCAGTTTCATTTGTCGCACCTCCTTGCTTACGCTTCGGTTACCTCGATGAGGTGGTTAATTTTGTTTATTTTTCCTTGTGTCTGCGGATTTGCAGGCTGTACAGCCACATCTCCGATTTTGCGAAGACCAAGTGCATGAGCGGTGGCTATCTGGTCTTTCTTGCTTCCGATTAAGCTTCTAACGAGCTTTACCTGAACGTTTGCCATTTAATCCACCCTCCTTAACCTAAAATTTCTTTTGTTGATTTTCCACGAATCGCTGCAACTTCTTCTGCGTTGCGAAGCTTGGAAAGACCGTCAATAGTTGCTCTAACAACATTGCACGGATTGTTTGAACGAAGAGCCTTAGAACGGATGTCCTTGATACCTACTGTTTCAACAACAGCACGAACGGGACCACCTGCGATAACACCGGTACCGGGAGCAGCGGGTTTCATAAGAACTACGCCTGCGCCGAATTTACCGATTACTTCGTGAGGAATTGTTGTTCCTTTAAGAGAAACTTTAATAAGATTCTTTTTGGCATCTTCGATACCTTTACGGATAGCATCCGGTACTTCACCGGATTTACCGAGACCGAAGCCTACGGTGCCGTTACCATCACCAACAACTACAAGAGCTGCGAATTTGAAAATTCTACCACCCTTAACAGTTTTAGAAACACGGTTGATAGTAACAACTCTTTCCTGAAGCTCGTTTGCCTGTGTTTCAATATTAGCCAAAGTTATTCCTCCTTCATTAGAACTTGAGGCCGCCTTCACGGGCGCCTTCGGCCAGCTCTTGTACACGGCCGTGATATATATATCCGCCACGGTCAAATACTACATCTGTAATATCTTTCTCGATGGCTCTCTTTGCGAGCATTTCGCCAACCTTGCGGGCTGCGGATTTATTTCCGCCGTATTCTTCAAAATCTTTCTCAACAGATGATGCGCTAACAAGTGTTACACCGTTTACGTCATCGATTAACTGAGCGTAGATATTCTGAAGGGAGCGGAATACATTAAGGCGAGGACGCTCTGCAGTTCCGTTGATTTTACCACGGACTCTCTTATGGCGCTGACTTCTTGCCTTATTGCTGTCAGGTCTGTTAACCATAATTTTTCACTCCTTGATATTAGATTATTTACCGCCCTTAGCGGCCTTACCTTCTTTGCGGCGGATGTATTCGTCAACATACTTGATACCCTTGCCTTTGTAAGGTTCGGGGGGACGTACTTCGCGAACTTCTGCTGCAAACTGGCCGACTTTCTGTTTGTCAGATCCTGAAATAATGATCTTGTTCGGACCGGGAACTTCGATTTTGATATCGTCGTTCTCTTTGAAAGTAACAGGATGAGAGAAACCTACTGTAAGAACGAGTTCGTTGCCGTTCTTTGCAGCACGGTAACCAACGCCGTTAACTTCGAGCTCTTTTGAGTAGCCCTTGCTTACGCCCTCAATCATGTTAGCGATGAGTGTACGTGTAAGTCCGTGAAGAGACTTATTAAGATTCTCATCGTTAGGACGAGTTACTGTAATAACAGCACCGTCTTTTTCAACTGTGATATTCTTGTGCACTGTTCTGGTGAGCTCCCCTTTGGGACCTTTTACGGTTACAGTGCTGCCGTCGATTGTTACATCAACACCTGCCGGAATATCAATCGGCATCTTGCCTATACGTGACATTCTAACAGCACCTCCTTACCAGATGAATGCAAGAACTTCACCGCCGACATTTGCCTTGCGTGCGTCCTTGTCTGTCATAATACCCATTGATGTTGAAACAATTGCGATACCAAGGCCTTTCATAACCTTAGGCATATCTTCGCAACTTGAGTAGATACGCAGACCGGGTTTTGATACTCTGCGTAAACCGGTAATGACCTGACTTTTGTTCGGGCCGTATTTAAGGATGATTTCAATCATACCCTGTTTACCGTCTTCTTCAACTGAAAAACTTTTGATATAACCCTCATCAACAAGAATCTGAGCAATTGCCTTTTTCATGTTGGATGCGGGAACTTTCACCGAGTCATGCTTCGCTGAGTTAGCGTTTCGGATTCTAGTAAGCATATCGGCGATAGAATCAGTAATTTGCATACCGTCAACCTCCTTTTAACAACTGCTCTTACCAGCTTGCCTTCTTAACTCCAGGAATTTTGCCCTCGTGAGCAAGTTCTCTGAAGCAGATACGGCATACTCCGTACTTACGAAGGTAGGCATGTGGTCTACCGCAGATTTTACATCTGTTGTACTGTCTTGTTGAGAATTTAGCAGCTCTCTGCTGTTTCTCTTTCATTGCTTTCTTGGCCACAGTGATTCCTCCTTACTTTGTGAACGGAGCGCCCATAAGTGTAAGCAATTCACGGGCTTCTTCGTCTGTATTTGCGGTAGTTACAAAGCAAATGTCCATACCGCGAACTTTGTCGATTTTATCGTAATCGATTTCAGGGAAAATAAGCTGTTCTTTGATACCCATTGAGTAGTTACCACGGCCATCAAATGAATTAGGATTAATACCTCTGAAGTCTCTTACGCGGGGGAGAGCGAGATTGAAGAATCTGTCAAGGAATTCATACATTCTGTCTCCACGAAGTGTTACTTTAACACCGATTGTCATACCCTCACGAAGTTTGAAGTTAGCAACTGATTTCTTTGCTTTACAACGGATGGGTGTCTGACCTGTAATCTGCTTGATATCTGTAACGATAGCATCGATAACTTTGGGGTTTTCTCTTGCTTCGCCGCAACCAACGTTGATTACGATTTTATCAAGCTTCGGGATTTGCATAACACTTTTATATTCAAACTTTTTCATCATTGCAGGTGCAACTTCGTTTGTATAAAACTCTTTTAATCTTGCTGCCATGTCATGTTTCCTCCCTCTTATTTAATTTCTGCCAAGCAGTCTTTCTTCTTGCAAACGCGAACTTTTTCGCCTTTTGCGTTGATTTTGCTGCCTGTTCTTGTAGCCTGACCACATTTGGGGCATACAAGCTGAACTTTGTCAGCATAAAGAGCACTTTCAGCCTTAACAAGACCGCCCTGTTCGCCGGCCTTGCGGGGTTTAACGTGCTTTGTTACGATATTGATGCCTTCAACGATAACTTTGCCCTCTTTGGGAGATACCTCAAGCACCTTACCTCTTTTACCGCGATATTTGCCGTTGATTACAACGACTTCATCGCCTGTTTTAACGTGAAGTTTACTCATGTTGTTCTCCTCCCTATTAAAGCACTTCGGGAGCAAGTGAAAGAATCTTTGTGAAATCTTTTTCACGAAGTTCTCTTGCTACCGGTCCAAAGATACGTGTGCCTTTGGGATTTTTATCTTCTCTGATTATAACGGCTGCATTTTCGTCGAAACGGATATATGTTCCGTCATCACGACGAACGCCGCTAGCTGTACGAACTACTACAGCTTTTACAACTTCGCCTTTTTTAACGACACCGCCGGGAGCTGCTTTTTTAACTGAAGCAACTACGACGTCACCGATATTGGCATACCTCCTGCCTGAACCGCCGAGTACGCGAATGCACATAAGCTCTTTCGCACCGGTGTTGTCGGCAACCTTGAGGTAACTCTGTTGCTGTATCACAGTGTTTGCCTCCTTCTTATCCTGCTAAATTATTTAGCTTTCTCGATTATTTCGACAACACGCCATCTCTTATCTTTTGACATCGGACGTGTTTCCATTACAAGTACACGGTCGCCTATACCACATTCATTTTTCTCATCATGTGCTTTAAGCTTAACTGTGCGATTGATGATTTTCTTGTAAAGCGGATGCCTTACTTTGTCCTTGACGGTTACGACAACTGTCTTTTCCATCTTATCGCTGGTAACAATACCAACCTGAGTTTTTCTGAGGTTTCTTTCGCTCACTGCAACTGACCTCCCTTTCCTTATGCGTTAGTGCCGTGAAGTTCGATATCACGCTGAACTGTTTTGATTCTTGCAATATCTTTTTTTACGGCATTAATGCGCATGGGGTTATCGAGCTGGTTGATGGCCTGCTGGAAGCGCAGTTTGAACAGTTCATCTTTGAGTTCAAGAAGCTTAGCATCCAGCTCTTTAGCAGAGAGTTTTCTGATTTCACTGGCTTTCATTATTGCTCACCACCCTGTTCTTCCTTAGTTACAAACTTACATTTGATGGGAAGTTTGTTAGCTGCAAGACGCATAGCCTCACGAGCAACTTCCTCACTTACGCCGGCAATTTCAAACATTACTCTGCCGGGCTTAACAACTGCCACCCAGTATTCGGGTGAACCTTTACCGGAACCCATTCGGGTTTCAGCCGGTTTTTCTGTGATCGGCTTATCCGGGAAAATTTTGATCCAAACCTGGCCGCCACGCTTGATATAACGTGTCATAGCAATACGGGCTGCTTCAATCTGGTTTGATGTGATCCATGCGGGTTCGAGAGCCTGAAGACCGAAATCGCCATGAGATACTTTGTTACCGCGAAGTGCTTTACCTGTAAGACGGCCTCTGTGCACTCTACGATGTTTAACACGCTTAGGCAATAACATTATTTAGCTCCTCCTTCCCTGCGAGGTCTGCGGCGTTCACGACGATTTGTGTCTTTGCTTTCGTGAAGAACCTCACCTCTGTAAAGCCAAACCTTTACACCGATACGACCGTAAGTTGTTTTTGCTTCTGCAAAACCATAGTCGATGTCAGCTCTGAGTGTCTGGAGAGGGATTGTACCCTCTTTGTAAGTTTCTGAACGAGCGATTTCTGCACCGCCAAGACGTCCTGAAACCTGAGTTTTAATACCTTTTGCACCGAGTTTCATTGCACGGCCGATTGACTGCTTGAGAGCACGACGGAAAGAAATTCTTCTTTCGAGCTGTGAAGCAATGTTTTCAGCTACGAGCTGTGCGTTGAGATCGGGCTGCTTAACTTCGATGATGTTGATTGAAACATCTTTATCAGTAGCAAGCTTTTTCTTGCATACTTCTTTAAGCTTTTCGATTTCTGCGCCGCCACGGCCGATTACGAGACCGGGTTTTGCACAGCTGATATTGATGCGGATGCGTTTTGCATCACGTTCAATTTCAACCTTGGGAACACCTGCGGGAGCAAGTGTTTCGAGAAGATACTCACGAAGTTCGTAGTCAGATACGAGAGTATCACCGAAATCCTTATGGTTTGCGTACCAACGAGAATCCCAATTTTTGATTACACCGATTCTTAAACCGGTGGGATGAATTTTCTGGCCCATAATTTTACCTCCTCCTCGCTTATTCTTTTTCCTTGAGTGTCAGAGTGATGTGCGAGGTTTTCTTGTTGATTCTGAATGCACGACCCTGAGCTCTCGGTCTTATACGCTTGAGGATGGGACCCTGACAAACGTAGCATTCTGCTACATAAAGTCTGGATGCATCCATGTTGTGGTTATTTTCCGCATTGGCCATTGCTGATTTGAGTAATTTCATCAGCGGTTCACACGCAGCCTTGGGCGTGTGTTTAAGAATTGCCATTGCTTTGTCTGCCGGCTGATTGCGGATAAGGTCTAAAACGATCTGCACTTTACGGGGTGCAATACGTACATAGGTTGCTTTCGCAGTAGCTTGCATGATTTACACACTCCTTTCGACTGATTATTTCTTAGTTGTTTTTGAACCTGCATGACCTTTGAAGGTTCTTGTGGGAGCGAACTCACCTAACTTATGTCCTACCATATCTTCTGTTACATATACGGGAACGTGTTTACGTCCGTCATGAACAGCAAATGTGTGGCCAACAAAGTCGGGGAAAATTGTTGAGCTGCGGCTCCATGTTTTGAGGACGATTTTTTCGCCCTTCTTATTCATTTCCTCAACTCTCTCGAGCAGTTTCGGTTGCACGAAAGGTCCTTTTTTAACGCTTCTACCCATTATTGATAGCTCCTTTCATCAACTTACTTGCCGTTACGACGTCTTACGATAAGTTTATCGGACTGCTTTTTCTTAGCACGTGTCTTGTAACCAAGAGCAGGTTTGCCCCAAGGTGTGCAAGGACCGGGACGTCCGATGGGAGACTTACCTTCACCACCACCGTGGGGATGGTCGTTGGGGTTCATAACAGAACCGCGAACTGTGGGTCTCCAACCCATGTGACGTTTACGACCGGCTTTACCGATCTTAACGTTTTCATGGTCTGTGTTACCTACCTGGCCGATAGTTGCCATGCATTTTACAGGAACGTTACGAAGCTCGCCTGAAGGAAGTCTGAGAAGTGCATATGCACCTTCTTTAGCCATAAGCTGAGCTGCGTTACCAGCTGCTCTTGCAAGCTGACCGCCGCGACCGGGGTTAAGTTCAACGTTGTGGATAAATGTACCTGTCGGGATGTTTTCAAGGGGAAGTGCGTTACCGGGCTTGATGTCAGCATTGGGACCAGCCATGATAGCGTATCCGATCTTGAGTCCATCGGGAGCAAGGATATATCTCTTATCGCCATCTTCGAATTCAACGAGTGCGATGTGAGCAGATCTGTTGGGATCGTACTCGATTGTTTTAACTGTACCTTTTACATCGAAGTTATCTCTTTTGAAGTCGATAACACGGTATTTTCTACGGTTACCGCAACCACGATGACGAACAGTTATTCTTCCGTAGCTGTTACGACCTGATTTGTTCTTGAGGGGTTCAAGAAGGCTTCTTTCAGGAGCGACTTTTGACAACCCGGAATAATCTGTAACCGACATGTTACGTCTTGCGTTTGTAGTCGGTTTATACATCTTGATTGACATTTTGTTCACTCTCCTATTAGCGGCTTCGCGGAGGATGTCGACCTCCATACTTTACCGCCGGATTTTAAGAATTTGTGTTTAAGTTAATTACATCATTCCATCGAAGAAATCGATTGTTTTTGAATCTTCAGTAAGTGTAACGATAGCTTTTTTCCAAGAAGCTGTGTAGCCCTGGTTCATACCCTGTCTTCTGAGATGACCTCTAACGTTCATTGTGTTTACTTTAGAAACTTTAACGCCGAAAAGTGTTTCAACTGCTTTTGCAATTTCAATCTTGTTAGCGTCTTTAGCAACCTTGAATGTGTATTTCTTATCAGAAACACCCATCATACTTTCTTCTGTGATAATCGGACGGAGGATGATGTCCTGTGCTAATTTACTCATGCATATACCTCCTCGATTTTAGCAACTGCATCCTTAAGAACAACGATTGTGTCGCTGTTGAGGATGTCGTAAACATTAAGTGTGTTAACAAGAGTTGTTTTTACACCTGCAATGTTACGTGCACTTCTGTAGATAACATCGTTTTTCTCGGGAAGAACTACGAGAACTTTCTTGCCTGTTTCGAGGTTTGAAAGAACTTTAGCAACTTCCTTAGTTTTGATTTCCTTGAGTTCAAGGCTATCAAGAACAACGATTTCTTCAGCTGCTGTTTTTGAAGAAAGAGCAGACTTCATAGCGAGTCTCTTAACTTTCTTGTTGATATCGAAGCCATATTCTCTCGGTTTGGGACCGTGAGCAATACCGCCGTGGTACCACTGGGGAGCTCTTGTTGAGCCCTGTCTTGCACGACCTGTGCCTTTCTGACGCCAGGGTTTTTTACCGCCGCCGCTGACTTCTGAACGCGTGAGGGTTGACTGTGTGCCCTGACGCTGATTAGCCAAATAATTGACTACTACGAGATGCATTGCGGAAACGTTGGGTTCAATACCGAAAATGCTTTCTGCAAGAGCGATATCAGAAACCTTTTTTCCGTTCATATCAAATACTGATACGTTAGGCATTGTTTATTCCCTCCTTACGCTTTCTTTACGCTGTCTTTAATAACAACGATGCCGCCTTTGGGGCCCGGAATTGCGCCCTTAATAGCGATGAGATTGTTCTCTGCGTCAACCTTGACAACTTCGAGATTCTGGATTGTTACACGTTCATGACCGAGGTGACCAGCGAGTTTCTTTCCCTTATAAACTCTTGAAGGGTCTGAACAAGCGCCGAGTGAACCTGCATGTCTTGCAACAGGACCGGTACCGTGTGACTCTTTAAGTCTTGAGAAGTTCCATCTTTTGATAGCACCTGCTGTACCTTTACCTTTGCTTGTGCCGACTACATCTACGATGTCGCCTGCTGCGAACGTGTCAGCTTTGAGAATGTCACCAACGTTGATAGCTGCGATGTCATCGAATTTGAATTCTCTGAGCACCTTTTTGGGAGCTACGTCAGCTTTCTTAAAGCGAGCTGCCTGAGGTTTGTTTACACGCTGCGGTTTTACGTCGCCATAGCCGATCTGTGCAGCTGCATAGCCGTCTGTTTCGACTGTTTTGATCTGGACGACGGGGCAGGGACCAGCTTCAACAACTGTTACGGGAACTACGTTACCCTTGTCGTCGAAAATCTGAGTCATGCCGATTTTCTTGCCGATAAGACCTTTTTTCATTTTCTTTCCTCCTATTTTAGGTTATTGGTTGAGGCTCTCCCCCAACATGACCTTCCGGTGTAGTTTCGGCCTGAGATTAAAGCTTAATCTCGATTTCTACGCCGGCAGGAAGCTCAAGACCTGTCAGAGCTTCAACTGTTTTGTTTGAAGGTCTGATGATGTCGATAAGCCTTTTGTGAGTTCTCTGCTCAAACTGCTCACGGCTGTCCTTATATTTGTGCACAGCACGGAGAATTGTTACGATTTCTTTTTCTGTCGGGAGCGGAACAGGACCTGAAACCTGTGCATTTGTACGCTTTGCAGTTTCAACAATCTTTTCTGCTGCTTTGTCGACAAGGTTGTGATCGTAACCTTTGAGTCTGATTCTGATTTTTCCCTTAACTGCCATTCTGATTGCCTCCTTAAAAAATTTGGCGGGCACGTGGCTTTTAAAATCAATACTGTTCCGGGTGTTTCACATTCACCCATTTTAAAAACCGAAACATAAATATGTTCCGGGATTGCATAAAAGCCCCTCGTTGCAGCCTGTACCGCAGGCGCAGGGAACGCCTGTAGCCGGTTGCCGAGATATTTCTTTCGCCCGGTTTTAAATCGGACATACTCCGCGGAAATTTCCCGTTTCTGGAACGGCCACCTCCCGCATCATCGCATATCAAGTTCGTGTTGCTGAGCCAACTTTTCTTGCACACTTTGCGTACAAAAGGGCGCAAGGGCAGAGTTCACCCAGGTCACGTACTCGTATATACTACCACATTCTCTCACAAATTGCAAGTGTTTTTTGCAATTTTCTTTAACTTTTTTTGCTCGAAAACGGCTATTCTATTGGGGTTTGGGCACTTTTACTACATATTGTACAAACCGTCGGCGTTATATCGATTATTTTGTGCAAAATAACATAAAATAACCAATATTTTCTACATAACAACCAATCTGAAACAGGCAAAATATGCCATTTTTACCCGTTTTAAATTGTAAACTTTTTGTGAACAAATAGATTTTCAGCATAAAATTCCGAAAAAACAGTCTTTTTTCTCGTTATTTACACTTTCATTATGATATTTCCGGCATCAATTTTATCACAACCACTTCCGGTCTGTTCATAAATCTTAACGGTATCGGATAATTTCCAAGACCGCTTGAAATGAAAAATGACGTGTTTTCATATTCATAAAGGCCTTTTATAAAAGCATTTTTATCTCTGATTTCAGGCAACCATCCTGTTGTGCCGTAAAGACCTCCTATAACGGGAAGTCTCACCTGTCCGCCGTGAGTATCACCGCAAAGGCACAAATCCATACCGAAACCGGCAAAAGCCTCTTTATTGCATATATGGGCAAGTAAAATATTATACTTGCTTTCATCAAGCGTAAATTCGTTATTCAGGTCAAATGTAGGAGAATAATATACGTTCGTAATACCGTAAAGTCTTAATGGCGTTTTCCCTACAGTTATATCCTCCGATTTATAATCAAGATACTTAACTCCGTTTTCACGCAATTCGTTATAATATCCTTCATCATTATCGTGTTCACCATTTACGAAGTATACATCGTGATTCTCGCTTATTTTTTTCATAAGTTTTACTGCAGTATTTCTGCCATCTTCACTTTCACGTGTATACATATCACCTGTTATCACAACAAAGTCAGGTTGTGCATCATCGATTTTCTTGGTTATCCATGAATTGTTCATTCCGAAAACCGAACCGTGTAAGTCCGAAATCTGGACTATGGTTATCTCATTTTTGATTTTATTGCTTTTAATTACAACTTCTTCAGTAGTAAGCGTGAATGTAGAAAAAAGCCATATACAGAATACAATGCAAGCAAAGCAAAGAGCCCTGAAGCTTCCGTTCTTTTTACGTTTCTTCTGCGTTTTCTTTTTCATACATATCACCTCTTTCAATATATAACAGTATACATCATCTTACTTTTATATACAATTAATTTAATATTAATTTTTCTTAAGTTGCCAAAAAAGCTGTGTCTTGCAAATCAAGACACAGCCATTTTTTATGCTCTTACAAATACATAATAGTTTGTTGCATATCCTCCGTAACGATAATCTCCGCTTTTCCACTCAATAATCATATATTCTTTACCGTCAATAACTCTGATTTCGTACTCGCAAGCTGACCAGTTCCATTTACGAAGAAGATAGTTTTTTGTCCATACAACCGTATCTTCTCCTTCAAATATATCATCTTCATAAACACATCTGCAATTACCGTCGCTGAAAAATTCGATTTCTTTGAAATACAGATCATCAATCGGTTCTTCATCCTGAGGAAATTCAGTTTTGTTGCCAAGAAACGAATGTGCTCTCCATTTGCCGATAATTTTAGCATCACTCACAAAAGGTTTATCAATATCATCTTTTTTCGCAATGCCTTCGGCAGAATATCTTACATTGTCAATCTTTTTCAACACCAGGCAAGTCGGTTTTCCGCCACGTGTATATTCATATTCTTTAAGACTGACAAACATATACAAATCATCATCGATTTTTTCAGTTTCATACTCATTGTTTACCGGGGAATTAAGATACCCTTTTGTCCAACTGAAAGACCAGTATTTTTCTCCGTCGGGCAGAAAATACAGATACTTCTGTTCATCGCCGTAAAAATTCTTCACACAATACAGATTATCATAAAAATCAGCTTTAACCGCATAAATACCGATTATCTCCCATTTTCCGATAACTGTTTCATCGTTTTCAAATGGCAGATTTTCTTCGGGCGGGTCAACATCTTTATCAAGTTTCACAACATCACAGATAATTTCATTTTCTTTTGTTATATATTGAGAAACTCTTTGATAATCTGCAGCCTTGATTTCAGTCTCGGCAAGCGTGCATAAATCTTTTGGATTCATTCCGTTGCCAACTGCAATTACAGCCTGGCCGTTCTTGAATTCAATATTTAATTTTGTCATTATAAGTTTTGCCTCCTTGAGATTTTTAAGTGCAGAAAGAAACTCATTTTCTTTAATCAGAAACATCCCGGCTATTTCTTCACTGCTTTTTCCATCTGCAATCATTTCTTTGATTTCCTGTAAGGAGAAACCTGCTTTTTTCAGCGCAGTAATACGATGAAAAACAAGAATCTGTTCAGAAGTATAATACCTGTAGCCTGAAAACTTATCTGTATACTGCGGCACAAGCAGTTTTTCTTTGTCATAGTGACGCAGAACAGAAATTTTTGTTCCGCACATTTTTGCAAATTCTCCGATTTTCATAAAACATTCTCCTTCTCATTATATAAGGCACCTTATGAAGATAGTATAAACCTGAAGTTAGGGTGAGAGTCAATAGCAAATCATAAAAAAATTACAACAAAAAAAATCAGGGCGATTGTCATTTGACAACCGCCCTTTTTTCAGGAATTAAATATTAAGTTTAAGTTCCTTCTTTTAAGAATCAAAGACCAAGGTCAAAGATTACTGCGTATTCGTAAACTGTTCCGTCTGCAAGTGTTACTACCATTGTGCCTTCTACATTTGCTGTATTTGTGCT
>JAFUIO010000026.1 GCA_017468425.1 Clostridia bacterium | reverse complement strand
ATTCCAACACTTAAAGTAAAAAGCAACACCAATTTGCGGTTGATGTTGCTTAGATGCGCCTTAAGGCGCTGCTGGTATTGTTTACCCTTATAGGGTTATTATTCAAACCACGTCCTTTCGGGCGTGGTTGGTGATTTATTTGTCTTTTGAAAGCTCTGCTTTTCCTTCGGGTGTATCACGGTAGTAATAAGTTTTTGTTTCTCTGTGAGTTGTGGAATTCCAGAGTTTTTCCGCTTCGTCTTTCCACGCAGCAGCAAACTTATCACAACGTGAGCAGAGTGTGTCTACATCTTCAGGAGCAATAAGGTCGGTTGATTTAGCACCTGTGTCTTTTATAATTTTTCTCAGGCAATCGGGATTTTCAAGCATGGGACAAGGTCTTAAATGGTTATCATTGAAAGGCTGTCCTTTATAATAAGCCTGGAAAAGCGGGTTTTTAAGTGCCTCGAGAATTGTATGAGTTCTGATGTTGGAATCAGAATAGTGGATGAAAACACAAGGCTCCATATCACCTGCAGAATTTATATGGAAATAGTTTCTGCCGCCTGCAATACATCCGCCTACATATTCACCGTCATCCTGGAAGTCGAAAACAAAAACAGGTTTGCCTGTTTTTGAGTTTCTCATTTTCCTTAACCAGTGATACATATGTTTTCTCTGGTCGGGGCTGGGAATGAGTTCAGGCACAGCGTCTTTACCAACGGGCATATAGTTGAAATACATACCGATTTTAACGCCGAGAGAAATCATTTTATCGATGAATTCATCGCTTGTTACAAACTCAACGTTTTTGCTTGTGTAGCAAACTGACATACCAAAGAAAATTCCGTGCTTTTTAAGCAACTTCATAGCTTCAATAGTTGTCTGATAACTGCCTTCACCGCGTCTGTCGTCGTTACTTTCTTCAGTACCTTCAATACTTGCAACGGGAACAAAGTTACCGGCTTCTTTGATAGCTTCGCAGAACTCATCGTCAATAAGAGTTGCATTTGTAAACGCAAGGAAAACGCAATCGGGGTGAGTTGTGCAGAGCTTTAAAATTTCTTTCTTTTTAATAAGCGGTTCGCCGCCTGTGAACATAAACAGATGAGTACCCAATTCTTTTGCCTGATTAACGACATTATCCATTTCGTCAAAAGTCAGGTTAAGGTTATGACCGTATTCTGCAGACCAGCAGCCTTTGCAGTTTTTGTTGCAGGCTGATGTTGGGTCCATAAGAATAAGCCACGGAATATTGCATTTATATTTTTCTCTGTTTGCTCTTACTGCTTTTGTTCCGTGAACACCTGCGCCGAGACCGAAAGCAAGAAGCATTTTTCTTATAATATTTTTATCTGTTTCATTAATAATAGATTTTGTAAGCTGAACCCATATATTGTCGGGGTCCTGTGCGCCTTTACGCATTGCTTCAAAGTTTTTGCTGGGGAAAATAGACCCTACATACTTTTCCGCAAAGTCTACGAGTTTTCCTATATTTGCGTCGGGATCTTTTTTCATATATCCGATAAGCATATCAATAGCTTTACCTACTGCTGCACGCTCGCTTTTTTCACGAAAAGTCATAGTTCTACCTCCTTTATAAGAAATATACTAAATCATTGTATCATAGTTTTTCCGAAATGTCTATAAAATAACTTGAAAATCTTTTGTAAATAATATATACTTTTTTTATTATCGTTACGGGGGATATTATGAAAACAAAGAATAAAGAAATTTTATCAGTAATTCTGCGTATAGCAGTTGCCCTTACTATTTTTGTGGCAGTAATAGTTAATTATGACAGACTTGTAAATCTTGATTTGCGTGTGCTGGTCGGCTCAATCAGCGTTATCTGGTATGCGTATCTTGCAGTAATCGGTGTTTATGCACTTAAGAGCGTTGTTTTTGTTGTGCCGGCGATGATGATTTATGTGTCGGTTGGTATTTCTTTTGATACACCCATAGCACTTATACTTAATTTTATAGGTCTTGCGGTTGAAGTTACAATAACTTTCTTCCTCGGCAAATTTCTCGGCGGCGAATATGTTACTAAACTGCTTGAGAAAAACAAGGGCGGAAAAAAGCTTCTCAATATCAAAACAAAAACAAAAAACTCTTTTTTATTTGTAGCACGTGTAGTACCTGCATTTCCCATTGATTTCACAAGCCTTTTCCTCGGTTCATCAAATTTTAAGTTTATACCGTATTTTCTTATTTCAATGCTGGGAATATATCCCAGAGTTCTGCTTTTCACAATAATCGGCGACAGTATATATAAGTATATTCCGAAAGAGCTTATCATTAAACTTATTATAATAGCAATTCCTGCGGCGATAATCGGTTTCGTGATTTACCGCTTAATAAAAAAACGTAAAAAATAAGTATTACGTACAGATAAAATGGAATATTAATACCGACGGCACTTCCTGTTGGAGGTATTATTATGGAAAACAAAAAACGCGAAAAGAAAAACAAAGATATAATAGAAAGCATGATAAATGTGTGGGCAATCAATTCCACACAGAACCCCATAGACGTTCTCGGAAGTTATCGCGGCACACCATATAGTGGCCGTGATAAGGTCCCGGAACAAGATGCTGATGATTTATAAAAATATAAAAAAATATCACAAATTTGCTTGACTTTACTTGATGTTTGTGATATAATCTCTGTACCTCTGAAAGAGGGTTATTTTTTTGTGCCCTTTTGTGAGGGAGGCTAATTCTTATATCCGGTAAAATGGAGGTGCCGTCATGAGAGTAAAAATCACACTTGCTTGCACTGAATGTAAACAGCGCAACTACAACACAATGAAAAACAAGAAGAATACCCCGGACAGGTTGGAGATGAACAAGTATTGCAGATTCTGCAAGAAACACACACTCCACCGCGAAACAAAGTAAGCGGGAGGTAGAAAAGATGTCAAAGCGCGAAAAGACAGAAGCTACTGAAAAAGTTGAAAAAGCTAAGAAGGTTAATGACAAACCTGCAAAAGCTAAAAAAGGCAACTTTTTTGCTCGTATGGGCAAAACAATCAAAGGCTTCATTAAAGACTTCAGAGGCGAAACAAAGAAAATTGTTTGGCCCGGCGCTAAAGAGGTTATCAAAAGTACAGGCATAGTTCTTGTAGCCGTTCTTGTTATCGGCGCAGGTATCTGGCTTGCTGACTGGCTTCTTTCCCTTGGCGTGGACGGAGTTATGGAGCTTGCGGATAAGTACGGAAAATCTGCAGCAAAAGAAGCTGCGAATTTAATCAGTTCTCTTTGATAGGAGGAGAATGAATGTCCGCTAATTCAAAATGGTATGTTGTTCATACCTATTCAGGTTACGAAAATAAGGTAGCAACCAATATCGAAAAAGTTGTTGAAAACCGTAAAATGCACGACCAGATTTTCGAAGTGAAAATCCCGACTGAAATTGTTACGGAAATCAAGGACGATAAGAAAAGAGAAGTTGAACGCAAGATTTTCCCGGGATACGTTCTCGTAAAGGTTGCTGTTACTTATGATGATGACGACCAGCCCTCAATGTCAGACGATGCATGGTATGTTATCCGTCACACAAGAGGTGTTACTGGTTTCGTAGGCCCCGACAGCAAACCCACTCCCCTTTCAAACGAGGAAGTGCTTAAGCTGGGTGTTGAAAAACACACTGTTGAGGTCAGCTACGAAGTGGGCGACCTTGTTAACATCATCGATGGTATTTTCGATGGTTTCTCAGGTGTCGTTGAAGAAATTGATACTGAAAACAATGTTGTTAAGGTAACAGTTTCTGCATTGTTCGGTAAAGAAACTCTGGTTGAAATGGAACTTGACCAGGTAGAAGTTGCCGAGGATTAATTTTGATAATTTACGGTTAAACCGTTAAATTATGCACAGGACACTCTGACTGTGTCCGACGTGGGAGGAGCGAAAATTTATCTCATCGCCCCGCAATACCACATAATTTTGGAGGTGCAAAAAATGGCTCAGAAGGTAGTAGGCTTTATTAAGCTTCAGATTCCGGCCGGAAAAGCAACACCGGCTCCGCCGGTAGGTCCCGCTCTTGGTCAGCATGGTGTTAACATCATGGCTTTCACTAAGGAATTCAATGAAAGAACAAAGAATGATATGGGACTTATCATTCCGGTTGTAATCACAGTTTACGCAGACCGTACATTCTCATTCGTTACAAAAACTCCCCCTGCAGCAGTTCTTATCAAAAAGGCTTGCGGCATCGAAAGCGGTTCAGGTGTACCGAATAAGACAAAGGTTGCAACAATCACAAAAGAACAGATCACAAAGATCGCAGAGCAGAAAATGCCCGACTTGAACGCATCAAGTGTTGAATCAGCTGCAAGCATGATCGCAGGTACAGCTCGTTCAATGGGCGTAACAGTCGTAGATTAATGCTCCCCCGTGGGAGGAAAAATCCGATTTAACCACTATTGGGAGGTAAATTATGAAACACGGAAAAAAATACGTTGATAGTGCAAAACTTATCGACAGAACAAAACTTTATGAAATAGAAGAAGCACTTGACATTGCTGTTAAGACTGCTACTGCTAAATTTGACGAAACTGTTGAAGTACACGTACGTCTTGGTGTTGACTCACGTCATGCTGACCAGCAGGTCAGAGGCGCTGTTGTTCTCCCCAACGGTACAGGTAAAACAGTTCGTGTAGCTGTTTTCGCTAAAGGCGATGACGCTGCAGCTGCTGAAGCAGCAGGCGCTGAAGTTGTAGGCGCAGAAGACCTTGTAGCTAAAATCCAGGGCGAAGGCTTCATGGATTTCGACGTTGCTATCGCAACACCCAACATGATGGGTCTTGTTGGTCGTCTCGGTAAAGTTCTCGGTCCTCGTGGTCTTATGCCCAGCCCCAAGGCAGGTACAGTTACTCCTGACGTAGCTAAAGCTGTAAACGAAGCTAAAGCAGGTAAAATTGAATACCGTCTTGACAAAACAAACATCATTCACTGCCCCATCGGTAAAGCTTCTTTCGGCACAGAAAAACTTAAGGAAAACCTTGATGTTCTTCTCGGTGCTATCGTTAAAGCAAAACCCGAAGCTGCAAAAGGTCAGTACATCCGTTCATGTGCTGTTGCTGCTACAATGGGCCCCGGCGTTAAAATTAACCCCGCTAAAATTGGCTAATTTTTAACGTAACTGTTGACAAATATATTTATTTGTTGTAAAATTCAATATGTCATCTGAGCCGAAGACAGCAGGTGCCCTATGGGTATAATGTGATGAACGCCTGCCCAGGTAAGGAACAAACTCTGTTATTGAGTATTTATGTCCCTTTCCCGTCTTTCGGGAAAGGGTTTATTTTTACCATAAATCCTTGGCTCTCAGATATATAATATCTTTCAGGAGGTGAATCTTAGTGCCAAGTGTTGCTGTATTAGAACAGAAAAAGAAGCTCGTTGCTGATTTGACAGCTGAAATCGCTGAATCATGCACAGGTGTTGTTGTTGACTACAAAGGTATCAATGTTGCTGACGATACACAGCTTCGTAAAGAACTCAGAGAAGCAGGCGTTAAATACACTGTTGTAAAGAACACTCTTCTCAAGCTTGCTATTCAGGGTACAAGCCTTGAAGCAATGTCAGAATGCCTTGAAGGTACAACTGCTATTGCTACTTGTAAAGATGATTATGTTGCAGCTGCAAGAATCCTCAGCAAATATGCTTCAAAGGATAAAGAAAAGTTCAACATTAAATCAGGTTACCTTGATGGTGAAGTTATCAGCCTTGAAAAAATCGACAGCCTTGCAAAACTTCCCTCAAGAGAAGTATTGCTCGCAACTGTTTGCAACGTTTTCAATGCTCCCATCGCTTCATTCGCTCGTGCTGTTCAGGCTATTGTTGACAAACAGGGTGAAGGCGAAGCTCCCGCAGCAGAAGAAGCTGCTGAATAATTAACTCTTTAAAAGAGAAAACAAAATTTATTTTATTACTATAATTTATTAATTGGAGGAAATTTAAAATGGCATCAGATAAAATCAATGCAATTATTGAAGAACTCAAAGTTCTTACAGTTCTTGAACTCTCAGAACTCGTTAAAGCAGTAGAAGAAGAATTCGGCGTATCAGCAGCAGCTGCAGTAGCAGTAGCAGCTCCCGTTGATGGCGGTGCAGCAGCAGCTGAAGAGAAAACAGAATTTGACGTTGTTCTCGCAGAAGTTGGCGCAGAAAAAATCAAGGTTATCAAAGCTGTTCGTGAAATCACAGGTCTTGGCCTTGCAGAAGCAAAAGCTATCGTTGACGGCGCTCCCAAAACACTTAAAGAAGCAGTATCTAAAGAAGATGCTGAAGCTGCAAAAGCTAAACTTGAAGAAGTTGGCGCAAAAGTTGAACTCAAATAAGTTTTACTTATTAACAAAAAGTCCCGTATCAATCGATACGGGATTTTTTATGGTATTATTTCAATTAAAAAAACAGACTTCGTTTCTTTAATCAGAGAGGAAGTCTGTTTTCAGTTTATTATTTATTAAGCAGGATAATCGTAAGTACAGAAATCAGAGCCTGAATCATATTGAATCTGAAAATTACCTGTGTGTTTGACCAGCCTTTATTTTTTCTGAAATGGTCATGTAACGGTGTGCGGATGTTTTTAAGTGCCTGGATTTTAAGGAATCTGATAAGGATAATTTTAACGATACCGATAAGTCCGTCAAGGAGAATTATAAAGCAGATGGGAAGTGCAAGCACCATATTGCCTGTTTTAAGAACTGATAATCCGATGAACAAACCGATTGCACGTGAACCTGCATCGCCCATAAGCATTGTGCTGGGTTCAGCATTGAACCAGAGGTAAGCAACGATAACAAAAATCATTGAAACAATTGACATTGTGTGTGTGCCGTTCATTCCTGAAATTGCACCGATTACAAGAATAGCAACAAGTGAATTGATTGAAAGTGAACCGCAGAAACCGTCGATACCGTCTGTGCAGTTTGTTGCATTTATCATCAGCCAGAAGAAAACAGTTGCGAGTGCAATGAAAATCCATTTGTTAACTGCAAAGCTTACAAAGAAAAGGTCAATGTTGAGAAGCCCTGCATTGAAGTTTGCAAATGTAAGAGCAAGCAGGAAAGAGATTGCAAGGTCTATGATACCTTTTTTATATTCTCCCCAGGGCTTTTCAGCTCTGTCGTCAAGATAGCCCGACATCATACCGGCGAAAATCAGTGCATAGTATGCCAGATATTCAAGTGAAACTGAAATAAATAAAGCTGACGCAGCAATAAAGCATATAATAAAAATAAGTCCTGCGCCTCTTGCTTTACCGCGGGAAAGTTTTCCGTTGAAAGCGAAATCTCTGCCCAAGTCCTGAGGCAGTTTATTTTTAAACGCTTTGAGCAATGCAATTACGCTTGCAAATGAAAAAATAATCAGCAAAGCGTAAACCAATTTTTCGTTCGGAACGAATGAACCTAATTTGTAAATCATTTTCTTTTCCTTCTTTCGTTTTATAAGATTATTTTACGGTGATAGTAATTTCCTCACACTCGTAAAAATAGTCTTTTGTGGTATCGTTGCCTTCTATTGAAAAGGCTGCGTATGCTTTTAAGATATACTCGCCTTTTTCAGTTGGTGTGAATTCATAGAATTCTTCAATCTGTCCGTGGGGAGCTATTGAACTTTCACTGAGCACGGTATCAGTAAGAAGATGCGTGTCTGCATCTTTATAATCTTCGGCTTTCACAACATACAAATGAATAAGCTCTGCAGAATGTGTAAGCGTATAAGATTCGTGTTCAGCATTTTTAAGTATTGCTTTATATGTTATTTTGTCGCCCGCTTTCAGTGTTACGGGTGCAAAATCCATTACAAGAGAAAATGCTTTTTCGTCAGGCGGCTCAGGTTTATATCCGCAGGAAGAAAAAGTGCATATCATTAAAATTATCGCAAGAAGCAGTGATGCCGGTTTTAAAAATTTATTACTTTTCATTATTGCCTCCTGTGTATTGTTGTATGGGAATATAATACCACAAAAAGTCTGCCGTGTCTACCTCTTGACAAAGAAATAAAACAATGTTATACTATATTTAACATTTAACCTAATTGTTAAATGTTAGGTGATGAATGAATTTGTGTGTAATTAAGGGATGGTGATTTGTTTGAGTTTGCAGAATACATTGAAAGCACTTGCAGACCCTATAAGGAGAGAGATTCTGGGGATGCTTAAAAACGGAAAAATGACTGCCGGAGAAATTGCAGACCGTTTTGATGTTACAATGGCATCGGTTTCGCGTCACCTTTCCGTTCTGAAAGATGCAGATTTAATCAGAGATACGCGTAACGGAAAATATATAATATATGAAATCAACACATCTGTTTTAGAAGATGTTATGTTATGGATTACAGAATTGAAAGGAGAAAAAGAAGATGATTAAAAATAACAAGCTTCAGCTTATAATTACATCAGTTGCTACCCTTTTGCCAGTTGTTATCGGGCTTATTCTTTGGAATAAGTTACCTGCCGAAATAGCAACTCATTGGGGTGTAAGCGGTGAGGCAGACGGATTCAGTTCAAAAGCTTTTACAGTTTTCGGGTTTCCTTTGATTTTGCTTGCCTTTCATTGGCTTTGTGTTATCGTCACAACAAAGTTTGACAAGAAATCAAATGACATAAGCCCAAAAATGATGTTGCTTGTTTTATGGATTATACCTGCAACTTCAATTGTTATGAGTACGATATCTTATCTTGTTGCGTTGGGTAAAGAAATCAGAGTTGCTTTTGCAGTGACTGTCTTTATGGGTATAATGTTTATTGTAATCGGTAATTATCTTCCAAAATGCAGACAAAGTTATACTCTGGGAATAAAACTTCCGTGGACACTTAAGAGTGAAGACAATTGGAATAAAACACATCGTATGGCAGGTGTTTTGTGGGTAATCGGCGGAATTGTTATACTCGCAACTGCAATTTTTGAATCGTATATTGTTTTCTTTTCAGTAGTAGCACTGATGATGATTGTGCCCACAGTTTACTCATATATCTATTACAAAAAACATCAATAATAGTAAAAGGCAAGGTTTCATAAAACCTTGCCTTTCGTTGTTTGTCAGTTAATTAATTATTTATTGTTAAAACTGCCTATGAGCACTATGCTGATTAATTGTTATAAAACCTACATCAGTGATAGCTGAAAAATTAAAAAGCACTGTGTGCGTTCCAGATGTTTTTAGCATATTCGTTGATTGCTCTGTCAGCAGCAAATACACCTGCACCTGCGATATTTTCAAGTGACATTCTGTTCCACTTTTCTTTATCCTGCCATACCTGGTCTGAAAGCTTCTGTGCTTTTGAATAGTCAGCAAAATCTGCAAGCACCATATAGGGGTCGTGGTGAAGAATTGTTGATGCTATTTCAGGGAAGTTTTTGCCGTTAATACCGCCAAGGATATAGTCGATAACTGCGTGAAGTTCGGCATTGTTCTGATAGTAGTTCATGGGAACATAGCCTTCCTTCTGAAGTTTTCTTACTTCTTCAGTTCTCATACCGAAGAGGAACATATTTTCGTCGCCTACAGCCTGGTTGATTTCAACGTTTGCACCGTCAAGTGTACCCATTGTGATTGCACCGTTAATCATAAGCTTCATGTTACCTGTACCGCTTGCTTCTGTACCGCAGAGAGAAATCTGTTCGCTGATATCAGCAGCAGGCATAAGTCTTTCTGCCATTGTTACATTGTATTCCTGCATATAAACAACTTTGAGAAGACCTTTTATTGAAGCATCGTTATTGATAACATCTGCAAGAGCGTGGATGAAATTGATAATTCTTTTTGCCATTTCATATCCGGGAGCAGCCTTAGCACCGAAGATGTAGGTTCTCGGCACCCAGTTTGCATCGGGATTTGCTTTGATTGCAAGGTATCTTGAGAGAATGTTGAAAGCATTGAGGTGCTGACGTTTATACTCGTGCAGACGTTTAACCTGAACGTCGAAAACAGAGTTGGGGTCAACGATAATTCCGTTTGTCTGCTTGATAAGCTTTGCAAAATCTGCTTTGTTTTGAGTTTTGATTTTTGAAAGCTCTTCAAGCACTGCAGAATCATCTGAATATTTTCTTAATTTTTCAAGCTCTTCTCCGTTGTAAACGTAGCCATCACCGATAAGGTCGTTAAGAAGTGCGCAAAGTCTGGGGTTAGACTGGCAGAGCCAACGTCTGTGAGCGATACCGTTTGTAACGTTTTTGAATTTATCGGGAGTGATGTTATAGAAGCTGTTGAATACAGTGTCTTTAAGAATCTGGCTGTGAAGTGAAGAAACACCGTTAACGCTGTGGCTTGCAGCAACACAAAGGTTAGCCATTCTTACAACTGCTTCATCGCCTGATACAACTGCCATTTCTTCAACTTTGTTTGCATCGCCTGTTGAATTCCAGATGAATGAACGGTAGCGGTTGTCAATTTCTTTAACAATCTGATAAATTCTGGGAAGAAGCATTCTGAAAAGACCAACAGGCCAGCATTCGAGTGCTTCTTTCATAACTGTGTGGTTTGTATAAGCAACTGTTTTGGTAACGATATTCCATGCATCGTCCCAACCGTATCCGCATTCGTCAAGAAGAATACGCATAATTTCAGGAATTGCAAGTGTGGGGTGAGTATCGTTGATATGAACTGCAACTTTTTCGGGAAGATTATCGAGTGTGCCGTATTTTCTGAGATGACGTCTGATAATATCCTGGATTGATGCAGAAACAAAGAAATACTGCTGTTTAAGACGTAAGCTCTTACCTTCCGGATGTTTATCTTCGGGGTAAAGAACTTTACTGATAACTTCTGCCATTGCATTCTGTTCAACAGCCTGAAGGTAGTTACCGTTGTTGAATTCTTTCATATTTATTCCGGGTGCTTTTGCAGACCAGAGTCTTAAAATGCTGATACCTTTACCGTCTTTACCTGCAACGTACATATCGTAAGGCACAGCCTTGATTTTTGTTGAATTAACAATTTCAACGTGGTGGTATTGATTATCCCATGTATCAATAACATCGCCGCCGAAGTTGATATCTACAGATGAAGAATCTCTCTGCACAAGCCAGACTTCACCGCCGGGAAGCCAGTTGTCGGGAAGTTCGTTCTGCCAACCGTCAACGATAAGCTGTTTGAAAATACCGAATTCGTAGAGGATTGAATAACCCATTGCAGGATAACCCTGAGTTGCAAGGCCGTCAAGGTAGCAGGCTGCAAGTCTGCCGAGACCGCCGTTACCGAGACCAGCATCGGGCTCACAATCGTAAAGTTTGTCAATTACAATTCCGAAGTCTTTAAGTGCAGATGTAAAAGTTTTAGTAAGATTAAGGTTATAAAGAGTATTTTTAAGTGAACGGCCCATAAGGAATTCCATTGAAAGGTAGTAAACTCTTTTGGCATTTGCCTTGTCCGCTGTTTCTTCAAATTCTTTTCTGCCGTTACGCATCATTTCTCTTGTAATCATAGCAACTGCTTTGTAGAATTGTTCGTAAGTTGCATCTTCGGGAGTTACACCGAAATAGTGAGAAAGATTATTGGTAATCATTTCTTGTGCCTGCTTCTTTGTAAGAGCGTATTTCATACTATTCCTCCAAAAATTTATTTAAAAAACACCGATTTTTGCTGTTCTATTGTATATATTACACTAAAAATAGGGAAAATTCAATAGTAAGAGCAATATTTAATATATTAATATTGAAAAAATTAAAAAATATCGATAATTTGTAAAAATATATTTTACCTCTTTATTCTGCGCAAAATATATAGTATAATACAATAGGTTATAATTTTTTAAGGAAAGAGATGAAAGATATGAAAAGAAACAGAGTAGTGCTTCACATTTGCGGACAGGATTTTCCTATTGCAACAGACAGCTCTATAGATGAAGTAAGATTGCTTGGTGCGGAAATTGATGAAAAAATGAATGAGATTCTTTCGGCAAGCAAAAGAGTAACTTTTGCTCAGGCTGCCGTGCTTACTGCACTTGAATATGCAGATAATGCTAAAAAATCTGAAAAAAGTATTGAGGCTTTGCGTGCACAGCTTTCAGGTTATCTTTCAGATGCGGAAGATTCAAAGCTTAATTTTGAGCTTGTAAGAAAAGAAAACGAAAAATTAAAAGCAGAAATAGAAAAGCTTAAAGCAAAAGCGGGAAAATAAAATGAGTGAAATTTTAGCTCCGGCAGGTTCTTTTGATGCATTGGTTGCCGCAGTAAGATGTTCGGCAGATGCCGTATATCTTGGTGCTGAAAATTTCAATGCCAGAGGAAATGCCAGAAATTTTGACAGGGATTCTTTAAAAGAGGCAGTAAAATATTGCCACGAAAGAAATGTTAAAGTTTACCTTACTCTTAACACAATTATTTCTGACCGTGAGCAGAAAAAAGCAGAAGAACTGATTTCCTATTGTGGTGAAATCGGTATAGATGCTTTTATCGTTCAGGATTTGTCCCTTGTTGAAAAAATCAAAAAACTCGCCCCCGCCTGCCATCTTCACGCGTCCACACAGATGTCGGTCCAGACAGCAGAGGGAATAAATTTTCTGCAGAGCTTAGGTTTTACAAGGGCGGTTGTGCCGAGAGAGCTTACACGAGAAGAAATAAAATATTTAAGTGAGAATACAAGCATCGAGCTTGAGGTTTTTGTTCACGGTGCTTTATGTATGTCTGTTTCAGGGCAGTGCTATATGAGTGCAATGCTGGGCTCAAGAAGCGGCAACAGAGGCTTGTGTGCTCAGCCCTGCAGATTGCCTTTCAGTTCGGACGGTACAGGCGGCTGTGATTTAAGCCTTAAAGACAATTCCCTCGTTCCTTATCTTAAAGAACTTGATGAAATGGGTATTGCGTCTTTTAAAATTGAGGGAAGAATGAAAAGGCCCGAATACGTTGCAGCGGCAGTCACTTCCTGCAGAAATGCTCTGAACGATACTGAAGACGAAAAAATCGACAAAGCACTGAAAGCCGTTTTTTCACGTTCAGGCTTTACAGACGGATATTACACCGACCGCAGAGGCAAGGATATGTTCGGCACACGTAACAAAGATGATGTTGTTGCCGCAAAAGATGTGCTGGGTGAACTTGCACGTTTATATGAAAAAGAAAAACCACGTTTCAGAATTGATTTTGATTGCAAGTTGAGAGAAAATGAAAAAATTTCTCTCAGCGGGAAATGCGAAGGAATAAAAGTAAAAATACTTTCGGATTCCGTAGCAGAAAAGGCAATAAAAAGAGAAATAACTGACGAAGATATAAAAGAGCAGCTTTCCAAGCTTGGCGGCACACAGTTTTATGCAGGTGAAATCAGAACCGATATTCAGCCCGGATTGTCTGTGCCATTGTCGGCTATAAATAAACTGAGAAGAGAAGCTGCTGAAAAAATTACCCAAGAAATTTTAAAAAGAAACACACCGTCAACCGATAAAAAAGCGGAAGAAATTTATTCTGAAAATCTGAAAGAAAAATCAAAGACATTTGAGAAAAATACATATCTTATTTTTTCCCGGGAAGAGCAGATTCCCGAAGATTTACCAAAAGAATTTTCTTTGGTTTTACCGTTGAATATTTCAGAAAAAGTTTTTGAAAAGTTTATGAAGGAAGGCAGGAAAGTTTCTGCGGAAATGCCCAGAGGAATTTTCGGCAATCACGAAAAAGTTGAAAGAAAAGCAGAGAAGCTTTTTAATATGGGTGTAAAAAGATTTTTCTGTCCTACAATTGACGGTGCCGTGATTGCAAAAAAACTCGGTGCAGAAATAACAGCTTCATTCGGCTCAAATATTTTCAACAGTCTCTCCCTTGATATGTGGAAAAAACATTTTGCAGACGAAGCGATTATGTCACCTGAAATGACGGTTTCACAGATAAACAAAATTAAGGGTGACATAAAAACAGGTGTTATATGTTACGGTAAGTTACCTCTCATGTTGACAAGAAACTGTCCTATGGTCAATTCAACATCCTGCGACAAATGCAGAAGAAACGGTGAACTTACTGACAGAAAAGGTTTTGCTTTTTCAATTGACTGTTCATCGGGTTCAAGCGAAGTCTTAAACAGTGTTCCTTTGTATATGTGTGATGAACTTCATACTTTCGAAAGTGCAGACTTCTTTGTTCTTAAATTTACAAAAGAATCAGAAGATGAGTGCAGAGAAATAATTTCCAAATATTTACACAAAGAAAAATATGAAGGAAAATTCACACGCGGTTTATATTTAAGGGGTGTAATCTGAAGCAGGATTTTTCAGAAAACTGCTTCCATAAAGTAGATATTGTAATTTATTTTTAAATCTGTTATAATTTCTCATAAAGGAGATGTTTATATGAACGAAAACAAATTTAATCTCCCCAAGTGGGCGATACCTGTTATAGGAGTATTGGTTGCGGGAATTGTTGTGGCAGTACTTTTTCTGACAGGCGTTATCGGCACAAGAACAGTTGAAGTGCCGGATATTATGAACATAAATGCCGAAAAAGCACAGCGTGTATTGGAAGATGCAGGTTTGTCGCTTTGCATAACACGTAAAGAAATCAGCGACAAACACGATGAGAATACAGTGCTTGAGCAGTCGCCTGTAAGCGGTGAAAAGATCGAAAAAGGCGGCACAGTCAACGTTGTTGTAAGTGAAAAACCTGTTGAGGTTGCAATTCCCGATGTTGTAAACTATCAAAAAGACCTTGCAATAAAAGCTTTGCAGACAGTAGGCTTGAAGGTTGAAACAATTGAGGAGTTTACCGATGAATTTGCAAACGGTGCCGTTATAAAGCAGAGCAAAACAGGTAAGGCATACACCGGTGCGGTTATTGTTATAACTGTTGCGAAGAACACTGAAAAACAGGCTGAAAGAATATTGAAGATTCCGGCTGTTACAGGCGAAACTCTCCTCAGAGCAAAAGAGATTATTCAGGGTAATTTTTATGTTATAATTGCCGCTGAAGAATACAGTGATACTGTTAAAAAAGGTGCAATTATTTCACAGACACCTGCAGCAAATACAGATGCGAAAGTAAATTCCGTAATTAATGTTGTTATCAGTAAGGGTAAGGCAAGTGAAGCAAAAATCACGATGCCTTCAGTTACACTTGCAACAAGAATGCAGGCAAAAACCACTCTTGAAAATTTAGGACTGAAAGTTGTTATCAAAGAAAAATTCAGCGACAGCGTGGCTTCAGGTGTTGTAATGGCACAGAGTATACCGAAAGGTAAAACCGTAAGTGCAAATACTACAGTTACAATTACAGTAAGTAAAGGTAAACAACCTGCCGAATCTTTAACAACAGTAAAAGTTCCTACTACAATTCCGACAACAAAAAAACCTGAAACAACCACAAAGAAAAATCCGTCACAGAATGTGACTACAACACCGCCCGTAACCAAACCTGTTACAACTGAACCTACAACTTTGCCGACCACAACACCTGATACGGGAGAGGAAAGCAAATATGTTGCAGATTTCAGAATTACAACAGATAAAGCAACTGTTTCTGCAGGTGATATCGTTACAGTAAGCGTTAAACTGAAAACAAATTATAAGATAGGTGCAGTTTCGCTTCCCGTAATTTATGATGCAAGAGTTTTTGAAATTGCAGATGCTAAAGAAGGTTCACTGAATTCTTTCCTGAATTTCAGCGGAAAGCTTACAGAGAACGGATATGAAACAAACGGCAACTGGAAATCTCCCGAATCAATGTATGCAAGAACATCAAATCCCGACAAATGGCTTGACAAAACCACAATGGCAAATTACAAAATTGCTTTTGCAACATGGATTGCAACACCGTCTCAGGGAACAGTTATGACTCAGCTTGACAGTGAAGAAACAATTGTTACTTTCAGACTTAAAGTAAAAGAAAATGCAACGGGAACAAGCGGACAGATTTTCCTCAGTCAGGATTTCATCAAAACATCAGGCAACCCACAGGGTATTCTTTCTGTCGGACGTTCAACATCTGACAAAGTTACAGTAGACTCTATTGTTCCCACAGGTCAGACACTTGACCTTAAAGACGCTACAACAATTGTTGTGATAAATTAACGTGACAAAGAAAAAGGAGTTTTAAAAAATGAAGAAATTATTGGCAATGCTTATGGCAGCAGCAATGCTCGTATCATTTGCAGCATGCGGCGGCAACAAAGAGGAAGAAACAACAGTAGCTCCCGAAGCAACAACAGCAGAAAATGTTGCAGGTGATGCAGCAGCTGAAGAAGAAACAGCAGAACCTGAAACAGAAATCATTACAGAGGTTGTTACAAACGAAGAAGGCGAAACAGAAATCGTTACGGAAGTTGTTACTAAAGAAGCAACAACAAAGAAAGCTGATAAAAACGACAAAACAACAGCTAAAAAAGAAACAACTAAAAAAGAAGAACCTAAGAAAACAACTACAGAAGCAGCAAAAGTTGATGACCCTGCAAACTGGTCAAAAGCTGAAATTATCGAATATGCAAACACAGCCCTTGATAAAGTAAAATCATCAAGAGCAGGTTTTACAAAAAGAGGAGTTATGAATGTTAACGGTGACGTTTCAGGTCTTCCCTCATGGTTGGTAAACATCTTCAAAAAAGATAACACAGAAACTTTTGCAAAAGGAACAGATACAACAGATATCTTCCCTGCAGCAGGTTTCACATGGTCAAGCAAACTCCGTCCCCAGGATGTTGAAAAAGCAACTATCAAAGTTAACGGTTCAACATATGAAATTGATATCAGATTAGGCACAGAAAAGAACCCTGCCAAAGGTACAGCAAGTTCTTACGGCAGAGCAGTTTCAGTTATTGATGCTTCAGAAGCTGCAAATATGGTTCCCGGCCTTAAAGCTGTTGATATGACATATCACGACGGTTACACAAAAATTACTGTTGATTCAAAAACAGGTAATATCACATATGCAGAAATTTCAGCTACTGCAGATGCTAAAGCAACAGTTTCTGTTATAGGTGATGTTCAGGCAAAAGATATCAAGAGTACAGAATACTATACAAACTTTGTATGGTAAGACCGGCAAAAATAAAAACCGCATAAAATTAAAGCCAACACATTTCGTGTTGGCTTTTTTCTGTCTTTACTAAAAATTAATTTCTTTAATTTTATTGAGTTTGTCCAGACACTCAAGGCAGATTCTTTTGCCTTTGAGTTCAATTGTGTCTTCGTTGCTTTCGCAGAAAACACAACCGGGGTTGAGAACTTTAATTATAATTTTGTCAGATTCAGTGTAAATATCAAGCGGAGTTACTTCGGACACAATTCCAAGCCTTTTGCGTACAGGTTTGGGGATTACTATTCTGCCTACCTCATCAAGATGATAATCATCAGAAAATTTATCGGTTTTCTTTTTCATAGCGTCTGCGCCCCCTTTTTTGAAAATAATACCATAAATTGACAAAATTGTCAATAAAAATATCATTATGCTTGTTTTATGACATTCTTCCGCCGTAATTTTTTTGTGCGTAAATTAATATAATTTCATTAAGAGGTGGTAGGGATGATGAATTATATATGGGGCGGAATGATGATTTTTTCATTTATTTCTGCAATTTTCACAGGGAATATGCAGCCTTTGTCAGATGCAGTAATGAATTCAGCACTTGATGCAATCAATCTTATAATCAGACTCACGGGTATGATGTGTCTCTGGAGCGGAATTATGAGAATTGCCGAAAAATCGGGGCTGACAGTTTATATCAGCAGATGTCTCGGATTTCTGTTTTCACGGCTTTATAAAAATGTTGATAAAAATTCAAAAACGGCAGAAGCAATGTCTATGAATATAACTGCAAATCTGTTAGGTCTTGGTAATGCCGCCACGCCTCTCGGGCTCGAAGCTATGAGAAGAATGCAGGAAGAAAACGGTGATAAAACAAGAGCGACAGATGATATGATAGTTTTTGTTGTAATGAATTCATCGGCAATGAGGCTTATCCCGACAACCGTTGCAGCCTTGCGTACACAAGCGGGAAGTGCTTCGCCTATGGAAATTATGCCCGCCACGTGGGTAAGCACAGGTTTGTCACTCCTTGCAGGAATTTTTGCTGCGAAAACTATTTCGGCAATAATGTCACAAAAATCAAGCGGGATTATAAAATTAAAAAGAGGTGTGAAAGTATGAAGCTTTTCGGTGCCTTTGTTATTCCGTTTGTAATTGTTTTTATTATGTGTTTCGGCATCTGCAAAGGGACAAAAATTTTTGACTGTTTTCTTGAAGGTGCAAAAGGCGGACTTGTTACCGTTAAAAACATATTACCGTCGATTGTAGGGTTGCTGGTAGCAGTAGGTATGCTCAAAGCATCAGGCGGACTTGATATAATTGTAAAATTATTGTCACCCATCGGAAAGCTTACGGGAATACCTGAAGAAATTATGCCCCTTGCAGTGCTCAATCCCATCTCAGGCGGCGGTGCACTTTCAATGTACGAAATGATACTTGAAGAATACGGACCTGATTCTTTTCAGGGCAGAGCTGCATCAGTTATGATGGGTGCAACGGAAACAACATTTTACGCAATTGCAGTCTATTTCGGCTCTGTGGGAATAAAAAAGACAAGACATACTGTTTTTTCGGCACTTATGGCGGATTTCGTAAGTTTTGTTGCTTCGGCGTGGACAGTAAAATTATTTTTCGGGAGTTAATTAATTTATGATAGGATTTACAATAGTTCTGACACGGAAAAGAAAACATAATATCAAAAGAAAAAAGAGATTGAATTTTAAAATTAAAAAGCCGTATTTTTCACTTGCAGTTTTTTTGATTATAACAATAATTTCCGCATCTATTTTTATTGACAAAAAAGAGGGAGAATCAGAAACCGTAAAGGTTACAACAAAGAGTATAAATGTTTTCAGAGAAATAGACAATTATTCGGAATATTATATTCCTGTTGTTATGAATGATTTTACCTCATACAAAAAAGGAGAAAAAATAAGTAACGATACAATTATAAAACTGGGAATCTGGTCAATTCTCAGCAAAGAAAATAAATCAGAATATGAAACCTTCAACGGAAAGCTTTATATTCCTGCAACGGATGTCAGGGAAAGAATCACACAGCTTTTTTCAAAAAATATTCACTTTGAAAATGAAAGTGTTGATGACGAAAAATATTCTGTTGTTTTTGAAAAAAGCACGGATTGTTACATAGTGCCCGTAATAGGTTTTTCGCCTGAGTTTACACCGGAGCTTGAAAGCGTGACGGTTAAAAATAATCGCACGATTCTGACCGTTGGTTGTTTAAGAGGAGAAAATTATAAACAGGACAGCTCCGGAAACACAGTTGCTCCCGAAGCTGAAAAGAAAATTCTTATTACGTTGAAAAATGAAAAAGACGGTTGTCACATTGAAGAAATTTCCGAAGAATAAGGTTTATAACTGAATCTTCCCGTAACGCTGTTTCTGTCAGCATAGTTTACAATAAAAATATTATCGCCCACAAATCTTACGGCAATGCCTTTCTGTTTCTGCAAAGAAAGTGAGTGAAGAATAAGCGAAGATTTTTCTGCCATTTCTTTGTTGAGAGGCAGAAGATATTTGAGATTTACGGGGACAAGCTCTGACTTCTCCGAAAGGTAAAAGTCAGTAAGCAGAAGCCTGTCAAATTTTTCAGATTCTTCATTGATTTTTACTTTGAAAAATTCGCTCAGGATGTTATAGATTTCTTTGGTTGAAACAGAAACAAAAGACAGATTTTTCTCTTCAAAAAATGATGTTAATTTTCCGAACATTTCAAAAGGATTTTCAAAATGTTTTTCAAGTTCATCCAAAGAAAAAATGAATCGCTGTGAATTATAAACTTTTTCAAAAACATCTTCAAACTTTTTAAGGTAAAGAATGTCCTCGTGTGACATATCTTTATTTGAAAGAACTTCATAAGGTGCGTAAGGTGAAAACAAAAAGTTATATTCCTTTGAGAGATTCACCATATGCGTACCGTGAAGAATTTTCAGAAATCCCAATTGAAGCTGATGAGATTTTAATGAGTAAACATCGTTGAAAGATTTTTTGAAATCGTTAAGACTTTCACCGGGTAAACCTGCAATTAAATCTGTGTGAATGTTGATGTTTTTATTTTTCAGAAGTTTTCTGATATTTGATAAAACTTTCTCGGTATCTGTTTTTCTGCAGTTGATGTTAAGAGTGTTTTCATTTGTGGACTGTATGCCGATTTCCAATTGAATTAATCCGTCAGGAGCAGTTGAAAGCAGCTCAATGGTTTTATCGTCCAATAAATCAGCAGCTATTTCAAAATGAAAATTCATATTCTTGTTGCTGAAGTTTTCAATAATAAATTGCCAGAAAAAATATGCTCTTTTTTTATCAGCATTAAAAGTTCTGTCGACAAATTTAACTTGTCTGACATTGTGCTCTGCAAAAAAATTAAGTTCTTCTTTAACAAAATTCAGATTTAAATAACGCACACCTTTTTCGGCGGAAGATAAGCAATATGCACAGGAAAAAGGACAACCTCTGGAAGTTTCATAATAAACGATCCTGTTCTCAAAAAGGGAAATATTTTCTTCATCATAAGGGAAAGGAATTTCTTCGAGGGCAAGGGGCTTTTCTTCCTTTATTTCCCCTGTAGTTAAAAGTGTGAAGAAACTTTTTTCTCCCTCTCCGCATAAAATGTAGTCGAAACTGTCTTTTGCAAAAGAGGGGTGATTTTCAATATAAGACACTTCAGGTCCGCCGAGAATAATGGTTTTTCCGGGGCTTATTTTTTTTATAATTCTGCAGAGCTTTGCAACATATTCGCAATTCCAGATGTAAACTGAAAAAGCGATTGCATCATATTCCTGCGAGTAAATTCCGTTCAGAATAAAATCAAGAGTGTCATTTATTGTAAATTCTTTTATTGTTATTTTTTCTTTCGGGTATCCGTTGACCGTTGCATATTTTTTCAGTGAATAAACAGCAAGGCATGAATGGATAAATTTTGAGTTTAACGCACAAAGCAAAACATTCGGATTAATTTTCATCTGTTTTATACACCTTTGGTTTCTTGAGATATACTTTTCCTCTTGCACACGCGATATCGATTTTTACGTGGTCGCTTTTTTCGGTGTCAAAAACACAGATTTTTTGTGGCCGATGCAGGTGCCTTCAAAGAACTGAATTTTATAATTGCCGAAATCATCTTTCATATAAAGTGAAAAGTTTTCGATTCTCTGACCTTTTTCAATTTCTTCTTCAAGAACGATGCAGTTGAATTCTTCTTCTTTATCAAATTTCAGGTCAAAGCTTGTCTGATATTCGCTCATTTCTTCATTTTCAGTGAATCCGGCATTTTCCGCTATATCATAACTGAAAGTGTTTCTGATTTTCTCACCCAGCTCATAAAGTCGTTTTTCGTCACGTGGGTCAATAAGACCTTCTCTGGTAGGTGGAACGTTGAGATGGAAACAACAGTTTCCTCCTACTGTATTAAGATATGTTTTCCACAATCTTTCAAGAGAGTGGGGCTCTTCGTTTTCGTGGTAAAACCAACCGGGACGGATTGACATATCAACTTCCCCGGGGCAGAAAGAAAGACCGTCTGAAAACATTATATTTGAAAGTGTCCCCAGCTCTTTGTCAGTGTTATAAATATATTTTGTTTTACCGGGAAGAAGTGAACCATCGGTCTGTTTTTCTGCTCGGAAAACAAGCTCGTGAGGCACTACTGCCCATTCGCTGTGACGTGCTTTCCCTGATTCGTTTCCGCACCATCTGACATCAGGTCCGTGGTCGTTGAAAATAGTTGCATCAGGCTGATATTTTCTGATAAGCTCTATATATCCGTCAAAATCATATTCCTGTTTTTTGCCGTTAGGACCTTCTCCGCAGGCACCGTCAAACCATACGTGAAAAACTTTTCCGTATTCTGTAAGAAGCTCGGTAAGCTGATTTTTGTAATATGTATTATATTCATCTGTGCCGTAAACTTCTGAATTTCTGTCCCATGGCGAAAGATAAAAACCGAATTTGAAATCATTTTTATGGCAGGCATCGGCAAGTTCTCTGACGATGTCGCCTTTTCCGTTTTTATAAGGACTGTTTTTGATTGAATGTTCAGTATATCTGCTGGGCCACAGGCAGAAACCGTCGTGATGCTTTGCAGTAATCACAAGACCTTTCATACCTGCTTTTTTGAAAATATCAACTATTTTTTCTGCATTGAATTTTTCAGGGTTGAAAATTGAAGGGTCCTCTGTACCGTCGCCCCATTCTTTATCTGTAAAAGTGTTTACACCGAAGTGGATAAAACCGTAAAATTCGGTGTTAAACCATTCGATTTGTCTTTCTGAAGGAATAACCTGTGATGCATTTTTAAGAAAAGTTCTTATATCCATTTTCTCCGCTCCTTTCAATAATACAATATTACAGAAATAACTTCTCCCAGTCAAGACATCGTTAAAAAATAAACAAAAAAACAGATGAAAAATTCATTTTTTATGGTAATCGGGAGAAAATAGAAATAAGTATTGATTTTTGGAAAAAAATAGAATATCATATACTTAATGTAAAATGGGGAAGAAGGTTTTTTGCAAAAAAAATCATTCTTCGGAATTGTATAATTTCAAGGAGGACTTTTACGATGAAAGTACAGTTTACAGAAACAATTTTAAGAGACGCCAACCAGTCTCTCATCGCAACAAGAATGCCTTTTTCAGAGTTTGAGCAGGTATTGCCCAAGCTTGATAAAGCAGGTTATTATTCACTTGAATGTTGGGGTGGCGCAACATTCGACTCTTGCCTGAGATACCTTAACGAAGACCCGTGGGAAAGACTCAGAAAAATCAAAGCAGCTTGTCCCAACACAAAGCTTCAGATGCTTCTCAGAGGTCAGAATCTTCTCGGCTACAAACATTATCCCGATGATGTGGTAAGAATGTTTGTTAAGAAGAGTGTTGAAAACGGTATTGATATTATCAGAATTTTCGATGCTCTCAACGATATCAGAAATATCGAAGTTGCAGTTGACGAAACTCTCAAAAACGGAGCAATTGCATCAGGTACAATCTGTTACACACTCAGCCCCATCCACGACCTTGAGTCATATGTTAAACTCGCAAAAGAAATGGAAAAAATGGGCGTGCAGTCAATCTGCGTAAAGGATATGGCAGGTATTATGGGCCCTCAGGACGGTTATGACCTTGTTAAGGCTCTTAAAGAAAACGTAAAAGTACCCGTTATCGTTCATACACACAGCACAACAGGCTTAGGCCCTCTCACACTTCAGAAAGTTGTTGAAGCAGGTGCAGACGTAATCGATACAGCTATTTCCTGCTTCTCAGGCGGTACAGCACAGCCTGCAACAGAAACAATGGCTTATGCACTTAAACAGCAGGGTTACGAAGTAGGCCTTGATATGGATGTGCTTAAAGAAATCAACGATTTCTTCAAACCCTACAGAGCAAAATGTCTTGATGAAAAACTTCTTAATCCCGTTGTTCTTGCAACAAGCACAGATGCTCTTAATTATCAGATTCCCGGCGGTATGCTTTCAAACCTTGTTGCACAGCTTACTGCACAGAAGAAACTTGATAAGCTTGAAGAAGTTCTTGAAGAAACTCCCAGAGTACGTGAAGACCTGGGCTATCCTCCCCTCGTAACTCCTATGAGCCAGATGGTTGGTGTTCAGGCTACAGCAAACGTGCTTGCAGGCGAAAGATACAAGAACGTTTCAAAAGAAATCAAGAACTACGTTAAGGGTGAATACGGTAAAGCTCCCGGCAAAATCAATGAAGATGTTCAGAAGCTTATCCTCGGAGACGAAAAACCCCTTGAAGTTCGTTTTGCAGATACACTTGAACCCGGTTTCGAAAAAGCTAAAGCTGAAATCGGTGCAAAAGCACACAGCGATGAAGATGTTCTTTCTTATATCGCTTTCCCTGCACAGGCAGAGGCTTTCTTTGACAAACGTGAAGAAATGAAGAAAAGAACATTCACATATTCAATTCAGCAGATTGACTGAGGAGGTAAAATATGAATTTCTTTCAGGAATTTGTTACCGATATCTGCTCAATCGGAAATGAATTTAAAGACAGAATATTAAACATTCCAAACAGAGGTGGTATAGTAATGGAAAATCTTCCTACTGCGTTAACAGGCTTTTTAGTTGTTATAGCAATGCTTGCAATTATTGCAGTTGTTATTTTCATTTTCTCAAAAGTTATGTACAGCATTTCTAAAAAGAAAGAAGAAAAAGAAGTTGCTCCGGAAGCAGGTACAGCAGCACCCGCACCTGTAGCAGGCACACCCCTTGCAGACGGCAATTCTGCAGGTAAACTTGACCTTGTGGATGTAGATGAACCTACAGCTGCAGTTATTATGGCTATTGTAAGCGACCAGAGCGGAATTCCGCTTAACAGACTTAACTTTAAATCAATCAGAAAAGTGGAGGATAAATAAAATGAAATACGTTGTAACTCTTAACGGAAAAAATTATGAAGTAGAAGTTGAAAAAACTGATGCTGTTATAACAAATATCACAGAAGCAACTGCACCCGTTGCAGCTCCTGCTCCTGCAGCTGCACCCGCAGCAGCACCTGCTCCTGCAGCAGCTCCCGTTGCTCCCACAGCAGGCGGCACAAACGTTGTTGCTCCCATGCCCGGTGCAATTCTTTCAATCGCTAAAAATGTTGGCGACAGCGTAAACGCAGGTGACGTTATCGTTGTTCTTGAAGCTATGAAAATGGAAAACGACATTGTTGCTCCTTGTGCAGGTACAATCAAACAGATTACTGTTCAGAAAGGCTCAACAGTAGAAACAGACGCAGTTCTTGCAGTTATCGGTTAAGGTGAAATAACTATGGAAATTATTCAGCAGTTATGGGAAAGTTCAGGCTTTTATCTGTTGGGTTGGAAAGAACTTGTAATGATTCTTGTTTCATTTGTTCTTTTCTTCCTCGCTATAGTTAAAAAGTTCGAACCCCTTCTTCTTATTCCCATTGCATTCGGTATTCTTCTTGCAAACTTACCCGGTGCAGACCTTATGGCAGACCCTGCAGGTCTTTTCGGCGGAGTTGCTGAACCCGGTGCACATTGGTATGACACAGGCGTTTTAAGGCTTATTTATGCCGGTGTTAAAAGTTCAATATTCCCGTGCCTTATTTTCCTCGGCATCGGCGCGATGACTGACTTCGGTCCGCTTCTTGCAAACCCTGTCAGCCTTCTTCTCGGTGCAGCGGCACAGCTTGGTATTTACATTGCATTTATCATTGCTCTTTTCCTTGGTTTCACACCGGAAGAAGCAGCATCTATCGGTATTATCGGCGGCGCAGACGGCCCCACAGCAATTCTGCTTACAGGTCAGCTTGCAGACCACCTGCTTGCACCTATTGCCGTTGCAGCATATTCATATATGGCACTTATCCCGATTATCCAGCCGAAAGTTATGAAGCTTCTCACAACTGAAAAAGAAAGAAAAGTTGAAATGAAGCAGTTAAGAACAGTAAGCAAAACAGAGAAAATTATTTTCCCGATTATTGTTCTTGTTCTTTGTGCATTGCTCATTCCTTCATGTGCGTCACTTATCGGTATGCTTATGCTCGGTAACCTCTTCAAAGAATGTGGTGTTACAGACAGACTCAGCGATACAGCACAGAATGCTCTTACAAATATCGTAACAATCCTTCTCGGTCTTACTGTTGGTGCAACAGCAAGCGGTGACGCTTTCTTAAGCCCCGATACAATTCTTATTATTGTTCTCGGCCTTGTTGCTTTCTCTTTCTCAACAGCAGGTGGTGTGCTTTTCGGAAAGTTGCTTTATATTGTAACAGGCGGCAAAATCAATCCCCTTATCGGTGCGGCAGGCGTTTCGGCTGTTCCTATGGCAGCACGTGTTGCTCAGGTTGAGGGCAGAAAATATAACCCCACAAACTTCCTTCTCATGCACGCTATGGGACCGAATGTTGCAGGTGTTATCGGCTCGGCTGTTGCAGCAGGTTTCCTGCTTATGATGTTCGGTAATTAACAATTTGTAAAAATAAGCTCTGCCGGAAAGCAGAGCTTATTTTTATTGACTTTAAGGCATATAAATGTTATAATCGTTTTCAGCAAGAATTTATTAAATTATTGTGGGTGCGGAGATTTTTTTGATGATTGAAAAAATATACAACAGAATGGAAAACTCCATAGCGATACAGAAAATACGCGCATTTATGATGTCGGAAATCTTTATGGTTATCCAGTGCCTTGCGGCAGCGGTTTTCGTTTCTTTCAGCAGTAAAAATGACTTTACTTCTATCGTTTACGGTGATATGTTGTTTGCTGCTGTATGTTGCTTTGCGCTCGTTATTTGTAAAGATATTACTGCAACGCTTCTGCCTTTCCTGCTTATTGCAAGCACATCCATAAAATGTTATGATTCGTTTGACGTTTTCATAAAATTTATAGGCCTCGCTCCTGTGCTCGTGTTTGCGATTCTTTTCCACTTTATTGTTTACAGCAAAAAGTTTGAGCTCGGAAGCGTGTGGAAAAGTGCTTTGTTTGTAGGCATTGCGGTAACATTGGGCGGTGTGGGTAAAATCACATCAGCCGAATATTTCAGCGGTACGGCACTTTTTTATACAGCAGGTCTCGGTATAGGTATGTTTGCCCTTTATATGCTGATGAATGCCCATTATACTTTCGATGAAAAGTATGATATGCGCAGAAAATTTGCAATGATAATGACACTTACAGGTCTTGTATGCGTTTATATGATTGCGCATTTTTACATCATAAACTGGTCAACATTTGTAAAAACGGGAAGCTCACTTACATTCCAGTGGAGAAACAATGTTTCCACAATACTTATGCTTACCTTCCCATTCGGATTTTTCCTTTCAACTAAAAAATATCCCTTTATTATTGCGGGATTTTTGCAGTATGCGGGAATTATGCTTACTGGCTCAAGAGGCGGTACACTTTTCGGCACAATAGAATTGGGAATATGTTTGCTTGTAATTCTTCTTACCGACAAAGCTAACAGGAAAAACAATCTGATTGTAATAGGTGTAATTGCTGCAGGTCTTCTCGCACTTATCCGACCGATTTTCAATTTCATCCTGCCTGTTATAAAAAGATTTACAACAGAAACCAGTATCAGATTCGGTTTATTTTCAAGAGCGATAGAAGATTTCAAGTCTAATCCGCTTTTCGGAAGAGGACTCGGTTATATGGGTAACACTGACGTGCACGACCCTGCGAAATTTGCTTTGTGTTGGTATCACTCAGCACCATTCCAGGTTATAGGAAGCTTCGGTATTATCGGAATAATTGCCTTTTCTTATCAGCTTTATGAGCGTATGAAACTGATTTTCAAAAGAATAACTATATTCAACCTTATTTTGTTTGTTTCATATGCCGGTCTTTTTATGATGTCCCTTGTAAATCCGGGAGAATTTTCTCCCATCCCCTACGGAATGATTGCAACATTGTTCTTTGTGATGTGCGATAAAAATAATAAGTTTGCAGAAACCGATAAAGATAAAGAATATGTTTTCAGAAGTCCGTTAAAGTCAAAAAAGAAATAATATATCAGAACACCAACAAGTAAAATTGTTGGTGTTTTTTGTATGTTTTATATTATTTACGGCTTTATTGCAGGCAAATATTTTCTCTTGCAAAGCAAAGAAAAAACCTGTAATTATATTGAAACTTTTTATGTTTTGTAATATAATATAATTAACTATATATATCATAATGGGAGAGAATGACTTTGGCGATTTATCTTGATAACAGTGCAACAACGCCTTTGTGCGAAAGTGCAAAGAAAAAAATTGCATATATGCTTGATGAATGCTGGGCAAATCCCTCCTCGATTCACCATCTTGGCGTTCAGTCGAAGGAAGAACTTGATAAGTCAAGAAAAATTATTGCAGAAAAAATCTCTGCCCGCGAAGATGAAGTTTTTTTCACATCAGGCGGAACAGAAAGCAATAATATTGCCATTTTCGGTGCTGTTGAAAAACTGAAAAAAAGAGGCAATAAAATCATCACTTCATCAATTGAGCATCCAAGTGTTGAAAACTGTATGAAATCACTTGAAAACAAAGGCTTTGATGTTGTCCGTCTGCCTGTCGGAGAAAACGGTGCAATCAACATTCAGGATTTAATCAGGGAAGTTGATGAAAAAACTATACTTATAAGCGTAATGCTTGTCAATAATGAATTGGGTGCAATCAACCCTGTGCAGCTTATAAAAAAAGCAGTTATGATGAAAAATTCACCTGCTCTTATTCATTGCGATGCGGTGCAAGGGTTCGGAAAACTGCCGATAAAAGTGCAGAAACTCGGAATTGATTTAATGAGCATCAGCTCACATAAAATTCATGGGCCGAAAGGTGCAGGTGCTTTGTTTGTAAGAAAAGGTGTGAACATTGTATCTCCCGTTTATGGCGGAGGACAGGAAAAAGGTCTGCGTTCAGGCACTGAAGCAATGCCTGCAATATGCGGTTTTGCAGCAGCAGCGGAAGAAATAACAGAAATTGAAAATAAACTCGAAGCCGTAAAAGTTTTACGCGACGGTTTAGTAGAAAAATTAGAAAAAATTGACGGAGTTGTAATGAATTCCAAAAAAGATGCGCTACCCTATATTATAAATTTTTCAGTTATTGGGATTCCGTCTCAGCCGATGATAAACTTTTTGTCAGAGCGTGAAATTTATGTTTCCGGAGGCTCTGCCTGTGCAAAAGGCCACAGAAGTACAGCACTTCTCGGTGCAGGTATAACACCTGAAAGAATCGACAGTGCAATAAGAGTAAGTCTTTCGAGATTCAATACGGAAGAAGAACTTGATATATTGGCAGAAAATATTTTACTTGCAACAAAAACACTCAGGAGAGTTTAAAATATGAAAGAAATTATACTTATCAAAAACGGTGAACTTGCACTCAAAGGTCTTAACAGAAGAACTTTTGAAGATATGATGATAAAGAATATGCGCCGCAGATTTGAACATATCGGCAAATTCACTTTTAAAGCATCTCAGTCAACGATTATGGTTGAAAGTGAAGATGAAAATGCAGATTTTGATACAGCTTTTGAAGCAGCTAAAAAAGTTTTCGGTATCGCAGGACTTTCACGCGCTGCTGCAACGGAAAAAGATATTGACAAAATAAAAGAAGTTGCAAAAGAATATCTTGAAGATGAATTGATGTTTGCAAAGACTTTTAAAGTTAATGCAAAGAGAAGCGATAAGAATTTCCCCCTGAAATCACCTGAAATCTGTATGGAAGTGGGCGGATTTCTTCTTGAAAACTTCCCTCATCTTACAGTTGATGTGCATAACCCCGATATTATTGTAACGGTTGAAGTGAGAGATACACACGTTTACATTCACGGTAATCAGCACAAAGGTGCAGGCGGTATGCCTGTAGGCTCTGCAGGTAAAGCAGCCCTTCTTATTTCAGGCGGTATCGACAGCCCTGTTGCAGGATGGATGATGGCAAAAAGAGGATTAAGACTTATGGGAATCCATTTTGCAGCACCGCCCTATACAAGCGAGCTTGCAGAAAAGAAAGTTCATGAGCTTACAAGAAAAGTTGCCGCTTACAGCGGAAGAATAAAGCTTTATATAGTTGAATTTACAAAAATTCAGGAAACAATAAAAGATGAATGCCCTGAAGAACTTTTCACCATTATTATGAGAAGAATAATGATGAAAACTGCCGAAAAAATTGCCCGCAGAGAAGACTGCGAAGCACTTATTACAGGCGAGAGTTTAGGTCAGGTTGCAAGCCAGACTATGAAAGCCCTGGCTTGTACAGACAGAGCAACGGATATGCCTGTTTTCCGCCCTTGTATCGGTATGGATAAAGGCGAAATCGTTAAAATTTCAAGAGAAATTGATTCTTTTGAAACTTCAATTCTTCCCTACGAAGATTGTTGCACAGTGTTTACTCCCAAACATCCCAAAACAAGACCAAGTGTAGAAGAAGTTGAAAAAGCAGAAAGTGCAGTAGATTTTACTGAGATGATTGAAGAAGCGGTAAACAGTGCAAGATTTATTTTAATTGATTAAAGGTGATTATTCTTGATTTGTGAAATAGTATGTGTCGGCACAGAAATTCTGCTTGGCGACATTGTAAACACAAATGCAGTTTATCTTTCAAGAAAACTTGCCGAAATGGGTATCAGCGTCCTTCGTCAGGACGTGGTAGGCGATAATAACGAAAGGCTTACGGAAATGCTCAGGCAGGCTCTTGATAGAAGCGATATTGTTATTACAACGGGAGGTCTCGGACCTACTGCTGACGATATCACAAGAGATAAATGCTGTGAAGTGATGGATTCAAAACTTGTTCTTGATGAAAAAATCAAAGAGCAGATTGAAGGTTACTTTATAAGCAAAGGCTTGAAAATGTCAGAGAGCAATATACGTCAGGCGTATGTGCCCGAAGACGGAATTGTTTTTGAAAATGATAACGGTACGGCACCGGGTTTTGCAATAGAAAAAAATTCAAAGTGCATTATCGCTCTGCCCGGACCGCCCAGAGAAATGAAACCGATGTTTGAAGATAAAGCAAGAAAAGTTCTTGAAAAATATTCAGATGCAGTTTTTGTTTCTCATAATATCAAAATGATGGGCATCGGCGAATCTGTAATGGCAGAAAAAGCCGCTGACCTGCTTGAAAACGAAAACCCCACAGCAGCACCTTACGCTAAAGACGGTGAGTGTTTTCTGCGCGTTACTGCAAGTGGAAAAGATAAAGCCGATGCGGAAGAAAAAGCAAAGCCTGTTGTGGAAGAAGCCGTAAAAAGGTTCAGAGAATATGTATATGCCGTTGATGAAGAAAACATTGAAACGGTGCTTGTGAAACTTCTTAAAAAATACAAACTGAAAATTGCACTGGCAGAATCCTGCACAGGCGGTTTTGCAGCAAAAAGAATTACTGATATTTCAGGTGCATCGGAAGTTTTTGATTGCGGTATAGTTTCATATTCAAACGAAATTAAAAACAGAATACTTGGTGTAAGAAAAGAAAATCTTGAGAAATACGGTGCCGTAAGCGAGCCTGTTGCAAAAGAAATGGCAGAGGGTGTAAAACGTCTGAGCGGTGCTGATTACGGAATAGGTATAACAGGAATTGCAGGGCCTTTAAGTGATTCAACAAACAAACCTGTAGGGTTAAGCTATATTGCGGTGTGCGACGGCGAAACAACTGAATGTGTTGAGATAAAAACAAGCCGCCACGACAGAGATTACAACAGATATGTAAACGGCTCAAGGGCGTTTGACCTTGTGAGACGTAAAATTATAAAACGGTTTGAAGAACAGGAGGAAAAATAATGAGCGACAAAGAAAAAGATTTTGAAGAAAACAAGATTGAAGAAAACAATGTCGAAGAAAAAGAAGAAACTTTTGAAGATATTTTTTCCAGTCTGAGAGAAAAATATAATCTTCAGCCTTTCGGCAGTGAAGAAAAGGCTGTTGAGGAAGAAGAAAAGGTTTTTTATAATCCTGAAGAAGACAGTGAAATTGAAGATTTCTTCAAATCAAGAGAAGATGATTATACCGCCCTTTATGAAGAAGTTGATGCAAAGCTCGCAGGTGTTGACGATGAAGCACTGAAAAAAGAGGCAGAAGTTTTCAACCTTGAATTCAAGAAGGAAAACAAGGAAGAAGCACCTTCCGAAGAGATGGTATTCGAAGATGTTTATTCACAGAGTGAGGAATCTGCTGAAGATGAATATGAAGATATTTATTCGGGCAGAACAGATGATGACGAGGATGAGGAAGAAGAAAATTATCCTGCTGATATTCCGATTTCTGTTCCCGTTGCGGAAGAAAAAGATGAACCGGCTCCCATTGATGTAACTTCAGCAGTTTCTGAGGAAGATGAAAAAGAGATTCCTGCAGAATATCAGGAGACGGAAGATGTTCAGCCTGTTGCAGAAGCTGAAGAAGAAATCAATGATGAAGCTGCACCGGTTATGGCAGAAAACGCGGAAAACCTTGAAAACTTCGATGATGCAGAAGATAATAAAAAGAAGAAAAAAAATAAAAAGAATAAAAGCGGTATTTTACCGAAAAAGAATGACAGCGTCGGTGAAGTAATAAGAAAAATAGTTTTCATCATTTCAATTCTTGCACTCATTGGCAGTGCGGGCTGGCTTATAAACGATTATGTTGTTCAGCCCTATCTGATTTCCAGAGAAAACAGCGAAATTGCAGAATTTATAGCTCCTGACGCAAAACCTGAAGAAATTGTTGAAAAACTCAACAATATCAGTGAAGAAGAAAAAACAGTAACATTTGATGCTCTCAAAGAAATCAATCCTGATTTCAAAGGTTGGCTTGTTGTTCCGGGAGCAGATATAAACCTTCCTGTAGTTAAAGGCAAAAATAACGATAAATATCTGAACACCGGCTTCAAAGGCAAATGGTCTCCGGGCGGCACTGCTTTTATCGACTATCAGAATAATTTACCTTTCTCTGACAGAAATACAATAATTTACGGACATAATATGAGAGACGGCTCAATGTTCGGCTCGATCAAAAACTATAAAGATATCAATACATTCAAAAAGAATCCTTACATTTACATTTACACAGAGAACGGAGATTATGTATACAAAATTTTCTCTGTTTTCCTTACAAATGCAAATCCTGCTGATGACTGCGGATATGTTTTCGGTTACACTTTCAAAAACCTTTCTACAGAAGAAAACTTTGCAGGATTTATGGAAGATGCAAGACTCCGTTCATACTATAACACAGGTGTTGATTACGAAGCGGGAGATAAAATCGTAACACTTTCTACCTGTGACAGAACAGTTATCAAAGACGGCAGACTTGTTGTGGTTGCAAGACTTGTAAGAGAGAATGAAGATGAAGCTGTGGATACAAGTATTGCAGCGGTGAATAAAAATCAGAGATTCCCTGATGCATGGTATGTTAAAAAGAAAAAGACAAATCCTTATAAAGACATGGTAAGATGGGTTGCGCAATAAGAGAAAGGATGAAATAAAGTGCAGATAAAACTTATATCTTTCAGTGAAAGTAAGCTTGTTTCAATGAATTCAGCTCATGAAATGATTTCAGGAAAAATCAAAGAAGCAACGGGAATCAGCGAAGAATTTCTTTTTTGTGACACTCAGAAGAAAATGTTTACAGGTGTAAAAGAAGGAATAGAATCTGCTGATGTGATTCTTGTTGCGGTTGATGTTTCAAAATTTATATCAACAAAGGCATCTCTTTTCAGAGCAATGGGATTCAAATGCAGACTTAACTCTGATATTATTGAACTTATTAACAGCGAAGCTTGTATGGCAACGCTTAATGAAAATCAGATAAACGCTCACGCTGCAATTCCTGTCGGCGGAGAAGCTTTTGTAAGTGTTGACGGTCTGTTTTCAGGTTTCGGCATTCAGTCCGGAAAACAGAAGCTTATCTTTATTCCTATTGATGAAAAGCGAATCGAAACAGTTATTGAAAACGGTATGCTTTCCTTCCTCGTAAAAGGATATGAAGATAAACTTGCAGAAGAAAAAGAGGCTGAACCTGCTGAAAAAGAAGAAATTAAAGAAGAAGTATCAGCAAAAGAGGAAATTGAATCTGCTGAAAAAGAAGAAGAGCAGGAAGAAGCTTCATCTGCTGAAGAATATGAGGACATTGTATCTTCATCTTATGCAGATGAAAGTGCTGCCACACCTGTGGACGAAAATGAAGAGCAGGAAGAAGAAGCTGATGAAGAAGAGCCTGACGAAGCTGAAGAAGCAGAAGAACCTGAAGAAGCAGAAGAAGCTGAGGGAACAGACGATATTCTTGCAAAAATCAGTTCAAGAGGTCTTGCAGTAACTTTTGTAAGACAGACTGAAAATACGGTATATACTAATGTTCTTGCGGAAATTGCCGATAATGATGCTGTTGATTTTGCAGATTTCAGTCTTGACAAAAACCTTGCAGATGATGCTAAAAGAAAAGAAAATGTTGCTGCAAATGCAAGAGCGGCACTTAAACAGACAAATGCTTCTTATGCAGTTGCAATGAGTGAAATTTTTTACGACGAAAACGGCGAAGGTTATATTTTTGCAACTCTTTCTGATTTACAGAAATCAAGCGTTTACAAAATTTTTGCTACTGAAGATGAAACAGATAAAGACCTTTACAGAACAGGAATTGAAAGCATTCTCGAAAAAATTGAAGAGACTTCACGTTCAGTAAATTCACGTCCGTTTTCTGCTGTACCGTTGCCGGAAGCAACGCAGGAAAAGAAGAAAATCCCCTCATCAACATTGATTGTTATATGGGTGCTTGTTATAGTTGCAGCAGTAACTCTTACAGCACTTGTGCTTGATATGGTGTTGTCAAATGATGCATCGCTTGCCTCATCTGCTTCAGCGATAATTTCTGATGCGAACAATTTTCTTCTGAGGTAGAGAAATGAAATTTCTTGCATTTACTGATTTACATTATACGGATGATACATCTCACGAAGTGAGATTCCGTCATAAATCACTTTCTAAAATCAGAAAGGCCATTGAAAAACATTCTGACGGTTGTGATTTTATTATGAATCTCGGTGACACTGCCGACGAAGTTGACGGTGCGAAAAAGCAAACAGATTTGTGGCAGGAAGTTATCTGTGCCATGAAGGAAAGCGGGAAAGATTATTACGCTTTAATCGGAAATCACGATACTTCAACGAGCAAGAAAACGTGGGAAAAGATTATCGGAATGAAGGGAAGATATTATTCCTTTGATTGCGGAGAATATAAAATTCTCTGCCTTGACGGGAATAATAATAGTGTTGATACACCTTTTCCTGAAAATGAAATTCTGTGGTCTGAATGTTATCTTGACACAGAGCAGATTGCTTGGTTAAAGAAAGAAATCGATGAATCGGAAAAGGAGATTCTTGTTTTCTGTCACCAGATGTTTGTTATGGATGACATTGAAAATGGTGATGACCATGTGCTTATCAACAGAAAAGAAATTGTTGACCTTTTTGAAAAAAGCGGTAAAGTAAAAGCTGTTTTCTGCGGACACTATCATCACGGTAATTTTTCGGAAAGAAACGGAATTTATTATATAACTTTCCGTGCTATCTGTACGGGTGATAATGAGAATCACGCTGTTGTGACAGTTGAAAAAGATTTTATCCGTGTTGAGGGTTACGGCGGACAGCCGAGTATAGAAATCAGAACATAAAAAATTGCCCATATCTTAACGCTGAGCGTTGATATGGGCTGTTGTTTTGCTTGTTTTTATTCGGGAATCTTTCTGATAACCTTTTTATAAAGGTAGATAAAGCAGGCTGCACTTGCTATAACCGAAGCAATTTCTGCAATGGGGAAAGACCACCATACGTTATTGAGTTCGCCTGTCAGTGAAAGCAGATATGCTGCAGGAATCAGCACGATAAGCTGACGTGAAACGGAAACAATCATTGAGAATGTTCCTCTGCCGAGAGCCTGGAAAATCGAACCGATTACAATACAGAATCCCGCAAAAACAAAACATATACTGATTGTTCTTAAAGCGGGAATACCGATTTTTACCATATCAGGTGTTGCGTTGAAAATGGAAAGCAGTTGTTCGGGGAAAAGCTGCATAATTATAAGACCTGCTACCATAAACATAAGTGCATATACAATTCCCAGCTTTACTGCTTTCATCATTCTCTTGCGTTTCTGTGCACCGTAGTTGTAAGCAATAATGGGTATTATACCGTTGTTCATACCGAAAACGGGCATAAAGATAAAGCTCTGCAGTTTGAAATAAACGCCGAATACGGCTGCTGCAGTTTCTGTGAAAGAAATGAGTATTTTGTTGAACATAAAGTTCATTACAGAGCCTATTGCCATCATAATTGTTGACGGTATGCCGACAGCGAATATTCTGCCGATGATTTTTTTGTCAGGTCTGAAATGTTTAACTGAAAGCTTAATGTCCTTGTTGTATTTTGCGTTGAGAACAAGTGCAAGAACAAATGCAAAAATCTGACCGATTACAGTTGCCCATGCAGCACCTGCAATGCCCATTTTGGGGAATCCGAGCAAACCGAAAATAAGAATAGGGTCAAGGATAATATTGATTATCGCACCTGAGCCCTGAGTGAACATTGTGTAAATGGTTCTTCCCGTTGACTGCATAAGTCTTTCTGTCATCATCTGACCAAAAACGCCGAAGGAAAAAATCGAGCATATGCTCATATATGAATAACCGTATTCAACTATTTCGACAACATCGGTCTGCATATTATAGAAAAAGCGGACACCGAAAATACCGAAAGCAAGGAAAAACAGATATTCTATAAAAACGAGAAAAAGTCCGTTTTCGGCAGATTTGTTTGCCCTGTCAAAGTTCTTTTCGCCAAGACTTTTTGAAAGCAATGCGTTAACACCTACTGCTGTGCCTGAAGCAAAGGCAATCATCAGGTTCTGTGCCGGGAAAGCAAGTGAAACTGCAGTGAGTGCATTTTCGGAAATGTAAGATACGAAAATGCTGTCTACAACGTTGTAAAGAGCCTGAACTATCATTGAGATAATCATCGGCAGTGACATTGAAATCAAAAGCTTGTTTACAGGCATAATGCCCATTTTGTTTTCCTGAATTTTGTTATTGTTTTCTATTTTAAAAACCTCCTTCACAAAAATTTGCCGCAGAGCATATTGTCTGCGGCAATAAATATTTTAAAATCAGAAATTACCGGAATAGTTAGGAGCTTCTTTTGTGATAAGAACGTCGTGAGGATGGCTTTCGATAAGGCCTGCATTTGTAATTCTTACAAACTGAGCGTTCTGCTGAAGTTCAGCAATTGTGCTGCATCCGCAGTAACCCATACCTGAACGGAGACCGCCCATCATCTGATAAACTGTGTCAGCAAGAGGTCCTTTGTAAGGAACACGGCCTTCGATTCCTTCGGGAACAAACTTTTTGTTGTCTTCCTGGAAGTATCTGTCTTTACTGCCGTTTGCCATAGAAGCAAGTGAACCCATACCACGGTAAACTTTGAACTGTCTGCCCTGATAAATTTCGCGTTCGCCGGGAGCTTCTTCACAACCTGCAACAAGTGAACCAACCATAACTGTGTTTGCACCTGCAGCAAGAGCTTTAACGATTTCGCCTGAATATTTGATACCGCCGTCAGCAATAACGGGGATACCGTGTTTAGCAGCTTCGTTAGCACTGTCAAATACAGCAGTAACCTGAGGTACACCGATACCTGCAACAACACGTGTTGTGCAGATTGAGCCGGGGCCGATACCAACTTTTACGCAGTCAGCACCTGCATCGATAAGAGCTTTTGTTGCTTCTGCAGTTGCAACGTTACCTGCGATAAGAGCAATGTCCGGATATGCTGCTTTAACTTTTGCAACAGCTTTGAGGATATTTTCTGAATGTCCGTGAGCAGAGTCAAGGCAGAATGCGTCAACCTGTGCTTCAGCAAGGCAAGCAGCTCTGTCAAGCACGTCTGCAGTAGCACCGATAGCAGCAGCACAGAGAAGTCTGCCCTGAGAGTCTCTTGCTGTGTTGGGGTACTGAACAGCTTTTTCAATATCCTTGATTGTGATAAGGCCTTTAAGGTGGCCGTTTTTATCTACGAGAGGAAGCTTTTCGATTTTGTGCTTCATAAGAATCTTCTGAGCTTCGTCAAGAGTTGTATTTTCGTGAGATGTAACAAGATTTTCTCTTGTCATAACTTCACTGATTTTAACGTTGTAATTTGTCATGAAACGAAGGTCGCGGTTTGTAAGGATACCGACGAGCTTGCCGTTTTCATCACATACGGGAATACCTGAAATGCTGAATTTTCTCATAAGAGCATCAGCGTCTGATACGAGGTGGTCAGGAGAAAGGAAGAAGGGGTTAGTAATAACTCCGTTTTCTGAACGTTTAACTCTGTCAACTTCAGAAGCCTGTACTTCCATAGGAAGATTCTTATGGATAACACCGATACCGCCTTCACGAGCAATAGCAATAGCCATTTTTGCTTCAGTAACTGTGTCCATTGCAGCAGTCATCAACGGAATGTTAAGTGTTATGTTTTTAGCAAGAGTAGTTTTAGTGCTTACATCACTGGGAAGTATATCTGACTTTCTCGGAATGAGAAGCACATCGTCAAAGGTGAGACCTTCTTTTAAAAATTTTTCTGAATATTCCATACTCTCTTTTCCTCCTTTATATTTATAACCGCAAAACACCGCAGTTATTGTCTGATAGATGTATGAGCTTTTCTGTTAACAGATATTATAACATTTATTGTGGTGATTTTGCAATATCAGTTTTCAAAAAAAATGACGATGTATTAACTTTTTTATCAGATTTAGTTGTTAAAGTTGCTTAATTTTTTCAGGCGGTCATAATTCCGACGAAAACAGTAATGTCATCACGTCTTTCTCCCTTGCTTTTTTCACACACATTTCCTGCAATTTTCTGCGCCAGAAGTTCAGGGTTTGAAAGGTTGAATTTTTCTATTTCGTCAATTAACCATTGTTGAGAGCCGTTTGTAACACCGTCAGAAACCATAACAACAATATCGCCTTTGGAAAGGGTGACATTTTCCTTGGCGAAAGAAACATCGTGAAGAATACCGGCAGGTAATGAAGCCCCCTCAATTACTTTGCATTTTCCGTTTTTTCTCACAAAGGATGCAGCGGCACCCGCTTTGTAGAATTCCGCTTTACCTGAAAATAAATTTATTTTTGCAAGGTCTATGGTAGAAAGGGATTCAGTTGAGGATTTGACGGAAAGAACTGAGTTGATTATTTTAAGCGCATTATCGGGACTTATGTTTCCCTCAAGAAGCTCGGAAAAATATTCTGCTGTTATTGCGGCATCAACTGCAGCTCTTCCGCCTGTACCCATACCGTCTGAAAGAATTATTGTTCTGTTTCCGTATTCATCGTTTGTTTCTTTCAGGCAGTCACCGCAGATGGGTGATTCTTCGCTTGAAATCTGAATTTTTCCGACTTTCATTTTCATCCAGGGCTTTTGCTTAAAAATCACGACGGTGCCGTTTTCCGTAAAATCAATATCTGCATTGTTGAATTTTCTGAAAGAAGCCTGCTCAATTGCTTCTTTGAGTTTCTTTCTGTCTATAGTGCTCTCGATTTTTTTGCAATATGCTTTTATTGTCATATTTGAATCAGTGTCAATAATACAGACAGCTTTTGTGCATCTGATTGAGAATGAATTGAAAATTTCTTTTACTTTACGGGAAAGCTCATTATCCACAAGGTTGCATCTGCTGAAATTTTCAGAAAAATCAACAAGCACATCGCTCATACACTGCATCTGATCGCTTATAAGTTGTCTTTTTTCATCAAGGGCAATTTCTTCACGGAGAGATTCCTCGTGCTTTCTGAATCCCTGTACCATAGATGAAACAAGCTCTTTGTTATGGGGACAGTTTTTAAGAAATTGCTTTGCAAAATCTGTTGCGGCAGGAGATTTCCCCGAGTGGTAATTTTTTGCAAGCTCATCAAAGCCCTTGAGTGTGTACTGAAAACTTTCCTGCCAGCATTTTTCGCTGTTGATACAGTTATGGCAGACTTTATTTCTGATTTTGCAGAAAATATTTCTGTCTGTGTTGCTGTCAATTTTTTTCAGATTTTCGGAAACCTTGTTCATACCGGAACAGATATTAACAAGTGCTTCGGCAGTGTGGGAAAGTTTACACGATACGTCCTTCCTGTAATTGTTTTCAACTGCAGAGGATTCTCCCGTTTTGAGAAACGCAGAAATTTTTCGCAGAAATCTGACAGGTATAAGCCAAAAGACAACACAGGCAGCGCATACGGAAATAAATCTGACAAGAAAGTTTTCTCCTGTTGTAAAAAGTGATGTTGAAGCAAATGCAAGAAGAAATGAAAGAGAAGTTCCGGCTTTGCCGAGAGGTGAAAAAACAGACGAAATAACTCCTGAAAAAATAATGGGAAAAATGTTGTAGCCTGTGAAAATATCTGTGGAAAGAGCTGCTGCACAAAGGCAGGCGCAAAGCACACCGCCTGATTCTCCCAGAATAAAGGACGAAAAAATTATTGCAAAGAAAGATAGCGCTTCTGCGGGAGAAAAGCCATAAAAATTATAACCTGCAAACGATGCAATAATTGTTGAAAAGCTTATGTAAAGGCAAAGGATTTCTCCTGAAGAAAAAGTTTTTCTGTTTTCTTTAGTGAATCTGATTATGCATCTTCTGTAGAAGAAGGAAATAAATGCTGCAATTGCACCTTCAGAAACAAACATAAGTATTTCGTCAAAGGAGCCGTGAGAAGGCAGAACCACAGCAACACCTGTTACAGAGCATATTACAAGTAAAGAGGCAAAGGAATAAATCCAGACATTGCCTGAACGCTTTTTTTCGGTGAGAATACGGCTGCGGATTATCATAAGAGCTCCTGCACAGATAAGATATCTGAAAAGATAAAGGCCTGTCCGCGAAAAAACAAGTCCCGTACCTGCTCCGATAAATGCTGCAAGGGAATATATTCCCGGAGAAGCCATTATCATTGCAAAACCGAATGGATACATTTCATCAAAAATGCATCCGCTGCCGAGCAGTGCTGAAATAAGAGCGATGACAAGTGATGTGTAAATTGTTTTTGAATTTATTCTGCCGTCGGAAGTTGATCCGGCAGCAGTGCCCCGGGTGAATAATTTCTGCAGTTTTTCCATTTTGAACATCCTTTCGGTAAAAATAATATTACAAGGTAAATTATATTATTCACCAAAGGCAAAAAACGTCATTCTGCGCTGTATATATGCAACGAAAAAAAGATTTATTTGTATCATTGTTGAAAATCCTGCGTTTTTCTTGCAATGAGTAAACGTTTGTGATAAAATATAATGAATAACTTTATGTAAGGGTTTTGCAGATGAGAAATAATGAAAAAGAAATAAACAAAGAGAATAATGACCTTTTAATCGGCAGAAATGCAGTGCTTGAGGCGATTAATTCAGGCAGAACAATTGACACACTTTTTGTTGCAAAAGGTGAAAGAGGCGGTTCTGTATCTTCAATTTTACGCGCATGTAAAGATAAAGGTGTTGTAATCAAGGAAGTAGATATCAAAAAGCTTGATTTTATGTGCTTCAATGCCAACCATCAGGGTGTTGCCGCGAAATGTGCGGTAAAAGAATATTCAAGTGTTGATGATATTTTCCGTCTTGCCGAGGAAAGAGGCGAAGCACCGTTTATTATAATCTGCGATGAACTTGAAGACCCGCATAATTTAGGTGCAATAATCAGAACTGCAGAAGTTGCAGGTGCCCACGGAATTATTATTCCCAAAAGACGTTCCGTTTCTCTTTCTTTTGCAGTCGGCAAAACTTCAGCAGGTGCAATAGAATATGTTCCTGTGGCGAGAGTGGGAAACCTTGCAGCGGAAATCGATAGCCTGAAAGAACGCGGTGTGTGGGTTTACGGCGCAGATATGAACGGTGAAAACTGGTGTTCCGTTGATTATTCAGGCCCCTGTGCCCTTGTGGTAGGCTCAGAAGGTAAAGGGATCGGAAGATTGATAAAGGAAAAATGCGATTTTCTTGTAACATTGCCTATGAAAGGAAAAATCACATCGCTTAATGCATCTGTTGCGGCAGGTGTGCTTATGATGGAAATTTCAAGGCAGAGAAGTAATATAAAAGCGAAGTAGGGTAAGCGGGATAATTTTATAAAACGCTTTGCATTATTTGAACTACCCTTAGGAGGTAAAGCCATGTCTGATGAAATCGATTTGATGGGACTGGAAATTGAAAAATACAGAAAAATATATGAAGAGTCTGTTGATGAACAGCAGGAAAATGCTTTGGTTGATGATTTGTTTGAATCCTCTGACGGAACACCTGTAAAGAATTGGTCAATTGACGATATCAATAAGTTGATTGAAGATGTGGGAAACCTTCCCGATATTCAGCAGGCAGATGAAGAATTTGATGTTGACAGATATCAGGAATATTCTGAACCGCAGAAGCCTGATTTCGGCAGAACAGAAAAAGAAGAAAGCGAAGAAAGCTACGACGAGAGTGCTGTTTATTTTTCCAAAGAATATGAGCAGGATTTAGCAAATAAAGCTGATGATGGAAATAAAATTCCCACAGAATTTGAAGATATTTCTTCTGTTTCTGAAGGCTATGTTGAGCCTGAAGATGAAGATTCTGAAGAGCAGGAAACAGAGCAGGTTTCTGATGAAGAAACTGACGAAGTTCCTGAAGAAATTGAAGAAACAGTTGAAGAAGAAATTCAGTCGGCAGAGGAATTTTTCCCCGAAACAGAAGAAACGGAAAATGAAGAAAACTTTGTTTCCGGTTTTGAAGGTGTGCTGTCAACAATTGAGGAAGAAAAAACAGAAGTGCCTCAGGTGGAAAACACTTTTTTTGACAATATTGCAGATAACGAATTTTCTTCAGTTGAAGGGAACATAAATGACGCAAGAGAAGACGGAGAATTCAAAGAAATTGACGAAAGCTCTTATGACGACGGAATAAGCGACAATGAGGTTGTTTATGACGGTACCTTTGACAGAGGCGATTATTTAAAAATCAAGGATATTTTTAAAAATTCAAAAATTCTCAACAAGAGAAAAGTGGAAAGAGCCGAAGTCAGAGAAAATGCAATGGAAACCGTAAAAGAAAAATTCGGTGAAGCTATTTTCGATGCAAGAAGAAAAGAAGGCGATTTCAACGATATTCTTCGCAGACAGCGTGCGGCCGAGCTTGAAAAGCTTGAAGCTCAGGAAACAGTTACTCCGCCGGTAAGAGAAAAGCGTTTTGACCTGGAAAGTCAGGAATATGTAGACGCTGCGGAACCTGTGGAAACTGAAGAAATTCAGGAAGATAAACCTGAAGTTGCAGAAGAAACCGTCGCAGAAGAAAAAACTCAGATTTTTGAAAAGGTTCTGCCTGAAAATTTTGAGCAGACAAAAATTATTGACGGGAAGTTATCTTCTGAAGACAAAGAAGAATCTGAGTCAACTATTTTTATTGACGGTTTGTCCGATTTTGAGGAAGTAGCAAAATCAGATAATATTTCTGAAGCTGAAAAAGAAGCGGAAGATGAAGAAAATAACGATATTTTCTTTTCACAATATAACAGAAAAGTTGACGATGACCAGTTAAGATTTGACGGCTTTACGGAAGATGAAGATATGATGCCTGAGGAAGTCAGTGATGATGAGGTTCAGGAAGAATTACGTAAAGTGCGTGAAGAAAAGAAAAATCTTTTCAAAATAACAAGTCTTCCCAGCGATTATGATGATATTGACCCCAATTATTTTTCACCTGAAAAAGGTAAGTACGATGAAGAGGAGCATCTCGTTCTCAGCGACGAAAATGATCCTAAATCTTTCTTCACCATGTTTAAAAAATCTTTTATTCAGGAAAGAGATAAAAAACTGACGGAATATTCAACACCCAATGAAAAACCTCAGGTTTTCAGAGAGCTTTATGACAGACGCAGACGATATATTTTCGGAATGATTGCAATGGCAATAATGGCATTGCTTTTTGCAGGAATAACAGGTTTGCTTTCAGGTATAGAAATTATGTCAAGCAGTGTTAATTCTGCATGCACGGTAGGTTTGTCACTTGCTTGTATGTTACTTACCTTTGTTTTCGGCTCATCTGTTACACAGCCGGGCATTTCAGGCTTGTCAAAGGGTAAATTCACAGGTGAGACAGCAGTGACTGTTATGGTGCTTGTTTCCATACTCACCTCTCTTGTGATGTTTTTCGATTTATCAGGTGTTACGGAAAATTATCCGGTATACACAGTAGCTGTTATTATGTGTGTTGTTTTCAATTGTTTAGGAAGAACAATGGAAACCACACGTGCAATTAATGCGTTTAAAACTGCTACGGCAAAAAGACAGGATAATTTATTCACAATACAGAATATTGATGACCTTAACACTGCACAGAATATCGGCAGAGTTTTTGCAGGAAATAATCCTGACCTGAAATATTCATGCAAAACAATGTTCCCCGGAAGATTTGTTTATAATTCTTTTGCATCCAATCCTGCAGACAGATTTACTAAACTTTTCTTCCCTGTATTTGCAGTGCTTTCGCTTATAGTTGCGGTTATTGCTGCAATTGTGAATCAGGATGTTATTGTGGCTTTTTCAACACTTATGGCAGCACTTCTTGTGTCTTTCCCCACAACGTTGTTGTTTACTCTTAACTTCTCTCTTGCATCTGTCAACAAAAAACTTGCAAAGAGAAGAGCTTGTATCACAGGCTATAATTCAACGGCAAATATCGATAAGACAGATGCTGTTGTTGTTGACGCAATAGATTTGTTTGATGTAAGTAAGTGTAATTTCCACGGGATGAAGGACTACGGTACGGTAAGAGTTGACGATATTATTCTCTACGCAGCAGCAATGCTTACAAACTCGAGAGGTCCGCTTGCTCATGTTTTTGACAAAGCAATTATCGGCGACAGAAGAGAGCTTCTTCCTGAAGTTGAAGACCTGCGTTACGAAGAAAGACTCGGTCTTACCGGCTGGATAAGAGGAGAAAAGGTTTTTGTAGGTAACAGAAATCTTCTTATAAACCACAATATGGAAGCACCGCCCAAAGGTGCGGAGGTTGCCTGCCTGAAGGAAGGCAAAAAAGTTCTCTACATTGCAATTGACGGCAGAGTTGCGGCTATGCTTGTGGTTGAATACGGCAAAAACGAAGAAATGAAAAAGCATCTTGCAAAGCTTGAGAAAAACGGAATTACAATTGTTGTTTCAACAAATGACTGCAACATAGATGAAGAATTCCTTTCTCTCGAATATAATATGCCCAGAGAAAGCTTTAAAGTTGTGGGCGATTTTGAGGGCGGCTTGCTTGACGGTTACATTCATCGTGTACGTAAAACTGCTAATGCAAAATTAATTCATGACGGAACATCACTTTCTTTGTTTGAAACATTTGCATCTGCATTTTCTTATTCAGGCAGTGTTAAACTTACATTCATTATTCAGGCAATAATGATGCTTGCAGGGCTTATTACTGCAGCCGTATTTGCTTTCGGCGGAAATCTTTCTGTGTTCACAGCAGGTATAGTTGTGATTGTACAGATAATTATTGCGGTAATAACTACAACAGTTTCTGTGATAAGAGCACGTATGTGAAGATTTATGTTCTATTAAATAAAAACCCTTTTTCTGCACATAATATTTCTGAAATTATGTACAGGAAGAGGGTTTTTTTACGGATATATTTATTTCGTTTTTGAAGACATTTTTTATCGGAGGTTTTATATGTGTTATCGGTCAGCTTCTGATTGATTTCACAAAGCTTACACCTGCACGCATTCTTGTAGGTTTTGTTGTGGCAGGAGTTATACTTTCTGCAATAGGTTTTTACCCCGCTTTTGCGGAATGGGCGGGCTGCGGTGCAACTGTGCCGCTTACAGGCTTCGGCAATGTTCTGGCTGAAGGAACAAGGGAAAAAATCGATGAAGCAGGCTGGCTTGGGATATTGACAGGACCTTTGTCTTCAGGTGCGGCAGGCATTACTGCTGCCATAATAAGTGGCTTTGTGGTGTCACTTTTTGCAAAATCAAAGAGCAAGTAATTAATAATTTCTTAACATTTTAAAATTTTTGTTGATTTTTCGCTCAATCTGTATTATAATGAACACAAGTACAGATTGGAAGGAGGATGTTTATAATGCAGACAGCTATTGATATCATCAAGAAGGTTTGTGATTTCCTTGGCGGTTTAGATTATGCTAAAGCTTTCGATACAATCGAAGCAGCTCTTATTAAAGTTGTAGAATGGATCGGCTCTATGGCAGCATAAGTCTTAAACGGATATAAAAAAGACCACGTTCAACGTGGTCTTTTTTTATGCGCGTTTAAGAGTATTGTTGATAAGTTTGTGGAGCATAGCTGCAATTTCATCAGAGCTTGTATGCATTCCTGAATTTACCCATACGCTTACAAGGCCTGCACAACCTGATATAACAAAAACAAACGCTTCTGCACACTGTTTTTCATTAAAATCAGAAAAAAGCAAACGGAATTCATCTTCAATATGGTCATAAAGATTTTTAGCCATTTTTGATGTGAAATTAATACTGTCGTTCTGTTTTGAAAGAGCATGCACAAGGGAAGCATGTTTTTTGATTTCATTTACAAAAATTCTGAGTTTTTCTTCCATAGTCATATTTTTCATTTTAAAAAATGAATCAAGAAAACCGGAAATAAACTCATCTTTGATTTTCTCATATAAATCATAAATATCTTCGTAATACCTGTAGAAAGTTGCGCGATTAATATCTGCTTTATCGCAAAGAGCCTTCACGGTAATTTTATTGAGGGGATGGTCATTGAGGAGTGAAATAAAATCCTCTCTGATTCTGGTTTTGGTATGAAGCACGCGGGCATCAGTTTTCATATCGGTCACATCCTTTTGCTGATTTTAAACATTATAAAGAAAATTGTTGCTTGATATTCTTTTATGAGAGTATTATACTATAAATAAGAAAGAAATGCAACACGTGTTTCATTTTTAGAAGGACAAAATCAGAAACAAAGTTTTTGTTTTTTTGCATAGTAAAACAAATTATTTTTCCTTCTTCCTTTGTTTCTGTTTTGTATAAACACCGCAAAATCAAAACCCACTTCTTTTGTGCTTGGAAGTGGGTTTTGGTTTTTTTATTAATGCCCTTTGATTCTGTTTAAAGCACCTTTTTCAAGACGGGAAACCTGTGCCTGAGAAATTCCCACTTCTCTGGCTACTTCCATCTGCGTTTTACCTTGCATAAAACGCATTGAAAGTATCCGCTTCTCACGCGGTGAAAGTTTCTTGATTTCTTCTTTCAGTTCAATTTCATCAAGCCAGTTTCTGTCGTCATTCTGGTCGCCTATCTGGTCCATAACGTAAATCGTGTCACCTCCGTCATTATAAATAGGTTCAAATAAACTTACAGGTTCTACAATGGATTCCAGTGCCAGAACAACTTCTTCTTTTTTTATCCCTAATTCTTTTGCGATTTCTGACGCTGTAGGTTCCTGATTATTTTCAAGCAGCAGCCGTTCCTTTACTTGCATGGCATGGTACGCTGTGTCGCGCATTGACCGGGAAACACGTACTGAGTTATTGTCACGGAGATATCTGCGTATTTCTCCTATTATCATAGGCACTGAATATGTGGAAAACCTTACACCCATATCAATGTTGAAGTTATCAATTGCTTTTATCAGTCCGATACACCCTACCTGAAAAAGGTCATCAGGATTTTCACCCCTGTTGGTAAAACGCTGTATAACTGATAAAACAAGTCGCAGATTTCCGCTTATCAGTTCATCACGTGCTGTTTTATCGCCTTGCTTTATACGCTGAAGCAACTCGATTTTTTCTTTTTCTTTCAGCACTTTCAAATTAGCGGTATTTACACCGCAGATTTCAACTTTATTAAACTGCAAAAAAATCCCTCCGCAATATCCGTTACATTTTAAGTATTACCGGATATTACGGAGTTTATAATTTTTATAGCAATTTTATATTATTTTTTTACCTTTAATAAAGACGTTTCTGATATTGTAATCGTCATCAATTATGAGAAGGTCTGCAAATTTGCCCGCTTCGATTGAGCCTGTTGTTTTGTCTGCACCGATTGCTTTGGCAGGGTTAATTGTGCAGGATTTTACAGCGTGTTTAAAATCAATACCGAATGAAAGAAGGTTTCTGAATTCATCAAAAAGGTTTGAAGTGCTGGCAGCAATTGTGCCGTCTTCAAGAAGTGCTTTTCCGTCTCGGACATAAACCTTCTGTCCGCCCAGCATATAGTCGCCGTCTGGGCAGTCTGCGGCTTTCATAGAGTCGCTGATAACTATTGTTCTGTCTTCGCCAAGAATTTTAAAAGCCATTCTGAGTGTAATGGGATTCACATGGAAACCGTCGCAGATGATTTCTGCTCTTACATTATCTGAATCAAAAACAGCACCTGCAACACCGGGCACACGTGCGGAAATGCCTGTCATTGCGTTGAAAAGATGAGTTGCGTGAGTAATGCCGTTTTCAAAACCTTTTTTTGCTGTTTCACCGTCAGCAGATGTGTGTGCAGCAGAAACTGTACAGATTTTTGATGCCTCTTTTGAAAAAGCATTGTTTTCATCTTCTTCGGGAGCAATGTCAACAAGCGAAACATTACAGACAGAGTTTAATTTTTTGAATTCTTCAATATCGGGTTTTCTTACATATTCTGCTTTTTGTGCACCTTTTTTAGCAAGAGAAATGTACGGCCCTTCCATATTTATTCCGTGGATATACGCACCTTTTTCTTTACCTTTTTCACCTGCAACAACAGAGAAAATCTTTTCAAGCTCTTCTGCAGACAAAGTCATTGTTGTAGGGCAGAAGGATGTAACACCGTGACGTGTCAGGTTTTCGGACATTCTCTGAATTGACTGACTTTCAGCATCACACACATCAGCACCGCCCGTGCCGTGGATGTGAATGTCAATAAATCCGGGGAGAATTTTAAGACCTGTGCAGTCAATGCTTTCTCCGTTTGATTTTTCTGTGTTTATACCTGCAATTTTTTCGTTTTCTATTGCAAGGTCACCGTGTACAAATTCAAAGTTTTCATTTAAAATTTCAGCATTTTTTAAAATCATTTCAATCACCCGCACATATTGTATCATATTTATTTTTAAATTTAAACATTTTCTATTGATTTTTCTTTGTAACTGTGAGAAAATTAAAAAAACACAATTGCGAGGTGCAATATGGAAAAGTTATATCCTCTTAAAACGAAAGCTAACCGTTGCTGGAGATGTTATCTGGGCGGTAAATTAATTGATGTTATGAGGGATGAAGAAAATCCCGTTGACGGATATTTCCCCGAAGACTGGTTAGCAAGTACAGTTGTTGCAGTTAACCCTGACAGAGAAGGTAAGCCTGAATTTGAAGGATTAAGCGTTGCAATACTTGAGAATGGTGAAGAAAGATATCTCAGAGATTTAATCGAAGAAAATCCTGAGGCCTTCCTCGGCAAAGAACATATAGAAAAATTCGGCACAAACCTTGGTGTGCTTGCGAAGTTTCTTGACTCCGCAGAAAAACTTCCCGTACAGTGCCATCCTGATAAAAAAGCCGCCAAAGATTTCTTCAAATCCGATTACGGCAAAACAGAAGCGTGGTTTATTCTTGACGGAAGAACTATCGACGGTGAAGAGCCGTATATTCTTATGGGCTTCAAAGAAGGAGTTACAAAAGAAAAATGGCGTGACCTTTTTGAAAAACAGGATATAAAAGGTATGGATGAATGTATGCATAAAATCCGCGTACAACCCGGTGATGTTTTCATCATTGAGGGAGGATGTCCTCACGCTATAGGTTCAGGCTGTCTGTTACTCGAAATTCAGGAGCCTACAGATTACACAATCAGTATGGAAAAATTCAATTCACAGGGCGAGCCAAACCCCGAAGACCTTATTCATATGGGAATCGGCTATGATAAGATGTTTGAATGCTTCCATTATGATAATTTTACGCCTGAACAGGTGCTTGAAAATTATAAGCTTGCTCCTGCAGTTGATGAAGAAAACGAAAATTATAAAATCACAACTCATATTTCTTATGAGAGAACTCCTATTTTCTCACTTAAACGTCTTGATGTTTTCACATCTTACACAAGAGAAAAAGCAGAAAGACCGTCTTCACTTTCAGTTGTTGACGGCAATGGCAGAATCAAGTGGGAAAACGGTGAAATTGAAGTTGTAAAGGGCGATTGTATTTTTATCCCGAAAGAAACAGTAAGCTTTACGGTTGAAGGTAAGGTTTCTCTTATTGAGTGCCTTCCCCCGAAAATTTAAGAGGTGAATAAAATGAAAATTATTGCAAAAAAAGAAGTTATAAACAAAGCGGGTACACCTACAGAAAACTGTCACGCATCAACAGTTCTTCCCCTTGATAACGGTGAAGTTCTTGCTTCCTGGTTCGGCGGCACAAAAGAAGGTAAAGATGACGTTAAAATTTACGTTTCAAAAAGAAAAGACGGTGTATGGTCAGAACCTGTGAAAATCAGTGTTGATGAAGATACACCCCACTGGAATCCTGTTTTGTTTAAGCTGAACGACGGAAGAATTGCCCTTTATTTCAAATACGGCAAGTCGATTACTATTGTGTGGAGAACTTTTGTTGTGTATTCTTCAGATAACGGTGAAACCTGGACAACACCTGTTGAATTGGTCGAAGGAGACGTATCAGGGGGAAGAGGTCCTGTTAAAAATAAACCTATTTACCTTGCAGACGGCACACTTATTGCTCCTGCTTCACACGAGCCTACAAGAGAAACCTGGGCAACTTTCTGCGATTTGTCAAAGGATAACGGCAAAACATGGGAAATGTCAGAGTATGTTCCTACAGGAGAAGGTGACGAATTTGTGCCGATGATTCAGCCTACACTCTGGCAGGATGATAAAGGCGACGTGCATATGCTTATCCGTTCATCAAAAGAAAGAGTTTACAGAAGTGATTCTTCTGACGGCGGCAAAACATGGTGCAAAGCTTATGATACGGGACTTCTTAATCCCAACAGCGGAATTGACCTTGTACGCGACGGTGAGGGTATTTATCTTGTATATAATCCCACAGATAAAAACTGGGGAGACAGAACGCCTCTTCTTCTTGCGGTGTCAAAAGATAACGGCGATACATGGGAAGACATTCTTACTTTTGAGGAAGCAGAAGTAGGCAGAGAAGAAGACGTTGAATATTCATACCCTGCAATTACTGCTCATGGCGGAAAACTCCACGTAACATATACTTACAACAGAGTAAGCATTGTTTATTGGGAAATAAGTATTGAAGAATAAAATCAGATAATAAAAAACCTCACAAAACTTTCTGAAAGTTCTGTGAGGTTTTTTGTTTGTGTATTATCAGAAAATCCATAAGCGGTGATAAAAACCTACTACGGGATTAATGCTTGAAAATTATTGCAAAATTATAATCAGTGATATTTGAAAACCTCCCCTTGAAAATGCAAGGGGAGGTGGCATTTTCTCCGAAAATGGCGGAGGGGATTTTTCGTTTAAATTATGCTTTGTGCCATTTAACACCCTGAGGTGTATCTTCAAGAACGATGTTCATTGCTTTGAGTGTGTCGCGGATTTCGTCTGCACGTGCCCAGTTTTTATTCTTTCTTGCTTCTGCACGTTCTGCAATAAGTGCTTCAACTTCTTCGTCAAGGCTTTCTTTCTTTCTGTTATAAACAATGCCGAGAACATCTGTAAGTTCATCGAAGAGTTTTGCTGCACCTTCGCAGAGAGCTTTTGAAGGATTCTTTTCGATTACGTTTGTGTTGATATCTCTTACCAGGTCGAAAACTGCTGCAATAGCGTCTGCTGTGTTGAAATCGTCGTCCATTGCATTAATAAACTGTTCGCGACGTTTTGTAAGAAGTTCAAGAATTTCGTTATCTGAATCGTTTGTGTCAGCAGTTGCATTTTCAAGAGCAAAATCAAGGCTGTCGCGGCAAGTGTAAAGACGGTTGAGAGATGCTTTGCACTGGTTGATGATATCAATGCTGTAGTTGATGGGGCTTCTGTAGGAAGAAGAAATCATCAGGAATCTGATAGGTTCATATCCGTATTCGTTGGCAACATCACGTACTGTAAAGAAGTTGCCGAGAGATTTTGACATTTTTACGTTGTCAACGTTGATATATCCGTTGTGCATCCAGTAGTTTGCAAAGGGTGCACCGTTGCAGCATTCAGACTGCGCAATTTCGTTTTCGTGGTGGGGGAAAATAAGGTCCTGTCCGCCGCAGTGAATATCGATTGTGTCGCCAAGATATCTGTGCACCATTGCTGAGCATTCAATATGCCAGCCGGGTCTGCCGTTACCCCAGGGTGATTCCCAATAGGGTTCGCCGGGTTTCGCATTTTTCCAGAGCGCAAAGTCCATAGGTTCTTTTTTGAGTTCGCCGATGCTGATACGGGCACCTGCCTCGAGGTCTTCAAGAGGCTGATGTGAAAGCTTGCCGTATTCACTGAATTTTTTTGTGCTGAAATAAACATCACCGTTAACTGCGTATGCAAAACCTTTTTCTTCAAGAGTTTTAATGATGTTGATAATTTCATCAATGTTTTCAGTTGCTTTGGGATGAGTGGTTGCTTCTCTGATATTCATTCCCTTAACATCTGTCCAGAATTCTTCAATATATTTTTCGCTTACTGTTTTGTAATCAGAGTTTTCTTCGTTTGCACGTTTGATGATTTTATCATCAATGTCAGTAAAGTTCTGAACGAAATTGACTTTGTATCCTCTGTATTCAAAATATCTGCGGACTACATCGAAAACACAAAGAGGTCTTGCGTTACCGATATGAATAAAGTTATAAACTGTAGGTCCGCAGGCATACATTTTAACTTCGCCCTCTGTGATGGGCTTGAATTCATCTTTCTGTCTTGTAAGTGTGTTGAAAATTTTCATACTCGTTTCCTCTCATTACTTTTCTTCTATTTGTTTTTTTAATTTTTTAATTTCTTCTTCAAGGCGATTAAGTTCCTGTGCAACGGGGTCAGGAATGTGAATCTGGTCGAGAGTGTCAACTCGGTTGCCGTTTAATTTCACAACTCTTGCAGGCACGCCAACAGCCGTACTGTTCTCCGGAATATCGTCAAGGACAACTGCACCTGAAGCAATATTTGTGTTACTGCCGATTGTAAGGGGACCTAAAACTTTAGCACCTGAACCGATAAGCACGTGGTTGCCGATTGTAGGGTGACGTTTGCCCGTATCTTTACCTGTACCGCCCAGGGTTACACCCTGATAAACAATCACGTCGTCGCCGATTTCTGTTGTTTCGCCTATAACAACACCTGTGCCGTGGTCTATGAAAAATCTTTTACCTATTTTTGCGGCAGGATGGATTTCAATACCTGTTTTTCTTGCTGCACGTTGAGAAACGTATCTTGCAAGAAAATATAATTTTTTATGATAAAGCTTATAGGCAAGTCTGTGAGCTCTGATTGCTTTAAGGCCCGGATATAAAAGGAGAATTTCAACTGCAGAGCGAGCTGCAGGGTCTCTTTTTTTCACACATTCGATGTCTTCTTTTATCTGTCTGAACATTCCATTCGCCTCCTTCAGTAAATTACTGTGATAAAAATAAAAACCTCCGTCATCTTGCGACAACGGAGGCGTAAAAACGCGGTTCCACTCCTGTTTATAACTCTTGCTTTCTTAAAAGAAAGCGAAAACCTGTAACGGGGTTATTCCGCAAGGCGATACTGAGTTTCAAAAAACCTTTCCCACCTCGTGCTGACGGGTGCATTTCGCTGAGGAAAGCAAGGCATCTTGCACCGGATAATGCCCTCTCTTTGTACTTTCTTGTCAGGTACTTCTCCCGATAAACGCATTTGAATTAACTTATTAATACTATTATATCATATTCTTCTGAAAATTTCACTACTTATTTTGAAAAATCTACAACTTTTACTGCCTGCACAACATAAATTGCACCTGAAATAAATGTGAAAGCTGCGATTACCCACATTGCAATGTTGGAAGCGGTAATAAAATACTGGTAAGGCATAAAGTGGAAATCTGCAATAAGTTCTGCAATAACCATAATTACAATTGAAAATGTCATCTGCGTTGCAGTTTTGATTTTACCCCAGATATTTGCAGGGATAACAACATTCTGTACAGTTGCAATCATTCTTATGCCTGTAACTGTGAATTCGCGAGTAAGTACAATCATCAGCACCCATATATTGCAAAGGCCGAATTTCATAAAACCTAAAAGTGCTGCTGTGGTGAGCATTTTATCTGCAAGTGGGTCAAGAAGCTTTCCGAGATTAGTAACCTGATTGTTTTTCCTTGCAAGCTTGCCGTCTACAAAATCAGTGATACTTGCAACGGTGAAAATTATAAATGCCCATAAAAAGTTATGGGGAAGAGTTTCTGCCATAAGGAACACCAGAAAAACAGGTGCCATAAATATTCTTATTACTGTAAGTAAGTTAGGTAAATTGAATTTCACATCTTCACCGCCTTAATCAATATTTTCTCTGCCCACAAGGTCATAGTCCTGCAAGTCAGTAATCAGCACTTCTGCAAAATCCCCTTCTTCGTAGGAATTTTCTGAAGTGAAATAAACAAGTGTGTCAATTTCAGGGGCATCCATATAACTTCTGCCGATGTAGCAGTCAAGATATCCGTCGTATCCCTCAATGAAAACTTTAAGAACTCTGCCCATAAGTTCTTCATTTTTCTCATCAACGATATTTCTCTGAAGGTCCATAATGTTTTCGCCGCGGTCAATTTTTGTCTGCTCATCAACCTGGTTTTCAAAGCTGAAAGCAGGAGTGCCTTCCTGAGGGGAATAAGCAAAACATCCGAGGCGGTCAAAACGCATATCTTTTACGAATTCTGCAAGAGTTTCAAACTCTTTTTCGCCTTCACCGGGGAAGCCTGTGATAAAGGTTGTTCTGATAACAACGTCAGGCATATATTTTCTGATTTTTTCAATAAGTTCACGTAAAGATTTATCGTCACCCGAACGGTTCATAAGCTTTAAAACTTTTCCGTCTGCGTGCTGCAAAGGAAGGTCTATGTAATGGACAATTTTTTCGTTGTCTCTCATTACTTCAAGAAGTCTGTCAGTAATTCTGTCGGGGTAGCAATAGAGAATTCTTATCCATTCAATACCGTCAATTTCCGCTAATTTTTCAAGCAGGTCTGCAAGCTTAGGTTCACCGTAAAGGTCTTCGCCGTATCTTGTTGTATCCTGTGCCACAACGATAAGCTCTTTGATTCCCGCAGAAGCAAGTTCTTCTGCTTCTTTGATAATATCTTCTTCCTTGCGGCTTCTGAAATCACCGCGGATATCGGGAATTGCACAGTAAGTGCATCTGTTTGAGCAGCCTTCTGCTATTTTAAGATATGCCCAGTGATCGGGAGAAAGAAGATGTCTTGCACCGTTAAGGGGCATTTCGCATTTAGGTCTGAAATATGCTTTCCTGTTGCCTTTTACAGCTTCTTTGCAGATTTCAGCTATATCACCGTTTGAGCCGATACCGACAACGGCATCAACCTCAGGGAATTCTTTTAAAATTTCTTCTTTATAAACTTCACTCAGACAGCCTGTGACAATAATTGCTTCTGTCTCTCCGTTGTTTTTCATTTCAATGGCATCGAGGATATTGTCGATAGCTTCTTTTTTAGCTTCGTCAATAAAACCGCAGGTGTTTATTATCACAACATCTACGCTGCCGTCTGTCATATCAGAAAAAACAAATCCTGCATCTTCAAGTCGGGCAATCAGCATTTCTGCATCAACCTGATTTTTGGGACAGCCGAGAGAAATCAAAGCTGCTCTGAGTTCATTCATAGGGTTACCTCACCATTCTTCGTAATCGCTGCACTCACTCACTTCACGCAGAGCAGACATAATATCGGAATATGAATATCCCAGTCTCTGCAATGCGGCAATTACACTTCTTCTGCCTTTTTCATCGCCGAGTTTACGTGCATATTTTCTTTCCACTAAACTAATTATACTTTCTTTTGCGTCAATGTCAAGTGAAGACACGGCACTTTCGATAATTTGTGCAGAAATACCCTTTGATTTCAACTCATTTTTTATGCGGGAAATACCGTATTTTTTTCTTTCAAGCAGTTCCCTTGCATACATTTCCGCAAAGCTTTCATCGTCAAGAAGACCGAGCCCTACCGCTTTTTCGGCGGCGAGCTCGGCTGCGTTCTGTGAATATTTGCGACGGAGCTTCATAACAAGCTCCTTCTGAGAATGGCTTCTGATTGAAAGCAGGTCAAGAGCACTGTTCCATGCACGTCTGTTTTCAATTTCCTCTTTCAGAAGTTCAAGTTCTTCTTCGTCTATTTCTTTTTTTACACACCATTCTGAAGAAAACCAGAAAGCACTGTCCACTGTAAGTGAATATTCATCGTTCAGAAAGATATGTATTTTATTGTTTCTGCCGTTTTTAACAGAAAGTCGGAATATATTATCAGTCGTCATCTTCAACTATAATGTCAATAGCAGCTCTTGCCTGCTGCTTTGTTATGCCTTTAGTAACTGTTCCTTTTTTTTCTGCAGGTTTTGCTTTAACTTCTTCTGCCTCGCCTTTTTTTGCTTTGATAAGGTCTTCGAGCTCTTTTGCAAATTCGGGAGTTTTGTCGATATAGTCTTTTACGTTATCGCGGCCCTGTCCGAGGCGAGTTTCACCGTAAGAGAACCAGGCACCGCTTTTCTTGACAATACCCATTTCAACTGCCATGTCAAGAATTTCACCGCATTTTGAAATACCTTTACCGTACATAATATCGAATTCTGCAATTGTGAAAGGAGGTGCAACTTTATTTTTAACGATTTTAACTCTTGTGCGGTTACCGATGATTTCGCTGCCTGTACCTTTAAGCTGTTCAACTTTACGTACTTCCATACGGATTGAAGAATAGAATTTAAGAGCACGTCCGCCTGTTGTAACTTCGGGGTTGCCGTAAATTACGCCTACTTTTTCACGGAGCTGGTTTATGAAAATAATAACTGTGTTTGATTTAGCAACTGCGGGAGCAAGTTTTCTCAGAGCCTGTGACATAAGTCTTGCGTGGAGACCTACGTGAGAATCTCCCATTTCGCCGTCAATTTCTGCTCTGGGAACAAGGGCAGCAACAGAGTCAACTACGATAATGTCGATAGCACCTGAGCGTACAAGTGCTTCTGTGATTTCAAGTGCCTGTTCACCGTTGTCGGGCTGTGAAACAAGGAGTGAATCAACATCTACTCCCAGATGACCTGCATAAACTGCATCAAGTGCGTGTTCAGCATCGATGAAAGCTGCTTCACCGCCTGCTTTCTGTGCTTCTGCGATTGCGTGAAGTGCAAGAGTTGTTTTACCTGAAGATTCAGGACCGTAAATTTCAATAATACGACCCTTGGGCAGACCACCGATACCTGTTGCCGCATCAAGGGCAATTGAGCCTGTTGAGATTGCTTCAATATTAAGGCTTGAATTCTGACCCAGGCGCATAACTGCACCTTTACCGTATTGTTTTTCAATCTGAAGTAAGGCTGTTTCAAGAGCTTTTTGTTTATCTGCCATTTTTATTCCTCCATTTACTGCACAAATGTTCGTTTGACAGTATTATACATTAACACTGAAAAAAAATCAACACTTATTTTAAAATAAATCTTTTAAGTTCAGGATAAGTCCGATTAATTGTACACATAATATCCGTTATCGGTAGAATTGCACAAAACAAGCAGAAAAAATAAATAAAATCACTTATAAAAAAATTATTGAAAATTTCTCACGATAGAGTATAATAAATACATACTTTTTAAAAGGGGCATTTACTTATGAAAATAGCAATTTACGGTTACGGCAATCTCGGCAAGGGAGTTGAACTTGCTGTAAGACAGAATGAAGATATGGAGCTTTTCGGTGTTTTTACAAGAAGAAGTCCTGAAACACTTAAAACTCTGACAGGTATCAAGGCATATTCTGCAAATGATATTGAAAAGTATAAAGATGACATCGATGTGCTTATTATCTGCGGCGGCAGTGCAACTGACCTGCCTGAAATGACACCTGCACTTGCAAAGAATTTCAACGTTGTTGATTCATTTGATACTCACGCAGATATTCCCGTGCATTTTGCAAAGGTTGACAAGGTTGCAAAGGAGAACGGCACAACTGCTGCAATTTCAGTAGGTTGGGACCCGGGTATGTTCTCACTTAACAGACTTTATGCAAATTCAATTCTTCCTGACGGAAAGGATTATACTTTCTGGGGTAAAGGTGTAAGTCAGGGACATTCTGATGCAATCAGAAGACTTGACGGTGTGGTTGATGCAAGACAGTATACCTGCCCTGTTGAAGAAGCAATGGAAAAGGTAAGAAAGGGTGAAAACCCCGAACTTACAACAAGAGAAAAACACACTCGTCTTTGCTATGTTGTGGCTGAAGACGGTGCAGATTTGTCACGCATTGAAAATGAAATCAAAACAATGCCCAAATACTTCTCTGATTACGATACAACAGTGAACTTTATTTCACAGGAAGAGCTTGACCGCGACCATAAAGGAATTCCTCACGGCGGTTCAGTAATCCGCACAGGTAAAACAGGTCTTAACGGAGAAAACAATCACGTTATCGAATACAGCCTTAAGCTTGATTCAAACCCCGAGTTTACCGCAAGCGTTCTTGTGGCATATGCAAGAGCAATTTATAAGCTGAATAAAAAAGGCGATACAGGCTGCAAAACAGTTTTTGATATTGCACCTGCAGATTTGTCACCGATGTCACATGAAGAAATGATTTCACATTTACTCTAATATTTAAGCGAAAAACTCCGCCGTCATTCTCGAGCATTAGCGAAGAATCCCGGCGGTGTTTTAATTTAATCATGTTGCCATTTTGAGATCCTTCGCTGACGCTCAAGGATGACAGCAAAATGGCAAGGTTAGCAACAGTTAAATTATGATTTGTAGATTTAAACTAACTATGGGCAAGGCACTGACCAATTATCATAAAGCTTATATCAGTGATAGTATAAAAACCTCACAGGACTTTTTTAATAAGTCTTGTGAGGTTTTATTTGTTTGTGGAGGATAAAAAAGTAGGGTTATCTGTTCTTTCAAGCAAATAGTCTATTGACACATTAAAATAATCTGCAAAAGAGATTAATGTGGCATAATCAGCTTCTCTGATTCCGTTTTCATAACGGCTGATACTATTCTGATTCATATTCAGATCCATTGCTAATTTAAGTTGAGATATACCCTTGCTTTTCCGCAATTCTTTAAGCCTCATAATGTCACCCCTTGACATTATTATCCCACTTTGGTATAATCATAATATCCCAAAATGGGATATTTAAAAAGAAAGGAAAGTCATTATGAAAAAAATTTCAAAAATCATCTCACTTTTAATGGCGGCAGTTATTGCTTTGTCTGTTTTCGCAGTAAGTGCATCTGCTGTTGCCACGGAACTGGCAGCAGGCAGCACAAGAGCAACTGCAACAAAAATCCCCTCATTCGGCACAGAATATGTAAGTAGTTTAAGCAAAGCCGGCGAGCAAGACTGGTTTAAGTTCACAACACTTTCTGATGATGCGTATTATACAATCGCTCTGGAAAATTATAATATAAATTCCGGATCAAACAGCACACAGCAGGTGAATTTATTTGTATATGATACATACCTGAAAGAAATATCATTCCTTTCGGATACATCTTCGACAAATATAAAATTGGAAAAAAACACAACATACTATATAAAAGTAACTATGGGTTACAATCGACCTGAATATACAGGTAATTATGAGATTCTCCTTACTTACATTTTAGACCCTGTGTCAAATAATATGAGTGAAGCAACTGCTATTAACATTAATCGGAGCTATGACTATTCATTAGATGGCACTGGTGATATTGATTGGTATAAATTCGATGCGCCTATTTCGGGTACATACAAAATGTCATTAGTAAATAAAAATATATAAGAAGGTTGGAATGACACACAATATTTACAGATGCATTTGATGGATGAATACCAAAAAACCATATCTACATGCTATAGTACATCATCTGCGGAAGTGACTTTAGAGAAAGGTCACACCTATTACATTAAAATTGTTATGGGACATAATCGCTCTTATTGGATTGGTAACTATGGTTTCTCCGTTACATGTGATTCAGTATCAGCTAAAACACTTTCAAAAATTTCCGTTGCGTCAATGCCGAACAAAACAACCTATAATGTCGGCGAAAGCTTTGACAAAACAGGCCTTGCTATTAAAGCACATTATTCAGACGGAACAACTGCAAAAGTTACTTCTTATACTGTCAGCGGTTTTTCTTCAACAACAGCAGGAACAAAAACAATCACCGTAAAATACACAGAAGGCGGAGTAACAAAAAGCTGTACATTCACGGTGAAAGTAACAGCTGCTTCTTCAACTGTAGATTTAACGGTAGCACTTTCTTCAATTACAATAGAAAAAGGCGGGTCTCTGACTGTTGATTGCTTGCTTGAAGGTGTTGATGGTAATTATACTATAAACTTTAAAGTTGCCGATGACAGTATAGCTAAATGTGCTTGGGGCGAAGTAGCTTCTGACCGGGTTCCGCTTTTAATATTTGGCGAAGATGTCGGCACAACTACCGTAACAGTAAGCATAATTAACAGAAACACAGAAAAAGTGCTTGACACAGAGAAAATAACTGTTACTGTGGTCGATCCGGATTCCGTAAAGCCAAAGCTTACTCTTTCTGATTATGAAGTAACTATCGATGAAGATGAGTATGTGGATGTTTATGTTTGGTGGGATGATTATAGCGGAAACACAGCTCTTAAATTTTCTTTTGAAGATGTAACCGTTGCCAAAGGTGAATGGCTTGAAGATGAATTAGACTTAGTACAGAAAAAAGCTCCTCTCAGAATTTATGGCGAAGGTGAAGGAAAACAAACTTTAACTATAACTCTGTATGATAAAGATACCGGTGAGATTTTCGATAAGGCATACATTGAAGTTGAAGTAAATGACGATTCAGGCAGTTCAGAAAATACCGGATATTCTTTCTTCGAATGGATCATTATTATTGTGTTCTTCGGTTGGATCTGGTATATCTGATAATATAAAAATACCCTCATATAAACATAAAACCTGTCTCTGAAAAGAGGCAGGTTTTTATTCTGTTCATAATTGCAAATAATCGGTTAGCATTTCAGGATTTTCGTTGAAAATTATAATTTATCGGTACGCATAAATTATATTTTTCAGCCTAACAAAACCCCACTGTCTCATAGTGAAACAGTGGGGTTGCTTCTGAATTGTATTTTCAGTGACAGCAGAAAATTATTCTACTGTTACCGTGCCGTCTTCGTCTACAGTGATTTTCATTCCGTCTTTAACGTAAGCGAGGAATTCTTCACCGAGGCAGTCAACAACGGGCATGGGAGAATCTGTCCATACTGCGCCGAGAACTGCACCTGCTGCTGCAAGAGAGTCAATATGTTCTGAGAAGAGCATGCAAGCAGGGTTTCTTTCAAGAACTTTTGCGCAGTAGAGAACCATACCGCCTGTAGTTGAACCGATTGTCTGAGGAAGACAAAGTGCTTTACGTGCCATAGGCTTGTTGTAAAGGTCAGCGTTATTCTGGTCGCCGCATTTTGTTTCTTTATCCTTATCTCCGATTAACGGCATATCGCCGAACTGGAGAGCATTCTGGAAAGAAGCAAGAGTGTTGAATCCGCCGTGAGAAACCAATGCGTCTGCTGTACATTTGCCTGCTACAACAGGTCTGCCTTTAAACTGTTTCATCTTACTTTGCCTCCTTTGTGATTATATCGAGAATCTCATCGCTTCTGTAATAGCGTGAAGTTGTGTATGTTCTGAGCTTATTTGAGTTTGTGATAACGGGCATTGATTTGCAAAGAGGATTGTTCATGTACATCAAAGGACAGATGTAGCTGAGAATAACGCCTGTGTCAGCAAGTTTTTTTGCATAAGGAGTTTTATTGAATTCATCAATAACTGCAGGAGCTGCTGTAAATACAGTGGGGATTGAAACCTTTTTGAGACCGTTTTTCTTAAGTCCTTCAGCAACATTATCAGTCCACTCGATAAGCTGTGCATGTGAAAGGTGGGGACAGCCTACGAAGCAAAGTTTAGGTGTTGCTGCCTTGTCTTTCCACATAACGGGATAGTTTGCCTGAACTCTTTCAAGCTCAGCATCGTCAATAACATAAACCTTTGCGTTTTCTTCGATAAGGTTTTCGCCCATTTCAACTGCTTCCGGAGTAAGGTTTTCGATGTGGTAAAGGCCTACTGCACCGTTTGAAGCAGTTGCAGCACCGAAGTCTTTGAGATAAGCTTTTGTATCGCCGTCAAGCTCTGTGCCGATCCACTTGTCAAGACCTTTAACGAAAGGTACATCTTCCATAACCTTCATACCGATAGCAGAACCGAGAATCTGTGCTTCAGGTTTTTTAGTTGTTTTAACTTCAACAATCCATGTAGCTTTTCTGCCTTCGTCTGTGAGAAGACCGAAATAAGGCACTTTGCCTACGATTGAACCGAAAAGCTCGATGATACCTGAGTTACGGTTACATCTTGCACCGAGAACAGAGTTTGCAAAAACAACTGCTGAAGATTCAGCCCATGAAAGAATGTCACCTTTTTCAGGAATATTGCCTACTTCTTCCATGTAACATGTACATGTGTAAGACTTATCATCGATAAGACCCATGTCGGCAAGCTGCTTATCGTAGCTGTCCTGCATTGAATACATGAATTTGTTGAAAATAGTTTTCTGCAGGAAGTTTGCGGGAACATTGGGGTCGAGGGGTTTGGGGTCTACTGAGAACTTCTGTTTTGAAAGTGCGCCGCCCTCAATAAGCTGATCCATAAGGCTGTATACAGGTTTCATAACCTTAAGGCCGAAGCTCGTTACAAGGTGGCCCTTTTCGCTTGTTACGGGAACCATTTTTGTTGCACCGAAAGCGTCACCGTAAAGCACCAGTGTTTTCATTACTTTTGCCATTGTTTCGCCCTGAGAGCCGTTAAGTATGGCTTCTTCTTCAGGGGTCAATGTCATGTTGTATTTCATAGCGTATCTCCCTTTCGCTTTAATATTTTTACCATAATATAGTACACCAAAAAAATATGTTTGTCAAATAAATATCAAACATTTCTCCGCCAGTGAAAAAGGTACTGTTGAGCGATGCCGATTTCAGGGTAAGCACAGGCAGGAATTCCATCGGGATAAAGCTCACTCATAATCCTTTTCACCCACACGTCAACGGGGAAAGCTTCTGCTTTTCCGAAGCCGTATAAAAGTGCACATTCCGCAACTTTAGGGCCTACACCTTTAATTTTCATCAGTTGTTCTCTGCCGTAAGAAATATCGTTTTTATAAATTGCATCAAAATCAATTTCTTTTTCCGCCACTTTTTTTGCTGCGTCGAGAATATATTTTGCTCTGAAGCCTGAACGCAAAGGTGCCAGATCTTCAACGGTGAGAGCTGCAATTTTTTCTGATGACGGAAAAGTGAAAAAGCCGTCACCTAAATCATCGCCGAAATTTTCGCAGAGTCTTTCTATAATTCCTTTTATTCGGGGGATGTTGTTGTTCTGGGAAATTATAAAAGAACATATTGCTTCCCATGGTTCCTGATTAAGTACGCGTATTCCGTAATATTTATCACTTGCTTCTTTGAGATAAGCATCACCTGTAAAGCGGGAAACTATTGATACATAATCACGTTCAAGGTCAAAATAATTTTTCCATATATTTTCGAAATCTTCTTTTGACGTGTCGTAAAAAATGAGAGTTCTGTTATCTTCACAGCTTACGGAAATTTTTCTTCCGAAAGCAACTGTCTGCCAGAGATTATCTGTTTTTTTCCACCTGAAGGATTGTCCGCAGTCAAGAGTATAGTCAAGGTTTATTACTCCGTCTGTTTCTGCAATCAGGTTGTTGTTTTCGATTTTTATATTCACAAAATCACCTGTCTTTTTCAGAAGTCTCCTTTATTTTATCACAAAGGTTTACGGCAGGCAAGTTCCGTTGACTTTTTATATGGTATTTGTTAGAATGAAAACAGAAAAAATTATCTGAAAGGCGGGCGGAAAATGTTTAAAAAAATCTTTCTGGTTCTGTTGTGTGTGATTATGATGATTCCCGTGATGACATCGTGCTCATCTGCAGACACAGTGAGAATAGGAAACCTTACTGTAAACAAAAATGCAGAGAGTATTTCTTTGCTGAACAGCGGAATTACAAATCTTACAAAACTGAAAAAACTTACCAATCTTAAAAAACTTGATATGGCAGGTTCACAGATTGAAAGTCTTGAAGGTATAGAGAATTTGCCTTTACTTGAGGAAATAATTCTTGACGGCTCATCTGTCAGGAAAATTGATGAACTTGCAACGCTGAAATCACTTAAATCAGTTTCACTGAGGCAGACAGAAATCAGCGATATTTTACCTCTTGCAGGAAGCGGGGTGGAAAATCTTATAATTTCTGATAACGAAAGCCTTAACGATATTTCTGCAACAGGTAAAATGAAAAATCTGAAAAAGCTTGAGATTGCAAATTCTCCGGGTATTCTTGATTTTTCGGTAATTGCCGGAGCAGAAAAACTTGAAACACTTAAAATTTCAGATTCAGGCTTATTCAACATTGATTTTCTGAAAGAGCTTCCCCTTCTTACCTCTCTTGAACTCAAAGCAAAAGGAATCAGAAATCCCGAGCCGTTAAAAGAAATTAAAAATCTTAAATCATTTTCTTTCACAGGAAGCGATATTTTTTCAGACCTGAAAATAATAAAGGAGCTTAAAGGTCTTGAAGAACTCAGACTCAATGAATGTCAGATTACAGATGTTTCAGAAATTTCCGAACTTAAAAATCTCAAAATTCTTGATCTTTCTTTCAATAATATAGAAAATACAGAACCGTTGGGAAATCTTACGGAAATTGAAGAACTTAATTTGTCAGCTAACACGGATATCAAGGATATTTCTTCTTTAGGTAAACTTACAGAACTCAGAGTGTTTCATCTTGAAGGCTGTGCAGTTGAAGATATTTCTGTAGCGGAAAATTTTAAAAAGCTTGAAGAACTTTACATAAACAACAATAAAGTGAAATCTTTTCAGGCGATAAAGAATCTTACTACATTGGAAAAGTTTTTTGCAGATAACTGTGGTGTAAGTGACATATCGCCTCTTGCAAAGCTTGAAAATCTTACTCACCTGCAGCTTGTGAATAATGCAATTGAAGATATTTCCCCTCTTAAGGGTAAAACGCAACTTATGCAGTTAGGTCTTGGCAACAACAAATTCAAGGATGTATCAGCTTTGACGGATATGACGAAGCTGGTAAATCTCGACATAAGTTATAATAAAAATATAAAAGACCTGCATTTTGCAGAAAAAATGACCAATCTGTCGTTTCTGAATGCTGACAAGACTTCTGTTACCGAAGAAGCTGTCGCACATATGCGCAATCATCTGCCTTCATGCACAATATCTTGTGAAGTTTAAATTCTGTTAAAAATAATTTCAAAAAAATAACACAAAATAATAAACATTTGTTGCAAATCTTATATGTCTATGGTACAATGAATATGACTATAAAAAAACAGGAGGTATTTTCTGATGAAAATGACCAAAAGAATCTTGAGTTCATTAATGGCTCTCGTTATGGTTTTCTCTGTTCTCACAGTGGGATTTACTGCAAATGCAGTAGACTCAAACGGAGTTTATCTTGACGAAATCGTTCTTGAACCCATCAAGCGTCCCGATGTAGACTTTTTCTGTACAACGGTTACAAGAGTTGCAAAAGGTGCAAACTCAATGGAACCCGGTAATCAGATTGTCAAGGCTACACCTTCAGGTGTTCCTGAACTTTCAGGTCCTTATGCTCAGCAGGCATATGCAGGTGAAGAACCTTCAGCTACAAAGGTTTATCTTCTTACAAACACTGCCGGCATAACTCCCGAAAGTATTTCTATCAAATGTGACAACGAATCAGTTACATTCTCTCCCATTAAAATCGACTCAGCAACAGGTGCTTATTGTTGCGAAATCACAGGCGGTACTGCAGAAGTAGGCTCAGCTCTTACTTTCACAGCCGACTACACATGGACAGACGGTAATTCATATCAGGAAAAATGCGTTTCATATGTTGAAAACATTGCAACAGGCGGTGCATATTCCTACATTGAAGTTGTTTATAAACCTTATATGGGTATGAGCTCATGGTATATCGGTTCTGCAAGTGCTTCAACACGTCTTCTCGGTAAGGGCGTTTATTATGAACAGCCTGCAAGCTTTGAGTCATCAACCGAAGACCCCTATAATACATATGGTGTTTATGACGTTTCAACAGGTTCTTATATAGAAAACGTTGCAGGCGGATATAACACACACCTTTTCATAGATGACAAAAATCATCAGGAAACTATGGCTCCCAGAGTTGAGGTTGCTTACGAAAACTTTATAGCAGATACTCCTGTTGCACATATCTATGTTGACTCAGCAGCGGCAAATACTCTTGCAGATATTAACCTCAGACTTAATGGTAACGTAGCAAACCTTTCAGACAGAAATAACGATAATCCGTACACAGCTCTTGATTCAGTATGGGTTATGTCAGGTAATGCTTCGTCAGATAATCTTGTAAACGATACAGCAGTTCAGGGTGTTCTCGGATATTACCCTGCAGAAAAATCAGACAAAGGTGTTAAAGAAAAACTTACAGATGGCAACGGTGAACAGGCTCGTTCAACCGTAACAGGTGCCGTAGGTCAGTTCGGAAACCTCTATACATATGGTTTTACAGGTAATGTTTCAGGTATTGCTGACGGTTCAAGCTATACAATCGTGAATAAGTATTATTCTTTCTTCAGACCCAGTAATGCTTATGTTACTGCATCACCCACAGTTCCCACATCAATGGTATTCCATATTGTTGACAAGGGTGCTCTTGCAGAGCTTCTTGATTATGTTATGAACAGCGATCCCGATACACCCACAGTACGTGATAAGAAAAAAGGTGATAACCCGCAGGCATGGTTCTATAAATCAGGCTTTGCAAAATTCCAGGAGTCTTATGTAGCAGCACTCCGTGTTTATAACAACCCCAAAGCAACACAGTCTGAAATCGATGCAGCAGCAAAATCACTTCAGACTATGTATAATGGTCTTACACTTAAAAATGCTGACTATACACAGTTGAATGCAGTTGTTGCGGAAGCAGAAGCTATTATTGACAACAGTGATGCATATAATGAAAACGATATTGCTCTTATCGAAACAGCTCTTGATATGGTAGAGAAAAACTACAGCATTCTCTATCAGGGTGCAGTTGATACAATGGCTAAAAACATCAGAACAGCTATTGATAACGCTTCTATCCGCGGTGCTGATTATTCAGAAGTAACTGCACTTGTTAAAGAAGCAGAAGCACTCCGTTCAACAGATTATACAGCTGATTCATGGGCAGACCTCCAGACAGCACTCAGCGGTGTAGTATATGGTAAATCATATCTTGAACAGGCTGAAGTTGATGCAATGGCACAGGCAGTAAGAGAAGCTCTTGATAACCTTGTTTCAGTAGTTGCAGATTTCCGTGCCCTTAAAGCAAAGGTTGCAGAAGCAAAAGCAATCGACCGCACAATTTATCAGAATCCCGGAATTCTCGATACTCCTCTTCTGAATGCAGAAGCCGCGATCGAAAGCCACGCAAGTGTTGCATGGAGCGAATCAAGACAGACTGAAGTAGATGCTCTGACAAATGCTCTTGCAAATGCAATCAAAGACCTTAAAATAAAACCGGCAGACAAAACTGCTCTTAAAGCTGCTATTGATGCGGAAATTCCCGGCAGCCGCGAATACTACGACCAGACACTTCTTGCTGAATATGAAGCACTCGTAGCAGAAGGTACAGAAATGTACAACGACTCTTCTCTTTCAATCAACGACCAGTCAGCAGTTAACATCAAAACAACTGAAATTACCACAAAGTATGCTCAGCTTATGGCATCATACGATGATACATGCAAGCACGTTGCCGGTGAAGAAGTTAAAGAAAACGTGAAAAATGCTTCTTGTACAAGAGCAGGCTCATATGATGCAGTAGTTTACTGTACAAAATGCGGTGAAGAAATTTCACGTAAAATGGTAACTGTTGAAGCACTCGGTCACACAGAAGGCGAACCTGTTATTAAAAACCAGGTTGCTCCCACTTGTGAAAAAGAGGGTAAATACGATACATATATTTACTGCTCAGTTTGTAACACAGCTTTGTCACGTGTAACAACTAAAATTCCTGCAACAGGTCACACACCCGGTGAAGAAGTAATCGAAAACGAAAAAGATGCTAATTGCACAAACAACGGCGGATATGACACAGTGGTTTACTGTACAGTTTGTAATGGCGAGGTTTCCCGCGAAACAACAGTTATCGAAGCCCTTGGTCATACAGAAGGCGAAGCAGTTGAAGAAAACAGAGTTGAAGCAACTCCTGATGCAAACGGCTCATACGATATGGTGGTTTACTGTACAGTATGTGGTGCTGAAATATCACGTGAATCATTCGTAATCGAAGCTCTCGGTCACGAAGCCGGCGAAGCAGTTGAAGAAAACAGAGTTGAAGCAACATGCACAGAAAAGGGCTCATATGATATGGTGGTTTACTGTACTTGCTGTGCAGAAAAAGTTGAACTTTCACGCGAAACATTTGAAATTGAAGCACTCGGCCACACAGAAGGCGAAGCAGTTATCGAAAATAACGTTGCTGCTGACTGTGTAAATGAAGGTTCATACGATACAGTAGTTTACTGTACAGTATGTAATGCTGAAATATCAAGAGAAACAACAACAGTTGACGCTCTCGGCCATACAGAAGCTGAAGCAGTTGAAGAAAACAGAGTAGAAGCAACATATGAGCAGGCTGGTTCATACGATTCAGTAGTTTACTGTTCAGTATGCGGTGCAGAGCTTTCCCGTGAAACAAAAGAAATTCCGATGCT
>JAFUIO010000025.1 GCA_017468425.1 Clostridia bacterium | reverse complement strand
TTTGTTTTAAGACCTGTTTCTTCGAATGTGGGATATGTTGTTACTACCCAATCACCCATTGCGTGACCTGTTGCTTCTATAACTTCCTGTGCTACTGTAATTTTTCCGCAAACTTCACAATGCTTACCCTCTGTGAGACCTGTGTTTTCACAATCAGGTGCTACTGCTGCATCGATTACTTCTTTGTGTCCGAGTGCTTCGATAACAACTTCTGTTCTTGAAATTTCTTCTTTACATACTGAACAGTAAACTACTGTGTCGTATGAACCTGCGTTTTCACAGTCAGGAGCTACGTTGTTTTCTACAACTGCTTCTTTTTCTTTATGTCCGAGTTTTTCAACTGTAACCGTATTTCTTGAAAGTTCTTCTTTACATACTGTACAGTAAACTACGTTATCGTATGAACCGCCGTTTACGCAATCGGGATCAACGTTGTTTTCTACAACTGTTTCGCCTTTTGTGTGACCTAATGCATCTATTGTGCCATACTCTACATATCCGCAAACTGTACAGTTTCTCTGTTTTGCGCCTTCACCTGAGCAAGAAGGAGCTGATGTTTCAGACCAATCGCTCCATGTATGTGCTGTTGTTGTAAGCACTTCTGTGTATGTTGCATTATCTGTTACTGTAGTTGCAACTGAAGGACTCCATGAGTAAGAATAATGGTTTGTTGCATCTGATGCTTTTGAAGAGTTTGCAGGAGCAGTAACTGACTTTCCATATTCAATAGTCTCTGATTTTTCAGTACCATCTGCATAAACCCATTTTATTGTATATGTGTTTATCAACCATGTTGCGTAAAGTGTTGGTTCAAGACCTGCTGAAACAGTTGATTTTGAACCGCTTTCAGCTGTAGAAGAAGTTGACCAACCATTGAATGTATAACCTGTTCTTGTGGGAACATAAGATGAAACAGGATAGTTATAAGTTGATGCTGCACCAACAGTCTGATTGAAAGATGTTGTACCGAGTGTACCACCGTTAGCATTGAGTGTAACTGTTGTCTGGAGATCGTCTCTTGCAGTTGTAAGTGCAGATGCATCTACATCTGAGCTACCGGGATTACCAAGCTTCTGTGCTGCTGCACGAAGTTCTGTCTGGTATTCACTCCACGTTGAGCTTGTATAATTGTTTGCATTGAGTGATGTTGCCTGAAGAACAAGTTCACGGAGATCTGATTTGTCAACAACATCGCAAAGAACAGAAGCACATGCATTTGAATAGTTTTTATTACTCAAATACGTACAATAACCCTGAGATGCAGTATGAATATATTTACCGTCAATTGTCGATACATCAAAAGCAGGAACAACAGTATTTCTCGATGTTGCCTGCGGTTCACTCTCATTAACGAACTGTGTCCAGCCGGAAGGTGTACTGTCTTCGTCTGTTCCGATAGTATCTGACGTCGTTCCAAGTATATACCACGCGTAGAATCTACCCAAAGAGTCCTTTTTGCCGCTATTTACACGAAGTGCATCAGCACCTATCGTTAAGTTAGGAATCTGATTAGTATTTGTATATCTTGATGAGTCAACAGTAAGAGAGCCGAGATAACCAACCGCTCTGGTCCAGTCTGCACCGTCGGTAGCTTTAGCCTCAACATAAAGTTCTGTAGTTGAAGCCGTTACATAGTCATCAGAACTTTGTGAAGAACCACTCTGCAAACCATCAACTAAGGGATCATATTTGAAATAACCTGCTGTTGTGGAGTCACCATATCCTGAAGTAATCGGTGACCAACCTCCGGGAAGTCCGTTTATACCTGAAATCCATGATGAAATTTCATTATTGTATGTACCGCTACGACGAGCTTCTGATACAGCACCAACAGAACGATGTGGTGCATAAAGTGTTGAATATGCATAGTATGTTCTTACTGAACCATCGTTCATTGTAACAGTGAATACCCATTCTGCAAGAGCTGTGTTACCCGGAGAAATGCCTGTACCGCTGATGTAGAAGCCAATACCTTCGACTCCATATGATCCGTCTGGCTCAAAAGCAAGTACGGTACTGCCTTCAAATGTTCCGGATGTTGCTCCTGCTGTTGAAAGAACGATATCACCAACACCGCCTGCAACTGTGTTTACCTGAACAGTAAATGACTTTGCACCGGGAATGTAAAGCTGAACTTTACCAAGCGTATTAGCGTTATTTACTTCAAGGGCAACGCCTGCTTTGTCATCAGTGATGGTGTTGTTAACGTAATACTGACCTGTTGTTGATGCACCTGATGAAGGTGTCATATAAACTGTTTCCGGAACTACAATAACAGCGTTGTCGGTTTTTGTAACTACTGTGCTTGCAGCGAGTACATTTAAACCAACGCTGATTGTAGTAATAATAATTACTGCTGCGAGAAAAAGTGATAAAATTTTATTTGTGCTTTTTTTCATTCTTTTTACATCTCCTTAAAATATTTCGGGCCGCCCCGATAAAGGTAAGAGCAGATTGACCGAATCGCATCATACACGGGCCTGCACATCTGACCGCCCTGTAAGCAAAACTCCGATATTTTTTGCGAACAATCAACCTATTATAATTAAAATTATACTCTACAAGTATACCACCAAAACAAAACCTCGTCAACATCAATTCGCAAATATCGGCAAATTATGTTATTAAACACAAAAAATCAAATTGCTTAATATATCATCATTGTCAAAAAATATCAAAACCGATTTATCATATATCTGTAGCAGTGCAATTTCTCTTCGCTCTTAATTTTCAGATAAAGAAATCAAGCAAAACTTTATGCATACTCATTTGTCACGCAACGCTTTAAAGCGTTAAAATATTTTTTTGAAAAACTATTGATTTTTTTGTATAGTAGGTGTAAAATGTATGACATAACATTTTAGAGAAAGAAGAATGACCCATGAATATGAATTTCGAAAGAAAGCTTCCTATTCCGTTGGAAATAAAGGAACAGTATCCTCTTTCAGAAGAACTAAAAAAAATTGTAGATAAAAGAGCCGAAGAAATCAGCGATATTTTTTCAGGCAAATCAGATAAACTTGTGCTTGTAATAGGCCCCTGCTCTGCAGATAACGAAGACAGCGTAATCGACTATATCTCACGTCTTCGCACAGTACAGGATAAAGTTGAAGATAAAATTTTTATCATTCCCAGAATTTACACCAACAAACCCCGCACAACAGGCGACGGCTACAAGGGTATGCTTCACCAGCCCAACCCCGACGAAAAGCCTGATATGTTAAAAGGTATTGTCGCTATCAGAAATCTTCATATGAGAGCACTTAAAGAAACAGGCTTCTCCTGTGCAGACGAAATGCTTTACCCCGAAAACTACAGATACCTTAACGATATTCTTGCCTACGTTGCAATCGGTGCACGTTCAGTTGAAAATCAGCAGCACCGTCTTGTTTCCAGCGGACTTGATATTCCTGTGGGTATGAAAAACCCCACAAGCGGTGACATTTCTGTTATGATGAATTCAATTACTGCTGCACAGCACAAGCATACATTTATTTACCGCGGCTGGGAAGTACATTCAGAAGGTAACCCCCTCACTCACGCAATTCTCCGCGGATATGTAAACAAGCACGGTCAGTCACTTCCCAATTATCATTATGAAGACCTTTTGCATCTTGCAGAAGCATATGCAAAAACCGACCTTGTGAACCCCGGCGTAATTGTTGACACAAACCACGCTAACTCAGGCAAAAAATATCTTGAGCAGACAAGAATTGCAAAAGAGGTTCTCCACAGCTGCCGCCACGATAACGATATTAAAAAACTTGTTAAAGGTTTTATGATTGAAAGCTATATTGAAGACGGTGCACAGAAAATCGGTGAACACACTTATGGTAAATCAATCACAGACCCCTGCCTCGGTTGGGAGAAAACAGAAAAGCTTATTCTTGATATGGCTAATTTACTTTAATAAACAAATTAAAAGCTGACTATAAAAACACCCTGAAGAAAATCAATTCTTCAGGGTGTTTAGCTTAGTTATTTTATATCAATAAAACAGCGGATTTCCGTATTTGTTGAAACCTACAGCCTTGATATATGTAAGTCTGGGTGAATCATCAAATTCTTTTGTTGAGTTTGCGTGGTAAACCATATAGATACTGTTCTGTCTGTAAAGGAAGCTGCAATGACCTGCATTGTAAATTCCTGCAAATTCATCATCGTAATTCACACGTGTAGAGCTTTTACTCCAGCTTGATGCTTTCATTACATCTTTACCTTTCAAGGTAAGCATACCCATACAGTAGTAGTCTGAACTGTATCCGCTTGCAGAATAAACAATGAAAATATCATCGCCGTGGTAAAGCACTGCAGGACCTTCGTTTACAGGCCAGCCTTTTCTTTCCCAATACAAATCAGGTGAAGAAAGCTTGACTGATTCTCCGCCTTCTTTAAGAGTATAGGGGTTTTCCATTTCAGTGATGTAAATGCACTGGTTTGCTACATCAACATAGGAAGATGAAACAAAATAAAGTTTACCATCTTTCTGAAGATATGTACCGTCGATATTGTTAAGTCCGCCGGGTGCAAGGTAACCTTTGAACTCATAATCGCCTAAAATATCGTCTGTTTTGCTTTCAAGAACAAAACCGTAACGATAAAAATCGGCATTTTCTTCATCTGCGTCTGCCTTGGGCATTTTACCTCTGGGCACTGCATCTTCTTCAAAACGTGCAGATGCAATAATATACCATTTGTCACCGATTCTGTGAATTTCAGGTGCCCATACATCACCTGCAACACCGTTTTCACCTGCACTGAAAACAGTTTCTTTTTTAATTAAAGTAGTATCGTTATACGCTTTGATTTTTCTGATTTCGATACCGTTACCTGTTGTGAAAGTATAGTAAGCTCTGCCGTCTGCTTCCACAATAAAGGGGTCTCCGCCGTTTACGTTGTCAATAGGTTTATCGTAAATCGTGCCCGGCTCAACACCGAAGAAAGCCATAATGGCTGTCATACAAATAAAAATAAATCTGTAAAGTCCGTACATTTTCCTTCTTCTCCTAAAAAATCAAATTAACAAAGCCGTTGATGGTGCAACGGCTTTATTATATTATTAAAGATTATAATATTTATCGAATTCTGCAGGATGGGGAATTGCTGCAAGCTGACGGCATTCCTCACGTTTTGCCTTGATGAAGTTTTCAAGGAGCTCTACGGGGAATACTCCGCCTGCTGTAAGGTAATCGTGGTCTTTTTCAAGAGCATCAAGTGATTCCTCAAGTGAAACAGGAAGGTGGCTCAATTTTGCTTTTTCTTCATCGCTTAAGTGGTAAAGGTTTACATCATAGGGGCCCCAACCGTTTGCATGGGGGTCAATTTTATTTTTAACACCGTCAAGACCTGCCATAAGAATTGCAGCATAGCAGAAATAGGGGTTACAAGTTGCATCGGGGTTACGAAGCTCGAAACGACGTTTGTCAGGGCTCTTTGCGTATGCAGGGATACGGATAACAGCACTGCGGTTTGAAGTTGCATAACCAACTGTTACAGGTGCTTCAAAGCCGGGAACAAGACGTTTGAATGAGTTTGTGCTGGGGTTTGTGATAGCACAGAGAGATGCAATATGTTTAAGAAGACCGCCCATAAAGTAGTGAGCTGTTTCGCTTAAATTTGAATAGCCGTTATCATCAGAGAATACAGGCTGACCATCTTTGAAAAGGAGCATATGTACGTGCATACCGCTGCCTGCTTCGCCGTAAATAGGTTTAGGCATAAATGTTGCAGTTTTGCCGTATTTGAGTGCAGTGTTGTGGATGATGTATTTGATCATCATTGATGCGTCTGCCATATGCACAACTTCACCGAGCTGGGGTTCAATTTCGAACTGGCCTGATGCAGCAACTTCAGGGTGATGATAGTTGATATCAATACCCATTTCTTTCATAAGAAGGCACATTTCACTTCTGCATTCGTAAGAAACGTCGAAGGGTTTTGCGATGTGGTAGTTTTTCTGTTTGGGAACTACAACGCCTTTACCTTCAACAGAGCTGTTCCAGTAAGACTGCTTTGCATCAACTGATGCGCCGATATAGCTGCCGTCAACGCCCCATGTAACTTCATCGAAAAGATAGAATTCAAATTCAGGAAGAATTTTCATTGTATCTGCAATGCCGCTTTCTTTCATATATTCAACGGCTGCGCGGATAATGTTACGGGGATACTGTGCCAAAGGACGGTTTTCGGGATTATCGATAATCATTGCGTTACCTGTCATTGACAATGTGGGAATTTCACAGAAGGGGTCAATAACTGCTGTGTCGGGGTCAGGAATGAAAACCATATCACTCTTTTCAACAACAGCATAACCATAGTTGGAAGCGTCGAAACCGATGCCGCTTTTCATTGTATCTTCTGAAAAGTTTTCAGCAGGAATAGTAACGTGACGGTACTGACCGTTGATGTCTACCATCTTGAAATCAACCATCTTGATGTCTTTTTCTTTGATAAGTTTAAGAATATCTTTCGCAGTCTTTGCCATTTTTAACATCTCCTTTTACAGAATCTGCAATAAGTATAACACAAATTTTATTTTTCCGTCAATATATATTTAACTTAAAAACAAAACTCCCGATAAAAATTATCAGGAGTCTGCACAAAAATTTTTACATATCGTTTCTTATAAGGTCTTCGTACGTTTCTGCTTTTACAACAATTCTTTCCTCGTCGCCGTTTAACATAACAACTGCGGGGCGTGGATTTCTGTTGTAGTTTGAAGACATTGAATAGTTATAAGCACCTGTTGAAAGCACAGCCATAATATCACCTGACTCAGGAGTCTGGATATATGTGTTTTCCTGAATCATATCGCCGCTTTCGCAGCATTTACCTGCGATTGTTGCAAGGAAATCTGCCTTTTCATTTGCTTTGTTTGCGATAACTGCAGTGTATTTTGACTGATAAAGAATGTATCTGGGGTTATCGCACATACCTCCGTCTATTGAAACATAAGTTCTGCATCCGGGGATAGTTTTGATTGCACCAACTGTGTAAAGCGTAATGCCCGCTTCAGCAACGATTGACCTGCCGGGCTCAATAATAACAAACGGAGTTTTCAGGCCGTTCTTTGCACATTCTTCCTTGATAACAACGGAAACTCTTTTCATATATTCGCTGAAAGGTGCAGGCTTATGCTCTTCTGCATACCTGATACCGAAACCGCCGCCGATATCAAGCACTTCCACTTCATATCCTGTTTCGTCTTTGATATCTTTCATTATGCCGACCATAACTTTTGCCGCATGTTCAAAAGATGCAACTTCAAAAATCTGTGAGCCGATGTGGCAATGAATGCCTTTGAAATTTATTCTCTCTGAGCCCAGTGCAGTTTTAATTGCCTGCATAGCATCGCCCGTATCAAGGTCAAGTCCGAATTTTGAATCCACCTGACCTGTCATAATAAAGGAATGTGTTTCCGCTTCAATACCGGGTTTTACTCTTACAATAACATTTGCTGTTGTGTCAAGTTTTTCTGCTGCAGTTTCAATAAGTTCAAGTTCAAGAAGATTATCAACCATAATTGTGCCCACACCGCTTTTAAGTGCAAACTCAATTTCTTCATAAGACTTGTTACTGCCGTGGAAATATGCTTTTTCCATAGGGAAACCTGCCTGAACGGCAGTGTAGATTTCACCGCCCGAAACAACGTCAATGCCCATATTTTCTTCTGCTATAATTTTATACATCGCTTTACAGGAGAATGCCTTTGATGCATAAATAACTCTGCCGTTTCCGTCGTAATTTTCATTCATTGATGTAACGAAATTACGGCAGTTTTTTCTTATAAGAACTTCGTCCATAATGTAGACAGGAGTTGTATATTTTCCGGCAAGCTCCACTGTATCGTGTCCGCCGAATGTAAGGTGTCCCTGCTCGTTCACACCTAAACTTTCTGAAATAAACATTTTAATCTTCCCTTTCCGCAACTGACTCATCAATTACCTTTCTCAATTCATCTCTGCCGTCACCGTTCAATGATGAGAAAGGAATAACTGCAACGGGATTGAACCCTTCAAGCTCAGTTTTGATTTCTTCCACACGCTTTGCATACTCTGTTTTGTTAAGCTTATCGCTTTTTGTCATAACAACTGCAAAACGGAAATTATTGTGTGCAAGATACTCAATCATATTCACATCATCTTTTGTGATGCTTCTTCTCATATCCGTAAGCACAACCACAAGTTTAATATTTCTGTCTGATGCAAAGTAGCCTTCCATAAGGTCAGCCCAACGTTTCTTCTCGTTATCGGAAACTTTTGCATAACCGTAACCGGGCAGGTCTGTGAAATAAATATCGTCAACAGTATAGAAGTTGATTGTTACTGTTTTTCCGGGAACAGAACTTACTCTTGCCAGACCTTTTCTGTTGAGAATTTTGTTAAGGAGAGAACTTTTGCCAACATTTGAACGTCCTGCAAATGCAATTTCCGCTTTTGTTGAAGGCGGTAACTGTTTGAACGTACCGTAAGATGCGGCATAATCTGATTTTTCAAATTTAAGCATTACTTCTCCTCCTTGATGTTATTGTGGTATCACTTATAATTTTTCTTTCTGTCTCTGCTTTAACAGCACTTCTCTTTTCTTTCTTCTCGCAGAGTGCATTTTCAAAAACTGTTTCAAGGCTGTCAGCAAGAACAAAACGGATGTTTTCTTTTACAACGCTTTCAACCTCATCAAGGTCCGATTTGTTTTCTTCGGGGATGATAACAGTTTTAACACCGTGGCGGTAAGCTGCCATAGTTTTTTCACGCAATCCGCCTATAGGAAGCACTTTACCGCGCAGTGAAATTTCACCTGTCATTGCAACATCGCATCTCACGGGAGTATCGGTAAGAGCCGACAACAACGCTGTTGCGATTGTAACACCTGCAGAAGGTCCGTCTTTCGGCACTGCACCTGCAGGGAAATGAAGATGAATATCTTTTGTTTTATAGAAATCTTCTTCTATTTCGTATTCTTTTGCCTTTGCTCTGATAAAGCTTACTGCTGCCTGTGCAGATTCTTTCATCACATCACCGAGAGAGCCTGTAAGTTTTATCTCACCTTTACCTTCAAGTACTGCCGCTTCAACCTGCAGCATTTCTCCGCCTACGCTTGTCCATGCAAGGCCGTTTACAACACCGATTTCGTTTTTATCGGCAAGTTTTTCCTGCTTGTATTTTCTTGAGCCGAGCATTTCTTCAAGGTCTGCAGGTTTTACTGTAACACGTTTATTTTCTTCATCAAGTTTGAACGCTGTTTTTCTGCAGATAGATGCAATCTGTTTTTCAAGACGACGCACGCCTGCTTCACGTGTGTAACCGTCGATAATTTCGCGCAGAGCGTTATCTGTAATTCTTAATAAATTCGCTGCAATGCCGTGTTCTTTTCTCTGTTTGGGGAGAAGATGTTTTTTGGCAATGTTGAATTTTTCTTCGTGAGTGTAACTACCCAGTTCAATGATTTCCATTCTGTCAAGAAGTGGTGCAGGAATGGAATACTTATCGTTTGCGGTTGTAATGAATAAAACCTTGCTCAGGTCAAAAGGCACTTCAAGGTAATGGTCACAGAAAGCAGAATTCTGCTCTGCATCAAGCACTTCAAGCAGTGCAGATGAAGGGTCACCTTTATAGTCTGAGCCTAATTTATCAACTTCATCAAGAAGCATAAGAGGGTTTGAACTTTTCGCCTGCTCCATAGCCGCCATAATTCTGCCGGGCATTGAGCCGATATAAGTTTTTCTGTGACCTCTGATTTCTGCCTCATCATGCACACCGCCGAGAGAAATTCTCACATATTTTCTGCCCATTGCTTCGGCAATTGAACGTGCAACAGAAGTTTTGCCCACTCCGGGCGGGCCTACAAGGCAGATAATCTGTCCGTTGATGTCGGGGTTGAGTTTTCTCACCGCAAGCATTTCAACGATTCTTTCCTTCACCTTTTTAAGGCCGTAATGGTCTCGGTCAAGAATTTTCTGTGCATTTTTCAAGTCAAGTTTATCTTCTGTTTTAATATTCCACGGCATATTGAGCACTGTCATAAGATATGAACGTGAAACTGTGGCTTCAGGTGATGAAGGTGACATTTTCTCAAGCCTTGAGCATTCATCGAGAAGTTTTTTCTCGTGTGCTTCTTCAAGACCGATTGCCTTGATTCTGTCGCGGAAAGAGAGAATTTCATCTTCAACTGTTTTGCCTTCGCCTAATTCTTCAGAGATTGCTCTCATCTGTTCGCGGAGAAAATATTCTTTCTGATTTTTGTCGATTCTTTCCTGAACAACTGACTGTATTTTTTCTTCAAGATTGAAAAGTTCAATTTCACTTCTGAGCATAACACAGCATTTGAGAAGTCTGCTTGCAATGTTGAGTTCTTTAAGAATCTCGTATCGCTGCTCGTACTCAATCATAATATTTCCTGCAATATAGTCTGCAAGTCTGCCGGGATTTTTCTCATCAATAACACCAAGCAGAACATCGGGTGCAAGACGCGGTGCTGCCTGTGCATATTCCTCGAAAATATCTTTAAGCTGACGCATAAGTGCGTTTACATAATCTTTTTCGTCTTCTTTGATTTTATGGCTTCTTGCAAGTCTGATTGACGCTTCAAGATAAGGTCTCTGTGAAATCATTTCTGCAATTTCTGCCCTGTACATTCCGTTTACTGTTACGCGTACGTTTTCTGAATTGGGAATTTTTGTAACCTGCTGAACAGAAGCAACAACACCGATTCTGAAAAGGTCGGAGGGTGTAGGTTCTTCAATCGAAACGCTTTTCTGCGCAACGAGGAATATTTCACGGCCGTTTGCCATAGCCGCTTTAAGTGCCGCGATAGATTTTTTTCTGCCTACTTCAAAGTGCAGTTTTTCTTCGGGAAAAATAACTAATCCCCTGAGTGCCACAACGGGCATCACATCAAATAATACATTTTCCATAGTCTTAATCCTCCACTATGAAGATATTATAAATGAAACAGGGCTTTTCGTCAATGATAATAATGCAGTAAATATTTGAATAAGTGTAAAATTATTTGAAACTTTTTACTTAAAATTTACTTTTCTCACATTGACACTCCGTCTTTCGGGTGGTATCATTTACAAGGTGATTAACAAATGAAAAATAAAAGTATACAGAATATTTTCGGTGCATTGCTCGTAACCGTATCAGGAATTCTGTGGGGGTCTATCGGAATTTTCATAAGACCTTTTTCCGAAAATCTTACTTCAATGCAGATTGTTACGGCACGTGCTGTACTTACAACGCTTATAATGCTTGTTTTTCTACTGATTTTCAAAAGGAAACTGTTGAAAATAAAGTTGCGTGATATATGGTGTTTTATCGGCACCGGTCTTTGCAGTATTGTGTTTTTCAACTACTGCTATTTCAGGTGTATGAACATCACTTCCCTTTCGGTTGCGGCAATTCTGCTTTATACTGCTCCCGCCATAGTAATGCTCATTTCTGCCGTAGTTTTCAGAGAAAAAATAACTGTGCAGAAAATAAGTGCACTGCTTCTTGCAATGCTTGGTTGTGCTCTTGTGAGCGGAATCACAGGTGCAGAAGCTCAGCTTTCCACTGAAGGTATTTTAACAGGTCTCGGTGCAGGGTTCGGATATGCACTGTATTCAATTTTTTCAAGAGTTGCGCTCAACAAAGGTTATAATTCACTTACAATAACTTTTTACACTTTTCTCGTTGCAACAATCTGTCTTATCCCTGTAACCGACTGGGGCACAATGATTCCCGTTATGACAGTAAACGGAAAAACTTTTATTACATATGTTCTTTTCGCACTTACAAGCACTGTTATTCCATACATTCTTTACACATACGGTCTGCAGAAGCTTACTCCTGCAAAAGCATCAATAATTGCATCTGTAGAACCTGTTTCGGCAACTATTGTAGGATTTATCTTTTTCAATGAAAGACCGTCAATTACTGCTTTCATTGCTATCGGTTGTATTCTGTTTTCAATTATTTTACTGGCAATAAACAAAGATAAAAAATAAAATTTAAAGCCCCTGAACAGTTCATTCTCTGTTCAGGGGTTTACTATATCTATACTGTACTTATAATCAGGCAAGTTCTTCTGCAAGAAGTTCAATCTGTCTTATGTTGTCTTCCTTCACTGCAGATGTGATTGTTACTGAATTTTCAGCAAACTCAAGGCCTTTGCTGTTTTCAAACATCTTCATCATAAACTTTTTAGCAACGGGAGCCCATGAACCGTTTTCCATAAATGCAACAGTTTTATTTTTAAATCCGCGTTCTGTAAGCTCGTTGATAAACTCTCTCATAAAGGGAAAAATATCGCCGTTGTAGGTTGTTGTTGCAAGAACAATTTTGCCGTATCTGAAAGCGTCTTCGACAGCCTCTGCCATATCGCATCTTGCAAGGTCATTGACAGCAACTTTGGGGCAACCCTTTTCCTTGAGTTTTTCTTCAAGAAGAAGCGCTGCTTTTTTTGTATTACCGTAAACAGATGTATACGCAATTACAACGCCTTCTGTTTCAACTTTATATGAAGACCAGATATCGTAAAGATTGATATAATAACCGAGATTTTCTGTAAGCACGGGGCCGTGAAGCGGACAGATGATTTCTATATCAAGACCTGATGCTTTCTGAAGAAGCTTCTGCACCTGTGCACCGAATTTTCCGACAATACCGATATAATAACGTCTTGCCTCGCAAGCCCAGTCTTCTTCAACATCAAGAGCACCGAATTTGCCGAAACCGTCTGCAGAGAAAAGTACTTTATCTGTGCTGTCATAAGTTACAATAACTTCAGGCCAGTGTACCATAGGTGCTTCAACAAAAGCAAGGTTATGTCTGCCGAGAGAAAGTGTGTCCCCTTCTTTCACAACCACCTGTCTGTCCTGAAAATCTGTAAGGAAGAAGTTTTTCATCATAACAAAGGCTCTCTGACTTGCTACGATTTTTGCTTCAGGGTATTTATTTGCAAAGTTAAGCACATTTGCGGAATGGTCAGGCTCCATATGCTGAACTATAAGGTAATCGGGAGTTCTGCCGTTTAAAACCTCTTCCAGATTTGAGAACCATTCTTCTCCGAAAGCAGCATCCACCGTATCCATAACTGCAATTTTTTCATCAAGAATCACATATGAATTATATGCCATACCGTTAGGCACATCATACTGACCTTCAAATAAATCTATTTTGTGATCATTGACACCAACGTATTTAATATCTTCAGTAATTTTCAACTAAAGCACCGCCTTTTAATAATTTCAATACATTATATCACAAACTTTTTATCTGTTCAATAACAGAATGTTAAAAATATAACAGCACCATAAATAAAAGGCAGGAAGTAAAACTTCCTGCCTTTGAAAATTTAGGATTAATATGTTCCCATTGAACCGTCCTGTCTGAGTGTTGCATCCATATTTGCAAGTGAAATCATAATTGTAACATCCATTGCATCAAGAGTGCCATCTTTGAAGAGGTCGAGAACTTTGAGTGTAATTGCATCGGGGTTTTCACCTGAGTTTACAACTTCTGTGATATAACCAACATCGTATGCATCGATAACTGCGTCGCCGTTTGCATCACCGAATACAAGAACTGTATATGTGCCGAGAATTGAACCGTCTTTTGTGCTTATGAACTGAATCATTGTACCTGTACCGAAACCGTTTCTTGTTTCGTAGATTTTGAGTTCAGCTGCGCCAACAAACTTGATAAGTTCTCTTGCATCTTCAGCCATTGTACCTTCTTCGAAACCATAGATGTAACCGTTTTCATCAATTACAAGACCTGTGCCTTCAAGGTCAATAGTGAACACAAATTCAAGGTTTGCAGTAGCTTCGATGATTCTTGCAGTCAATGCATCGATTTCACCCTGTTTTGTGATTTTTGTTTCTTCGTTAAATTCACCTGTCTCAATAAGAGCATCATTCAAAATACTTAATGCTTCGCCCTCAATTTCATAGCCTGTTGCTCTCATCTCGCTGAGTTTTGCAGAGGCTGCTGCCATAGCATCATTAAGAGCTGTAAGGTCAGCGTTCTTAAGTGTTGTTCCGAGCTCTTCAATTGCTAACCTGATTTCTTCAGCCATCCGGTCAACTTCTGCCTGGTTGTTTTTCTTAATGTCCCAGTTAACATTATCAAATAATTCACTGACTGCTTTATGCTTATCTTCATCATAATGTTCAATCTGCATACGAGCGAACGCTTTTTGTAAAGTTTCGATTGCTGAGTAATCAGCAGGAGCATATTCAAGTGAACCAAGCATTGTATTAAGCTGTTCAGTGTAAGCATTAACATCAGCCTGCTTATCAATTGTGATATTCATATTCATTGAAGCCACAAAAGCGTCAACGTGAGCAAGTGAAACATAAAGGTCTCTGTCAAGTGCTTCATAAGCATCAATTGCTTTATCAAGCTCTGTATAATCAGCTCTGATATATGTAAGACCTGCAACAGCCTGATTGATAGCAACTATATATTCGTTTACTTCTTCCTGATGCTGAATGTCGAGGTCGTAGTTAACCTTGCTGATTGCTTCTTCAACCTTTGCGATTGATTCATCTGTATAACGATATGCACCGTTTTGATAAGCATATCGTGCGTCAGTGATTGCTTGTTCTACCTTTGTGTAGTCAGCAGGAAGAAGTTTAAGCTCTTTTACTGCATCGTAGATTGCCGTAATCTGAGCATCCATTTCTTCTGTCTGACGGCAGTTAAGATTCCAGTCCACTGCGTCGATAGCATCCTTAACAATCTTGTAGTTGCTGTATTCGGATTCTTTGAAACCTTCTGCATAAGCGATAGCTGCGTTAACTCTTGTGTAGTCAGCGGGAAGAAGGTTTTCTTCTGCTCTTGCGAGGACAGCTCTGATTTCTGCTTCCATCGCGTCTACTTCAGCCTGTCTGTCCTTTGTATAACCTGCAACAACCTTTGATATTGCAAGGTCAAGTTCATCAATGTAGTCTTCATTGAAGTCTGAAAGGGGTTCAAGTGCATCTGCGTCTTCAATTGCATCACGTACACCTGAGTAATCAGCTTCTGCAAGCTTGAGGTTTTCAATTGCATCGCGGATATCTTTTGCGTATCCGTCAACAATTTCCTGTTTATCGATAGTGATGTTCCAATCGATACCATCAATTATTGCCTGAATTCTGTCGTAGTTTGCATACCAGTCTTTATTTTCGACTGCTTCTGCTTCGTCAATTGCTTTTTCTACATCTGAGTAATCAGCAAGAACAAATTCAAGGTTTTTGATTGCATCGCGGATTGCTTTTTCCATTGCATCCACTTCGTCCTGGTCAACAATCTTCTTGCCTTCTACAACTGCTGCAATTGCATCGTCAACAATTGAGAAGTTTGTGTATATGCTTCTGTCAAGTGCGTTTGCCTCTGCAATTGCATCTTCTACGCCTGAGTAATCAGCGTCTCTGTAGTTTGCAGGAGTAAGCTCTGCAAGTGCATATTTAAGGTTATTGGTTATTTCATCAACCTCAGCCTGCTTGTCAAATGTTGCACCGTAGTCAATTGTTGCAACAATATTTTTGATAGCTTTAACGTATTCTTCTTTGTAGAGAGCAAGAACATCGTCTGACGGAATCTTTGCAACCTGTTCGTTAAGTTCTGTGAAATCAGCCTTAACTTTTTCAAGACCTTCGAAAGCACTTCTGATCTGTGCAATAAGTCTGTTCATCTCGTCAAGGTGAGTGTATGTTTTTCTGTCGTCGCCTGTATAGTTTACAGCGGCTTTACCAAGGAATGTGTAACCTTCAACACGAAGTGAGTTCCATGTGTTATATGAGTCTGCAACGTATTTTGATGCTTCATATTCAGGAGTAAGTGCAAGCACTTTCTGAAGCTCTGTTGTGTCAAGAACACGGTAGTCTGAAAGGATTGCAATTGCTTTTGCAAGTTCATCTGCTGCTGCGTCAACATCAGCCTGTTTATCAATTGTGTAACCTTTTACTGCATTTGCTTCCTTGTAAGCGTTCTCAAAGTTTTCCCAAGCCTGGTCAAAACCTTCAATACTTGTGATGAGTTTACCGCTATCGTATTCGGTGTAAACTGCATCAGCATTTTCAATCTGAGTAAGAAGTTCAGTTGTGTCAGCCTGCACATATTTAAGGTTAATTTTTGCAGTAACGATAGAGTTGAGAAGTGTATTGATATCGTTCTGTGAATTTGCTTTGAGTGAGCGTGAAAGTGCTTTTGCGTTATTCACAGCACCGTCATAAGCTGCCCATGTTGTGTTTGTATAGTCTGATGCTTTTTTAGCTGCGTGTTCTGCAATTGCAACATCAATATATGTATAAACGGCGTCGGAGTATGTAAGATTGTTAGTAAGTCTGATAACTTCTGCAGTATAACCATCTACGGTAAGCTGGTCATACTTGTAAAGGTTCATATTTACGGTACTGTTATACCATGCAAGAGCACTGTCAACAGATTCCTGTGTATAAAGACGGAGTGTTTCTGAACCGAGAGATGTGCCTCCATCATAAGTTCTTACTGTTACAGTACTATCCATAATAGACGCAAAATTATTAACAGCATTGTTAAGTGCTGTGTAATCAGCTGCAACGGGTACAAGAGCATTCTTTGCATTTTCAAGAGCAGTGCCTGTTGCTGCTGATACAGCACTCTGACAAGCTAACTTGAAGGCATAGTTAGGTCCGGGAATAGCCAGACCTACAAGAGCAGTTTTTTCAAGTGCTGCAAGGTAAGCATTCCATGAATCTGCTGTATAATAGCTCTTTTCACGGCCTTCACCAAGATACTGATTGAGCTTGCTGGTAGCGTTAGTTTTGTTTGCATCGTCTCTGTAATACATTTCTACATTAGCGTATGCGCCGCCGTTGTAGTTGATTGTAAAGTTATAGTAACCTGAGGGAGGTGTTGTAAGCGTAAGCCATGTTATTTCTTTTGAACTTGAGCTGTACATAGCACAACCTTCCCACTCAATATTCTGAACAGACAGAGTTGAGGGGTAATTACCGCTTAAAGACATACTTCTGCTTTCCGAGCTCTTACCGCCGCCACCGCCGGAAACTTCGGTAACACATTTGAGAGTAATATTCGGTGTCTGCACATAACATGTGTTTACCTGAGCAAAGCTGCCGAAGCCATAGCTATCGCCGGGAGTACTAGGTTCATTTGTAATAAAATTACCGACAGTACCTGTCTGATTACCGTTTGCAGAAACTGCACCATAGCCGTAACCTGTCATACCTGCGTATACAACATTACCGCTGTTATCAAGAAGGTCATAGTTACATTCGTAACGGATAAGACCTGCAAGACCTGCATTAAGAGTACCTGTTACGCCGTATGAAGCGCCGCTTGTACCAATGACTGCACCGATAACACCTGAATCAACATAAGCTGTTGAAAGAGCAGATGTTTCATCCTGGTAATATCTGATTGTAGCGGTAATTGAATTTACCTTAATCTGATATCCTGAATTTTTACTCTTAATAGTGATAGAAGTGCTGAATGAAGTACCTGTTGCATTGCCGCTTGTAAGCTCAAATGCATTGATAGCTTCAATACCGCCTCCTGCTGCGCCCGCATTGGCAACGATTGAGCCGAATCCCATGGAAACAGACGTCATCATTACTGCAATTACGAGCAAGAGTGATAACAATTTCTTTTTCATAACATACTCCGCCTTTCGATTGTTTTAATGAAAAATAAATGTACTGAAATTGAATGATTTCATCAAAGGAATCAGTTTCCCCTCAAAAAAAGGGTATACTAATCCACTTATAGATATAATCTCATAGTCATTATATAGTAAAATTAAATTTTATTCAAGTAGTTTGTTAAATTTTCTTTAAATTTTGTGCAAAACAAATAAACAATCCGGTGGTTTTTTATAACCACCGGACCTGTAGTGTTCTTTTTTTGCAATAAGTTGACAAATAGGAATTATTATTTAAAATTAACTGCTGCAATACCCCCAAGCATACCTCCTGCCATCATCAAGCCTGACATAATAAGAGTTCTTGCACCCAGTGTATGCAGCACCGCAAACAAAACAAGACACACAACCGACACAGCAGGCACAGTTAAAATAACTCCCGACACCAGACCCTTTTCTTGGGTTTTACGTAAGGCGAAAAAGCTTCCGAGAAAAGATGCAAATAAAGCAAAAAAGAAAACTGCAATATTCTGTACAGAGTCAGAAACATTAAAATGTACAACCAATAACGCAAGAAGGAAAAGCAATATGAAAAATGATATTGCGGTAACAATACTTCCCTTCACCATCTTCGTAATAAAATCCTTGCGAGGGTCTGTGTTCTGCGATGAAGAACTTCTTCTTTTTCTGTTTTTTGGCATAAAAATACCTCCATTCTATCAATAGATAGATATGGAGGTTTTCTGCATTTTATGCTTACTGGTCGTCTTCGCTTTTTTTGCTTTTTCTGCTCTTTGCTTCTTCGATTCTTGCCTGCTTTGCTTCATCCTGAGCAGCCTTAGCAGCTTCTCTTTCAGCTTTAAGCTTTTCTGTAGCAGTGTTGTTTGTCTGAACAGCCCAACGCATAACTCTCATTTTAACTCTGTCTGCACCTGTTTCGATGATGATAGAATCTTCTTTGATTGTTACAATTCTGCCCATGATACCGCCGATTGTTGTAATTTCATCACCAATCTGAAGGTTTTCACGGAGCTGCTGTTCTTCTTTCTGTTTCTTCTTCTGAGGTCTGATTGAAATGAAATATGTTACAACAAACATACCTACGATAAGAAGCAGGGGGAGATATTTGTTTGTTGCACTGCCGCCGTTTGCAGCTGCATCAAGTGCCATTTTGAATGTGTTTAAAAGCATTTTTGTTTTCCTTCCTTTTCCAAAAGTATACTATGATATTATAAACTGAAATTCAAATATATGCAAGTCTTTTTTAATAAATTTATAAAATGTACAAAAAATACGGTAATTCCGGAGAATTACCGTATCTGAAAATCGTTATTTTACTTACCAGCTGATTGTGTAAGTGAATTTTGTTGCGAAAGGAAGAGCTGTGTTCATCTTATCGAAGTTGATTGTCCAGTGTGCATCATATTCTGCTTCGAGAACGTGACCTGTTGCTGCATCAACTTTAACAACAACTGTACCTGAGGGATAGTTCATTGCTACATCGCCTGTGATGCCTTTAGCAATACCGGGGATGTTATCGTTGATTGTTGCAGGAAGAACAACGCTGAACACTTTGGGGTTGTGTCCCTGACCGTGCTGAACAGATGTTGTTTTTGCGTCTGCTTTTGTTTTGATTGTGATTGTGTAAACACCGTTTGATTCTGTACATTTTGCATCTGCTACGTCGTCTGCTGTAAGTTTACTTGCCCATGATTCAGTTTCAACAGGGAAGTTCTTTTTGATATCGCTGCCTGTATATGTAGCTGCACCTGTGCTGTTTGACTGGAGAGTTTTGTCAAGCCAGTCATCACCGCCAAGCATATTGTAGATGCTCTTAAGACCATCACCGATTGTTGTGGGAGCTGCAAGGTAGTTAACGATTGATTTCTGGTTAACTGCTTTAGCACCTGTTTTTACGCCGTTAACTGCTGTGTTGAAATATTCAACGATTTCAGCTTTTGAAGAGGGTTTCTTTGATTCTTCTTTTGCTGCTTCAGTTGTTTTCTTTGCATCTGCTTTTGTTGTTTTCTTTACGTCTGCTTTTGTTGTTTTCTTTGCATTGTCTTTAGTTGCTTTTTCTACTTCTTTAGTAACAACTTCAGAAACGATTTCTGTTTCACCATCTGCATTAGTAACGATTTCTGTAACAACTTCTGTTACGATTTCTGTTTCGCCTTCTGTTTCTTCAACTTCACCTGCAACATTTTCAACTGTTGTTGCTTCGGGAGCTACTGTTGTTTCTTCTTCTTTGTTGCCGCCGCATGCTGCAAAAGATACGAGCATTGCTGCTGCCATAAGCATTGCCAATAATTTTTTCATCTCTAATCTTCCTCCAAAAATTGTTTTTCTTAGAGTAAACGCTTACTCTGCTCATACATTATAACTCTATTTTTGTAAAATAGCAAGTAAATTTTTTCTTGTTTGAAAAATTTTAATATTTTTTCTTTTCGCAGCAGCTTTGCAGAAAACATAAAAGTCCCCTGCAGCAGCAAAAATCTGACACAGGGGATAACTTTACAATATTATTGATTATTCAAAAAGCGGTGTTGAGAAATATCTTTCGGCAGTGTCAGGAAGAACTGTAATAACAGTTTTACCTTTGCCTAATTTTTTAGCAAGCTTCAGTGCAGCAGCAACATTTGTTCCGCTTGAAATACCGCACATAAGACCTTCTTTACTTGCTAAATCTTTTGCAGTCTGAATTGCTTCTTCGTCAGTTACAATATAGATATCATCGTAAACCTTCTGATTAAGGTTATCGGGGATAAGGCCGTCACCGATACCCATCTGCAGATGTGTTCCGATGTTACCGCCTGCAAGGATTGCAGCGTTTTCAGGTTCAACTGCCCAGATTGTGATATCAGGATAGTTTGTTTTCAGCACCTCACCGATACCTGAAATTGTACCGCCTGTTCCTACACCTGAACAGAAGCCGTGAATCGGCTCTGCAACCTGTTCCATAATTTCAAGTGCTGTGTGATATCTGTGCACTGCAGGGTTTGCAGGATTGGAAAACTGCTGGGGAACAAAAACACGGGGGTCTTCTTCAGCCATTCTCATAGCTTCCTTAAGGCAGTTTTCAATACATTCACCGATGTTTCCGTCATCGTGGATAAGCTTGACTTCCGCGCCGTAATGCTCAACCAGCATTCTTCTTTCTTCGCTTACGCTGTCGGGCATAATAATTACTGTTTTATATCCTCTTACTGCACCTACAAGTGCAAGACCGATTCCCTGATTTCCGCTTGTGGGCTCAACGATAATTGTATCTTTAGTGATAAGACCGTCTCTTTCGCCCTGCTTAATCATATTATAAGCTGTTCTTGTTTTGATTGAACCGCCCACATTAAGACCTTCATATTTTACAAGCACCTGTGCACTGTCTTCATCTACCATGTTGTTGAGTCTGATAATGGGTGTACTTCCCATTGCCTCAAGAACATTATTATAAATCATAAAATCATTCCTTAATATAGTCGTATAAAGTTAATTTTACTATGTTCAGAAAATTTGTCAAGTGTTTTTTGATTTTATTTTGCGTTTGTGTTATTATATTATTATGTTATTACATTACTCTGACGGAGGTGATTAAAATGACCTATTTTCTTTGTCCTGTATGCGGTAAAAAACTGACAGAACTTGAAAAAGGTGCCGTGTGCGAAAACAGACATTCTTTCGACAAAGCAAAAAGCGGTTACATAAACCTTCTGCCCAATAATCTTCCCAAAGGCAACCACGGCGACAATAAGCTTATGGTGAAAGCACGTCACGACTTTCTCGAAAAAGGTTATTATCTTCCTTTACGGAATGAGCTGTGCAGTGTTATAAAAAAATATTCATCTGAAAATGCCGTTATTCTTGATGCCGGTTGCGGAGAAGGATGGTACACAAAAGGTGTTGCTGATTCTCTGCAGGATTGCGGAATACTCGCTCTTGATATTTCTAAAGACGCAATGAAAATAACTGCAAAGCGTGATAAGAAAATCAAATCTGCTGCCGCCAGTGTTTTTCATCTGCCTGTTGAAAGTGAAAGCATTGATATCTGTTATTCCGTATTCTCCCCTCTCTGCGAAAGCGAGTTTGAGAGAGTTATAAAGAAAGGCGGATATTTTGTTTACGTAATACCTGCAGAAAATCATCTCTGGAGTCTGAAAAAAGCAGTTTATGACGAGCCTTACAAAAATTCCGTAAAGCCATATGAAATGGAAAGCTTTGAATTTATTGAAAAAGTAACTGTTGACGGGCTTATGGAAATGCAGTCATCAGAGGATGTACTAAACCTTTTTATGATGACACCATACTACTACAAAACATCAGAAGAAGATACAAAGAAGCTTCTTTCATCTCCGCCTGAAAAAATTGAATATTCTTTTGAAATTCTCGTTTTCAGAAAATAAATTATAATAGCAATTAACTTAGAAGTCGCATCAGCAAAACTGATGCGACTTCTTTTTTATAAATTATTCAATTAATCCTTTAAATCAAAAAATGCAGAGAATGCTTTGTATGCCATATAAACATCAACCTTTGAAATCACTTCAAAAGGAGCATGCATTGAAAGCACGGGAACACCAACATCGATAACGTCAATATCAAGGTTTGCAACATATTTTGCAACTGTTCCGCCGCCGCCTGCATCAACTTTACCTAATTCACCCATCTGCCAGATAACGCCTGCATCGTCAAAAGTTTTTCTCACTTTGCCAACAAACTCCGCACTTGCATCTGATGTGCCGCCTTTACCGCCTGATCCTGTGTATTTTGTAACAACAATTCCGCGGTTTACAAATGAAGTGTTCATCTTTTCAAAAGGACCTGCAAAAGTGGGGTCGAATGCTGCGTTTACGTCTGCTGAAAGGCATTCTGATTTGCTTAAAACATCGTGAGCTTCAACACCTGCAAGACGTGCAAGGTCTGCAATGAAATAAGGAAGATAGAAAGATTTAAGACCTGTGTTTCCGTCTGAACCTGTTTCTTCTTTATCTGTAAGAACTGTAAGGCATGTAAATTCAGGCTCTTTGCAGTTTACAGCCGCCATAAGTGACGGATAAGCACAAACGCGGTCGTCGTGACCGTAACCGCCGATAAGGCTTCTGTCCAGTCCGATATCGCAAACTTTCATCGCAGGAACACATTCAAGCTCTGCAGAAAGGAAATCTTCTTCGATAATTCCGTATTTTTCATTAAGAATCTGCATTACATTAAGTTTTACAAGTTCACTTGCTTCATCATCTTTGAAAGGACGTGAACCGATAAGGATATTCAGTTCTTCACCCTGGATGCCTTCATTAAGTGTGCGTTTCATCTGCTCACGTGCAAGGTGGGGAAGCAAATCTGTAATAACAAATTTAGGGTCAGCATCGTCTTCACCGATATTGACAGTAACTTTCTCACCGTCTTTTTTAACAATAACACCGTGAAGTGCAAGAGGAATTGCTGTCCACTGATATTTTTTGATACCGCCGTAATAGTGAGTTTTGAAGAAAGCCATTTCGCTGTCTTCATAAAGTGGATTGGGTTTTAAATCTATTCTGGGAGAATCGATATGTGCTGCAGCAATTTTAACACCTTCTGCCACACTTTTCTTTCCGAAAACGCAGAAGATAACTGCCTTATCTCTGTTGTTATAGTATACTCTGTCGCCCGCTTTGTAAGAAGCGTTTTTATCAAAGGGAACAAAGCCGTTTTCTTCAGCGATTTTTATTGCAAGAAGGCAAGCTTCTCTTTCTGTTTTTCCGCAGTTGAGATAGTTTTTATAGTCTTCGCTGAAGCTGTTTACTTTTTCCACTTCGCTTTCATCCATACGGAGATAAGCATTCTTCGGTTTCATAAAAAGTTTTTCCTGTAAATCTTTTGCACTCATAATTTACATTCCTTTCTGTTTATTGATTTCGATAAATTTTAAAAGCTTACGGAATTCAGAATCGAAATCCGTAACGTTATCATTAATTATAATTATATCCGCCTTTTCAAGATAAAATTCATCAGCCATCTGTGCATCCATTCTTCTCTTTGCATCAGAAACAGATAAATTATCTCTTTCAATAATCCTCTTAAGCCTTACATCATTGGGAGCAAAAACCACTGCAACTTTTTCACAGTCAAGACGTACACTGCTTTCCAGCAAAGCTGCCGCATCAACTACGCAGACTTCGTATTCCTCAATCTTCGCAGTTTCAATTTCGTCAGCAATTTTTTCTCTTATTGCAGGATGGGTAATTGCGTTTAATTTTTCAGTTTCTTCCCTTGAAGAAAAAGCTTTTTTGGCTAAAAGTTTTCTGTCAACTTCTCCGTTATATTTTACGATATCTTCCCCGAAAACTTCTGAAAGCTTTTCAATTACAGGAGAACCGACTTCAAGAATTTCACGTGCCACTTTATCAGCATCAATTATGTAACATCCTTTTTCGCGAAGAAGAGAACATACCATACTTTTTCCTGCACCTGTTTTTCCTGTCAGACCTAAAACAAACATAACTTCAACCCCTTACAGTTCAATCACTTCAAAACCTGCAGAACGCAACAACCTGTTATATACCGCAAGTCCCACACCTTCTTCAGAGGGTGAGTGTGCAAAAGCTGTTTCAGCTCCTGTTTCGTCAAGCTCTCTCAGAGCATCAAAAAGCCTTTTCGCCTGTGAAGCAGAGTCGTAACTTTTTCCGTAAGTCACGCAGGGAACAGAAATTTTTTCCGCCTCATCTTCAAAGCAGAGAGCAGCAATATTTTCTTTCTGTTCTGAAATATATTCAACATATTTTTCACTGTCTGCTTTTATAATAACAACCTTTATTTTCGGCGCATAATGCTTGTATTTCATTCCCGGTGAAGAAGCTTTCTGATTTTCTTCAAGTTTTGCTTTCACCGCTTTGTCAATTTCTATTTCGCCTAAAACTTCAGAGAGTTCTTCGGGAGTTACTCCGCCGGGCCTTAAAAGACGCGGCTTTTCTCCCGCGAGAGTTATAACTGTTGACTCAAGTCCCACATTACATTCTCCGCCGTCAATGATAAGGGGGATTTTTCCGTTCATATCATCATAAACATATTTTGCATTGGTAGGACTGGGACTGCCTGAAAGATTTGCTGACGGTGCAGCAATAGGGCAGCCTGATTCTTTTATAATTTTTCTCATCACTTCGTGTGACGGCATTCTTATTGCAACGGTGTCTAAATTACCGCTTGTAACAGATGGAACCTTATCTGTTTTTTCCATTATTATAGTAAGCGGTCCCGGCCAGAATTTTTCCGCAAGAAGTTTTGCTTTTTCGGGGATTTTTTTCACAAGAGGTTCTGCTTCTTCAAGGCAGGAAATATGCACTATCATAGGGTTATCTTTCGGTCTTCCCTTTGCTTCAAAAATCCTGCCGACTGCATCCTCATCAAGTGCATTCGCACCAAGTCCGTAAACTGTTTCCGTAGGCACGCCTACAACGCCGCCGGAACTGATAATTTCCGCAGCTTTTTTTATGGACTCTTCTGATGCTTTCAAAACTTCTGTTTTCATAATTATTCTTCTGCCTTTAATTTTTCTGCAGTATCTGCAGTAATAAGTGAATCTATAAGTTCATCAATGTCACCGTTAAGCATTGATTCAAGACGGTATAAAGTAAGACCGATTCTGTGGTCGCTGATTCTTCCCTGAGGGTAGTTATAAGTTCTGATTCTTTCGCTTCTGTCACCTGAACCGACCTGACTCTTTCTCTCACCTGCAATAGCATCGTTCTGTTTTCTTCTTTCTTCATCAAGAATTCTTGAACGGAGAATTTTCATAGCCTTGTCTTTGTTTTTATGCTGACTTCTTTCGTCCTGACATTCAACAACAGTGCCTGTGGGAATATGAGTAATTCTTATTGCCGATTCTGTTTTATTGATATGCTGGCCGCCTGCACCGCTTGAACGGAATGTATCTATCTGCAAGTCGGCAGGATTGATTTCAATATCAACATCTTCCGCTTCGGGAAGCACTGCAACGGTAACGGTTGAAGTGTGGATTCTGCCCTGAGATTCTGTTTCCGGAACTCTCTGCACACGGTGAACACCGCTTTCAAATTTAAAACGTGAGAAAGCACCTTCGCCCTCAATCATAAAGCTTACTTCTTTGAATCCGCCCAACTCTGTTTCGTTGGCACTCATAATTTCTGTTTTCCAACCTTTTGTTTCGGCATACATACTGTACATTCTGTAAAGTACGCCTGCAAAAAGTGATGCTTCTTCACCGCCTGCGCCACCACGAATTTCAACAATAACGTTTTTGTCGTCGTTAGGGTCTTTGGGGAGAAGCAAGATTTTAAGTTCATCTTCTATAACTGTAATATTTTCTTTTGCTTCAATATATTCTTCTTCAACCATTTCGCGGAAATCCTTATCCTGTGAAGAATCTTCGAGAATCATTTTCGCTTCATCAATAGTTTCTTTTGTCTTCTTATATTCTCTGAATTTTTCAACAACGGGCGTAAGAGTTTTCATCTCACGCATAAGTTTTTTATATTTTTCAATATCTGCCACCACATCAGGGTCGCAGAGCATTTCATTTACCGTTTCATAACGTTCTTCTACTTTTTCAAGTTTATCCAGCATATTCAATCCCTCATTCAGGTCTTATAATCTTTCTGATATTTTTTTCAATTTTACGTCGGGGTGCCATAATCTCGTGGCCGCATTTTTCACACCTGAGTTTAAAATCCATCCCAACGCGTGTTACAGCAAATCTGTCCGAACCGCAGGGGTGTGTTTTTTTCATAATTACCACGTCGCCAATCTGTACATCCATAACAAATCCGCCTCCTTTTTCCTGTCAATATTTTATTATATCATATTTTTATAAAAATTGGAATAAGTATTTACAAATATAGGATAAATAAGGGGAGTAATTTTTATGTCACAATTCCTGCCTGAGGGCAAACTTATAAACACAAGAGAAAATATCGCATCACTCAAGTCACCTGATACCATACGGGAGGCCTACAAAACGCAGAAAATTCTTGAAGGCAGAGTGGTGCTGTGCGATGCTGACCACAACCTGCACGTAGATTTAGGCTGTATGAACGGCATTATTCCCAGAGAAGAAGGTGCTGTGGGCATTGCAGAAGGCACAACCCGCGATATTGCACTTATCTCCAAAGTCAACAAACCTGTATGCTTTATCATAACCGATTTCGGCTTTGATGACGCAGGTGATATCTACGCTGTATTAAGCCGCAGAAAAGTACAGGAAAAATGTATGGGGAAATATATTGCAAATTTATCTGTTGGTGATATAATAGATGCCAGAGTCTGCCATATGGAACCCTTCGGTGTTTTTGCCGATATAGGGGCAGGAATAAACGCTCTGCTTCCTATTGACGGAATTTCGGTTTCACGCATACCTCATCCGAATGTGCGTTTTTATCCTAACCAGGATATCAGAGCTATTGTGAAAAACCGCGACGATGCCGGCAGAATCGTACTCACTCACAAAGAGCTTTTAGGCACGTGGGAAGAAAACGCTTCCCGATTTTCAGTAGGCGAAACTGTTCCCGGAATTGTGCGTTCAACTGAAAAATACGGAATTTTCATTGAGCTTACACCAAACCTTGCGGGGCTTGCGGAATTCACCGACAATATTTATCCGGGACAGAACACTGCAGTTTACATAAAAAGCATTATCCCTGAACGGATGAAAATAAAACTGATTATCGTTGATTGTTTTGATGCACTTTATCCCCCGTCAAAACTGAATTATTATGTGGATAGCGAACACATTTCTTATTGGAAATATTCACCCGATTCATCAGAAAAGGTTATAGAAAGTGTGTTCTGATATAAAATTATGAAGTTGTGAAAGATGTGAAAAAATGAAAGATTGTTTAAAGAATTGCGGAGTTATTTTAATTTGTTTTATTCTTATTTTTGCCTTCACTATCAACACCTTTGCTTACATAGAATGTGACGGCAACGCAAAACCCTATGAATGGAAAGACGCTGATGACAATGTTCTTTTCGACAGATACGATATTTCAGGATGTTGTTACCACTCAGCTCACGCAAAATTCAAATATATTGAAGAAGACAGGCGCGTGTATCTTGCTGTTTTCATTGACAATTACAATGCAGAAGATTTTGACGGCTCCGTAAGCGAAATTATTGTGTCATTCAACAATTCATCAGAAGTTGTTTTACGCTCTGACCTTTCTGCTGATTACGACAAGGATGCATTCTTCCTTAATTTCGGATATTTTTCCGACGAATCAGGCGGAGGTGTTTATGAAGCTGAAATTGTATTGAAAGAACTTGAATACGAAAACATTCTCACTCTCAATGTAACATTCAAAGATTATCAGGGGAATTCATCACAGATGTACCGTCTGAATATAAAGAGTGAGGAATTCAAGGAAGAAGAATCAGAATCACTTTCAAAAGCAGAAAAAGAATCTGAAAAGAAAGAAAAAGAAGAATCAAGGTCAAGGGAAAAAGAAAACAAAACCAAAAAGACCACCACCAAGAAAACCTCTACTAAAAAATATTCTTCAAAAACAACAAAGAAGAAAACCACAACTAAGAAAGAAAGCACCACCGAATACAAAACTGCAATCATTACCGAGAATTATGAAAGCCACGTTGAAACACTCGAAAAAAGTAACAACTCAATTCTTATAATAGGAATTGCCTGTGTTGTGCTTTCCATGCTTGCAATAGTAATTGCACTGTTCAGGAAAAAATAATAACCGAATAATTAAAAAGTAAAAAAGCTTGTCGGATTCAGTTTTCCGACAAGCTTTTATTTATTTTACTTTTTCTGCTATGTTTATCGTATTTTCGTATCGTTTTCCGTACCACACTCTTTTATGTGCATAGTCAACCCAATCATCTGTTGAAGATTTTTCAACTTTCAGCGTTGTCAGTTTTTCTTTCGGAATCAGATACGACGGATTAAACAGATTTTCAAAATATTCGTGCCAATCATAAATTACATCAAATATTTTTTCTTCCTGTGACGGCAGAGCAACCATTGTTTTCTGATACAATAACAAATCTTCAAAAAGTTTGTTGTCGTCAAAATACTGCTTCAGATAATTTATAACATCTTCATAGAAATTTTCAAATTCTGCAGCACAGGAAAGGAAAAGTCCTTCATAAAATTCCCAATAAATATTTCCGAAACGTTCATCAGAAAAACACAGATTTCCTTCGCCTTTAAGAAAAGCATCAATACATTCAAACACTCTGTCCAGAATTCTTTTTATAACCTTGCTTTCATTTTCTATCCATTCGTAAAGATTCATATAGAAATCATAATACGATATATTCCTTGCTTTTCGCAGATAAATCGCAACGAATTTAAGAAGTCCGAGACTATGAAAGCTCTGAACACAAACCGAGAAACGAAAAGCCTTTTCCCATTCTTCCGTACTTAATGTGCTTGTTCCTACAACAATATCAGAGCGTGATGCATATTTCATATCCTCGTCAACGCGTGTATGAATCTGGCACAAAAGTGAACGTACGGTTTTTATTTTATATTTCTCCACAAATTCCTTTGTGTACATAATTGTGTTAGGTAAAAACTCACATCTGTAAACGCTTACATTACTGTGCTGCCCTGCTTCAATAACTTTGCAAAGACCTTTACAGAAACTGTCAAACGTCTCTCCGGGAAGCCCAAGAATCAGATCGGTGTAGGTATACATGCCGCTTGTGCGGTATCTTGCAACCTGCTCTGCAAAATTATTGACAGACATATTTTTTCTGCCCACAATCTCAAGTACTTCAGGCGACATGCTCTGAACAGCAATCGACACCCCTCTGTTAAGGTCAGCATCTTCAAGCTTACGCAGAATTCTGTAAGTCATATCGTCTTTGTTTTTCGCTGCGGTTGATTCAAATCTTTGCGGATAACCGTATTTCTTTTTAAGGTTCACAATATATTCTGCAATTTCTTCATCTCTTTCGAGAATTCCGAAATTAGAATCAGCGCAGAAACAATAAGAAATTTTATGTTCAGCCAGCCAATCAAGTTCGGCCTTTACTTTTTCCATAGGAAATTGTCTGAAACCTGATTTATTACCTCTCCAACAACAGAAAACACATCTGTAAGGGCAACCTCTGTTCGTTTCGATAACTGTATCAAACTGTATGTTTTTGTATTCAGGATTATTTACGATGTAATCAAACAATCCCATTGTATACGGTGACGGAAAATCTTCCAGGGGCGGTCCTAATTCTTTTTTTGTCTGAACTGCAACACCATTTTTTCTATAGGAAATATTAGGCACATTTTCTAAATCTCCGTCTTTTGAAAGTTCTGTAAGAAGTTTATAAAAAGTCACTTCTCCTTCACTGTGCATAAGCAAATCGATAAAAGGATATTCTTCAAGATATTCTGTATCATCAGGCACCTGAACGCCACCGAAAGCAATAATACATCGGGGCCATTTCTTTTTTATTGCCTCTGCCAGAGCAAGGTTATATTCCACACTCCACATATAGTTTGAAAAACCGACAATATAAGGATCTTTTATTTCTTCAAGTGCCGTATCAATTGGCATTTTTGTGAAAATAAAATCGCAAAGATTATAGTTCTTTTTTATATCTTCTTTCGAAAACGAATATGCCGCTATTGCTCCTACTGCATAAGGAAGATACACCGCTGAAGGGAGACAAGATGACTCTGAAAGTGCATTATTGGGTTGCACTAAATAAACATTTTTCACTTTTCTTCCCCTCCTTGTTTTTTAAACTTTTTCTACAACACGGATAGTCTTTTTATTTCTTCTTCCGTACCAGATTATTTTCTTTGCATAGTTTTTCCAATCAGCAGGTACATCTTCTGCAAAGAAGTGAAGTTCTGTTTCCTGCTTTTCAAGTTTTGCATCTTTATTTGCAAGTATATTATAAAAATAAGTTTTCCAGTCGTAGCTGTACTTTTCTGTCACATCGTTTGAAGACGGCACTACAATAGTGTTTTTCTGGTAAGACATCAGTTCTCCCATAACATCTTCTTCAATGCCGTAGCCTTTTATAAATTCTTCCGCTTCTTTGTAAAAATCATCAAGTTTATAAATATAATCAAGAAGCATTGCTTCTTCATAAGGCCATGTGATATCGCCGAATTCGCGGTTGATATATGACAAATCAACTTCACTGTGAGCAGTAGATTTAATGCATTTACTGATGCGTCTTATTGTATCACCTATTACGCCTTCACGTTTCGAAAAATAATTTATGAAAGCATCATAGAAATTATAATAGGGCACACCTTTTGCGTTGTGAAGATAAATTGCAAAGCACTGCAGAAGTCCGTGGCAATGGATACTCTGTATACATGCCGAGAAAATTGTTGCTTTCACAAGGTCTTCTTCACTCATTGTTGAAGTTTCAATAATATATTCAAGTCCGCCTGAAAAAACTGCACTGTCAATTGCACAATGGTTGATATTGAGTTTGTTTATTGCAGTTTTTATTCCGAACTTTTTCATATAATCTTTGTTTGAAAGAGTAGAGTTAGGATAAACTTCACATCTGAAAACATTGATAGAATCGTGCTGACCTCTTTCCAGAAGTTCACAGATTCCCTCTGAAAAACTTTTAAGAGTTTCTCCGGGAAGACCTAAAATAAGTTCTGTGTAAGTGGGAATACCCGCTTTGTGATAAAGTTCAAGCTGGTCTGAAAGTTTATCCTTGTTCATATTTTTACGTGAAATATTTTCAAGGACTTCTTCTGACATACTCTGGAAAGCAAGTGACACACCTTTGCTCATTCCTACATCGTTGAAAAGTTTGTTTATTGTGAAAATTCTGTCCGTTTTATCTTTTGCAAAACAAGCACCGAATTTATCAGGGAAACCGTTTTTCTTTTTCATCGAAACGGCAAACTCTGCAATTTCTTCATCACGCGGGAATAAACCAAAGTTTGAGTCAACGCACATACAATATGAAATGTTGTGTTCGGAAATCCATTCCAGATCTTTCTTTACCCTTTCCATCGGGAATAATCGCATAGGTAAATCATAGTCACACCAATCGCAGAAAGAACAATGATAAGGACATCCTCTGTTTGTTTCAAGCTGTGCGTTGAATTCGAGATTTTCAGGAACGTTCAGAAGTTTATCAAAAATACCTGTAAGATAAGGCGACGGATAATTTTCCACACCTTCTGCCTTATCTTCTCCTCTTAAAATTTCACCGTCTGAATTTCTGTAAGAAATATTTGGTATTCCTTCAAGTGTTCTGCCCGCAGACAATGCTCTTAAAATTCTTGTGAAAGGAATTTCACCTTCGCCGAAAATAAGAACATCTATAAAGGGATATTTCTGAAGAAAATCAGATTCTCTCGATACCTGATGACCGCCAAAAACAATTGTACATTCGGGATATTTTTCTTTTATTTTTTTTGCCTGTTCAAGGTTGTAATTATAATTCCAGAAATAGTTCGAAAATCCAACAAGAAAAGGGTCTTTGATTGCAGACATTACATCTTCAGATGAATCTTCCTTAAAAATAATTCCTGCCAATTCATATTCACTGTTTATATCTTCAAACTGCAATGCATAAGAGGCCAGAACCCCAACAGCATACGGGTAATAAATGGAATTGCCAAGCAGTGTATTAGGTTGAATAAAATATATATTCTTTTTCATACACTTAACACCACACTTTTTAATCAATATACTCTATTTTTTTAATAATATTCTGTCCGCCTTTTCTGCCGTACCACACAATCTTCTTCGCATATTCGGGCAGGTCACCGGGAGTATCGGACGAATCAATTTTTATTCTGTGCTTTCTCTCTTCAAGAGGTTTGTAATTGTTCTGATAAATATTTGAAAAATACAAATAAAAATCATAATCAAGTTCAAGCACCGCACCTTTTGAAAAAGGATTTTTCACTATATTTTTCTGATAACTCAAAAGTTCTTCAAACAATTTTTTGTCATCAAAATATTCTTCAAGGAATGAATTCATTTCGCTGTAGAATTCATCTCTGTTTTTCATAGCTTTGAGAAAAGCTCCTTCATCAAGTGGCCATGTAAGTTCACCGTAACCATCAACAGTACATGTAAGTGACCCTGCGTCTGACAGAACTTCTCTGTACTTTTCTTCAAGCCACGAATAAATTTTTCCGCAGATAGTATCGGGATTTTTCACCGCATATTCAATAAGGTTTTCGTAAAACTCCGAATACTTTATTTTTCTTTCATAATAAAGATAAATCGCAATGCACTGGAAAAGTCCCAGGTTGTGGAACGCCCTTACAAACACTGCAAAAATATTGCTCTTTATCCACATCTCTTTTGACATTGCTGAAGTAGAAACAACTATACGCGAAAATTCCGTAACATCTCTTTTATCAGGCACAACGTGGTACTGATGCTGCTCTGTAACTGCATATTCAATTTCATATTTCTTCATATATTCAGGGTCATTCATAATCGAATTCATCAGAAGTTCACAGTTGAAGAAATTTATTGACATGTGCTGACCGCATTCAAGAAGCTGTTCCATTCCGTCGCGGAAACTTTCATATGTTTCGCCGGGAAGTCCGAGAATAATTTCCGAATATGAACCGATACCGTTTTTGTTGTACATGCTCATAAGCTCATGGAAACTTTCTATGGGCATATTTTTTCTGTAAATATTATCAAGCACTTTCTGGTGCAGTGACTGGAAAGAAAGAGTTGCACCCTTGCACATTCCCGCGTCATTCAGACGTTTGTTGATTCTGAAAACCGTTTCTGAATTATTTTTGGAATATGTTGCCTGAAACTTCTGCGGATATCCGTTTTCACAGTTTCTTTCAATCATATATTCTATAATATCTTCATCTCTTTCAAAAAGTCCGAAGTTTGCATCTGCACAATAACAGTATTCAATTTTATTTCTGCTCATCCAGTCAATTTCTGCTTTGACCGTTTCGATATCATAAAGCCTTACTTTGGCTTTTTCGTTACCCCAATCGCAGAAAGCACATTTGTTGGGGCAGCCTCTGTTTGTTTCAAGAATTGCAGAAAATTCAAGTTCTTCTTTTTCCGCAAGTTCATCAAAATATCCTTCAAGATAAGGTGAAATTCTTTCAGGAATATCTGCACGTTTCTTTTCTGTGAAAACAATTTCATTCCCGATTTTATACATAATGTTGGGAATATTTTCTGCTGTTTCTTTACCTGCTATAAACAGAAGAAGTTTTCTGAAAATTTCTTCGCCCTCGCCGAAAATTGCAAAGTCAATAAAATCGCTTTTTAAAACATCGCTCTCTCTGTAAATCTGATGTCCGCCGAAAATGATTTTACAGTAAGGATATTTTTCTTTGATTTTTTTTGCTAAAACTTTGTTGTATTCGTAGTTCCACACATAACAGGAAAAACCTACAACACAAGGATTTTCAAAACTTTCAACAACTTCATCTATGTCAGATTTTTTATATATAAAAGATTTAAAGGTGAATTCGCTCTTTACTTTTTCATCCCTGAATGCATATGCCACAAGTGTTCCTGCAGCGTAAGGGAAATAAATTGAATTTCCGTACTGTGAGTTAGGCTGCACCATATATAAATTTTTCAGAGCAAATCACCTCTTTTCTTTCAGAATATTTTTCTATATTTCTTCTATTTTGTTCGGCATACTTGAGAACATCATTCTGCCGTTTCTTCTGCCGAACCAGATTATTTCTTTTGCGTATTCTATCCAATCCTTTGTATCAAAAGGAGTGGAGAAATTATATATAACATTTTCTTTTTCAAGAGGAATGTAGGAATTGCAGAGAATTGCATCAAAATAATCTCTGAATTTATATGAGAAAGGCACTGCATAATCGTTGTGCAGCGGTCTTAAAACAACAGACATCTGATATCTGAATAATTCATCAAGCATTTCTTCATCCTCTATATATCTTTTTATAAATGTGCGCATCTCATCATAAAAGTCTACCGAATCGTAAAGGCAGTGAAGAAATACTGCTTCTTCAAGGGGATAAGTAATTTTACCGAAAATATCGTTCTGATAAACAAGTCCGCCTTTTCCGTCAACAAAATTATGAAGAACTTCTGATACCATTTTAAAAAGCGGTTTGCAGAATACACTTTCTTCTTCAATAAACTTGTGAAGAGATTTATAAAAATCGTAATAAGAAATGTTTAATTCTTTGCGGATATACATTGCAATGCACTGCATAATTCCGAAGTGATGGAAAGACTGAACACAAGTTGAAAATTCATTTGCTTTAATCCAGTCATCAACACTCATTGTGTCTGTACCCACAACTATACTTGAAGCACCTGAAAGCACGTCATCCATACTTTCGCAGTGATACTGATTAAGAGAAGTTGTGACAATTTTTATTTTATATTTCTCCATAAACTCAGGACTTGCAAGAGTTGAATTGGGAAGCAATTCACAGTAATAAGCACTTACCGAGCTGTGCTGACCGAGTTCAAGAATTTCGCACAAGCCGTGGCAGAAAGTATCAAGAGTTTCTCCCGGAAGGCCGAGAATAAGTTCAGTATAAGTTGAAATACCCGAACTTCTGTAACGGGCAATCTGGTTTGCATACTGCTCCTTTGATATATTCACTCTGCCCACATTTTCAAGAACTTTTTCTTCAAGGCTCTGCATTGCAAGGGTTGCGCCTTTGCCGATTCCGTGTTCTGCAAGAAGCTTGTTTATTCTGAAAACGCGGTCAATTTCATTCTTTGCATAAGATACCTGCAAACGGTTAGGATAACCTTTTGTTTCTTTTAGTTCAACCAGCTTGTTTGCAATAATTTCATCACGCTCAAACATTCCGAAGTTTGCATCAACGCAATAAACAAATTCCATTTCGTGCTCTGACATCCACTCAAGTTCTTTAAGAACTTTTTCAAGCGGGAACAGACGCACTTTTGAATTCAGTTCGCCCCAGTCGCAATAGCAACAGTTATAAGGGCAACCGCGGTTGGTTTCAAGCACACATGAAAAGCGATAATCTTTATTCTTCAAAATTTCATCAAACACACCTGTAAGATAAGGTGACGGATAATCAGAAATTGTAATTTTCTTTTCTTCCGTCTGCACAGGTTTTCTATTTTCATCTCTGTAAGAAATATTAGGTATTTTTGAAAAATCACCGTTTTCATCAAGGCAGAGAAGAACATCTCTGAATGCTTCTTCGCCTTTTCTGTGAACAAGGATATCGATAAAATCATATTTTTCAAGAAATTCCGTTGTGGGAGGTACGTGATGTCCGCCGAATTCAATTACACAATCAGGATATACTTCTTTGAGTTTCCTTGCGTATTCAAGGTTATAGCTGTAATTCCATATAGAATTGGAGAAGCCTACAAGCTGCGGATTTTCAAGGCTCTTAATGCTCTCGTCTATATCTTCAAGGCTATATATAATTCTCTTGAAATCATATTTACTTTTTACTTTTTCATCGTTCATAGCAAATGCAACAAGCATACCCACCGCGTAAGGCAGGTAATATGTGTTGCCGTAAAGGCAGCTTGCCTGAACAAGATAAACATTCTTTTTCATAGCCGAAAACATCCATTCTTCATCAATATGAAATATCTAATCTTTTAACTTTTCCGCCGATTGCTTCAAAATTATTTTCAATAAATTGCTGAACTTTTTCTGCAGTTACGTCTTCCTTTAAAACCGCAAGAAGATAACCGCCTCCGCCTGCACCGCATATTGAAACTGCATCTGCACAATTTTCAAGAAGTTTTTTTACAAGCTCATCAATTTTTTCGTTTGTTATTTCAGGTGATATTTTTCTGAGCAACCTGAAATGCTCGTTAAGACAATTTATAAAACCTTCAGAATCATTTTCCTCAATACTTTTAATAACACTGAAATTCAGTTCTTTTATTTTTTTGTGACCGTATAAAGATTCTTCATTTTTTTCAAGATATCTGTTGACAACATCGCCCACAATAAATCTGCCGAAATGTCTCTGCCCCGTGGGAACAAGAATAACTTTTTCAGAAAAGAAAATTTTAAACTTTTCCGTTACGGTTATTTCTTTAACTGTCAGTTTCTGTTCAGGCCCTGCCGAAGAAGAAGTCACTTTTACTCCCGGGAAAATTCCTCCCGCCTGGTCCTGCCAGCCACCGCCTGTTTTCATTATCTGCTCTGCCACAAATACCATACGGAGAATTTCATCTTCATCAAATCCCAGGCAGAACATTTCATTGAAGGCTTTGAAACATCCGCTGAGCAATATACTGCTTGTGCCGAGGCCTGAGCCTTTATCTATAGACAAAACCTTTGTGGTTAGTCTGAAACCGTTTTCAATTACAGTATTTTCATCTATTCCGATTGTCTGAAGCACTGCTCTGTGCAGATTGAAATCAGACAGGTCATCTGTTGTTTTTTTGAATTCAAAAACTTCTTCTGAATTTTCACTTCGGAATTCAATAACTTTTTCATCAAGTTTTTCAAGTTCAACCCATATGGGTTTTTCACCGTCAACATTCACGGCTATATTTACAACTTCTCCGCCGTTATCTGTGCAATAAGGCATTGCATCTGTCCATGTGCCTGAAAGATTCACTCTTACCGGCAGATTAATTAAAACCTTATTTTTTTTACTTTCAAGGCGGGAAAGTTTATTTTTATTTTCAAAAAAATTACTGATAATTTTTTCCCTGAGTTTTATATATTCAGGATTTGTTTTGTACGAAATCATATCCCCGATATATTTGACACGCGTAAGATAATATGATGCATCTGCATTTCGTGTGCAATCTTCAAGGCTTATTTTTTCTTCGTCTGACGACGACAAAAGCTTCATTAGAGATTCCGCATATGTGCTGCCTTTATAAAATCTCGGAATATTCCAGATTTCCGTGCCGTTTATTTTTTCTTTGGGATTTTCGTTTATATCGCACATAACCGAAACGAAACTGCCGTCGCAGAGTTTAATTCCGCAAAGAGCTTTGTTATCTCCGATTACCGTATTTTTATCAAGTGAAATATCACTCACAATACAACCTGAACCGATTTTACAACCGCTCTCAAGAATAACATTATCAAGAACTGTATTTTCCCCCACAACACAATCGCAGGGAACAAAGCTATTGAGTTTCAGATATGAATCTCTTTCGCCTGAAATTTCAATTATATTATCAAGCGATTCTTTAAGTGTTCCCATATGAACAAATTTCTGTTTTTCAAGCACTCTTACTTCAAGTGAAAAAGGAGAAATTACATCAAAGAGAATTTTTCTTATTGCAAGATGAGCATCGTTCTGCAAAGAAGAAAACAGAAACTCATCTTTATTTATTTTTTCTGCAAGCAATGCAATAATTTCAGGATAAAGGTTAAGGTCAATTTTATTTTCTGATAATACTTTTATTATGTTTTTTTCTTCTGCAGTTTTTTTCAGTGCATACGATAATCCGTCATTGAAATAAATAAACCCTGTGTCAACCAATGCACAGTTGCAATTATATTCTTTACATTTTTTCTCAAGGTCTTCTTTATTTATTTTATGAGGATACTCCTGCATAATATTTTCGTCATCGCACAGCATTACCCCGTGACGTGAGCCTGTTTCAAAATCAGTTTTCACGCAAAGACCTGCGTTGTTTTCAAAAGTGTTTTCAATGTTTTCCGTATTCACAAGAATATCACTGCAACAAACTATAACACCTTGTGTGATTTTATCAAGCACACGTTTTGCGTTTTTTACAAGCAATTCAAGCAGAGAAACCGTGTTGCCTTCATACATAAGGTTGGCAAAAATCTTGCCTCTTACCGAATAATTTATTGACCTCTTGCTCATTCCGCCTGAATTTATAACAAGCAGTTTTCTGCCATGGTCATAATTTTTTTCAATAACATTCAGCAAAGCTCCGCCCGAGCCGATTCTTGAGCCGTAATCACCGTCACAGACAACATTAATATCAAGTGAATATCTGCGGCTGATTTCGTCAATCAGTTTTTCACTCATCAATTTCTGTTCACTTGTCCCCACCGTAAGAAATACGGTTTCAATGTTGTCTTTGTTCATTAACAAGATACCTCTTTGATGTAAAACATACTATGGTTATAAAAACAGAAAAATGGTGACATTGCCTGTTAAAATATCTGCGTTGCTTTAAAATGTTATAATAAATGTTGCAAGGTTATCAATATCTTTAAAGAAAACTCTTACAGAAATATAGCACACCAGAACTACTGTCACAATAACGGCAAAAGAATGTTCTGATAAAAATGTATTGGTTTTTTCAAGTGCTTTTTCCGCAACTTTATTTTTACTGACAAGCATAGAAATTACCGCTGCAGGAACAATATAGTTTATTGTATAAAAAGCACTGCTTCCTGCCACAATAAAGCCTGCTACCGAGAGAGCATACGCTGCAACCACAGCAACAACAGCAGGTATCGGTGAATAAGAAGAGCTTGCTTTTTTATCAGTTTTCTCAACAACAAGGTTGTTATTTCTGAATAATTCCGCAAAGAATTTAACAGCAAAAATCACAGTCGGAATTGCAAAGAAGAAAAGGAATATGTTTTCATATTCAATGTGCTTAAAATAAACATAATCACGGAATGAATATTCTTTTATAAAGCTGTCAAAAACAGGAACGTTTTTCACAAGATAATCATTAAGAAAAACACCTGCACCTGTTGCGATGGCTGAAACAATCAATGCAATAATTTTCTTTGTATCTGTTGCAAGTTTTTCAATATCACCTGCAACATAAAGCACAATTGCAGGAGCAACGAAAAGGAAAATTGCATTTTCTGAAAGCAAGCAGGAAACGAACAAGAAAACTATAAGTGTTATTTCTTTGAGAACAGATAATTTTTCTGCAATCATACTGAGAACAAAAAGCAGACCGATAATCCAGATAAAAAGATTCACACAGTTTTCCTGCTTTGCAAAAAGCAACGGTTCTGCTACAAGTAAAAGAGAAACATACTGCACCGCGTCACCGTACTTTTTCCCTAACTTTGTAATAACACGAGATGCCATAACGGCAAAAACTGCAAGAAGAGAAAGCAAGACAACACTCTGAACAGAAAACTCAAATTCCAAAGGATAAAATCCTGCCAAGCCCACGTGTCTTCTGTCAGACAAAAGATATGCTCTGAAAAATACAACAAGAGCAATTATTACGAGAGTGAACTTATATTTTTTTGATTCTTTGATTTTATTCATAATAAACACTCTCCTTAATTAAACAATACTGCAAAACAAGATAAAAGATAAATAATGGCTGCAGCCGATGCTGCAAGATGTTTTTTACCCCACTCTTTTATTTCTTTGCATACGCTTACAACTGCAGAATTATTTCTTACTATAAAGTAAACGATAAGCCCTGCCTGAACAAGAATATTGTTATTGAAAAGCTTTGAGAATTCCCACGAAAGCAACACAGGGGGAACAACAACTACAGGAGAAATCAGACAGAGGAAATAGATAAATTTCTGGAATTTATCTTCTTCTGTTTTAATCGCTTTTTTCCAGAATGTACCGAGGAAAATATAAGCAGGTAAAGCAACGAAGATAATATTCAATATTGTCTTCAGACCCATACCCCAGTTTTTAAAGAACACTTCTATTGACGTACTGAAAAATTTATCTGCCGGCAGGAAGAAATCGATAAGCCACAAATTTATAAATCGTTCACGATCGTCGGTGGTAAGCTCTCCTGCGTAACGGTTAAAGAAATAATCTACCATTTCGCCTGCATTGGAAAACTCAACCCATCTTTCAGAAATGGGAGCGAGCAGTGCAAGTGCGATAATCGCAATGTATGTAATTCCGCAGAGTATTCCGCCGCTCTTTGACATACCGCTTGAATAAAATTCCTGGAGAAGAATAATTGCAATAAGAATCATACTTGTAAAAACAAAAACAGGATTTACTACAGTTGCAACTGCACAAATCACAGGCACAAGCCATCTTCCGATTTTGTTATCAGCAAGATAAACGGAGAATAAAGTAAGAGCCCATACAAGTTTATCAAGTTTAAGATCAACATAATAAAATTTATACGGCATTGGAATCATAAACACCATAACTACAACGAAAAGAACAAGCATCAGCCTTTCTTTATCAAGCCTTACTTTACTTAATGCCTTACCGATGCAGAGTGTCATACCCAGCATTAAAAGAGCTGAAAATATGGTTATAACAGTTCTCGTGATATCGTCAGTTACCGTATCTGTAAATTTACTGATTATTTCACCGACAAGACCTCTGGAAATATATCCGCGGTCATATGTATAAAGATAGTGAATCAGATAATATCCGCTCGCATGCGGAATAAGCTTACCCAGAATACAGTAAAGCAGATACCCACCAAATACTATAAACGGAAACAGATAACATGAAAGTGCCGATGAAAAAATATTATTTTTTGGGGATAAATCTTTCTTAGCATTTTTACTGAAAAGCATTATAATTCTCCTCCCGAAAATATACACTTATACAAATTTAATGATACCATAAACACGCCTTAAAGTCAATATAATCACAGTGTGCGAAGCCGGTAAATCACAGTGTGCAAACCCTGCAGATAAACAAAAACCGACATCCGTTAAGATGTCGGTTTTACACTTATTTATTTTTCTTTGCTTCGTCTTTTTTTCTTTCGTGTTCATACACTTTTTCGGGGATTGTATTGAACATATAAACGATAAGCACGATAACTGCAGTAACAGCAAATATACCTAAATAGCCTTTGCCTATATTGGGCAGTGCATCAAGAAAAGCCTGAAAATCAATTTCAAACATATATTATCTCCTCCTTAATTACCGTAGAATGCAAGGATAAGACCGCCTGCGATAACAGATGCAATCTGTCCTGAAACGTTAACACCGATTGAGTGCATGAGAAGGAAGTTCTGATTATCTTCCTCAAGACCCATTTTGTGAACAACACGTGCTGACATGGGGAATGCAGAAATACCTGCTGCACCAATCATAGGATTGATTTTGTTTTTCTTCAGGAAAAGGTTCATAAACTTTGCAAGCATAATTCCGCCGAAAGTATCGAATACGAATGCTACAAGGCCAAGACCCATAATAAGAAGAGTTTCCACGCGGAGGAATTCGTTTGCAGTCATTTTTGAAGCAATTGTAATTCCGAGGAAAATTGTGATAAGGTTTGCAAGAACATTCTGTGCTGTTTCTGAAAGTGAGTTGAGCACACCGCATTCACGGATAAGGTTACCGAACATAAGGAAACCGATAAGTGCAACTGAATCAGGAGCAACAACACCAACAATCATTGTGATGATAATGGGGAAAAGAATTTTTGTTGTTTTTGAAACTTTCTTTCCTTCGTAAGCCATTTTGATTTTTCTTTCTGCTTTTGTTGTGCAGAGCTTGATAATCGGCGGCTGAACAATAGGCACAAGAGCCATATAAGAATATGCAGCAACCATAATAGCGGGAAGGAAATTGGATTTGAGTATCTGTGCAACGTAAATTGCTGTGGGGCCGTCTGCCGCACCGATAATTGCGATTGATGCCGCATCATTGGGGGCAAATCCGAGAAGTGAAGCTGCACCGAGTGTGAAGAAAATACCGAACTGTGCCGCCGCACCGAAGAACATCAGCTTCGGGTTCGTAAGCAACGGTTCAAAGTCAATCATAGCACCGATACCGATAAAAAGAATAAGCGGGAATAATTCGTGATATTCAATACCAACCTGGAACAATGCATCAATAACACTCTTTGCACCTGATTCGGGAAGGTTAACAAGAATTGCACCGAATCCCATCGGTAAAAGAAGTGTAGGTTCCATTTCCTTTTTTATAGCAAGGAAAATAAGCACTGCACCGATAACCCACATTACAACCATTTTAGGCTGGTCAAAAATTGACAACAGTGGCTGAAATAATACGTCCATAAAATAAAACCTCCGTTATTTTCAGGCTGAAAACGCTTTTTTACCATTTTGCGTCCACAACCTCTTCCAGTTTATCATTATACTTCAAAGTTGTTCCGGTGTCAAGAAAAAAAGACTTTCCTGACAACCAAACAAAAAGATAATATGGTAATAAAATTAGTAAAAGTTCATATATTATTATTGTTTTTATTTTATTTTCAAAAAAGGTCTTGACAACTTGGAAATATTGTGATATCATAAACTACGCTTTAAGAGCAAACTACAAATACGGAGAGATACCGAAGTGGTTATAACGGAACGGTCTTGAAAACCGTCGTACGGCAACGTACCGTGGGTTCGAATCCCACTCTCTCCGCCATTTACAAACAAACAGCAAATTTCGGTTTGCTGTTTTATACTTTAAAGAGAAGTAACGCTACCAATGGAGAAGTACTCAAGTTGGTGACGAGGCGCCCCTGCTAAGGGCGTAGGTCGGGTAACCGGCGCAGGAGTTCGAGTCTCCTCTTCTCCGCCAAAACGAAAATCCGTTCTCGCAAGAGAGCGGATTTTTGTTTTGTATTATTCATTATTCAATATTCATCATTCATTAAAACGGATTTTCGTAATGAATAATGAATGATGAAATCGCTACGCTGATGAATAATGAACAATTGATTATTAAATCCGCTTATGCTATAATAAAACAAAAGGTGGTATTCTTAATGAAAGAAAATTTACTTATTGACAAATCAATAGTTTTTGCATCTCGTATTGTTAAGTTGCATCAGCATTTAATAAAAAATAAAAAAGAGACAATAATTTCTAAGCAAATTGTCCGCAGTGGCACAAGTATAGGTGCAAACATCAGCGAAGCAAACTATGGACAAAGCAAAGCTGATTTCATTTCCAAAATGCACATTGCCCTGAAAGAAACAGCCGAAACAGAATACTGGATAAAGTTGCTTCATATATCAGAATATATTAATGATAAAACGAGTGAATCCCTGCTATCAGATTGTCTTGAAATAAAAAAAATCCTCATTGCCTCTATCAACACTGCAAAAGAAAACACAAAATAATATTTCCATAACATATAAATCCCCCTGCTCGTATAACTCAGCAGAGGGATTTTTTATATTCAAATGTAATTTCAATGTTCTTTAGGCTCGTTATGTCTACGTGCACTTGTGCTTCCTTCAGGTCTGATTTCTCCGACCTTAAGAAGTGAACGTTTAGTAAGTGCAGGACCAACAAGCTCATATATAAGCACTGCGAACAGAACAACGTTTCTTACCAGTTCTCCGTTTTCAAGAGAAGATGCTGTCAATGCCATTCCGAGAGCCACACCTGCCTGAGGCAACAAAGTAATACCGAGATTATCTGTTATAGGTTTGCTCTGGTGTGTCAGCTTACAGCTTATAGCTGAGCCATAATACTTACCTAATGAACGTGCAAATATGTATACAACACCAACGATAATTGTTACGGGCTGTGCAAGGACATTCATATCAAGCTCTGCACCTGAAATTACGAAGAACAGAACGTTAAGGGGCATAACCCAGTTGTCAACACGTTCCATCAATTCTTCTGATGTGGGACAGATATTGCAGAAAATTGTACCTGTCATCATACATACAAGAAGAAGTGAGAATCCGCAATGAACTCCTGCAATCTGGAATTTAAGCTGAGAAAGTCCTACTGTAAGAAGAACAAAAGCCACAGAAATTGTCATACGTTTACTTCTTGAATGGAAGAACTGTTCAACAAAGTTGAGAAGCCATCCCATAAGACTGCCCAGCACAAGAGAAAGAATAATTTCAACAATCGGCTCTACCACAACTGCAAGAACGCTTACCTGACCGTGTGACAAAGCAGTTGCAACACCGAAAGATACGCTGAAAAGCACCAAACCTACTGCGTCATCAATGGCAACAACAAGCATAAGAAGTCTTGTAAGAGGACCGTCTGCTTTGTACTGCCTTACAACCATCAGCGTTGCCGCAGGAGCTGTTGCAGATGCAATCGCACCAAGGGTAATTGCGCAGGGAATTGTGATAATTTCCGGGAAGCAGAAATGCAAAGCTATAAGTATTGCATCCACAACCAATGTTGTGATAACAGCCTGGAGAATACCGATTGTAATAGCACTGCTGCCCATTTTCTTAAGCTGCGACAAACGGAACTCATTACCGATAGTAAAAGCGATAAATCCAAGAGCTGTCTGAGTGATAATATTCATCGTTTCAACCTGTTCAAGGCTCTGGAAACCAAGTCCTGAAACGCCTAACTGTCCGAGAACAAACGGACCGATAAGAATACCTGCCACAAGATAACCTGTAACTGCCGGAAGATTGATTTTTTTCGTAAGTCTTGATAATAACAAACCGCCGATAAGAGCAGTAGCAAGACATAATAAAGATGTACCCATTAAAATTGCCTTCTTCATTTTTATAGTTGCTGTGAAAATATATTCACACAGCAACGCAAATAATACTCCTTTGCACCAAAAATTTCAAGGCAAATATTTGACAAATAATCATTCTTATATATGATTAATTTGGTTATTTTTATCGACAATCTTACGTTCAATTAAGACTTTCAACTATTGCTCTGAATTCATCCGAATCACGCACACAATCGAATTCATCATGAATCAACCATTTATCACGAAGTATTTCGCAAAGAGGTCTGGTATCGGAAGTTTCAAAATCAAGTTTTCTTTCTGTAATTTCACCAATCAGAACAGCACTGTATTTCTGCTCATCAGGGCGATTATCAAACGCTTTTGCTTCATCGACTGCTATATACAGGTGCTTGTACATATTATCATAATCACCCATAAGTGCATATCTTTTTGCAATATCAAAATCAAGCCACACAGAACCCCAGTTGTTGTTTGGACGATTGCCGTCAAGAATCAGTTTTTCCAGCTCAAACAATTTCTTTATGGCAATAAGTTCAGTTTCTACATCAACAACATCTGCATCAGCTAAAAGCCAGATGAAAGTATTTAACAACTCATAACTATCTTTAATTGCTTTTTGTAAAAAAGTAAGTTTTTCTTCCTCTTCCAAAGCCCACCAGATATGCATTTCACGACATAGTTCCATCGGTGGCAATGTTTCATAAATCTGCCTGCCTATTGCCTTTCTTTCGTGCAAAACATGGTTAAAAGCAAGTCTCGCTGTTGCTGCAATGCGAATATTCTGATCGGGGCAGTATTTCATTATCCGTTCACCGAGTGCCGTAATTTCAGTATCATACTTCTCCATATTTTCTTCCCAATCGGGAATGTTTCCTGAGTTATCTATAGAGCAAAACAAAGCACACATCAGCTTATCAAGCAAAACGTAATTATTAGGATATTCCGCAACCCCTTCACGGGCAATTGCAATACACTCGTCTATCTTTCCCTTGTTGATAGCTTTCTGAAAACGTTCAAGATATTCTTCAACCTTTTTATTTTCTGCAATATCGTCAACACCTAAAATTTTATCTACCGTAATTTCAAAAATTTTTGCAAGTTGCGGTAAAAGTTCCATATCGGGATAACAGACACCTGACTCCCACCGTGAAACAGACTGACAGGAAACTCCAAGCATTTCCGCAAGCTGTTCCTGTGTTATATCATTTTGTTTTCTTAAACTTTTTATATTTTCGCCTATATTCAATTTCATAATAAAAACCTCTTAAATAAATTGTGAAGTTACGTATCTTCTGTCATTAGTTTATAATTTTTATTATGTTTTTTCAACTACTCATTAATTGATATTTTTTAAACAGGATAGTGAAAAACCTTTTCCGCCTGATTGACAGGATTATAAAGCTATATTTTGATTGCACAATAAAAAAACAGCTACAGAAATTTTAAAACTTCTGTAGCTGTGTTTCACTCTGAAAGTATAAATACAAATTTAGCTGAGATATGTTCTGATATATTTATAGTAAAGTTCATCTGCAATTGCAACATTTTCAGCGTCCTCAAAAAGTCCGTGACCTGAATTCGGATAAGCATTGAATTCGTGCTCAATACCAAGCTCTGTGAGTTTAAGATTAAGCGCTTCAGCATTCGCAAAAGGAACAATATTGTCAACCATACCATGGTTTATAACGGTAGGAACAGTATTTTTATCAACATATTTAAGAGGTGAAACATTCCACAAGGCTTCTTTTGCATCAGCTCTTGTTGCAAACGTGTGCTTATATCCGCAAGCCCATGACAAAACCTGAGCTACATATTCTGAATCACCGATTCCGTTGTCAAAATAATAAGCATCATCACTCAGGTCAGTAGGTCCGCAATAGCTTACAACAGCAACCGGCCTGATTGCAGAAACATCATCACGTGAATAAGCATACAGAAGAGAAAGATGTCCGCCTGCAGAGCCTCCGGTGAGAAGCATACCGTTGATATCTACCCCGTTTTCTTTTCCTATATTTTTAATTTTTTCTGTTGCTGCCTGGAGGTCATCCATAATATCAAGCAAATCAACATCATCTGAAATATATCGATAATTTACAGCGGCAGCGGCATATCCCATTTCAGATATTTCTTCAAGCTTTGCATTGAATTCAGCTTTATCGCCACCAATCCACGCGCCTCCGTGAATCATCAGTACAAGCCCTGTTTCCTTTTTACCTGCAGGAAGATAAAGATTGAAAGTATGTCTTTCGTGAGAGCCGTAAGAAACTTCTTCAAATTTTTTCATCTCATTTTTATTGAGCGGAATACCCAAAAAATTCAGAACACACATAATTACAGAAAGTAAAAATGATAATATTTTCTGACACATAACTTTTATACCTCACTTTTTATTTTATAACATCACAAAAACAGATTGTTAACAAAGCAAAAAGTACCAACCCTCTGTCTGTTTTCCGGGCAGAGGGTTGGTTTATAAATTAACCAATTACCTTATCTTTGATTTCCTGAACTGCAAGTGAAGCAAAGTCAGCGATTGTCATTGAGCCGATATCGCCCTGACCTCTCTTACGTACTGAAACAGTACCTTCTTCTGCTTCCTTATCACCGATAACAAGCATATAGGGAATCTTTTCAAGCTGTGCTTCACGGAGCTTGTAGCCAAGTTTTTCGCTTCTTGTATCAACGTCAATTCTTTCAACGCCTGCTTCTTCAAGAGCTTTCTTAACTGCGTATGCAGCATCCTGATGTCTGTCAGCAATAGGAACAATACGAACCTGTTCAGGAGACAGCCAGATGGGGAATGCGCCTGCATATTTTTCAATAAGAAGAGCAAGTGTTCTTTCGTAACAACCGATTGATGTTCTGTGAATGATATAGGGATTTTTCTTTGTGCCGTCGCGGTCAACATATTCCATACCGAACTTTTCAGCAAGCATCTGGTCAATCTGGATTGTGATAAGTGTGTCTTCCTTGCCGAATACATTCTTAATCTGGATATCAAGCTTCGGACCGTAGAAAGCAGCTTCGCCGATACCTACTTTGTAGTTAAGACCGATATCATCAAGGATTTCTTTCATCACGCCCTGTGCTTCATCCCACTGTTCTTTTGTACCGATATATTTTTCTGTATCGCTGGGATCCCACTGTGAGAAACGGTATGAAACATCATCATAAAGGCCGAGAGTTTTAAGCATAAAGATGCAAAGGTCAAGGCATCTCTTGAATTCATCAGCAAGCTGTTCGGGAAGGCACATAAGGTGACCTTCTGAAATTGTGAACTGACGCACACGGATAAGGCCGTGCATTTCGCCTGATGATTCGTTTCTGAAAAGAGTTGATGTTTCTGCAAGTCTCATGGGAAGGTCACGGTAAGATCTTGCACGGTTAAGGTATGCCTGATACTGGAAGGGACATGTCATAGGACGCAGTGCGAAAACTTCGTTATCTTTTTCTTCGTCACCTAAAACGAACATACCGTCTTTGTAATGGTCCCAGTGTCCTGAAATTTTGTAAAGGTCACTTTTTGCCATAAGAGGAGTTTTTGTTCTCATCCAACCGCGTCTTGCTTCTTCGTCTTCAACAAATCTCTGAAGAAGCTGAACGATAATTGTACCTTTGGGAAGAAGAATGGGAAGTCCCTGACCGATACAGTCAACTGTTGTGAAAATTTCAAGTTCACGGCCAAGCTTGTTGTGATCACGTTTCTTTGCTTCTTCAAGCATTGTAAGATGTTCTTCAAGAAGTGATGCTTTTGTGAATGCTGTGCCGTAAATTCTCTGGAGCATTTTGTTGTTTGAGTCGCCTCTCCAGTAAGCACCTGTGCAGGAAGTAAGCTTGAAAGCCTTGATTCTGCCTGTATCGGGCACGTGAGGGCCTGCGCAAAGCTCAACGAATTCGCCCTGCTTGTAGAAAGAAATATTCTCGCCCTTATCAGCGTGTTCTTTGATAAGTTCAATTTTGTAATCTTCCCCTGCTTCTTCCATAAGCTTGATTGCTTCTTCGGGAGAAAGTTCAAATTTTTCAAGGGGAAGTTCTTCTTTTACAATCTTCTTCATTTCTTTCTCGATTTTTTCGAGAATTTCAGGTGTAAATGCAATTTCACTGTCAAAGTCGTAATAGAAACCGTTATCAACTGAAGGTCCGATAGTCAGTTTTGTTTTGGGATAAAGACGTTTTACAGCCTGTGCAAGAATATGAGAAGCTGTATGTCTGAAAGCTTTTTTACCGTCTTCATCATCGAATGTTACAAATTCAAGTTCACAGTCTTCGTTGAGAGTTTCTCTCAAGTCCTTAACTTCACCGTTGATTCTGCACACGCAAACAGCCTTATAAAGACCTGTGCCGATGCTTTTTGCAACGTCCATTGCGCTGATGCCCGCTTCAAACTCGCGGATATCATCTCTGAGTTTTACTTTAATCATATTTATCTCTCCTTAACATTATTTATAAAATAAAAAAAGCCCATCCCAGTAAAAAACTGGGATGAGCATAGTCTGCCCACGGTTCCACCCGTATTGCCACAAAAGTGACCACTCAATAACCTTTAACGCAGGTCACACGTCTGCCTTAATCAATGCTTTCGGCAGCTCTCGGGAGCGGTAACTGTTCTCTCTTTTTTACATCCGATTTCAGCCGATGTCGGACGCTCTCTGAAAAAAAGCAGTTGAAAACAGCCTTCTCCGTCTTCGATTTCCTGTATTGTTTCAATATACCTGAATTATATCACCTCTTTTGAACTCTGTCAAGGATATTTCATTGACTTTTATTGAAATAACTGTTATCATAATTATATAAATTATTATGGGAAAGAATGGTGATTTAATTGTCAGAAAATAAATATCAGGAAATGCTCCGCAAAATGACACTTGAAGAAAAAGCAAGTCTTTGCGATGGCCTTGACTATTGGCACAGCCAGCCGATAGAAAGACTGGGACTTCGCTCAATTGCGTTCAATGACGGACCTCACGGAATCCGTAAAAAAGGCAACCCTGAAGAAAACAACGACCTTCTCAAAGGCGTTCCGGCAATTTGCTTCCCCACAGCATCAGCAACCGCTTGTTCATGGGATACAGATCTTATTTATAAAATGGGTCAGGCACTCGGTGACGAATGCCTGAAAGAACAGGTTTCAGTTCTTCTCGGCCCCGGCACTAACATAAAACGTTCACCACTCTGCGGCAGAAACTTTGAATATTTTTCAGAAGACGGCGTGCTTGCAGGTGAAATGTCAGCAGCTTTTGTAAACGGTGTTCAGAGTAAAGGCATCGGCACATCTCTCAAGCACTACGCTGCTAACAACCAGGAAACACACAGAATGACTGTCAACGCAGTAATTGACGAAAGAACACTCCGCGAAACATATCTTCTTCCTTTCGAAATTGCTGTAAAAAAAGCACAGCCCTGGACAGTAATGTGTTGCTACAACCGCGTTAACGGCACTTACGGTGCAGAAAACAAATGGCTTCTCACTGATGTACTCCGTGATAACTGGGGCTTTGAAAACCTTGTAATTACAGACTGGGGTGCAGAAAACGAACGTGTTCCCGGACTTATTGCAGGTCAGGAAATCGAAATGCCCACATCTTCAGGCGAAGGTGCACGTAAGATTGTGGAAGCAGTTAAAAACGGCACTCTTGACGAGAGCGTTCTCGACACTGCATGCACAAGAATTCTCAACCTTGTTGAAAAAGCAGAAAAGAGCCTTGGCAATTATACATATGATCCCAAAGAACATCACAAAATTGCACGTGAAATTGCAACTCAGTGTATGGTTCTTATGAAGAACGATAACAACCTTCTTCCCCTTAAAAAGAATGCAAAAATTGCAGTTATCGGTGAAATGGCAAAAACACCCAGATATCAGGGTGCAGGTTCTTCACTTATTAACCCCATCAACCTTGACTCAGCATATTCCACACTTACAGATATGGGAATCAACTTCAATTACGCACAGGGTTATTCAACAAGCAAAAAAGGCAGAAAGAGCGACGAAGTTTATATTTCAGAAGCAGTCAACGCTGCAAAAGATGCAGAAGTTGCACTTCTCTTCATCGGTCTTACAGATGAATATGAAACTGAAGGTAACGACAGAAAGCACCTTAATATACCTGAACTTCACAATAAACTTGTTGACGAAGTTCTTAAAGTAAACAAAAATGTTGTTGTTGTGCTTTCAGGCGGTGCTACAATCGAAATGCCCTGGGCAGACAAAGTTCCTTCAATTCTCAATATGTTCCTTACAGGTCAGGCAGGCGGAAGTGCCGTTTGCGATATTATTTTCGGTGACGTTAACCCCAGCGGTAAGCTTGCCGAAACATATCCCCTTTCACTCAAAGATAACTCAAGCTACAATTATTTCCCCGGCACATCTGTTTCAGTTGAATACAGAGAAGGCATTTATGTAGGCTACAAATACTACGACACTGCAAAGAAAGAAGTACGTTTCCCCTTCGGTCACGGTCTTTCATACACAACATTTGAATACAGCGATGTAAAAGTTTCTGCAGATAAAATCAAAGATACTGATACAGTTACTGTTTCATTTAAAATTAAAAATACAGGCTCAGTTGACGGTGCCGAAATTGCTCAGCTTTATGTAAGCGACGTTGAAAGCACAATTTACCGCCCCGTTAAAGAGCTTAAAGGCTTTAAGAAAGTATTCCTCAAAGCAGGTGAAGAAAAAGAAGTTTCAATCAGCCTTGACAAACGTGCTTTTGCTTACTACAACGTAAACATTCACGACTGGCACGTTGAAAGCGGTGATTTCAGAATTCTCGTAGGTGCTTCAAGCCGTGACATAAAGCTCGAAACATCAGTTTACGTTGAATCAACTGTTGAAGCAGAAATTCCTGATTACAGCAAATCAGCTCCCTGTTATTACGGTGCTGACATCACAGGCGTTAAAGACGAAGAATTTGTTGCTGTTTACGGCAAAGCACTTCCTCCCTCACAGAGAGATAAGAGCCAGCCCCTTAACTTCCTTAACACCCTTGAAGATGCAGCAGACGGCAAGTGGGGCGGAAGACTTAACAGAATGCTCAAGAAATTCCTTGGCGAAGATACTCTTATGGGTGCCGTTGCTCTGCAGACACCGATTAAGAACTTCATCTCAATGAGTTTCGGTCTTTTCAGTCCTGATATGGCAAACGGTCTTCTTGTTATTCTTAACGAAGACAAAATGTGCAAGGGTCTGAAAATCATTTTCAAAGGTGTTCCGAATCTTATCAAGAATCTCGGCAAATTAAAACAGATCTGATGTAACAAAACAAGTAAAAGGGTTGCTTCTGCAACCCTTTTTTTGAAAGTGTGATTTTATGAATAAAAGTTTACCGCTTATCCCTTATCCCAACGAAGTAAAATTTTCCGAAAACAAAAGTGACATAAATTTTTCTGAAATCAATTTTGAAAGACAAGAAAACAATTTTGCAAAAGATGAATACAGAATTGAAATCAAAAACGGAAAAATCACAGTGAGTTTTTCTGAAAATCAAGGAAAGTTTTATGCAGAAAAAACTCTTGAACAATTTAAAAATTCAGGAGAAGAAATTCCTGATTGCATTATAAAAGATAAACCTCAGTTTTCTCACAGAGGTTTTATGCTTGACCCTTGCCGTCACTTTTTAACAGTAGACGAAATCAAAAAAATTATCGATGTCGCAGCATATCTCAAAATGAATGTTTTTCATTTCCATTTAAGCGATGACCAGGGATTCCGCATTGAAAGCAAAAAATTTCCGCTTCTTAATGAAATAGGCTCTCACAGAAAAAATTCGCTTTTCGGCGGTACAAACGAAGGAAAACCTCACGGTGGGTATTTCACACAAGATGAAATCAAAGATATTGTTTCATACTGCAAAGAGAGATTTATTGAAGTTATTCCCGAAATTGATTTACCCGGTCATACTATGGCAATTATTGCGTCATACCCTGAACTTTCCTGTGAAAAGAAAAAAATTGACGTATGTATGAAGCAAGGAATTTTCCCTGAAATTCTCTGTGCGGGAAACGAAGAAGCTTATGAATTTATTTTTGAACTTCTGGATGAAATCATTCCGCTTTTCCCGTCAGAATATTTTCACATCGGCGGCGACGAAGTGCCGAAAACAAAATGGAAAAATTGCGAAGACTGCAGAAAAAAACTTGCGAGCGAAAATCTTGAAAACTTCCACCAGCTTCAGGGATATTTTATGAACAGAATTGCAGAATATCTGCTCGCCAAAAATAAAACTCCCATTATGTGGAATGACACTCTCAAAAGCGGAAAAATAAATCCTGAAACCACTGTCATTCAGCATTGGCTTCACGATAAAAAAATTATGGAAAACTTTATAAGTGACGGCGGCAAATATATCGAATCAGATTTCTTCCATTTTTATTCTGATTATCCTTACCATATGACACCGCTTAAAAAAGTCTACAGTTTCTCTGCAGAGAAAACAGAAAATCTGCTTGGAGTTGAAACTCCTGCGTGGTCAGAATATATAAGAGATTTTAATAAGCTTTCTTTTATGCTTTTCCCAAGAATCTGTGCCGTTGCAGAAATCGGCTGGACTGAAAATAAGAATAAAAATTACGGAAGATTTTATGAAAATCTTAAAACACTTTATCCGTATTTCAAATCAATGGGAATCAACCCTGCTGATTTAAAAGATGTAAACCCCAACCCGTTCAAAAGACTTGGTTGTACAATTAAATATTGGTGTTCTAAAAGATAATAAAAAAAGACAAAGCCGCTGAAGTCATTTAAAAACTTCAGCGGTGATTTTTATAAAGAACTCCAAAACCCGGTCGCAATCATTTGTCCTATAAAAATTATTATGTTTTGGATTACAAAAGTTATTGGTCTACGCGTATCATCCTCATCTGAATCAAATAGTCCGGTGAAGCCATTCATTGACACAATCAAAAACAATGTTGATACAGCAAAGGATATAAGCCCCATCAATACTGCACAAAACAAAGAACAGATTATCTCAAAGAGATTGCCGTCCTCACCCCCGGCTGATAACCATGTACTGGCAAAAGTCATCACCGGATTAACAAGATAAAACGGCATTCCTACAAACACAGATACTGCATATCGAATATTTTTGGAAAAAAGATATGTCAGTACCGCTATTAACAAAAAAATCATCAAAACTATAGCAACGACTCTTTCGGAATTTCCCATTAGCCATTTCGCAGCTTCAAGCAAACCCATTCCCATTCCTAATATCGGAATAGCAAACATAGCCAGTACTATTAACACATCAAATCCCGTAAAGAAATAAACAGGAACCATCATATATACCTCATAATTCTATTTAACTGAAATATATATCATTTTTTTGAATCATGACTGTTCTGTATATATTTTGCAGAAGCTCCAAGAACCTTAATTGCATATTCAGAAATCATGCTTGCTATTTTAAACGGAGCAATAACCCAACCAACAAGTACTGAAAGAAAACCCTTTACCACAAAATAAATAATCCAACCAACAAAATTCATCCACAAAAATATTTTAGAAGTAATTTTATTCAAACTTTTCCACCCGAAGAAAGCACACACAGCAATAGTAACAAACAGGAAAGGAACATTTTCATTTATCATAAAACTAATCATTACGCCCCACACAATCATGCCAATGATAATTGTCAACGCAATTTTGCCAACTTTAGATGCAAACAAATTTAAAATTGTTTGTCCGAATCCCTTCGATTTCCCCTTTCCGCTTGAATCGTATGAATTGTATTCTATATTAATCTGTGGCGGTGGTGGCATCGGATTATTATGCTGTTGGTCGCACTGATTAAGCGTTGCGCCACATTTAGAACAAAATTTAGTATTTTCGTCAATTTCCATGCCACATTTTTACAAAACATATTAACACACTCCTTATATTGCGCTAAACTAACAATTTTTTTAAATTATATCATTATTGATTTTATTTGTCAATAATAATATTAAAAATCATTAACACATCATAATAATATTGATAAAATATATCAAATAATATTGTTGTGAGGTTTAGCATATGATAAATTTCAAGGCAATCGGACAAAGAATAAAAAGAATACGAAAAGAACAGAATTTAACCCAGGAGAAGCTTGCTGAAGCACTTGATATTTCAACAGAGCACTTAAGCAGAATTGAAACAGGTTCATACAGACCAAGTCTGACCCTGATAGAAAAAATTTCAGAAATTCTGGAAACTGACGAGCAAACCCTCATGTTCGGCAACAGTTCAGAAACAAATTCAAGCACACAATTATCAGACAAAATACAGTGTCTGTCAGAAGAGAAGAAAAAAGCTGTATCAATTATAATCGACCTGATTTCAAAATAAAAACGGCTCCCTTGTGTAAAGGGAGCTGTCATTTTGTTAAAAATGACTGAGGGATTGTCACCCTCACATCATAATATTTTTAAAATTTTCTCATCACGGCTGATTCAAGGATTGTTTAACAATTTTGTCAATATACTCACAAACTCCTCTGAAATTCTGATTAATTTCATCGTTTGGGATTCTTATTATTTTCAAGCCGTATTCTTCAAGATATTTGGTTCGTTCTGCATCTTTTTCCATACCACCAGCCTCATAATGCTGTGAACCGTCAAGTTCTATTACCGACTTTGCGGAAGCTGAATAAAAATCTGCAACATATTTCCCAAGAACCTTTTGCCTAAAAAAACGAACAGGATATGTTTTAAGAAAATCATACCATAGATGTTTCTCTTCTTTTGTCATATTTTTCCGAAGCATTTTCGCAACAGGAACTATTTCTTTATTATGTTTTCTGTCCGTAAGGAATCACCTTTTCTTTCCGACAATCCCTCAGTCAAAATCACAGATTTTGCCAGCTCCCTTTACACAAGGGAGCCTGTAAATCAATGTTATAAACTTTGGATATTTTATTTTGTAGGATATTCAAGGTTAGTGTAACCTGTTAAAACTTTTACCATATCTGCAGCATCAATTTTTGCCTGTGCTAAATCGTGGTCGCGGTAGTTTCCGCATTCAACTGCACTCACACCGGGAATTTCACCTTCATAATCAGCAATAAATTCAAATGCTTCTCTTGTGAGATTTATTACATCCTGACCGTCCATTCCGCGTGTGAGGAAATAACAACCTGTTCTGCAGCCCATAGGTCCGAAATAAATTATATTATCTGCAAACTCTGAATTTCTTACATAAGTCGCAAAAAGATGTTCAATTGTATGGATTGAACCGTTTGTGAGAACTTCTTCCACATTCGGTCTTCTCATTCTGATATCGTATGTTACAACATCGCCGTCAACGCGTGATGTGTACATTCCTTTGGGGAGAATTGTATGGTCGATAGTAAAGCTTGCGATTTTTTTCATTTTTATCACCTTTAATCCTTCATATTTTCATAAAGATTTATAACTGCTTTTCTTAAAAATTCGTTTTCTTTCTTGCGGAGTTTTGGGTCATCTGCCAGAACTTTTTTTGCTTCCGCCTGTGCTTCTTTCAGCGTTTTCATATCATTGAGCAGGTTTGCAATTTTCATTTTCGGCAGACCGTGCTGACGTGAACCGAAGAAATCTCCGGGTCCGCGTAATTTTAAATCTTCATCGGCAATTTTAAATCCGTCAGAAGTTTTGCACATAACGTTAAGCCTTGTTTTTGCCTCATCATTCTGCGCGTCACTTACTAAAATGCAGGTAGACTTTTCTTCACCTCTGCCTACTCTGCCCCTTAACTGATGAAGCTGTGAAAGTCCGAACATTTCCGCATTTTCAATTACCATTATAACTGCATTGGGCACGTCAACACCAACTTCAATTACAGTTGTTGCAATAAGAAGTTGTGTTTCGCCGTCTGCAAATTTTTTCATTACTTCGTCTTTTTCTTTCGGCTTCATCTTGCCGTGGAGAAGTCCTACAGTATAATCTTTAAACTCATTGTTTTTAAAATTTTCATAAATCTGTGTGGCAGATACAAGTTCACTTTCTTCCGATTCAACAAGAGGACAAACAATATATCCCTGCAAACCTCTGTCAAGATGTTTTTTTACGTAATTCATTGCTCTTTCGTGCTTTTTGTAATCAACATAGAAAGTGTCAATTTTCTGTCTGCCCGGGGGCAATTCATCAAGAATTGATACATCAAGGTCGCCGTAAATCATCAATGCCAGCGTTCTTGGAATAGGCGTTGCAGACATAACGAGCAGATGGGGTTCTTCGCCTTTTTTAGAAAGGTTACCTCTTTGTGCCACACCAAAACGGTGCTGTTCATCAGTTACGGCAAGCCCTAAATTACAAAACTCAACATCATCCTGAATTATTGCGTGAGTACCTACGAGCAAATCTATTTCACCGTTTTTCAGTTTTTCTTTTATTTCGTCTTTCTGCTTTTTACGCACAGACCCTGTAAGCAAAGCCACATTTATGTCTGTGTTTTCAAAGAATTTTGCAAGTGTATGGTAATGCTGTGTTGCAAGGATTTCAGTCGGTGCCATCAGAGCACTCTGGAAACCGTTTTTTGCCGCATTATATATAATTGCCGCCGCAACTGCAGTTTTACCTGAACCTACATCACCCTGCACAAGCCTGTTCATAGGAACATCTTTTTTCATATCTTCAACTGCTTCTCTGACAGCACGTGACTGTGCACCTGTCATTGTAAACGGAAGGTATGAACAGAATTCTTCTGTTTTATCTTCTTTTATTATATTGGTTGTTATTTTTTTTGACCTTGAGCGAAGAAGTAAAAGACCTAACTGCAGAATAAAAAGTTCTTCAAAAATAAGTCTTCTTCTTGCAACTTCAAGATTCTTTTCCGACTGCGGAAAATGAACATTTTCCAGCGAAAAAATAAGAGATGCTAATTTATATGTGTTTCTTATTCTGTCAGGTAGTGTTTCGTTTAAAGAATCTTTTACTTTGTCAATAGCTGTTCTTACTGTTTTTTCAATAATCTTTGTAGAAAGAGCCTGGGTTGAACTGTAAATGGGCCTTATTCTGTCGCCGCCTTCGCTTGAAGCAAAAGCAGGATTCGTCATTTCTCTTTTATAAAGATTTCCGCCGATTTTTCCGAAGAATACATACTCTTCGCCTTCTTTAAGTGCTTCTGCAGCAAAACGATTATTGAAAATTGTCAGTTCCATAACATCTTCGCCGTCACAGATACCCGTTTTGTAAATGGTCATACCTTTTTTTATAAGTGCTTTTGTGGGAGTGTGCGTAACAAAACCTTTCACACAAACAGTTTCACCTACAACGGTTTCCGAAATTTTTTTAACCTTACTCCAATCCTCGTACATTCTGGGATAATACTCAAGAATGTCGCCTACAGAGTTAATGCCGAGCTTTGAAAAAAGCTCGGCTCGTTTTTCTCCAACACCTTTTAAAAATCTGATATCAGTGCTGATGTCCATCTCTGACTCCTATTATTCTACTGAAATCACGAAACTGTATACAGGCTGACCGCCGTTCAATACGGCTACATCAACTTTACCTGCGAATTTATTTGAAATAAGTGCCTCAAGTTCATTTGCTTCTTCTTCAGATGAATCTTCACCGTAAATAATTGTTACCATAGAAGCATCGATTTTCTTGATAAGGCTCTTTGTGATTTTGTATCCTGCCTTTACAGGTGAATGTTCAATCTCAGTAATTTTACCGTTTTCAAGGCCGAGAATTTCGCCTTCTTTAACAGCTCTGCCGTCAACAACGCTGTCACGTGCAGCAAAAGTTACCTGACCTGTCTGCACTTTATTTGCGGCAACCATCATATTGTTCAGGTTTTCGTTTGAACGTACACTTTCGTCAAAGTTAAGCATTGCAGTAATTCCCTGAGGAATTGTTTTTGTTCTGAGAACATGAACCTTCTTTGATGTAAGAGGCACAACCTGCTCTGCTGCCATAATAATGTTTTTGTTATTAGGAAGAATGAAAACGTGTTCAGCCGCTGTCATATTAACAGCCTTAAGCAAATCTGCTGTGCTGGGGTTCATTGTCTGGCCACCGCTTACAACGTTATCAACACCGATTTCAGTGAAAAGCTGTGAAATTCCTTCACCTGCAGCAACGGCAACAAAGCCGTATTTCTTTTCAGGCTCTGCAAGAGGAATATCTGTTTCTTCTTCCACTTTATCGCCTGCACCCCATTCAGCATTTGCGTGCTGAAGACGCATATTTTCAATCTTAATATTCATAAGTGAACCGAGTTTAAGTGCTGCCTGAATAGCATTACCGGGTTCGTTTGTATGAACGTGAACCTTAACAATTTCATCATCTTCAACAACTACAACGCAGTCGCCGATTGATTCAAGATATGCTCTCATTTTAATTGCAGAGCCCTCTTTAAGGTCTTTATTTTTATCAATAATAAATTCTGTGCAATAGCAGAATTTAATGTCAACGTTTTCTTCGCTTACTGCTCTTGTTGTTGCTTCAACAGGTTTTGCACTGTCGCCGAGCAAGGTGATAATCTCACCTTCGCAGAAAACGTTTCTCATACCTTCAAAAATACAAAGAAGACCTTTACCGCCTGCGTCAACAACGCCTGCAGTTTTGAGCACCGGAAGAATTTCAGGTGTACGTGCAAGTGATTCCTCTGCATATTCGCATACCTTTTTCCAGAGTTCAGCAGGTTCAATACTGTTATCAGCCTCGTAAATTTCTGCAATTTTATCAGAAGTTTCGCGGATAACTGTGAGAATTGTACCTTCCGTAGGTTTCATAACAGCATTATATGCTGATTCCTTACCATTCTTAAGTGCATTTACAATAACTTCACTTGTTAAATTTTCTGCACCCTTTGCACCTTTCGCAATGCCTCTGAAAATAAGAGATAAGATAACACCGGAATTACCTCTTGCACCGCGAAGCAAAGCTGATGCAGCTTTATCAAGCACTTCACTTACTGTTGAAGTTTCGGGCAGATGTTTAAGCTCTCTTGCTGCAGCGCCGATAGTCATTGACATATTTGTACCTGTATCACCATCGGGAACAGGGAAAACGTTCAATGCATCTACTTCTGCTCTGAGATTATTTATGTTGTTTGATGCTGAAATAACAGCATCAATAATGTGCTTTCCTGTAATCATCGATAAACTCCTCAAAACTTATTCGTCTTTTAAATTATCTACAAACACGTTAACGTTGTTAACTCTGATACCTGTTGCTTCTTCAACAGTGTAACGAACTTTTTCATCAATACTGTTTACCACTGCTCTTATATTAAGGCCGTATGTTACAACAATATGCAAGTCAACGGAAATACCATTTTCTTCTTTTATAACAACAACGCCCTGGTCAATATATGAACGCTTGCTGAAAACCTTTGAGCGAATACCCTGTTTGACATTGCCGTCTGACATAGCGGCTACACCAAAACATGAGGTTGCAGCGTTACCGATCAGTTTGCGGAAATAGTTTTCACAAATATCAATCTTACCGAGGTGATTTTCTAAAGTAATCATTCTCACCGCTCCCTTGTACATTAATTATTATAATTATACTACATTTCATTAATATAATCAAATAACTTTTTATTAAATTTTGTAAAAAATTAAAAATTTCTCAAAATATTATATATTCGCATCTGTTTTCATTTGATTTTTATATATTTATATGGTAAAATTTCTGTATATTTATAGTTAAGGAGAATTCAGTATGGGACCAAAAGAAATTTTTCTGATTATTTTAGGTGTAATTGCACTGGCTATAGTAATCACTGCCATTAAAGCTCTGTTCTTCAGACCGAAAAAAAGTGAACTTGAAAAGCCACCCTTAGAGCCTGAAAAAGCAGATGTTGAACGTGCTGCAAAAAACTTAAGTAAAGCTCTTACTTTCAAAACAATCGCAAGAACAAATCCCGAAGAAACAGAATGGGAAGAATTCAGAAAATTCCGCGATTTCCTTGAAGAAGCTTATCCGCTTATCCACAAAAACCTTTCAAAAGAAATCATCACAGGTGCCAGCCTCATTTACCGCTGGAAAGGTAAAAACAGCGATTTGAAGCCTATGGCACTTCTTTCACATCAGGACGTTGTGCCTGTTACTCCGGGCACTGAAGGCGACTGGAAATACCCTGCTTTCAGTGGACATAACGATGGCGAATTTATCTGGGGCAGAGGCGCTCTTGATATGAAAAACCATCTTATCTGCGTTATGGAAGCAATCGAAACACTTCTTGAAGAAGGTTATCAGCCTGACAGAGACGTTTATCTCTGCTTTGCTCACGATGAAGAAGTAAACGACAACGGTCTTTCAGGTGCGGTTGATATTGTAAACACTCTCAAAGAAAGAGGCGTTCATCTCGACAGTGTCCTTGACGAAGGCGGTGCTTTCCTTACAGTTAAAATCAAGGGTATTATTGACCAGTCAATTGCAGGTATCGGTATGGCAGAAAAAGGATACAGTGACTACCGCATCACCGTTCACGCAAAAGGCGGACATTCTTCACAGCCGCCCGTTCATTCTGCTCTGGGTGACCTTGCAGATGTTATTCACGACCTTGAAAAACATCAGTTTAAAGCAAAGCTTATGCCCTTTATGATTGACCTTTTCACAAGTGTGGGCAAACGTGTTAGCTATCCCGCAAGACTTGTTACTTGCAACATCCCTTTACTTAAACCGATTATTCTTGCAATTTGCAAAAAAATCCCCCCTGCTGCCTGCCTTACAAGAACAACAACAGCAGTTACTATGGCAAAGGGAAGTCCTGCTTCGAACGTTCTTCCCCAGAGTGCATCCTGTACAGTTAACTTCCGTCAGATGCCCGGCACAAGCGTAAAAGATGTTGAAAATCATATCAGAAAAGTTGTAAGAAACAAAAATATTGATATAGAACTTCTCGGTTGCAAAGAAGTTTCACAGTTTGCTACAAAAGATTCTCAGGCTTACCGTGCACTTGATGAAATCTGCAGCCGTACAGACCCGAAGAAAAACTTTGTCGTTCCGTTCCTTGTAATGGGCAGTACAGACGCTTACCATTACGGCCCTATCTGCGACAACGTACTTCGCTTCTCCCCCTTCAGAGTAAGTGCAGAGCTTCTCACACGTACACACGCAACTAACGAATGTTGCCCTGTAAACACCCTTGAAGAAGCCGTTACTTTCTTTAAAAGATATGTTAAACTCGCATCAAAGGAAAAAGAGGAAAGATAAGTTCTTTCCTCTCCTGCAATAAGGTTTCCAGGAAATGTAAATTGTTGCTGTTATGTAATCGTAGAAATGAAGTTAAATTTTGATTTACATTACCGGTATGGTATGTAAAAGTAAATTATTTTCAGCGATGCTTTTTCAATATTTTATGTGTTCCGCAAAGCTAACAAATATCACGCACAGAACATATAAATTCCTGATACAGGTCAGTTTTCTGACCTGTATCTTTTTTTCTGTTAAAGAGCATTATGACAAAGAATCTCGATAACTGGTTTACTCTGTAATCAATAAGCTCTTTAAGACTACGGAAGCACCATATCGGACTGAAAACCGCATTACGCACCGCGAATCAGGTCGCGGTAACTCTCTCTTCAACTTCTTTTTCAAAACCGCCTCTGCGGCAATTTTGTGGCTAAATTTTGTGTTATTGCATTTTTTACATAAAAAAACGAGCATCATAACGATGCTCGTTGATTTTTTAATTATAAACTGAATTATTCAGCCTTTTTTCTTGTGCAAACGAATGCACCTGCTGCTGCAACTGCAAGAACTGCAAAAGCTGCTACTGATGAAGCGTGACCTGTTTCAGGGATATCAATATCATCTGTGGGAGCTTCTGAGGGATCATCAGAAGAAATTTCTTCTGTTGTCGGCTCATCAGTTGTAACTTCAGGTTCAGTTGTTACTTCACCTGTGTAGATGCCGATGATAGCACCGCCAACTTTGCTTGATGCAAGTGTGTCGATGATGGGATCTGTATCAATGCCGCATTCTTCAAGTCTTTCAAGGATTTTATCAACAAGACCTGCAACTTCGCTTGATTCAGGGATTTCTACATCGCTGATGCCGTATTCATCAATAGCATCCATAACAATTTCTCTAACGCTTTCCATGTCAGCACCTGTGAGGTCGCTGATAGCTGTGATAACATAGTCTGCTGCTTCGTCAGCTGCAACTGTATCTGTACCTTCAACGATGTCACCAAAAGCTGCTGCAAGTTTGTCAGCATTAACCTGAACAGCACCTGCTAAATCTTCGTAATCGCCTTCGCCTACTGCACCAACGATATCGTCTACGATGCTGCTGAGTTCTTCTTTATCAATTTCTGCTACTGTTTCTTCAGCTGCGAATGCCATTGTTGTAAATGCAAAGCAAAGAGCAACTGCAAGAAGGATACTAAGTACTTTTTTCATTTCACTACATTCCTTTCAATTGTGAATATGGGTAATGTTACACCCTACTAACGTTAATAGTATACTGCATTTTTTATCTTATGTCAATACTTTTATATAATATTTTATTGACAAAATATTACCTGTTATGATGTCTTGCTTCGGTCACTTTGCCACATAAGGTAAACATCATTGCCGCTTGTGTAGAAAGTATCTGCCGATGATGCGTTACCCTGAGAAAAACCTACGCCAGGCTGCTGAATTGCTTCAACAAAAGCATCTTTCATCGCCGCATCCTTAAGGGTTATCCTGATTTTCATTTTCATCTGGCTTCTGTCTGAATATTTGTCAAGTTTTCCGGGCACGAAGCCTGTAAGCCACCACGTATCCTGATAATCTCTTGTGAAGAGGACATCACCCTTATTATAGCACGTATAACCGATTTTCAGCCTCATATTGTTATCGGAGCATATATACTGTGATGTATCAAGCCCTTCTTCTTTATAATACACGCCTGCTTCCGCGCCGAGAAGAAGGAAACCGTACTGACCTTTCCAGAACTGAACAAGCCAGTCATAGCCACCGTAGTTGAACTTGATTCTGACAGTATCATACCACAGTGCAACATAACCGCCGAAAACATCGTAATACTTGTTGTAACCGAATTGTCTCTGCCACGGGTCTGATGTTGAATAGAAAACACCGCTGTTGGGGTCCCACGTAAATCCGAAAGCACCTGCCTGCTGTTTCGCAGTATCCTGATTAACAGGAGTGCTTTCATCAACTTTCTGTGTTGACTGATTATTGGGAGCAACAACAGAAATATTGTGTTGATATTTTGTTGTTTTCTGTGTTGTATTGTCAGGTTTCTTATTAGTAACCGTATTTCCGTCTTTATTTGTAACTACTTCGTTTGTCTGTGCTTCACTACCCTGATTAGTTACTACCTGGGTAGGAATATCTGAATTTTCCGAATCTGCGTTGCCGATGATAGAAAAAGATGTAACGCTTTCTTCCTTTTTGATGTTATTTTCTTCGTTTTGTTTATGGCGCGAAATAAATATCGCTCCGACGCCTGTAACAATTGCTATAGTAAGAACTATTGCAACTATATTAATAATTTTGTTTTTATCCTTACCTTCATATGCCATCCGTCTCACCTCCTGCCTTGATATTATATCATCATTTTTTTCTCAGGTCAATTATATTCAATAAATAAAAATTAAGAAATATAAACAATCGGGGGTTCGCTTAATTATGCAATATGCCTAAAATCCGGGACAGGAGAAGATCCTGCCCCGGACTGGGATTTTAGTTTTTAAACTTCAGTAAGTTAATCTATTAATAGATTGAACCCTGGTCAATTGTACCTTCGAAGTTTGTATATGCATCAAGAACAACTGCGTCGTTTGCGTTAACCTCACCGTCTGCAACAAGGTTAAGAGCATACCACTGTGCGCTGCCTTCAGCATAGTTTGTTTCATATACTGTGTAAAGGTCAAGGCAGATTGTATCCATGATGTCAACAACGCCGTCACCGTTAGCGTCACCGAAGATAACTACTTCGTATTCTTCAACAACTGTACCTTCTGCGTCTTTAAGAACAAGTTTTGAACCTGTACCAACAACACCGTCAACTACTGTTTCAACTTCAAGAGTACCGTTTTCGTCTGAGTTAACGAAATCTTTGAGAAGTGCATCGGGTGTAAGGTTTGTAGCGAAGTTCCAGATAAGAGCTGTATCATTTACAACTGCTGTTTTGATTTCTTCCTTGATCTTATTGAGTTCGGGAACGATTGTTTCTACGAATTCGCTGAGACCTTCGAATGCTGCTTTGAGTTCTTCAAGAGCTTCGTTGATATCGAGCTGTCTGTCAGCTGTAAGGATACCTTCATCGATAAGTGAAAGTGCATTTGCAAGAGCATTGTTGAATCTTTCTACTGTTTCTGCTGAGAAGCCATCCAATACTGTGTACTTAACTTCTTCGTAGTAAGCGATAAGAGCTGAAAGGTCAGCAAGCTTAACTTCAAGTTTCATCATAGCGTCAAGAAGGTTCTTTCTTGCTGCGTTAACCATTGACTGTTTAAGGTCAGGTGAGGGAAGATATGTATCTTCGTCGTAGGGAAGAGTTTCATAGAGTTCATATGCATAGTTATAAGCTTCTTCGTAGTTTGCCCATACTGCAGGATCGTAATCCTTTTCTCTGTATCCCTTAGAATCTGCAAGATAGAGAACGTTCATAAGATGACACTGAACAGCTTCGTTCTGGTTAGCTGCTGCTTTTGCTGCATAGTATTCAATCTTATAAGCTGCGTCTGCATATTTCTTAGCTGTGTAAGAAGCAAGTTCTGCCTGTGCTTCTGCAAGATTGTTCTGTGCATCTGTGATAGCGTTTGCATCGCCTGATGCGTTAGCATCTGCAAGCTGCTGGTTAGCGTCTGCCACCCACTGAACTGCACCGTCATATCCGCCGAGTACATCCCATGCTTCGTCAATTGCAGCTTCAACTTTATCGAATCTCCAAAGAACATAGTCTTCTGATTCGTTCCAGTTAGCACCGTTATTATCGTATACATCGGGTTCTGCAAGAGTTTCATCCCATTCGCCGAGTTTTGCTTCAAGAGTTGCATAAGAATTTACAGCATATCCTGAAGGAGCTGCAACGATGTTGTAGCTGTATTCGCTTTCATCGATAAGAAGGGGATTGAGGATGGGAAGAAGTGAATCCCAGAAATACTGATATCTACCAGCGTTGTAAAGACCATTGAGAAGTCTTTCTGCTGTGCCGCCAAGGTTTGAGTTCTGGATAAGAGCATCAATTGATGTAAGTGATGTTGAGAACATAGCGGGCTGAGTATTTCTTGCAACGATGATGTTGAGAACATTGTTTACAATGTAAATTACAAACTGAGGAATAGTCTTGTTGAGAAGGCTGTAGTCAGCTTTGTAGAGAATGCTGAGGAAGTTTTCAAGGTCAAGGTTAAGGAGGCTGTTGAGGATCTTATTCATAAGAAGGTCGTAAGAACCTGTTGCGCCGCCACCAAGAATCTTGTGGAGAGGAAGAACTGTGAATACAGTTTTGTCAATCTTTGTCCAGGGGCTGTCTGAGTCTGAAACGCCGCAGCCTTTGAAGAAGCCGCCAAAGTTGTTATCCTGGAGAGCCCAGTTAACAAGAACGTTAAGGAACTGTTCTACGCCTGAACCGTACTGGATTTCGATGGGAAGTGCACCGTTAAGGTAGTAAGCACCGATGTCAGCGAGCATATAGAGAGCAAGGTCTGTGCCCCATTCTGCATAGCCGTATTCAACTTCTTCCATGTAGTTAACGGGAAGGATGTCTGCTGCGATTGAGTAAACAATGTAGCAAGCTACCTGACCGAGGTTATCAAGAGGAAGAGGTTCGCCGTATGTATCTTCCCAGAGAACGTAAGGCATTTCTGAACGGATGAACTGTTTTGCAACATAAGCTACTTTAGCCTGAAGGTCCATATCTTCAAAGTCAGCCTGGTCGATGAATTCTGCTGTTGCGGGAAGGATGAGTGTTCCGAGTTCTTTGTAAACGATTTCAAGAGCACTATCAAGGTTCTGCTCGAGTTTGTCGTTACCGCCGTCTACCCAGAAATCTTCACCTGTCCAAACCTGATCAAGAACTACATAGAGTAAGTGGTTGAGTTCAGCGATGATACCGTTTGTTTTGTCATACTGACCCCATACATAGTTGTCAAGGTTAAGGTTTGAAACGTTGATATAATCCCATGCGGGGTGGGGATTAGCTGCCTTAGCTTCGTCAAGAAGAGCACCAAGGTCGTTCTTGATGAAGGGAAGGAGAAGGTCCTTTGTTGCAGCATTTGCAGCGTTTTCAATGATACCCCAGATTGTCTGTGTGTTGATGTTTGTTTTACCTGCCATTGAGGGAAGGAAGCCTTCTACAGGCTGGCCATCAGCACCTGTACCGCCGAGGAGCATTGTGTCAACATACTGCTGAAGGATTTTGTCTGCTGTCCATACACCATAGTCAACAGTAGCAACATCGGGATCATAAGTTTCGTCGATCATCATTTCATAAAGCATATCGATGAGAAGATTATGAATATCAAAATCAAGGTCAACGAAAGATTTGATGATACCGAGGTCAAGTTCACCTCTTACAAAGTTACCTACGATACCTCTGTTCTGGTTGAGGAAGTAAAGAAGTTCGTAGAGAATGTTAAGGTCTGTCTTACCTGCTGTACCTCTTCTTGTTGTAGGAACAGCATCAAAGTCGATCTTATTAACGTCACCACCAACAAGACCTGCTGCGCCTTCAAGGCCTGCAACTGTGTCAAGAGCCTTGTCAACACTTGTGAAGTCGAGTTTCATAACAGTGATGTCGATATAGAGGTCGTCTCTCATATCATAGAGCATTGCGTCTACGTAGTCGAGGAGCTGAGAACCTCTCTGTGCTGTTGAAAGCACGGGGCTTTCGTGCAAATCGTAAGATGCGGGAGTCGCATAGCTTGTGTATGCAGCGCTAACGCCTACGCTTATTGAAGAGAAAGCGAGAAGCATTACAAGAAGCATGCACAACATTTTTTTGGCTTGTTTCATTTTGTAAAACACCTCCGTGAAAATTACCCGTCATTACGTTCAGACGGGCTAAACGTGTGACTTATACTGCAAAGTTTGTAACAATACCTGAAAGTCTGCATCCGTTTCCGGATAACTTCGGATGGATATGACTTACCAAAAGCAGATGTTCACACTACTTCGCAGTATCATATTAACACAGGTTTGAAAAAAAGTAAAGAGTAAATTTATAAAAAATTATTAATTTTGTCAGTTTTTTTCAAAAAATCAAGTTAGAAAATATACATTTTAATCGAATTTTATCTTTTTGTCACATTATGAACAAATTTAAAACAAATTATTAATATTGTATTAATAATTTTGTGATATTTCCGTAAAATTCCGAAAATGCCTTTTTAGAAACACTCTTACTTTAAATATTTCCTTTAAAAAGAAAAAGCATCTGATAACCAGATGCTTTTAAAGACTTGTTTATAATATACTAATCGAGTACGTAGATTGTAACATCACGTCTGCCGAACTGTACACAAGCTTCTTCTGAGGGGAAGTAAAGGTCTGAAATAACACCGCTTCCGTTATAAGCGAATCCGCCTGTATCACCTGCTACGGCATAACCGTAAACATATTTGCCGTCGTTTGAAACAATCCAGAGCTTTGTGCCGTAAGGAATCATACTGGGATTTACAGCAATAACACCGGGCTGAGGCTTTCTGCCTGATGCAGTGCCTGAATCGCCGTAATAAGCCGTACTCTGGCCTACAAATTTCTTTTTATAGCTTGTGGGAACAAGATTTTCGTCAATTGAATATTTTGAGGGAAGAGTGAAATTGGAAACGGTTTTGATTGTTTCTGCATTCACGAGAGTTACATTTGCAGATGTATGACCTGATTCTGCTTTCTTTGTACCTCTTACCACAACCTTGTTTACAGGCTCTTTGATAACAGCTTCTGAAACAAACTTGCTTTCTGTAACCTGACCGTCAACTACAGTATCAAGGTAAACTATTTCTTTCTCACCTTTTACACCTGCAGTTTTAGTATGGGTTGTGCCTTTATACATCTTAGAGTTATCCTCATAAGTTGTTCCGTAGTCGATTTTTTCAATTTCTTTTCTTTCTGTAAACACTACACGTTTAACAGTAATTGCAGTATTGTCCTTAAGAACGGCTTTTCTGTCAGGCTCTACGATATCGTCGGGACCTACTTCCACTCCGCATTTGGAAAGGATTTTTTCAACTGTTCCTGAAAATACTTTTCTTTTGATAACTTCGCCGTCAACTGAAACCTTAACAACAAGAGGATTCTCAATTACAATTTTCATTCCGTTTGAAAGCTTGTTATCAAGCGGGAAATTGATTACGTCTCTGTCTGTAATTTCAAGTTTTTCCTGTCTGATTACATTTTCAACATCTTTGTAGCCTACTGTTTTGAATGTTTCGCCGTGATAGGTTACCGTAACATTATAACCTCTGTTGATTCTGATTGTGCCGGGCTGGCCTATAACAAAATCGTCTGCAATAATAATATCATTATCGTCTGTTTTGATATTTGCATCGGCAAGAACAGCCATAAGTGATTCAGCTTTGGTTGTGATTGTCACGCTTTTTGAATCTTCAATAATAGTTACGTCATAAGTTGCACCCGATGCTGCTGCAACAATAGTCATTGCACACATTACAACAAGAACTATGGCAATTACCACTCTGGCAATTTTCCAACCCTTGTTTTCGCGGTTTACCTTAATCATAATTTTCTCCTTTTTACAGCAGAACTGCTTTCTGCCTTGATAACGATTGCAACTATACTTTTGCATCGTGCCACCATTATAATTTGAAGTTTTTGACTTGTCAAATAAAAAAAAACAAAAAAATTGGTGCTTTTGCACAAATCAAAATGCTGATTTAGAAAAATAAAAAAATTCGCATCCAAAATTTACCATATTTTGCGTTTTTCGACATATAGCTGACACTATTTTTTCGTCAAAGTGCAAAAATTACAAAAGTGTTACAACACATTACAATTATATGCCTGAATGTCAGAAATATGCAACATTTTTACATTTAACCTAATTTTTTCTGCTGCATAATATAATATGAGGTGATAATTATGTGCTCAATTTCAGGTAAAATTGATTTCAGCGGAAATCTGACAGATGAAAATGCTGTTTTTATCAGAATGCAGAACACGCTTACAAGACGCGGACCTGACGGAAACGGCATTTTCTGTGATAATCACGCTTCTCTGATACATACACGTCTTGCAGTAATTGATATTGAAAACGGCAGACAGCCCATGACAGAATCTGACGGGAATCAGGACTATATAATAGTATACAACGGTGAACTGTATAATACAGACGAAATCCGTAAAGAACTTATTTCTCACGGTGTCACTTTCCGCAGCCATTCCGATACGGAAGTTCTTTTAAAATCCTATATTATATGGAAAGAGAAATGTGTGGAAAAATTCAACGGCATTTTTGCGTTTGCTGTGTGGGAGAAAAAAACAGAAAAGTTATTTATTGCCCGTGACAGAATCGGCGTGAAACCCTTTTTCTATTATAATAGAAAAGATGAGTTTGTTTTTGCTTCGGAAATCAAGGCAATTTTAGCGAGCGGACTTGCAGAGCCCGTGGCCGATATCAACACAATTTCTGAACTTATTCTTCTCGGACCGGGTAGAACTCCCGGGCAGGGTGTTTTTAAGGATATTGAAGAATTACCCCCTGCTACCTGCGGATATTATGATAAAAACGGACTTAAAACCTGGAAATACTGGCACCTTGAAGATAAAGAGCATACCGATAACCTTTCTGATACTGTTGAAAAAGTGCGTTTTCTTGTAACTGATTCAATAGAAAGGCAGTTGGTTTCTGATGTGCCTGTATGCACCTTCCTTTCAGGCGGACTTGATTCAAGCCTGATTTCATCGGTTGCAGACAGATATTTCCGAAAACGCGGCGAAAAACTCCACACCTTTTCACTTGATTACAAAGACAATAATCTGTATTTTAAAGAAAGCAAATTTCAGCCAAACAGCGATTCCGCTTTCATTAATATAATGGGAGATTATCTTCACGGCGAAAACCATCTGATAAAGCTTGACACAGACGAGCTGGTTGACGCACTTTTTGATGCGGTGGATGCAAGAGATTTGCCCGGTATGGCGGACGTTGATTCTTCCCTCCTCCTTTTCTGCAAAGAAATCAAAAAACAGGGCACGGTGGCATTGAGCGGAGAATGTGCAGACGAAATTTTCGGAGGATATCCCTGGTACAGAGATAAAACAATACGGGAAAGAGACGGTTTCCCCTGGTCACAGACAACTTTTTACAGATACAGCTTCCTTAAAGATGAATTTGCAGAAAAAATCAACCCTGCAGAATTTGTTGATTCGCGTTACAGGAACACGGTACAATCTGCAGACACGAGAAAAACAAAATCCGCCCTTGACAGACGGATGAAAGAAATGATGAAGCTGAATCTTGACTGGTTTATGCAGACTCTGCTTGACAGAAAAGACAGAATGAGCATGTATAACGGGCTTGAGGTGCGTGTACCCTTCTGTGATTACAGAATTGCAGAATATCTGTACAATGTACCCTGGGAATACAAAGACTATAATAATTATGAAAAAGGTCTTTTGAGAAAAGCAATGGAAGATTATCTGCCTGAGGAAATTTTGTGGAGAAAGAAAAGCCCCTATCCCAAAACTCACAACCCTGCTTATCTGAAAAAAGTGTCTGAAAAGCTCAGAGAAATTATAAACGACCCTGCCTCACCTATCCTTCAGATAATCAAAAAAAGTTCTCTGGAAAAGCTGCTTACCGAAAACACTTCACAGCCGTGGTACGGTCAGCTGATGACAACACCGCAGACCATTGCATATTTCCTGCAGTTTGATTATTGGCTGCGGAAATACAAGGTAAAAATAGTATAAATACTGTCACCGCAGAAAACCTGTTCTGAAAAATCTCTGCAAAAAAACACCCGACGGATTCTGTTGAAAATCTGTCGGGTGTGATTTTATTTATTAAGTTCTTCGATATATCTTTCCAGTGCATCGTCCTGTGAGGGCAAAAGTGAAAAGCCGTTATCAATAAGACATTTTTTTGAAAGTCTTGAGTTTAAAGGTCGTTTTGCTTTCACGGGATATTCTGATGTGGGAATATAATTTATCTTCGTGGAAAGGCCTGATTTTTTCATTATATTTTCGGCAAACTCTGCCCAACTCATAAAACCTTCGTTCGTTGCGTGGTAAATGCCGTATTTTTCAGTTTTAATCATTTCTGCAAGCAGCTTTGCCAGGTCGCGTGTGTATGTAGGCGAGCCTATCTGGTCTGCAACAACATTCAGTTCATCCCTTGTTTCAGCAAGGCGACGCATTGTTTTAACAAAGTTATTGCCGTTTATGCCGTAAACCCATGATGTTCTCACAATAAATGTTCTTGAGCAGTTTTCAAGGGCATTTTTTTCGCCCTCAAGCTTTGTTCTTCCGTAAACATTCTGCGGATTTTTTTCATCTGCAGGCTCATAAGGTTTTTCGCCGTCACCGCCGAAAACGTAATCCGTGCTTACATATATCATCTTCGCACCGATTTTTTCACAAGCCTCTGCAATATAAAGGCTTCCGTCCGCATTGATTTTTCTGCATAGCTCTTCTTCGTCCTCTGCCTTGTCAACTGCAGTATATGCCGCACAGTGAATAACACCGTCAGGCTTATTTTCAAGAATAAAACTTTCAGTTGCATCTTTATCAGTCAGGTCAAATTCTTCCCTGTCGCAACCGATATATTCAATATTATGTTTTTCAAGTTCTTCCGTTACATCGTGACCAAGCTGTCCCATAACACCTGTTACAAGAATTTTCATTTCAGACTTTCAGCCCTTTCATAGAAAAATCTCACGTCACTGTCACAGAGTTTCGGTGCCTTTATGTCTTTTTCACTTAAAATCGGGTTTTCAATTCCCCAATCTATTCCGAAAACTTCGTCACAGAAGCATACACTTCTGTCGTTTTCAGGTGAATAATAATCATCAACCTTGTAGGAAAATTCCACATCGTCAGTAAGAGTTACGAATCCGTGCAGAAATCCTTTGGGTACAAAAAGCTGCTTTTTATTTTCTTCAGAAAGTTCAACCCCGATCCACTTAAGGTAGCTGGGTGAGCCTTCTCTTATATCAACAATAACATCAAGCACTGCACCTTTTATGCAGGTTACAAGCTTTGCCTGACATTTAGGGTTTGTCTGGCAGTGAAGACCGCGTAATGTGCCTTTTTTCTGTGAAAAAGAACGGTTATCCTGCACAAAATCTATATCAATCCCCGCCTGGGCAAAAGCGTTTTTATTGTAGCTTTCCATAAACCATCCGCGATGGTCGCCGAAAACTTTCGGTTCAATAACAAACGCATCGGCAAGAGAAGTTTTAATAATATTCATCTTAAAATTCCTTTCAGACTGTCAGCTTTTATTTGCCGTGAGATTCGTCCTCACGTCCCCAATGAGGACGCTGACCCGGCTTATCGGCATAGAGAATCTTACCTTCTGCAACTCTCATAAGATGCTGACCGTAAGAGGATTTTCCGTATTTTTTTGCTGATTCAATAAGTTTTGCTTTAGTAATCCAATGCATATTATATGCGATTTCTTCAGGTGCTGAAATTTTGATACCCTGAAGAGTTTCGATAGTTTTTATAAAATTACCTGCATCCATAAGCGAATCAACAGTACCTGTATCAAGCCACGCAAAGCCTCTGCCCATAGTTTTCACTTCCAGAGTACCTGCTTCAAGATACATTCTGTTAATATCAGTTATTTCATATTCGCCTCTTGCGCTTTTTTCAAGGCCTTTGGCATATTCAACAACCTTGTTATCGTAGAAATAAAGCCCTGTTACCGCATAGTTTGATTTGGGCTCCTGGGGTTTTTCTTCAATAGAAACAGCGTGTCCGTCTTTATCAAACTCAACAACACCGAATGCTCTGGGGTCGTCAACATAATAACCGAAGATTGTTGCACCTTCTTCACGCTTTGCAGCCTGACGAAGAATGTGACCGAGACCGCTGCCGTAGAAAATGTTATCACCGAGAACCATTGCAACGTTGTCTTTGCCGATAAACTTCTCGCCTATAACAAATGCCTGTGCAAGACCTTCGGGTTTTTCCTGAACTGCATAGGAAAGCTTAAGACCGAACTGCTTGCCGTCACCTAAAAGATGTTCGAATTTGGGAGTGTCTTCTATTGTGGAGATAATAAGAATTTCTCTGATACCCGCCAGCATAAGAACTGAAAGCGGATAATATATCATCGGTTTATCATAAACCGGTAAAAGCTGTTTACTGGTAACCATTGTCAGGGGGTAAAGTCTTGTACCTGAACCGCCTGCAAGAATAATGCCTTTCACCTAAACACGCTCCTTTCTTTTAACGTCTGCACACACAGACACATACATTATAGAACTTTTTTTCAATTTCGTCAAATTTTTCTTTAATATTCTTTAATAATTTTAGCAATTTATAAAAAATGTATCAATAAAACACCTCTAAATGCTTATTCAAACACACTTGTCAGATAAATTCTCACATTATAAAAAACGGTTGCAAAAAAGGCTCTTATCTGCACTAAAAAAGAATCGTCAGTTTCGCCTGCCGCAATATCTGCTTTTAAATCTTCGTATAAAGAATCTGTTTTTGTGGTAATTTCAAAAGTCAGTGTTTCTGTTGCAAAAGTATCTGCCGTTGCAGGTTTATAAACGCTGAAAACATAGTCTTCACCGGGCGTAAGATTTATGAATGAACCTGTAAGGAAAGTATCGGATTTATCGCTGATATACAGAAGGTCTGTATCATAAGGGAAAACGACTTTTGTTTTCTTTACTTTGACCGGATATATTTCAGTAGAGAATTCGGGCCTTTCAGGAATTACCCATTCTATTATTTCAGAGCCGAAAAGTCCGTTTTCAGCTTTTCTTTGAAGGTACATTGTTTTTCCGGGGAAAACGGGAATATAATCTTTTTCCACAGAATTTTCTTCGCAGAAATCTTCTTCCTGACTGAATTTATAATATACTCTCTGTCCGTATTTTTCGATTGATGTTTCGTTAATAAAATCAATATGCGGCTCAGGCAGAGAAACTCTGCCCGGAAGAGAAGTAAGGAAAACCTCATCATTTACGCTTACAATAAACGTCATCATAGAAGCCGAATCTATCCATTCGGTAACACTCTGCCCGCTTTGCACAGCCTTGTAAAACTTCGTTTTGACAGAAACTCTGCTTTCGTCAAAGTGCATCGTCTCATTTTCATAATCATATTCAATAGGATTAACAAAAGCTGTTACGGTATAAACATAATCGCTGTAACCGTCTTCACTGACAGAAATTTCAATAGTATTTTTTTCGTATTTATTCAATTCAATTTCTTTTTCTTCACCGCTTTCAGCAACAACACCATTGATTCTGATATCGTACATTGAAGTGGGGGTAACCGTCACAGAAGTGCAATCATTATCAAGCACCAATGCATCAGGCCACCTGGTTGACAAATCCATTTCATAATCTTTTCCGTCAGCTGAAACAACTACACCCGACAGCATTGTTTTTGCCTGATAATATTCACGTTGATAAATTTCACCGAAAACACCGTCTTTTTTCGCAACGGCTTTCACCACAGTTTCACTGTCAAGGTCAATTTCTCCCGTATAAAGAATTCCGTTTACAGTAGGGTCAGTGTTGTCTGTAGTGTAATAAATTTCATCTGCACCTGAGCAGAAAAGCTTCAGATTTTCCGCAAAAGAGATTTCACCGCTGTCAAGAGAAAACTTAACATACTTATCGCAACTTGTAAAAGCTTTGATTGTGAAATTACCAAGCCTCATATAATTATTTCCGTCAAAGCCTTTTATAACTTTTTTGTGGATATCTTCCCACTTTTCGCCGTCTGCACTTACAAAGCTTTCGCCTGCATTACTTACGGCATCCACACTCTGCACTCTGTATTCCATATAAATAGCTTCTACGTGTGCAGTGAGAATCTGTGTGGGGTTTTTAAGATAAACCACAACGCTGAAAGTTTCATCTTTTTCAAGTTCAACCGCTTCAGGCAAAGTTTCGGTATAGTAACCGGGTAAACTTTTTCTTCCGCTGAATTCTGCACAAAGTTTTCCTGAAGTTGGGTCATCTGCATTTTCAATACCTGTAAAAATTTTCACCGTATATTCGGTGTTTACATCTGTGGTGTAAAAAGATACTGCTTCAAGAATTTCATCACGTGCACTTTCAAACACGTTTGCCATATGTATTTCCGTAGAATCGTTGAAGCCTACGGGAGTATACTGTATGCTTTCATCGTGAGAATATATATTTTCATAATTCTTGTTGCTTTCATAACGATAAATTCCGACGTAATCAATGGTGACGTCTTCGTATGACAACCAGAAGCAACCGTTAAGGCCCCAATCCTCGCCCCAACTGTTCTGGATAAGCCAGGCACCGTTATTCTTAATTGAATCTGAATTATAAAAATTTTCTTTGGAATAATTATCGTCCCAACCGATAATTGTTACTGCGTGGTCAGTATGGTCACCAACAGGATTATACCACGCATTTGTTTCCGCATTATAGCAGGTAGACCTTTTGGAAGAAAGATAGGCAATATCCACTGCCTGCCTGTATCTGAGCATTTCGTTTTTAACCTGCTCAACAAGAGTTTCACGGGCAAGCTGCTGTTCTTCTTCATTCTCATAAGCATATTCGGGGAACGAAATAACATTCTGCAGATGGGCAACAGAATCATAACGGTGTTCTTCAGGAATTGTTGCATTTGAGTACGGAAAATCTTCTTCAGATGCAGGACCGTACCAGTTGGCAAGTGAATTCATTGCAGTAAAGTCAAATCCACCGTTCATAAAGGGGTCGTATGTGCCGAACATATGCCTGTATGCTTTTTTCTGATTTTTTGTGGAATAGGTGAAGTATGAAAGATGTGCTTCCGACAGATTTATGTCAGAATTACGTTTCATAAGAAAAGTTTCACTTGATGTAAGAGCCGAAAAAGCCCAGCAAGTGCCGAATTTTCCCTGATTTCCTACATTTGTACGCAGACCGTCGCCCAAAAGAAAATATCTTTCGGGAACTTCTTCCGATTTATTTGCATAAAGTTTACGCGGTATCTGCGAAACCTGCTTTGTTGATATTGTTCCTCCGTTACGCAGAGCAGCAAGTTCTTCTTCCGTAAGACTTGCAAACGTAAGCTCGTCCGACAACCCGGAGGCATATGTTGTTATGCCCGTTGCCGAAAAACAACTCAGAAGCATAGCTAAAGCCAGAATACACGACAAAATTTTATTTTTCATCATACTCACCCGCTTTCCTGTTTTTTACTTTCCTGATTTATTTAAGATATTCTTCCATTATCCTTGCCGCTTCTTTTACGATTTCTTCGCAAGGACGTGTCTTTTTATAATGTTCTGTTCTTGCTTCGGGTACAGGACTTTCGGAAGGGCCTGAAAGGCCGAGAAGGTCACGGCAGATAAAAGAGCCGCCGTTTCTTTTTTCAAATTCGTCTTTTAATTTTCTGATTTCTTCATATGCATCTTTTTTTGCCTGAGCCGCATCATTGAGGTCACTTTTGTTTGCAAGACCTGCCAGCATTGTACAAGCGCTGAAAGCACCGCATACTTCGCGGAGTCTTCCGAAACCTCCGCCGAATCCCAATGAAATTTTCATTGCGGTTTCTTCATCTATACCGAACTTATCTGCAAACGCACAGAAAACTGCCTGTGAACAGTTATATCCTGCATTAAAAAGTTCTGCTGCCTTTTCTACTCTGTTTTCCATTTTATAAACCTGCCTTTATTTCTGCATTTTTTCTTAATTCAGCAATATATAAATCATACTTTTCAGTTTTCAATTTATCTGCTGCTACATTTTCATAATCTTCAGGTAATACACCTGCATCACCGTTTTCGGATTCAAGGTTAAGTTCCCTGATTTTTTCTTCTATTTCTTTTTCAGTAGGTTTAAGCTTTCCTTCAGCATAAATATTCTTAAGCTCCATCACACCGTTCTGGAAATAATAGGTATAAAACTGCGACATTTTTATTGACCTTATTCCCACTACGCCTTCTTTATCTGCGTTTTCTTCATTGAACATTTCTGCCTTTTCCCGAAGGCCTCTGAAAGATATATCTTCATATATCCCCTCTTCACGCATTTCTATAAACTGAAGCTTTACCATAATGCTTTCTTCAAGAGCTTTTTCATCAAGAACCTGTTGCGGTGTTGTGCCTTCAAATTCTGTCTGCCAGAAATCTTCCGTATATTCAACGCTGTATTTTTCAATAAAATCGTTAAGCACTTCTGCCTTGATTTTGCCTTTGAAATAATCAATTTCCTCCTGCGTTATAACTTCACCGTTTACTTCTGCAACGGCTGATGTTTCCGAAACAGTTTCTTCACCGCAGGAAGCAAACATAATAAGCATTACGAGCATCAACAATAACGCTGTGATTTTTTTCACTCAGAACACCTGCTTTCCCCATTATTGTTATTGTAATTATACATAATACATCACCAAAAATCAATATATTAAGTTGACAATGACGAACGAGAAGTATATAATTATTTCATAATATTAACATTATAATGAAAAGGAGATGAAGAATTATGAAAAAATTCTTATCAATCATTATGGCAATCATTATGTGCCTCGGTATTATGAGCATTTCTGCCGGTGCAGTAGATGTTGCTGACAAAACCCTCAGATTCAAAGGCAACAATGAATTCAAAATTATGCAGGTCGCTGACTTGCAGGACACATCTTACCCTGCACCAGCAACATACGACTATCTCAGAACAATCATTGCTGAAGAAGACCCCGACCTTATTGTGCTTACAGGCGATAACATCGCAGGCGGCACAGGCGATGCTCTTTTTGAATCAATCGCAAGATGGCAGGTAAAAAAAGCAATAGATGAAACAATGTCTTTCTTTGAAGAAATCGGTGTTCCCGTTGCAGTTGTTTTCGGCAACCACGACGGTGAGGCTCTCATCGGCAAAGAAGAACAGATGGCTATGTATCAGACATACGGTTGCTGCGTAGGCTATGATGAAGGCGACAGCCTCTATGGTTGCGGTACATACAATCTTCCCGTTTACTCTTCAAAAGGTGAAAAAGTAGCTTACAACCTCTGGATGTTTGACTCAAATATGTATGACCGGGAAAAGGGCGGTTATGACTATGTTCACGAAGACCAGATTGAATGGTATGTAAACACTTCAAATGCACTCAAAGCAAAAAACGGCGGCGAAGTTGTTCCCTCAATGGTATTCCAGCACATTATCGTTAACGAAATTTATAACGCACTTGTTGAAGTACCTGCAGGCACTCCCAACTCAATTCCCTCAGGCGACAAATGGCTCGGTCTTCCCGAAGGTGCAAAAGGCAATCTCAGCGAAGGTCCCTGCCCCGGCACACAGGATTCACTTCAGTTTGAAACAATGGTAGCACAGGGCGACGTTAAAGCAATGTTCTTCGGCCATGACCACATGAACACATTTGAAGTAAACTACCAGGGAATTGATATTGTCAACTCTCCCACATCAGGCTTCGGTTCTTACGGTGACAGATCACGCGGTGTAAGAATTATCACAATCAACGAAAACGATACTTCAACATACGAAACAAAGCTTATTAACTATTACGATAAATTTGCAGCTGACGGTGCTGCAGAATACCGTTATCTTATGAATAACGAAGAAAGTCCTGTACTGAATGCACTCCGTTACCTCTTCACTTCTTCAGAAATCGGTGTATCTTTCTTCGATGCATTTTATGAAGTACTTTGTCTCATTTTATAATTAACTGACGGGAGCAGAAAAAATGATTAAAAAAATAACATCAGTTGTTCTTGTTGTCATTTTCATTTTGTCCGTATTTACTATCAGTGGCGGTGCAGAAGAAAGCACCGCCACACTTAAGTTCAACAAAGACGGTTCTTTCAAAATGATGCTTGTTGCTGACATACAGGACGACCACCACCTTATCCCTGCAACACTTGAATATTTCGATAATGCTATTCAGTCAGAAAAGCCTGACCTGGTAATTCTTCTCGGAGATAATATAAGCGGTGTTCCCAGCGACTTTGAAGATATTGAAAAAGCACGTAAGAACACAGCAAAAGCAATTGACTGCTATATGTCTTTCTTCGAAGAAAAATCAATTCCCGTAGCTATGGTTTTCGGAAACCACGATACGGAAAATGAAGTTACAAAAGAAGAACAGATGCAGATGTATATGTCTTACGATTGCTGCCTTGCAAGAGATGACGGCGAAGAAATTTCAGGCTGCGGAACATACAACCTTCCCATTCTTTCTTCTGACGGAACAAAAACTGCTTTTAACCTCTGGTTCTTCGACTCATATCTTCACGATGCAGAAAAAGGAATTTCTGATAATATCCAGCAGGACCAGATTGACTGGTACATCAGCGAATCAGAAAGACTGAAAAAAGAAAACGGTGGAAAGCCTGTAGGTTCTTTGGCTTTCCAGCATATTGTTCCGAAAGAAGTTCTTGACGCAAAGATTCTCAGCGGCGAAACAAATGAGCCTCCCAGCCCTTCATCAGGCGAATCACTTCAGGTGCCTGCAATGATGGCTCAGGGCGATGTGAGAGCAATTTTCTTCGGCCATGACCATGTAAACACATACATAGCCGACTACAATGGACTTCATCTCGTAAATGCCCCCACATCAGGCTTCGGCTCTTACGGCGATTATAACAGAGGTTTAAGATTTGTCACTATAAACGAAAAAGACACTTCAACCTATGAAACTTATATTATCAACTATTTCGAAACTTATTGCACAGACGATTTTTCACGTTGCAGATATTATGTGAATTCAAGCATTTCACCTATACTGAATTGTCTGAAATATCTTTTCCTTGCTCCGTTTAACGGCGTATCACCTTTTACTGCAATATACGAAATTTTCTGTATGGTATCATAAAATCAAAGGAGGGAATACCCCGATGAACAAAGTATTATCAATTATTCTTGCTGTAATTATGTGTTTCAGCATCGCAGTGATTTCACCTTATGCAGAAGAAGTTGCCGATACTTCAGCAGAAACAACTCTTAAATTCAACGAAGACGGCTCTTTTAAAATTATGCAGGTTGCTGACCTTCAGGACACTGCTAACCCTTCAAAAAAGGCACTTGAATACATAAAAGAAATTGCAGCAGAGGAAAAACCTGACTTGTTTATCCTTACAGGCGATAACATTTCAGACTCAGTTGCAAGAGGCTTCACAAAAGCTCATTCTGTAAAAAAAGTAAGAAAAGCTATTGACGCTTTTATGTCTGTTTTTGAAGAAATCGGTGTTCCCGTTGCAGTTATTTTCGGCAACCACGATGCAGAAGGCTATGTTTCAAAAGAAGAACAGATGGCAATCTATAACGAATACGACTGCTGCATTGCAATAGACGAGGGCGAAAGAATTTCAGGCTGCGGTACATATAATCTGCCTATTCTTTCTTCTGACGCAAGCAGAATTGCATATAATCTCTGGCTTTTCGACTCAAATATGTACGACCCGTTGGCTGACGGATATGACCATGTACATGAAGACCAGATTGACTGGTATGTTGAAAAATCAAATGAACTTAAAGCTCTCAACGGCGGAAATCCCGTTCCTTCAATGGTTTTCCAGCATATTATTGTAGGAGAAATTTTCAACGCTCTTGTTGAATCAGAAGAAGGTGCTCCCAACGCAGTACAGGTGGGCGACAAATTCCTTGCACTTCCCGAAAATGCAACAGGCTCTTTGCTTGAACGTCCCGCTGCACCTGCACGCGACAGTATGCAGTTTGAAAAGATGTTGGAACAGGGCGACGTTAAAGCAATGTTCTTCGGACACGACCATAAAAATGATTTTGTTGTGCCATATATGGGAATTGACCTCAGCACTACTCCTGCAGCAGGCTTCGGCGGATACGGTGCAGATAACAGAGGTGTGCGTATAATAGTCCTTGACGAAAACAACACCGACACATACGAAACAGAAACAATCCATTACCTTGAAACATGTTGCACAGAGCCCATTGAAGTAATGCTCTATCACATCGAAGGTCTGAAATATATCTGGGATATGTTTATTATGGGACTTACTATTCCCGTAAAATCTTTTATACATCTGATTACTTAAAAACCATAAGGGGCAAAACACTTTGAAACGCGAAAACAGACAAGCATATAAAAAAGGTATAAAAAACGGTATTCCCATTGCTCTGGGTTATTTTGCCGTAGCATTCACATTAGGGATTGCCGCTGCAAACGCAGGTCTTACAGCTTTTCAGGCAACACTTGCAAGTATCACAAACAACGCATCAGCCGGCGAATATGCCGGCTTTGCGGTTATTGCTGAAAACTCAGGTTATCTTACAATGATGGTAATGCAGATAGTTGCCAATGCGCGATATCTGCTTATGAGCTTTGCAATGAGCCAGAAAATCCCCCAGGATATGAAGCTGCACCACCGTCTTCTTGTTGCCTTTGACCTTACAGACGAAATTTTCGGCATTTCCATTGCTGAGCCGGGCAAGCTTAATCCTTATTTTTCATACGGTGCATTCTCCGTTGCCATCCCGGGATGGGCTCTGGGCACCTGCCTTGGTGTTATAATGGGAAATGTTTTACCCGCAAATATTGTAAGTGCATTAAGCGTCGGACTTTTCGGTATGTTTATTGCCATTGTAGTACCGCCTGCAAAGCAGAACAAAGTCCTTCTGGGAATTGTGCTGTTTTCAATGGCTGCAAGCTTTGCGTTTTATAAAATACCTGTTTTTGATGCAATTTCATCGGGAACAAAAACAATTATTCTCACAGTTGTGATTGCTCTTTTAGCGGCAATTTTCTTCCCTATAAAGGAAGATGAAAGCGTAAAGGAGGATGAAAGCAATGAGTAATAATGTGTATATTTACATAGGCATAATGGCACTTGTAACATATCTTATGAGAGTGCTTCCTATGACAATTTTCAGAAAAGAAATCAAAAGCAAAACAATACGCTCATTCCTTTACTATGTACCCTATGTCACTCTGACTGTTATGACTTTCCCTGCAATATTAGAAGCAACAGGAAGTGTGTGGTCAGGACTGGCAGCGCTTGTAATCGGCGTGCTTATCGCATGGAAAGGAGGAAGCCTGCTGATTGTATCAGTCGCTTCCTGCGCAGTTGTTTTCCTGCTTGAACTTTTCTTAAAATAATATAAAAATGCTCCTCCTAAAAAATCAGGAAGAGCATTTTTTATATTATTCTGCAAACTCAAACTCCCCATAATACTTTTTATCACCCGCGAATCCTACTAATCGGTATTTACCGGGAGTTAGTTCCGCATATACATTTTCAGTAAATAAATCAATTGTAAAACTATAATTAATGCCCGACTGATCCGGACTCATAACATACACCCAATCCATACCATCATTAAACATACCATCTCTATAGTAAGGTACCCTTACCCATTTGCTTCCCACCTTTTTTTCCAAAAACGGATAGCGATACGCTCTAAAAGCAACATCTTTTCTCTTGTTTGTAAAAACAGCTCTTACTTGTTCACAATTCAGAGAATATTCATCTTCCTCCACTTCAAAAATAATATTGTCATAATTTGATTCCATTTCAATATGATTGTCAACTATATCAGGTTCTTTGAAATCATCAGGCACATCGGGATCAGTATTAGGGACATCTGTGTGACGTTCTTCAATAGTCATATATTCAGTAACAGAAGGTTTATCTTCAGTTGTTTCGTTAACAATTTCAGATGTCTTGTGTATTTTATTACAGCCTAAAACAAAAAGTAATATTAATGCAAAAAAGAAAATGTACATTTTTTTCATAACGAAAATCCTTTCTGTTTTTTATTCATTTTTACAAGTCTCAATTAAGTTATACAGAGCCTGAGTAATTTTACAAGCATAATTGTAACTTGAGCCCCCTGATCGTTGAATTCCTACAACATATTCGGATTTATTATATACGGGTCCGCCACTCATACCCGTCATAGTGCTTGCTGTATGCACTAAAACGAACCCCCCACTTTCAAGAGAAAAATTTCCTTGCCCCATACATTGAAAATATCTGTATGTTGTATCAGTGGGATATCCATTTACAAAAATTTTTTCCGTTGCAGTAGGAACCTTATATTCAAAATGTCCAAGAGAATTTGAACTACCAAGATTATTTTTCAATTTAATAATACACCAGTCATAATTTATGTTTCCATTCTGACTGTAATTTACAGGGATAGACCATTGTTTTGGACTGTAATATGTGGAGTTGAGAGTTTTGCTATTTTGTTTGGTATAAATTTCCATCCTTGTGGAATATTTTCCATCTTCCATAACACAATGAGCAGCTGTAAGTGCTAAATCGTCATGAACAAGAAATGCTGTTCCGTATTCAACATAATCGTTTTGACCATTGCCGTCTGAATCACCATAGGATCTAATATATAGAACCTTACGATACGGTGAAACTGTAGCATTAACCTTCCCAAAAGAGCTATTGGGCAATATATTTCTTGTTGAAATATCAGAAGTTGTCTTTTCTGTTGTACACTGTTCCGGAGCGGAGGTCAACATTTGTGCCGCACCGGGAGCATTAATATCTATGCTGTCGTATTCAAAAGTATATTCGCGTGTTGTTCCTGTGTCACAGTTGAATTCAACGATATCAAGTGATTCCTTTGTTGTTTCGGGTGTTGATTGTGCAGTGGTAAATAAAGAAGAACTGCATACCGCTGTTGTTAAAACAACAAGAGAACAAACTATCGCTGAAATTTTTCTGATATTTGTTTTCATAAATTTTTCCTCCTTTGTGTTGTCTTTATGGTTCATTTTATTGATTTACTAATTGATTATCAACCACATTGGAACCACCATACCTTTCTTAAAAAGAAACAGATGTTTAATTAATACTTGTTTTAAGTATATTATTTGTTTTGCTTTATCAGTTGTGCTTTTCAATTTAATTTTCATATATAATCACAAGATTGTCAAGATGCTTTTACGAAAATGCATCAATTTTTAACAAAAACGTTAAATCTATACGCTTATACCAAAAACCTCCCCTTGAAAACAAGGAGAGGTCATAAAAACTTTTATTTTGCAAGCTGAAAATTACGGTTGTTCAAACAAGGGGATACTTTCTTCTTCGTGTTCCCAGAACATAAAGTTATTGTGTTCAACATAAACACATCTGAATCCGTAAATTGCAGATGCGCTGAATGCAGGTACATAAAGAAGACCTCTCATACCTCGGAAAACAGGTGCGTCAAGTTTAATCTCTTCTCCTTTATCTGTAACTGCGATGTCACTGCCTTCTGTGAATGTTACTTTCTTTCCGTAAATTCCGAGAGTCATTTTTCCTTTTTCTTTTGCAACATAAGCGCCTACACTCTGGAAAACAACTGAAAGAGGTGCAAACCATATTCCGTCTTTCTTAACGGGGAAAGCATCTACTCCGCCAAGACCTGCAAGCATACCCTTGAATACCATTCTCGGATGTCTCTCAAGGTAAACGGGAGGCATTGCGTAAGGAAGAATTTCGTCTTTTTCTTTATCAATAATAACCTGGTCTATAATATCTGCTTCAATATCATCTCCCAGACCGAGGTAAGATGTTATTTTCATTTTCTTTCCGTCAACTTCAAAAAGTGCAAATGACGGACGGCCTTCAATTTCCTGAGGGTAGAACGCTGCGTGGAAAATGCTCTGCTGTGAGTTGCATCCGGGAGCACCGCCGCCTGCGTTTGAAAGCATATAATGAATTGTCCCCTGTGAAGGCTTTGCAAAAATTGCATCGTTTTTAATTGGGAAGCTTCTTGAGAAATTATGCTCGTGACCTGCAAGCATAATATCGCACATATCAACGCCTTCTCTCATCCAGGGGAAAGCGTCAAAGTTGTGACCTGCAGGGTTTGAATAATAAATGGGGAAATGGTATGTACCGATTTTCCATGTTTTATCGCTCTGGGATAAATCCTCTTTAATCCATTCGCCTACTTCATCAGGACCGTTGATACCCATAACACATACGTGCACATTGCCGTAGTCGAAAGAATAGTTTTCTGTTTTCCATATTCCGGGGCCGTTATCGGGATATGCCATTTTAAACTGTGTGTTGAAAAATTCTGCAGGCTCTGCGTAATATCTGCCTTCGCCTGTTTCGTAATCTTTAAAGCCGCGGTTATCGTGGTTACCAAGAGTCATCATCAGCGGACGGTATTCCATTATACCTTCCATACCTTTGAGAGCACCGTTCCACTGCACAACGTGCTGACCGCAGTCTGTGTTATCGCCGCCTGTTACGATAAATTTAACTTCAGGATGTCTTCTTAAAATTTCTTTGAGAAAAGCGTTGATTTTTGAATAATCCTGCTCATAGAAATTACCCTGCTGCTGGTCTGAAATTGCAATGAAGGTAAATTTTTCAAGGTTTTCTTCTGCTGTTGTGAAGAAATATTCTTCACTTCTGTTTTTACCATCACCGCAGGTGTAGAAATATTTTGTGCCGGGTTTTAATCCGTCTGCAATTGCAGTGTGAATATAACTTTCATCTCTGTCACTTTTAAAAACAAGATTTTCTGAATCTTTTCTTATAACATTTTCTGTGTTTTCTTCTCTGTATTCAATGTAACTTGTTTCTGCAGACATATCTGTTCTCCAGGTTACAGCCATCTGCTTTGTTGCATCTCCGTTAATCGAAATCATAATGTGGTCAGGCTTTTCTGTGGAAAAACCTGCGGGTTTTGCTTTTGTTTCTGCCATTGTTATATCTCCTTTATAAAAATCTTTCTTTCAATATTGTATTTCGTTTGTAAGATTTTGTCAGCAAAAAGTCAACTCTGACAATATTACACAAAGCTTTGCATAAAGATTCATTATCTGCCTATACACCTGAAACGCTCATTATTATTTAAGCGTAAACCCAGACTTCGCTACATATTGTGTCTTCATCCGAACCTTCTTCGTACCAAAAATAAGAAAAAGAATAGTTTTCATATTCAAAACTTATATAATGATCGCAATATTCACCACCACTTGAAAACTTGAGATCAGGCAGTACTTTCTTCAGGTCATTATAAGACATATCAGAATAAAAATCTCCACACAAATGCACATTATCTATTGCAATTATGTGCGTAACTGTGTTACTGGCATTTTCATTAAAATCTTCCCAATCATTCTTACCGAAATAAACTGAACCATTATAATAACCCGCCTGGTGTCCGCCCTCAAATGACACGGATTCATAATCTTCACCATAATCTTTAAAGACTTCCGAAATTGGACCTCCTAAATACTTTACAACATTACTCAGGTTTTCTGAATTTAATTCTGTCGTGTTACTTTCAGTAGTTGTTTCAGTTTCTTCTTCCGGATATGTGCAGGTCGTTTTTGAGATTGTCCACACCCTTTTACCACCAATGTCTCTAAGGCCTACAATCGAATTAATTGTACAGAAAAGTTCAGATTCTTCACCCGTACCGATGGTTGTAGCTTTATATCTTCCGTCGGGAAGTTGATTAAACTTCGTCTCAAAGGTAACAGTATATGGAATACCTTCTCCTCCGTTCATGTAAAAATCACCCTCATAATAATAACCGTGTTGAGGTTCGTTGTCTGCACTACTTATACTTCTATCGGGAGTAAGGCCAAAAATATTTTTTATAATCCAATCTATATTTTGGGCAGGATATTTGGCATAAATAAAATGAGCTTCTCCGAATCTGTTCAGGGGATCTGCCTCATTTAAAATTGATTTTAATTTCTTCTCATCATCAGGGAAAGTGTATAAATCATATGATTTATAACTATCACGATCAAAGAAAAACCTATATATTTCACTTCCATGATGAGCATTTATAAAACCGTAGGCCTGTTCTATTGCATCTGATGCATCTGAATCAAAATTATTATAGAAACAGTTTGATGCTGAACTGACAAAATCATTAAAATTTTTCTTATCTTCGTCAGTTGCAACTAAATATTTAGAAATCATATTTACCTTTTCCGGAATTTCAATTTCTATAAAATTGCACGATGCGTCTTTTACTATAATTTTTCCTTTTTCTTCATGAACTTCTGAATATTTACCTGAAATGTCCGATTCCACAGGAAATTCTGCATCTGCAGAGTAAATATAAGAAAAACCTTTATCTGCTTCATCTTCATATACTTCAAGAGACACATAAATTCTGTCGTCAGTTTCAATTACTCCGTTAAAATACCCACAGACACTTTCTTTAATAAGTTGTGCTTCTGTATGATTTACAAAGTAAATATCAGCATCTGAATATTCTGTTCGTTTATCTTTTATGGCTGATTCACCAACTACCGCAAAAACTTCATACGTGCCGTCAGAATCATAGTCTTCATAAACAAAATCTGCTATCGGCTTTTCCGTGCTTTCTCGGAGAATCGCCTCAAGTATTTCCAAATCCTCATTTTTCTTATAGTTTTTAACTGCAATGAAAAAAATAATCGCAAGAATCAAAACTACCGCTACAACCGGCACTATTATTTTCAATGATAACCTTTTCTTTGGCGATTTCATATTTTTATTCTGAATTGGTGATTTTTCGCTGACAATTCCGCCGCAGTGCTTACACGCGAAGGAATCATTATCGATTTCTTTACCACAACGTTCACAGAACATAGGTTTCTCTCCTTTAATCTGTTGTTTCTTCTTCGATTTCAGCTTTTTCATAAATAAAATCCTGCACCTTACGTGCCGTTGCATCTCTGTCTATAACAAGCACAGATGCACCGTTGATTGTCTGAGATGTGTAATTTTCATCAACAGGAACTCTTGACTGCACCATATCATAATGCATATAAGAAAGCACCGCACCCTCTGCAAGGAAAGTAAGCTGAAGGCTGTTCATATCAGTTTCGATATATTCCATAACAGTTTTTCCCATATCAACAAGTTCAAAAGGATTGGTTTTTTTCACTTGTTCAAGAATTGATGCAATAACCTTACGCTGACGCTGTGTTCTGTAAAAATCGCTGTCCAGCTTTCTGATTCTTACATATGTCAGAGCTTCTCCGCCTGTAAGTTTTACATTTTCACCATAGTCAATGGTATACCTTGTGGTGTTATTGATAAACTCGGCTTCTCTCTGTTCAACTTCCACAGTTACACCGCCTAAGCCGTCTACAATATCTTCAAATGCCGAAAAATCAACAAGAAGATAATTGTCTACATCTATGCCGAAGTTGTGTTCAATAGTTTCCATTACAAGCTGAGGTCCGCCGTATGTGCAGGCAGCATTCATTCTGTTTTCTCCGTGACCGGGAATTTCCACATATGTATCACGCAGAAAAGATGTAAGCTTCAGCTGACGGTGTTTTTTATCGATAGATACAAGAATCATCGTATCACTTCTTGAAGTGTTTCCGCCTTTTTTATCGTCAACGCCTAAAAGAAGAATATTTTTGACTCTGCTGTCGTTTACAAGACCTTGGGATGAGTTGAAACTGCTTTCTGTTTTAACATATTCTGTGTTTGCAAAAACAGAACAGATATATCCCGTAGCACCTACATAAACTATAGCAAGAACGATTACAATTGCCATAAATTTTCTGAAGAATCCGCTTTTCTCTTCTTTTGGTGCTTTTGCAGTTTTACGTGAGCCGCCTTTTGAATACTCTGCAGGCTGCGGATTTGCACGCCTGCCGTCTTGCGGATTTACGCGTCTGTTACCTGAAGAAATGCTGATATCCTCCCTGTAACTGTCATAACTGTTTCTTCGCGGCTGACGTCGCTCAGGATTTCTGCCCACATATATATCATTTTCTCTGTTTTCTGCAGGTTGCTTCCGTCTGACAGGTGCTTGTCCGTTTGCACGACGCATAAGGTCGTCGTAACTGTAAGGATTGCTTTGTCTGCCGGCATTATTCTGAGTGTTGCGGTTTCTGTTCACCGGTATATCAGAAGGTCTGCGTCCGTTATAATCTGCCAAAATCATCATCCTTATTTAAAATTAAATCTACAAAGTCATTTTACACCAAAACGCATTATTATGCAATAACTAAAGTTAAATTGAGCTATTTTATTGACAAACACATCTTTTTGTTTTAAAATTTATTTTGAGAAGGTTGGGCAGTCGCGGCTGAATTTTTTCAGGCGAGGAAAGTCCGAGCCCCACAGAGCAGGATAACGGCTAACGGCCGCCGAGGGTGACCTTAGGGAAAGTGCATAGAAATATACCGCCGTGATTTTTCGCGGTAAGGTTGAGATGGTGCGGTAAGAGCGCACCGGTGTGCAGGAGACTGCACAGCCAAGTAAACCCTATCCGGAGCAACACCGACTGAGATTCTGCATTTGCTCGATGTATATCTCGAAGGGTGGCTTGAGCGTTACGGCAACGTAACGCCTAGAAAGATGATTGCCTTAAACGACAGAACTCGGCTTACAGACCTTCTCGCTTTTTAAAATAACCGAAAGGAAAATATATAATGGTAAAACACATGATTATCTGGAAACTCAAAGATGAAGTTTCCGACAAAGCTGCTTGTGCAAAGGAAATCAAAGAAGCCCTTGAAGGCCTTGTAGGAAAAATTGACGGCCTTACGGAAATGCACATTTTAACAGAAAGTTTTCCCGCTTCAACGGGAGATATTATGATGGACTCAACTTTTGAAAGTGCAGAGGCTCTCAGCAACTATCAGAAACATCCTCTCCATGTTGAAATCGCAAACGGTAAAGTAAGACCCAACGTTGACACAAGACTTTCTTTTGATTACGAAACAAAATAATTTTGCAAACTTAAACGCCGGCTGCCCAAAAGTAGTCGGCGAAATTTTAAAGGGGTGTTTTTTGTGAAATACATAAGCAAAAAAGAACGGTTCAATTTCCTTACCGGCCTTGCAGGGCAGAACATTGTTTACTGCTTTATCGGTGCATCGTTTTTCAATTACTTTCTTACCGATATTGCCGCATTCCCTGCATCTGTAGTTGCTGTACTTCTTATTATTATGAAAATATGGGACGGTGTGAACGACCCCATTATCGGCTCACTCGTTGACCGTCGCCGTTTTAAAAACGGAGAAAAATTAAGACCTCTGCTCAAATACACACCCGTACCCGTAGGCATTTTCACAGTTCTTATCTTCGTTGTTTTTTCAACTGCAGAAAATCTTCTGTGGCTTCGTGTGGGATATTTTGTGATAATGTATCTCTGCTGGGATATCACTTACACCCTGCAGGACGTTGCAATATGGGGTATGACTTCCGTTGTTACTCCCGATTCTGATGAACGCGACAAATTTGTTCAGTTGGCACGTACGGTAGGTTCAATTTTCTACGGTATTTTCAGCGCGGTAATTCCTATGATAATGGAATTGGTTGCAAAACAATCAGGAAATTCTCTTGCACTTATGACTGTTTTGTTTGCAGCAATCTTCGGCCTCGGCGGTGCTCTTGTCAGCACAAAATGTTATGCCGCACAGGAAAGAGTGCGTCTTGTCAAGCCTGAATCACAGCAAAATTCTATTGCAGAATGTTTCAAACTTCTGTTCAGTAACAAGATGCTTATGCTCGTTACTCTTTCCAACATTTTCGGCTCACTCGCTTTCGGCAACAACCTTGTTACATACTTCTTCAAATATAAAATCCCTGAAATTTCATTTGCGGGAATTGTTCTCGGACCTCTTACACTTACAACAGTTTACGGTGCAATCACATACGCACCCAGTTTCCTCGGAATGATTTTTGCAGATAAATTCAAACACCTTTTCAAAGGGTATAAAAATGTTCTCATTGCAATTCAGATATCCACAATTGTAGGCAGAGTTATTGCTTATTTTATCGGCTATAACGGCATTAATCTCCTTATCGGTATGGTAATTATGTCTTTGTGTTCTCTTCTTTCAGGTGCCGCTTCCATTGCACAGACTTCACTTTTCTGCGACAGTGTGGACTATATGGAATGGAAAACAGGCAAACGCACAGAAGGCGTTACTTTCGCGATGCAGACATTCTTTACAAAAATTTCAAGCGGTATTACAGGTGCCCTTGCAATGTTTGCACTTTCGCTTATGAACTACAAAGAAGTTGCAGACGTACCCGGTGCAGTTTTCATCGGCACACAGTCACAGGCATTTGAAAACTGGATATGGCCCCTTGTTATGCTTACTCCTGCAATTGCCGCACTGCTTTACATTATACCCCTTCTCTTTATCAGATACACACCCCAGCAGAAAGCAGAAGTTGAAGCAGAGCTTGAAAAACGCAGAAAAACTGAAGAAAATTAATCAGATTTTCCATAAAAAATCCCGTCAGATTCAGAATATCTGACGGGATTTTTTATTATTTATATTTTCTTTTTTCTTGTAATAACTGCCGAAACAACGCACACTGCAAAAGCCGCAACAGTAAAAATAAGTATGCAGAGGAACACATCATTCCAGCCTTTTGTGTCTGCAATTTTTCCGAGAAGCGATGTTGCAAGTGTACTTCCCACATAGCAGAATGTGTTGAGAAGACCTGCTGAAAGTCCTGAATCAATTTTATCTCTTGAATAAAGAGGAACAACGCTTGTTATTACGTTATTGACTGCCGACATAAGACAGGCAATTCCGCCGAAAAGAGCAAGTGTGAGAGGCACTGATTTCAGATTGATTGTAAGAATAATAAGTCCTGCAAGAATCATTGCTCCGAAATAAAAAATTCCGTTAAGTACATTTTCGTTTTTCTGTTTTTTGTGAAGTACTTTCACAAGAGATGCACCGAAAATTGAAAGCACGGGAAGAAGCAGCGTTACAATAATTGAAAGTGATGAAGGTACACCCAATTCTTCTTTAAGAATTGACGGCACCCATGTTGTAACACCGTCCTTTATAAACCCGTTTGTAACTGCAGAAATAAGTATTACAACAACACTCATAACAAGCACGGGAGTGACGGATAATTTTTTCTTTTCTGTTTTTTCGCTCTCTTCAATTCCGTTTTTATCTTTACGGATACTGCTCATTCCGATAAACCAGATTACTGCAACTATTCCCACAAGAGCAGATCCAACATAGAAAATTAAAGTCCATTTCATTTCAAGGGCAGAGAAAAGTGCCGCAAGACCGTATGCGGTGAAAGTACCTGTTGCTACTGTGGTACTCATCACCATAACTGCTCTGGAAAGCTTGTTATCTGCAAGATTATCAGAAAGAGTTTTAATAAGAGATGCCCAGAGAATTGACTGGAAAATACCGTTGAGCATCCAGAGATATTTCATCATTTCAATTCCCTGACAATAAGTCATTGAAAAGTTGATAACACACGATGCCGCAAGAGCAACGGCAACAGAATATTTTGTGTTATATTTTTTGCAGAGAAGTCCGTTCACAAGCTGGCCTGCACCGTAAGCAAAAAAGAAAAACGAGCTTACTGTTCCTGCGGCCTCCTTTGTTGTGCCAAGCTGAGCGAGAATTTCAACCATTGATGCGTTGTAATTAAGCCTTGCTACATACGCTGAAGTATACGCTGCCCAGCAAAGAAAAATAAGAAAATTTGATTTTTTTCCTGTCAACGAGTTTGTCATTTAATCATTTCTTTCTTTCAGTATTTTTAAACTATGATATTTTTATTTTTGCCATTGTTATTTTGTATGTAGTGCCCAGGCAATCGGGATTATTTACATAATAAAGAGTTGAGCCGTCTTCGGAGAAAAACAGTGACGGACTGTAGCCGCATCTTTCCGTAAATTCGTGCGAATACGGTATGGGATTATCTATGGGCACAAAAGTTTTTCCGTAGTCAAAACTTAAAAACATATCGCTGCCTGTGCTGCTTCCGTATTTTGCATTATGATGTGCAACAACCACAAGTGTGCCGCACTCTCCCCCTGCAGGTGTCCACGCAACATAAGGAGATGAACCTAATCTTTTGCCTGTAGCAGAAACAACTTTTCCGCAATCGGAAACATCGCCCCAATCATCAAGGGAAGTTGTTTTTCTGTAATAAATCGGAACATCATCCTTACCTACAATTTCATATGCCAAAAAATATTCTCCGTTACCCATTTTTGTAACAGAAGGCATTCCGGGACGTAAATCAGGGTCACTGCAAGCCACGCATTCATATTTTTCACTCCAGTTTACAAGGTCTGTTGAATATTTGTAAACCAGCTTTTGTGAATGTTCAGGGTCTGAATCATCTGAATAAAAGCAGAAAAGTCTGCCTGTTTCTTCTTCATATATAAAATACGGCTCCCACACGCCCCAGTCAATACCTCCCGCTTTGTCTACGTTGCAGAAAGCATTCCACGTTTTACCAAGGTCTGTGCTTGAGTATAATGTGATTGTGCTTGAAGAAATGTTATCTCCTGCACCGAGTATTGATGTTGCAGCGAGGATAATTGTACCTTTGGAGAAAGAACCCATATCTGCCGGAAGCTCATACAAAAAGGGCATCCACTCGTTATAATAACCTTCATTAAAATTATCTTTTACAAACGATATATGCTCCCATGTTTTTCCGTCATCGTCACTTCTGTAAACGGGATATGTACCTCCCCATTTTTCAAAAGCAACGAGAAGCTTTCCGTTGTCTTCTTCGTTTTCCTGATGGCAAAGCTTTATAATTGTGGGATATTCACTTACATTTGCATCAGGACTTGCGGGAACAAAAATGTCGCTCACACTTTCCACTTCAAAATTAACTGGAAGTTTATCATAATCAACGTTTGCGTCAAAAGAAAAAATAAATCTGAAAATTGTCAGAAATATTATCATCAGTTTAAAACAAATTTTATCCATTCTCACACCTGCTTTACAGTTTATACGATGACAGAATTGTATCATAAAAATATTAAACTTTCAAGTTATCTTTACATTATACCTTTATTGATGATATAATATAGAAAAACGAAAGAAGGTTATTTTATGAACGTTTATCTCGATTTTGCAAAACACGTAATTTTGACAGTTTTTACACTTCTTTATCTTCCGCTGTCTTTTATAATCCCGCCTACAGACAGTTACGATGCAAAAGACCCCGAAGCACTCAAAACAAGTTTTACAGTGCTTTCCGATATTCATATTGAAGGCAATAATTATCAGACTTTCAAGGAATACTCTGAAATCCTCAAAGAAGTAAACAACAGCAAAAACAACGACACTCTTGTTTTTTTAGGCGATAACACAATGAACGGACAGGATATTGAAAGTATTTTCTTTTTCGGTGCTCTTGCATTGTCAAAACCTGCTGAAAATCTTATAATAGCTCCCGGTAACCACGACTATGCAAACGGCACCGGCGGATACGACAAAATGTATGAGAGATTCAACAACTACGCAAACTTTGCAGGTTGTAAAATTGAAAAAAATAATTACTGTAAAATCATTGACGGATACTATTTTATTGTTCTCACAACTGAAAGCGATTCTGTCAACGGAATTGACATTTCCGATGCACAGCTTGAATGGCTCAAAGGTGTCCTTGACGAAGCAACAAAGGAAAATAAACCTGTTTTTGTTTTTTCTCACCATCCTGTAAATTACATTGAAGACGGACCGTCTGACAGACTTTCAAATGTAATTGACGATTATGAAAATGTTCTTTTCTTCTGCGGACACACTCATGCTGCACTTTCAGACCATTCCGTTTCTGAAGTGAACGGCGTTCAGCAGATTAATCTTCCCAAATCAACCGAACACGCAACAGAAGGATATGAGCCCGGAATCGGTGCGGTTGTTGAAGTTTATGAAAACGAAGTTCTTCTCCGTTTCCGCGATTTTGATGACGGAAAATGGGTTACGGAACACGAATATAGCTTTGTGTATTAAAACTCAAAATTACAGCAAAACAGACCTTGTGTTTTACAAGGTCTGTTTCTCTTCTACTGCTAAAATATTTTTATTTTTTCTATTGTTTCTTTTTCATATTCGGGAAGATATATTCCCCACGTTTCGCCGTCTTTTTCAATTTCTAAAATGTAATACGCTTTACAACGGATGTTTCCCATTTCATCTTCACGCATTTTGTATTTCTTGTAATCACCTTCGTTACATGGTGTGCTTTTGTTCCAGAAGAACAGTGCATTTTTATTTTCAATTCTGTGAAGATTTTTTATTGAAGAAAGTTTAAAAGCATACTTTCCCGAATCGCAAACAAGATAAAAATTTTCTTCGTCTTTAAAAATATTAAAACTCATCGGATTAAACAGCGGTACTGACATTCCGCATTTATCAATTTTAATTTCGTCTTTCTGAACTTCATAATTGAATGAAAGAACATCAATTTCACAAGCGTATGAAGGCACACCTAAATCATTCAGAATCTGTTGCAGTAAGGACCTGACTTTTCTGCTTTGCATATCCTGAGCATCGTTTTCTTCTTCTTTTTTCTTTAATTTTTTAACTGCAAAATGCAGAATCAGAAAACCCGCTGTGCAAATTATAACTACGCAAATCATCTGCATTACAATTGTGTTGAAAACCTGATTTTTGGCTTCGGAAGAAAATCCGATTTCTGCCAGAACACTCAGAAATATAAAACCTGCACAACAAAAAAGATACTGAAAAATTTTCAGTATAAACGGTAATCTGAATTTTTTGCCTATCTTTGCCAGCACACCGTTAACTGCATTGTCGTATTCTTTATACAATTTTTCATCAGGCTTCTGAATTAAAAATTCATCGCCGTTTTCTTTTTCGTTATCATTATTTATTGTGTTATCAATTCCGTAAAAAGGTTTCATTCTGCACCTGCCTTATCAATCACTTCAAACTCTTTTATTGCACCGTTTTCGGCGACTATTTCCAAATCGTTTTCATATTTTTCCTCATCAAAACTGTTAAATATCAGATCAAAAAAATCAGGCTCAAGAGGATAATAACAACTGAAATAAATTTTATAAGTGTTAACTGTTTTTTCTCCGACGTGATTTTCATCTTCAATAATATGAGCATCTGTAGTTCTTACAAGCTTAAGAATATTTTCTACGCTGTCCCCTTTTTTTATATTGTCAGATAAATCTGCCATTTCTTCTCCGTGGCTGTAATTAAGATAGCATATCTGTCCGATTTGTTCAACATCAGGAATAAACAACTTATACCCGATTTCACCATTGGCATTACAGGAAACAACAATGCAACTGATAATATCACTGCATTCCGATTCGATTGTATGGCAGTATACGTAATGTTCGCTTTCATCTGATTTTTCAGGATTCTTTTCTGCCAGATAATCGTCCACCCAGAACGGCATATAGCAACCAGATATGTAATCAGAAAAATTTTTCTTCTGTTTTACAAAACCGTTTTGTGTAAGAATTTTTTCTGTTTCTTCTATTTTATCTCCTATTTCAATACAGTCATACATTTTTCTCTGCTCTGCGGTCACAGCTGAATTACTGACATCATTTTCTTTTGCTTCATTCAGAACCTGTGTATAGTTCCACTCGTATTTCGCATAAGCAAAACCGTAAACAACAGTAAAACACAAGCTTACAACAGAAAGAATTACGGTTATCTGTTTTAAAGACAAACGATACGGCTTATTTCTGAATCCCATTTTGTTATAAGCTCTGAATGAAAGAGCCGTATAAAGAATAACAAGAATAATATTTGCAATTATGATATCCATATCACTTCCGGCTACAGGACCTTCTGTCGGATAAACACCGTTGGTTATGTATTTTATAATAAGTTTTCCTGCATTGATTACGGGGAAAAATATACCGCTTGTTACAAAAGAACCGAGACTTACAAGCACAAAAGCCCCGATTATACCCAGAAGTTGTTTCTGCAGTTTCTGCCTTATGCATTTTATAGTATAAACAATCAGTAATACAATTGCTGCAAGAACGGGAATAAGAAAAGCAATAGTCGGAAGCTCATAATCTACGGGGTCAACAAAATTCATATATCCCAGATATGCCGTAACAGCCGCCACATTCCAGGTACATATACCGAAGAAAAGCAGAATCGCTTTTAATAAACTGTCTTTGTAAAGAGCACTGAATTTTGCTTTTACATCTTCTGTTTCGCCCATCTGCTCAACGGCTTTTTTTATTGCCGTTTCTTCATCGTATCCGATTTCCATATAGAAATCAGCTTTATCATAAATATGGCTTTCTATTTCTTCGCGGATTTCTTCTTCTGTTTTCGGGGAAATTCTCTGCGGAATAATTCTGTCAAGATATTCTTCAACTATTTTATGTTGTTGCATTCAAGACCCCTCCTATAACCTTGCCTACGGCTTCGGAATAAGATGTCCATTCTTTCTTGTTTTCGTTGAGAATTTTAATACCTTTTTTAGTAAGATGATAATATTTTCTTCTGCGCTCTCCTTCTTTGCCTTCCCAATAAGACTCAACAAGTCCTTCCTTTTCAAAGGCATGAAGTATGGGATAAAGTGTTCCCTCTTTAAAAGAGAAAACAAAATCAGAACGCAATTCAATTTCTTTGATTATTCTGTAGCCATACAAATCTTCCTTTTCAAGTACGGAAAGAACAAGCAAAGCAGAGCTTCCTTTTGTAAGTTCTTTTTTTATATTCATACCGCCATCTCCTTTTTTATAAACGCAATACATCGAAGTTCTATGCATAGAATATCATAGTATTATGCTTTTGTCAAGTATTAATTTATACATATAAAAAATTCTCCCCACAGTTTCAGAAACTATAGGGAGAGTTTTTTAAAATATATCTTATTTATCAGCTTCGGTGAACACGTCTCTGATTGCTTCAAGGTAACCGTAACCATAAAGGTCATCAGGCTGGAGATAACTTGTTTCTGTCCATTCATTCCAGCTGTTTACTGTTATAAAAGGAGCTTTCATAACACCGTTTTTCATTGAAGAATCTGCAAATTCTTTAACTTTTTCACAAGCGCGTTTAAAGTTTTCCGGTGTGTTGTTTTCAACAACGCCGGGCATAAAATCGTTGAATCTTACATTATTATCCCAGCCGACGGAAATATTGGGATAGTATGGCACGTTAAGCTTTGAAGAATGTTCTTCAAGTGCGTTTATATAATTGTCAGCAATATCGTTGAAGTCTCCGTCAAAATCAACCACACCACCCCAGTTATAGTTTGTGACTGAATCTACGCCAAGAAAATCATACATTTCGGCAGAAGTAACGCCGTTCTGCGAATCTTCATCGCGAAGCCAGTTGAAAACGCGGTCTCTCCAATGTACAACCTGAAAATGAAGACCTTTGAATCCCGCTTCCACCGTTTTTCTGCGGAATTCTTCAATGCCCTTTCTGCACTCATCGCTTGTTTTAAATGAGCGGATGAAATTATCAATATCAAAAATCATATACACAGGGCAACCGTCTATGCAGTAATAGTTATCTTGTGAAAAATATTTTTCAATTGTCCTGTCGCAGATTTCGGAAAAAATTTCGGGATTAACAACACCTTTCCATATTGCTGTTGAAAGGTCGCGGTCAGAGTTACGTTTATCCCACAGATGAGTTGCATCGTGATTTGCCCACATAAGACAGAATTTCATTTCTTTATTGTTTCTTGCTTTCAGGAAACCGTCGTTAAGGCAGTTTTCAAGAAAAGGTCTGTTATCGTACCAATACCAGTCGTAAATAAAAACATTAACACCGTGAGAAACTGCACAATCAATCTGCATTTCCATAACTCTGCTGTCTGCTTCATTCACATAACCCCATGTGGGAATACGAGGCCAACGGCACCCTTTGTAGCCTTTATTTGTCATTGCTTTAACTGTCTGCCATTCACCGTAACCCTCGGGCCAGAAAATGCGTGTGCGAGGCTCATCACCTGTATAAGACGGCCATATAAATGCTGCAATATCGTAGTTTTTCATATGTTATCGCTCCTTCGTCTGTAAATAAAAATCATATTCTTCCACAACAAAAAATAAAATTAAAATTCCGCCGATATCCTGAGTTGATAAAACGGCTTTGTCTGCTTTTATAACACGATTATAGCATACAGATACAGCTTTTTCAATAAAGCACACTGCAAAACTGCAGTTGAATTATAAAAAGTTAAATTCAATCACAGGGTTATTTCCTTTTACCTTCTCAACTGTTATAATAAAATTGAAAATAACAAAAGGAGGCAGGGGCGATGAACATTGAAAAAATCGGCGGACAGATTGCCGCTTTGAGAAAAGCAAAAGGACTTACTCAGAGTGAATTGGGCGACAGAATCGGAGTGTCTTTTCAGGCGGTAAGCAAATGGGAAAGAGGAGAAACATTGCCTGATATTACTCTTTTGCCTGACTTGGCAAGAATTCTCGAAACAACGATTGATTATATTTTACTCGGCAGTGAAAAGGTTGTGGAATACAAGGGTAGGTTTACCGTTACAGATATAAAAAACGGACTTGACTGCCTGAAAAAATCAGGTGAATATTTAGGGAAAGAAAACATCATTTACCGTGCAGCAATCAAAGGAATAAACACTGACCTTAACACAGATATTGAAGAAGCTTTCACAAACGATTACGTTTTTGAAGCCTTTCTTGCAGAGGCTATAATCCAGAATTTAATCAGCGGATTGTATGTTGACATAAGCGACGTGAAAAATAATTTCAGACACGAGCATTTCAAAAAGATTGTTGTTGACTACTGCAACAGATACGGAATAAAATAACAAAAATCCGAGGTTTTTAAATCCTCGGATTTTTTCTGTTTTCCTGTGTTATGTTTATGACACAATAACAAAAATGCCTTCTTCGTTTTCAAGGGTTATATCAAGTGTGTCCCCGTCAATTTCTGTTATCATGCCTTTGCGGTAAACTGTGATTTTTTCCGCATCGTCAAAGGTTACATTTATTTTTGCGTTTTCATCGTCTGCGGTGTTATGCATATTAACAAAAACATATGCTTGTGAATCATCATTTTCGCTTTCAAAACAGCCTGTAAGCACAGGTGAAGCTGTTGTGATTTCGCAATTCTTTTCTTCAGGCTCTGCATCAAGATAACCGCTGTCAGTTCCGTCTGCCAGATGTCCGTTTGTAAGGTAGCAACCATTCCATTTGTAGTCACCGTAAATTTCCGCAAAGGTTTTAACTTCTGAATTTACTTTCTGAACAGAATAGTAGTTTCCTGTTCTGTTGCCGTTATCATCAATCATATTTGCAGTGTGGTCCCACCAACCGCCTAAATATGTAGCGTGAACAACTGCCCTTGCACCGAAAGCAAGTGAAGTATACATCTGCCAACGTAAGTCTTCCTCGCTGCAGGCTCTGACTTCACCTTTATCTTCGTTTTCAAAATAACCCGAACTCTGAGTAATAACCCAGAAATCTCTTCCTGTATCTCTTGCGGCAGTTGCGCACACATCAAGCGTGGGAAGCCACATATCCAGAGTTACGTCATTCAGTCTCATCGGGTAAATATCAACTGAAATATAGTCACCCGGTACTTTGTTTACATAATCAGAAACATATTTTCTGAATTCATAAACAGAGGGGTTGCAATGATAAAGTGCCTGAGCATATGCATCTGCAAGCTTTGTTCCTGCATATTCATCAATCTGCACTTTTCCGAAACCTTTTGCCATAACGGAGTACACAGCCCTGAGTGAAAAAGGTGCAGTTGCTCCGTCAAAAGCATTTCCCGGTAAAAGGTTTATGAATCCGTTTTTGTCAGAATAAACTTCATTATAATATCCGAGACATTGTCCTGCACGGTCAAGCGTTTCAAAAAGGGGTTCATCAACAATATCATCACCCCACAGAGCAGGATGGTCTTTGATTGCGGATTTATTCAATGCGGAATATGTATTGAATTTTTCATCACTTATAATCTGACTGCTGTGCGGCAAACTATACCCTTGAGCAATAACACCTACCCCGTATTTTTCACACAAATCAAGGTATTCTTCTGTAGCACCTGAAATAATAAAATCAAGACCTGCCTCGCTCATATATCTCACATTATCGTCATTCATTCCCCACGGTCTGAAAGCATATGCACCGACAAGAAGTCTGTCGTTATCATAGCGGTATTCCTTACGCTCGGGAATAATCGGTGTGCCGTCAGAAAATCCGACTGTGGCAGTTGACACCGGGTTAAAGAAAAACCATGCAGAAACTATAAGAGCAATAATTCTTCTGAATAAAAACATTTAAAATTCCTCCTGAATAATACTTCATTATCATATCTGAAGCAATATACAAGTTTATTTTTGTGCTATGCTCATATACCACTTGCCGATAGTGCGGAACACCTTCATCATCGGTGCAAAAATTCTGTATTTCATTTCACCATCAAACAACTCATCATATTCTATGTTTTCCAGAATAACATTTTCTCTGAATAACAAATCAACTGCCTGACTGTTGTAAGAACGGAATTTTGTTTTATTTTCTATGGTGTAGAAATTCTGACCAAGCTGTCCGTCCTCGGTGGAACGCATAGAATTAAGGAAATTTATGCTGCCGCCTGAAAGTATCAAAGCAGGCTCTGTTTTTGAAGAACCATCGTGTCCCACATTAACAAATGTTGCCGTACTGTCTTTTGCATTGAGGAATGACTTTCCGCCATAAATAAATGTATTGAAAACTGTAATATTTTCGCAAGTATCGAGAGCTATAAATGTTGTCTGAATTCTCCCTACGGGAATGAAAAAATAAGCAAAAATATTCTCTTCTTTTACTCTGTTTTTCAATTCAGGTATATCGAAGTTTTCATAGCCGTTTCGCGGTAATGTATTTGCATTCTGATGGCAACCCTCAATAATGCCGTTTTTACAGTTTTTAAAATTAAACATTCCCTCAATACAACAACCTATAACCTTTTTAAGAAACGCATTTTCGCAACCCTCTAACTCAATACCTGTTGCTGAAAGTGTAATTGTGCAGTTGGTTACATAAATGTTGTCCGACTTACTGTAAACGGCAGGTGATGTTTTTAAATATTTACCGCTGTCATCAACAGGATTATTCAACGGATAATCTATTCTCAGACCATTCAGACCTGCATTGTCACCATCTAAGGTTATAAGAGGCTTGTCATTTTCACTGTAGCCGTAGTACGAAAGAATCAATGTACCGTTACTGCATCCTCTTTGACAACGAACAGGAACGCTTGAAGAACCTCTTAATTCAACACCTTGGGGAACTGTTATAGGTTTATCCAGCCTGTAAAGTCCTGCAGGGAGATATACAACTCCGCCTGTGTTTTTTGCTTCGTCAAGTTGCTTCTGAATATCGGCAGAAATATCTGTTTTACCTGTTTTGTCAGCTTCAACAATATAAAGAAAACTGTCCGGTTTTTTGTATGTAATATGGTAATCGGGCGAAAGTGAAGATGTATCAGTTTTATATTGTTTTATAGGTTCACCATCCCAATGGCTCTTTACTTTTCCTTCAACTTTAACGTTTGTCAGTTGCACTGAGCTGTAATCTTCCTGAATAATTGCGTAAACACTGCCCTCAACTATACTGTTGGCAATTGCCAATCCCCATGTTTTACCGCGGCGGTTTATTGCTCCTTGTTCAATAAAAATACCATAATCGCAATCTGTTATTCTCAAATCAACAAATTGACCGCTGAAAACATAGCGGAATCCCGGTCTGAAATTGATACCGTAAAGCATATCCGAAACTTCAACATCTGCAATATTCGGCCATTCAAGGTCACCGATAACTAAACCGTAACCGTTTTTCCTTGTGTACGCGTCAATTTTTTCTTCGTCAGGAGCATTGAATTTTTCACCTGCATCAGCCCAATATCTGTTTGAAATATAGAGAGTTTTGATTGTGTCAACGTCAGCACTGTTGGTGATATTCACTCCTTCATAAAGACAAGTACCCTTAACATTTTCAATAGTCATCATTTCGTGAATTTCACTAATACCAAGCTCACACTGAGAACTTCCCCCGATACCTCTGTATGAGTTAAGAAGTGTGCAATTTTTTATAGTCTGGAGCATATAATCATCGTTACCTTCAACATAAAATGTATATGGATAAGGCTTAACGTTTTCAATGCTCTGCTCAGGATACCATACAGTAAGGCCGACTGCACCTGCACTTGCAGCAATCGTAAAAAGCGACGGACGCATTTTGTCGCTGCTTTCAACATCTGCAATAATAATTGTTCCGTAATCGTTCCCCATATCAGGGTCCTGATAATCACCGCGCAGTGTTACAAACTTACGTATATAAATATTACCCGTAACTCTGTATTCACCTTCCGGCAGCCACACAGTACCGCCACCATTCAGAAAACAATCGTCTATCGCTTTCTGAATTGCGGCTGTAGCATCATTTTTACCTGTGTTATCTGCGTTATAAGGTGCCTGAGTGGCAATAATATCGGCCACAACCACATCTTCTGTAGGATAAACTGTATCGATAATAACAGGTGCCTGAACAGCTTCCTCTGCGAAACAAGGAATTGCAAAGGCAACTGCAATAACCAAAGATAATAAACAAGCAATCAGTCTTTTCATTTTTACTCCTCCGATAAGAACAAAATTACGTAAAAATGTTATCACAAAAAAACATAAATGTAAAGAAAAATGTAAGAACGCAAAATTATTTACGGAATATATTTTTCTTGTTTTCTTATATTTTTACACCTTTATAAATATAATATGGTTTTGAAAATATATATTGACCGCTTTCCTGAGCAGTTTGCAGATTTCCGATGAACACATCATATTCTTCTTTGCTGAGTGCTCCTGTATTTTCTTTATGAAGCCAAGCGATATCCATGCTCAAATCATAGCCGAAAGTGCCTTCAATATATTCAGTTTCAACAACATTATAAACACTGACAGAGCTATCAAATAATTTGCTTTTATTGAAAAAAACATACATCCTTCTACCTATCCAACTGTCAAGGTCTTCCATCCAGGGTTGTTTTGTTACGGCATATGCATGTATCGCTTTTGAAATAAGTTCTTTGTTTTCGCCGTTATATATCACACTGTCCCAATCACAGTTAACGCAAATAACAATTCCGCCCGGCTTTAATATTCTGTGAATTTCACTGACTAAAAAATCCTTATCAGGTACGCATTCGAACATATCCTTTGTAAAAACAAAATCAAAGGTGTTATCATCAAATTCAAGCTTTTTTGAGCAATTCATAACCTTGAGTTCAATCGGCTTTTTATATTTTACATCCTTAAACCATTTATCGGTAATATCCACCCCCACAGCAGATTTGATTTTGCCGGGAAAAGCTTCCTGAAAAGCCAAAAGAAAAGCTGCGTCTTTACATCCTAAATCTGCAATTACCGCGTTATCAGGTAAATCAATTTGCTCTGCAATTGTTTTTAATAATGCCTTATATTTGAATTTGTTCATTTTAATAACCTCCAAAAATAATAAAAAATACTGTTAACAGCTTTGTGCCGTTAACAGTAATATAAAAAGTAAACTTTTCTCTATCACTCTGTCAGGCACAAAGCACCATAAGCCTGTACCTGAATAAGATACAAGCTATCTTCGTCTGCGTCGGATAGAGATAAAGAACATACTATTTTCCTCCAATTAAAATTTTAATTGATTATACCACAAATATGAAAAAATGCAACTTTTCTTTTTAAAACTCTGCATTCTACCATTAGTAGGGTGACTTTAATGTCTCTGTTTGTTATAATAAAAGCAGAGAGGTGAATAATTTTATGGATAATAAAAGAACAGGACAATTTATCGCGCAGCGAAGAAGATCCCTTAACTTAACTCAAAAGCAACTTGCAGAAAAACTTAATGTTACTGATAAGGCTGTTTCAAAATGGGAAACAGGAAAAGGTTCACCCGATATTTCTCTTCTGAGCGTAATTGCCGATGCTTTAAATGTAACTGTTGTTGAATTGCTTAACGGAGAATATTCAGAAAAATCAAATGTGCAGGAACAGACAGAAAAAATTGTAATTGAAGCCTTACAAAAAGCGAAAAAAGAACGGACAAAAACCATATTATCATTTTTTCTTGCATTGGTATTTCTCTTTTCTCTTGTGAATCTCGCAGCATATGCCTATTGGGGCAGACGTCATAAGGTGTTATATAATGTTGATACCGTTTATGTCCATCAGGATGAAGAAAACCCTGACAAATATGATTTTTATTATAACTGCACCGTGAAAAATTGGTGGTTTGATTTTACTGAACACACATATAATCTTAACGCAGAACTCAGCGGTGAGCCGGGCAGCTGGGATTTTAAATCAAAAACCGATCCTGTAACGTCAACAAACTCATCTGAAACTTCATTTGTCATCCACGTAGAGTTTGATGTTTCATCAGTCCTTGGCTCTGTGCCGATTGAAGATGTTATAATGAAAACTGAATTTTCAGCTTACGATAAAAACGGTAAATCTGATGAGCGTGCAAATTTATATATGTATGACTTTAATGATGTAAAAATTATTATGATATAAAAATTACATTTCAACTATTCGAAAAACCACCTGGTTAATTCAGGTGGTTTTTGCTAATTTCACATAATCAGATGGTGTCATATTATAAAATCTTTTAAACGCCGTTATAAAATATGTCTGTGAAGAAAATCCGATTTCATTGCATATTTCTTTTTGGTTAATACCTTTGAGCAATAAGATTTTGGCTTTTTCAAGCTTCTGTCTCAAAATATAAGAGCTGAGATTTTCCCCCATTTCCTTTTTGAAAATCTGCGACAGATAATCAGCAGAAATCCCGCAGTATTCAGCAATTGCAGAAACGCTGATTTTCTGTGAAATGTTTTCATTTATATATTTTATGCAATTTCTTATGTGGGGAGAAAATTCAGGTTGCTTTTTGTTCTTTTTCACCAGTTCAGTCAGCCTGACTATTTCATTTCCCATACACATAAATATTTCGTTTTTATCTTCAAGTCTGTCGATGGTTTTTATCACTCTGTCTGAAAATTCATAAGCTTTGGTTTCGCCCAACCCGCCCTGAATGGCATATCGCGTGGCAAGAGTAATTGTGCTGACAGCCATATACTTGCATTGCCTCAGCTCATCATCCGACATCCTCCCCATAACAATTATAGAATCAAGATTTTCAAGTTGAATTATCAGCGACTCAATATCACCTTGCTGAACGCAGGAAAGCAGACGTATTTCCGCACTGTAGGGAGTATGCTTTTCATCAGAAAAATTTTTATTCTCAATAGTCTTTACAGTTACAAGCTTACCTATGTTCATCAGATCACATCTTTTCTTTCAGCTTTTTCATTTCTTTTTTCAGACGGATAAAATTCAGGTCTTCCCAGAGCGGTACAATATAGCCACCTTTAAGTCTCATCGACGCTTCAAGCATTGCACCGTAATAAGCAACTCTGAAATCAGCATATTCAGACAAACTGCATTTATGTTTATATGTTTCATAAAGTCTGTAGGCATCGCCCCACATATTTCTGAACTGAAACAAATCATATTCTCTGTCTGCCCACATACTGCCGCAAGGGTCAATAAAAGCAATAAGATTAAAAGATTTCGTGTCAGCCATTATATTCATTATATTAAGGTCACCGTGAATAAGCACAGGAGTAGAATCTTCCGGACAGACACAGTCAAAAATCTTTGACGCTTCTTTGAGCAGATTAAGTTTTTTGCGGCTGAAATTACCTTTATCACAAAGCTTTTCAAGCCCACACAGCCACGGCTGCTGCATTTCCGTTTTATAAAAATCATACCAACTGTCATAAACAGGATTTGACAAAAAACCAAACTTATTATTCGTCATACTATGCCATTCAAGCATACCTGAAACAACATCACCGGTAAATTTTTGTTTTACTTTTCTGCTTTTTAACAAAAACAGCGGATTCAACACATTATGACCTTCAACAAAAGTCATAGCGAGAATTGCCGTATCGTCGTCCTCATATGTAAAAAGCACTTCAGGCATTTTTACACTTGTATTTTCTGATAAAACACCCAGCTGTCTTTCTTCTTCTTTTTGCATTTCCTGAAGTTTATACGCCTTGACAGCAATAATTCCGCCGTCAGAAAGCAACACCTTATATACTTTCCCGTAACTGCCGCCTCCGATAAACTTAAACTCAGCAACTTTTTTATTGAGTTTTTTCAAAATAATATCCGGTAAAATTAACGATAAATGTTTATTGCTGTTATCAAGAATTTTCATTGTTAACTCTCCATTATCCTGATTTTACAGGTTTGTATATCGTTATCTCTCATTCCTATAAAAATTTTATCATAAGATTTTTTTGAATTCAAGATTTCCCGAATTTTCATATCTGCAAATCAAAACAATCAAGGAAATGTGAAAATATATTTATTTATCTCTACATACAAAAAAGCAAGTCTTCCGACTTGCTTTTGATAACTTAAAAATTTCTGATAATTATATTCTTACGAATATTATATAAAACTCATCATTCAAAAATGTCAACAATCAGCTTGCGGATTTCCTCAATTGCGATACAAAATACCTGTCGGATAACTCTTATGACTTTTTTGAAGAAGTTTTCTGTTTCAGGCTCAGCATCCTCACCGTCAGCAGAATAACAACCGATATTGTTGCTTGTTATTTCGTTACCGTAAAAATCTGTCATGCAATCATCCTCAACCTTAAAGCCTGCACCTATTAACGGTGAACCCTCTGCAAGCTGATATGCTTTTATCGGGTCATCGCCGCCCACAAAGCCCGGAAGTGTGTTCAACGCATCCTTATCAAATGCAGGATTGAAAGTATTGTAATAGCAGTTGTTGGTAAATACGTTATTCACATCTTTCATTTCGCTGTTAACATAATAAAACTTATGGCCGTCTTTAAAAACTATAATATTGTTTGCAAACAGTGAATCGTAAATCTGAGTCATCTGAAATTCAGGACAATTGATTATAGTGTTGTTGTAAAAGCTGAAATTCCATTCACCATCGGATACACCGATTTTGTTTCTGCCCTGATTGTCGTTGACGGACAGACAGTATCTTACCGTGTTGCCCCTGTTACCGCCGCTTGAAGGATTGTTGCACATAAAGCGCATATTATCGTGCGAATAAATGTATTCGTATGTACAGTTGTATGAACCGTGGTCAAAATCCACTGTCATTCCGTCACCATAGTTTTTCTGACCTGCTATTTCACAGTAACTGAAAGTGCAGTTTGAAGAATAATGAGTCCACATTGCAGCAGTAAAATACAGAATTTCTCCGTTTTCATCAAGTCCCACGCCCTGACAGATATCAATCGCACGGCAATGGGTTACCAGAGCACCGTCGCAGCCTTCAAGAACAACTGCTTCGCCGTCCATATTGTAAAATTCACAGTTCTTTACAAGTGCATTCTTGTTCAGGTCCTGAGAGCCTGTAAAAAATATGCCGTTACCAACGTCGTATATTTTGCAGTTTACAGCCTGAAAATCGTTGACAGGATAAGGTGAACCGCCATAACGCTTGATAACTATTGCAGCTCTGCCTGAAATCGGACCTTCAGTATAATTGTCACGGTATGTTACTTTGTAATTCTGCATATCGTGAAATTCGCAGTTTTCTATTCTGACACCTTTTGACTCTTTCGTAACACCATCAACCCAGATACCGCCGCCGTTATGTGCAGTAATCTCAAACCCGGAAACGGTTACATAAGAGCAGTCAAAAAGCTTCATAACCGCATCACGTGCATCGGTATTGAGATGTGGTTTTTTACCCTCACCGTAAGATGAAATGACAATGGGATTATCCTCAGTTCCCGAGCAGGTAAGCGTAATAGCACAGTCGTATTCTCCGTCAGACTTAAAGAGAATTTTATCCCCTGCTTCGAGCGATAAAGATGATATATTATTAACCGTTTTCCAGGCATCAGCTTCGGACAATCCGTTGTTTCCGTCATCACCTGACACACTGTCGATATAGTAAGTCGTTCCTGCAGCAAATGCAAACGGCATTACGCTCAGAGTGATTATAACAGCAAGAATTACAGATAAAAAATTTTTCATCACAATACCTCCTTAAATTCTGATAAAACAATTATAGCATTGAAATGTGGAAAATACAATAAACAAATAAGTCAAAGTGCTATAGCGCACGAAATTTTCGAGCCTTTTTTCACGATCGGCCGTGCAATGCGCACAAAAAAGCAACCCTCTTGTTGAGGGTTGCTTTTATTTTTCTTAAACTTTTATCATCATTTTTCCGTAGGTTTTATTATTAGATAATAATATTCATGATCACGATACAAAACATAATTAATATTATTATAGTCAATACCTTTAAAATTAGATTCATCAATTTCGCCAAGAATAATATTATCAACAATTTTTTGTCCAACATCTGCCGCTTCACTATACTCAATATTTGGATCAATCGCTAAAATTGATGAATATATAACTGCCGTAACTTCTGAATAATCTGATATAAGAATATTTATGCAACTAATTATATTTTCTTCATACTCATCCATTCTTGCAACTAATTTTCCTTTTGTTTTATTAAATGAACATATACCTATTTCGTTATAATTATTTTTCTTATCTTGTATTCTATAAAACACAGTATTGTCTTCATCATAGAAACTGTCATTATTTTTATATTCGCTCTCTGAGTAATATTCTATACCATTCAGCCTTGCGGATTGTTTATCAAATCTGTCTGCAAAACCAGCTGCATGAATTGTGAAAATATCATTTTCTATAAAATCTGTAACATCAACTGTTTCTTTATCAATAATCTGTTCACAATCCAAACAAAGTTTTTCCTTTACCATTACCAGATTATTATAATCTGTATCCCAAGCACTCCATTTTGTATTTTTATGACCATTAACCAAGCATCTTTCATAAAGAGCGTCTTTGTATTCAAAGTTCGGATAAATCCACGTTCCTTTTTCTGCATAAAGACTTATATTTAATTCAAGTTCTTCATTATCCCAAGTATAACATTCAAATTCGGAATCGTATTCATCGTATTTACCCAAGTAACCGTTTATATTTTTTACCGCTTTCTGAACATCAAAATCTGAATTATACCTAAAGATTATCCATTCAATTTCTGCTGTTTCATTATCTAAGCACAAATCATAATAGCCTTCAACACCTGCTAAAGTAGCTTCTACAACAACTTTTTCATTATTTTCCTTTGCACCTTTAATTCTCTCAAGAACTCGTTCCTTTGTGCCTTCGATTAATATATTTTTTGCAAAACTAATCTCTTGTACTATTGGATCATTTGGAGATGCTTTGTTCGCGCAAGCGTTCATACTCAATATTATAATTATCAACATTAGTATAGTAATTATCCTTTTCATTTTCCTTTGACCTCTTTAATTTTTGGCTTATTTTTAAAACACATTTTTATTTATAGGTATCAATTTCAGAAAATTTTCTCAATAGAAACTTTTAAAACAATCTCTACATATCTTTTTCGCAATATAAAAGGTCAACATCAATATTTTTAAAAATGTTTTCATAAAAAGAAATACACTTATTCAAATTCAAATAATCTTCGTCTTTGTCTTCTCCATTTAATTTCTTAAGATCAAGATGATACTTTACAGCCCTAAAAAGAATCGAATAATTGTCCGTTAACCATGTTCCATTGATTTCATTTTCTCTATTTATGTAATCTTGACAGCTATCGATTTGTTTTATTTTTAAATCTGTATTTTCTTTATTGTTTGAATATAGTTCAATTTTATAAGCTGTTAACGCTCTAATTAACGTATCTTTAAGCATTATTAATCACCTACTGAAAAATTTTCATAAACTCTTTCAACTCATTATAATGGGTTGAACAATAATATTCTGTACTGCCTGAAATCCCAATAATTGAATGTGTACCCTCTCTACTACATTCTTCACAAGTATGTTTACTATATGAACCTTTACCAACATCTTCTTCCATATCGCTCATCATGCTTATTAATTCATCGTAGTGAGTTTCACAATAGTATTCAGTTTCAGAACTTATACCTCTGTATGTTTTTGTACCCTTTCTTGTGCATCCAGTAGCCACGCAATATTGAGTGTTTGTTTGATAAGAATTTTTAGTGTAACTATTTGTCGATGAAGGGTCGTTTTTCTTTTCCGTATTTTGTTCCTCATCTTCAGTTGTTTTTTCATGTTCTTCATTATCGTCAATATTCTCTGGAACATTAAGACTAATGTACATTAATTCACAATCATAATACTCAACTACTAATTCATACCCAAGGGCATTTTCAGAGTAAAAAGCGTTTTCTTGTTTTTGAATATTTAAATTAAATCCTTTAAATTCGCATTCCGAAATATATGTATCAAAATCAACTTTAGTTATATCTCCAATATAAACTTCATATCCATAGGTGTAATCATTCGCAATACTGCCCACATTAGCTTTTGGAACAGGCAATAGTGCCGCAAGTTTACTATTCGACCACTTGATAGTACCGGAAACACGAACATTAAGAGATATATCGATAGATTCGTTGTATTCATTGTAATCTAATTTGAGTTCATATCCATCTTTGTTAAAAGCTGTATATGATGATCCGCTGGACTCAACTACAAAAGCATAGCCTTTCTCAATACAACTATTTAAATAGTTTTCATATTCAGAAAAGGTTACTCTGTTTACCGATAAATATAAATCATCCGCATCATTGGTATGTAAATCACCATATTGAGACGATGGTGTCGGCAAAGCAGATTTTAGTATAACCTCATCCCAGTTATATTTTGATGGTAGAATTGCAATCACTACAGATACCACTACAGCCAAAAGAACAACTATACCCGTAATTAACATCCACGGTTTAATTCTCTTTGTTTTAGCTGATTTTATATTTTTATCTATCTTTTCTTCTTTCTGATTTGCCGATAACGTAGTGGGGCAACCACAATGTGGGCAAGCCTCCGCCTTATCTGAAAACTCTTCTTTACATTCTGTACATTCAATTAAAGCCATATACAAAAATCCTTTCTCTTTGAATGCTGATAATAAACCCAAAGACCTAATTTATTAAAGCACGGTCATTATACCACTAAACATAATTAATTTCAAGAAAAAACACAAAGCTATAATATTATGTAGTTTTAGTATACACGAAAAGTCACCTTTTACAGGTGGCTTTTTTCTTTTTGTCTGTTTGAAAAGAAAGACCAAAATAGCACCTTGATTTTTTTGACCTACCTAATCTTACATACTGTATTGCCAGGATAAAATCTTAGCAGGCAGAAAAGAGGCGAAAAAGAGCCTGTTTATCCTTACTCTGCGGGTCAAGCGAAAGCATTGAAAGGAACACTGTTCGTTCAAAAATATTCTTAAAACAGTGTTTCTTTTAAGCCCCCGCAGGGGCCCGTCCATTTTTTTCTAAAAAATGGTATAACGGGCTACACCATTTTTGGTGGATAAAAAACGTACTACGAAAACTTGAAATGGAGGTAAAGCCATGAAAAAAACTTCGACAAAGAAAACCGCTGTCGGAGAGATTGTAATTGAAAATAAATTTGGTAATGAAGATATATCAGATGTGGCAATAAAAGCTATTGCAGATGCTTTTTTGCCCGAAATAATAGCTTTCTATGAAAGCGACGAAGGAAAACAAATATTTGAAGATTGGAAGAATAATAATGATAATAAAACAATCTCTTGACACAAAGAGAGAAAGCAGGGAATTTCTTCCCTGCTTTTTTTCATATATAAAGGACAAACCCGAACGTTTCAC
>JAFUIO010000024.1 GCA_017468425.1 Clostridia bacterium | reverse complement strand
ATCTACGTTGTTGCCATTGGTTTATGCGTGATTTCAATGCGGGTCATTCGCGAATGCCACCTACAGTATGGCAATCAGTGCACGTAGGGGCGCCCATCGGGCGTCCGCCTGAAAATTACGCATACATTAACGGGTCGTCGAAGACGCCGACCCCTACAAGTTTTTGATTTAAATTGTGTGGTAAATTATAATTTACCTTTTCTGAATCCGTGCACAAAAAAATCCCCCATCTTGTTAACAAGATGAGGGTTTGATTATTTAATGTTTATCAGTCGTTATAAAGTGACTTTTTAACATAAGATGTGTGAAGAATGTCATGAGCCTTGTGGCTTCCGGGTTCACCGAAGAATTCATCATAAATCATCTTGATTGCGGGGTTGTCCTGGCTCTTTCTGAGAGGAAGGTTCTTATCTGCCTCATAGATAGCCTGAGCACGGAGACCCTTAAGGTCAACAAAGTTACGAACTGATGCAGGCTGGATGGGCTGACCGCCGCCGTTTACACAACCGCCGGGACAAGCCATAATTTCAATAAACTGATAATCGCAAGTACCTGCTTTAACTTTTTCCATAACTGCCTGTGCGTTCTTGATACCGCTTACTGCTGCAACTTTAAGTTCAAGTCCGCCAACTGTGTAAGTTGCTTCCTTGATGCCTTCTGTGCCTCTTACCTCTGTGAATTCGATGTTATCGAGTTCTTTACCTGTAAGAGCTTCAGCAGCATAACGAAGAGCTGCTTCCATAACGCCGCCTGTTGCACCGAAGATAACACCTGCACCGGTGCCTTCGCCGAGAGGATTATCGAACTGTTCGTCGGGAAGAAGGTCGAAGTTGATACCTGCAGTTTTGATCATACTTGCAAGTTCACGTGTTGTGATTGAGTAATCAACATCTGCGAAACCTGAAGCTGACTGGTCGTCACGTTTGTTTTCGCCTTTTTTAGCTGTACAAGGCATAACTGCAACAACAACAATCTTTGCGGGGTCAATGTTCATTTTCTGTGCATACCATGTTTTCATAACTGCACCGAACATCTGCTGAGGTGATTTACAGCTTGAAAGATTATCAATCTGTTCAGGATAGTAATGTTCACAGAAGTTAACCCAACCGGGTGAACATGATGTGATAAGAGGAAGTTTGCCGCCTTCTTTGATTCTGTGGAGAAGTTCTGTGCCTTCTTCCATAATTGTAAGGTCAGCTGAGAAGTCTGTATCGAATACTTTGTTAAAACCGAGTCTGTGAAGAGCTGCAGCCATTTTACCTGTTACGTTTGTGCCTACTTTGTAACCGAAGCATTCACCGAGTGTAACGCGGATTGAGGGAGCAGTGTTAACAATAACAAATTTGTCGGGATCGTTGATTGCTTCGAAAACAGCTTTTGTATCGTCTTTTTCGTAAAGAGCACCTGTGGGGCAGTTAACAATACACTGGCCGCATTCTACGCAAGCGAAAGATGCAAGACCTTTTTCAAATGCAGAGCCGATGTGAGTATCGAAACCACGTGCATTTGCACCGATAACACCAACATACTGATTATCACAAGCAGCTACGCAACGACGGCAAAGGATACATTTGTTGTTATCTCTTACCATATGAGTTGCTGTTGTGTCGATTTCCCAAACGGGTTTTTCGCCATCGAAACGGCTTTCATCGTCAACACCATATTCAAGGCAGAGTTTCTGAAGTTCGCAAGAACCGCTTCTTACGCAAGAGAGACATTTTCTTTCGTGAGCTGAGAGAAGAAGTTCAAGTGTTGTTTTGCGTGATTCGTGAACTCTGGGTGTGTTTGTGAAAATTTCCATTCCCTCGTTTACGGGGAATACGCAAGCTGAAACGAGACGGTTGCCTCTGGGGCCTGCAACTTCTACCATACAGATACGGCAAGCGCCGATTTCGTTGATTTCTTTAAGGTAGCAGAGTGTGGGGATTTCGATACCTGCATATCTTGCAGCTTCGAGAATTGTTGTACCGCCGGGCACGCTTAAGGGCATGCCGTTGATTTTAATATTTACCATTTCCATTGTTGGCATACTCCTTTCAATTAACCTTTGATGATAGCGCCGAACTTACAGTTAGATTCGCAAACGCCGCACTTGATACATTTAGTTGTATCGATTGTGTGTACTTCTTTAACTGAGCCTGAAATTGCACCAACAGGACATTTTCTTGCACAGAGAGTACAACCCTTACATTTATCAGCTACGATTGAGTAGTTAAGGAGAGCCTTACATACGCCTGCAGGACATTTCTTATCTACAACGTGAGCAATGTATTCATCTTTGAAGAATTTAAGAGTTGCAAGAACGGGGTTGGGAGCTGTCTGTCCGAGACCGCAAAGTGAGTTTTCTTTGATGTAATGAGCAAGTTTCTCAATTTCATCAAGAGTTTCCATTGTTGCTTTACCGTCAGTAACTTTTTCGAGAAGTTCTCTCAGACGTTTTGTACCGATACGGCAGGGAGCACATTTACCGCAGGATTCATCAACTGTGAAGTCGAGGAAGAATTTAGCGATATCAACCATACAGTTGTCTTCGTCCATAACGATAAGTCCGCCTGAACCCATCATACAGCCGATTGCTGTGAGGTTGTCGTAGTCAATTTCTGTATCCATAAGTGAAGCAGGGATACATCCGCCTGAAGGACCACCTGTCTGTGCTGCTTTGAACTTCTTACCGTTGGGAACACCGCCACCGATATCTTCGATGATTTCGCGCAGTGTAGTACCCATGGGGATTTCAACAAGACCTGTGTTCTTGATTTTACCGCCGAGAGCGAATACTTTTGTACCTGCTGAACGTTCTGTACCCATTGACTTGAAGAAGTCTGCTCCGTGAAGAATAATCTGGGGAATGTTAGCAAAAGTTTCAACGTTGTTTTCTGTTGTGGGTTTAGCGAAAAGACCTTTAACTGCCGGATAGGGAGGTCTGGGTCTGGGTTCGCCTCTGTTACCTTCGATTGAAGTCATAAGAGCTGTTTCTTCACCGCAAACGAATGCACCTGCACCGAGACGGATGAACAGATCAAAGTCAAAGCCTGAACCGAAGATGTTTTTACCGAGAAGGCCGTGTTCTCTTGCCTGGTCGATAGCAATCTGAAGACGTTCAACAGCGATGGGATATTCTGCACGAACATAAACGTAACCTTCTGTTGCGCCTGTTGCGTAACCGCAGATTGTCATAGCTTCGATGATGCAGTGGGGGTCACCTTCAAGAACTGAACGGTCCATGAATGCACCCGGGTCACCTTCGTCAGCGTTACATACAACGTATTTCTGGTCTGCAGCGTTCTTTGATGTGAATTCCCATTTCATACCTGTGGGGAATCCGCCGCCGCCACGGCCGCGAAGTCCTGAATCTTTAACAACCTTGATAACATCTTCAGGTGTCATTTCAGTAAGACATTTTGCGAGAGCCTGGTAGCCGTCGTATGCGATATATTCTTCGATGTTTTCGGGGTCGATAACACCGCAGTTACGAAGAGCAATTCTCTTCTGTTTTTTGTAGAAGTTTGTTTCGTTGAGAGATTTGATTTCTTTTTCGCTTACAACTGTTTCATCATAGAGAAGACGTGTAACGATACGACCTTTGAGAAGGTGTTCTTCAACGATTTCCGGAACGTCTTCAACTTTAACTTCGCTGTAGAAGCAGCCTTCCGGATAAACAATCATAATCGGGCCTAATGCACAAAGGCCGAAACAACCGGTTTTGATAACCTTAATTTCTTTATCGAGGCCTTTATCAGCAATCTCTTTTTCAAGAGCTTCGATAATTGCACCGCTGTTTGAGGAAGTACAACCGGTACCGCCGCAAACAAGGACATGTGAACGATACATGCTTTTTTCCTCCTTATTCTGTAAGTGATGCTACTGTGTATTCAGTAACAGGATTTCCGTTTACAATGTGGTCTGCAACGACTCTTGCGATTTTATCGGGAGTCATTTTGATGTATGTTACTTTTTCTTTACCGGGTGCAAAAACCTCAACAATAGGTTCATACTGGCACATACCGATGCAACCTGTCTGTGAAACAGTAACGTTTTTTAGATTTCTTTTTGCTACTTCATCAACAAATCCGTTAAGTACAGGGCGTGCACCTGCTGCGATACCGCAAGTTGCCATACCTACAACGATTCTTGTAACATCCTCGTTGCCGTCTGCTGATTCTCTTGTTGTGATGTTTGCCTGTGCTTTTGCTTTTATAGCAAGTAATTCTTCAAGAGTTTTCATTTATGTTACACCTCCACGAATAATTTGTGTCTGTTCGCTGATATAGTCTTTAAGCCATGCTCTGACTTCTGTTTCGTTAAAACTCACACCGCCGAGAATTGCTTTCAAATCTGCAGTTTTAAGTACAAATTCATTTTCGTCAATTTTAAAGCGGTAAACGAAGTCGATTTCCTCGTGCATGGTTATCAGCATCAATATTGTGGCATCAATATCGCCCAACGGGGTGAAATCAATGCTGTCTGTTTTGAAATGGGCTGAAATTACAGTGCCGACGCCTAACTCCGACTGAAGTTCAAGGCTGCCGCCTGTCATTTCTGCTGCCATTTTGAACAAGGGAATTCCCATACCGACTTTTCTTGTGGTGCGGGTTGTGTAGAACGGGTCTCTGACACTTTTCAGTGTTTCCTCGCTCATTCCCCTGCCGTTATCGCGAATTATTATCGAAAGTGTTTTATCCTCTGTGCTTTCAAGGACATCAATTTCTATCAGGCTTGCGCCTGCCGAAACTGAATTTTCGGTAATATCGAGAACATTAAGTGATAATTCACGCATAATTATGCCTGATATTTAGCTACGATGCCGGGGATATCTTTAGCTTCGAGTTTGCCGTAAACTTCGTCATTGACTGTAATAACGGGAGCAAGACCGCAAGCGCCGATGCAACGACAATCTTCAAGTGAGAATTTACCGTCAGGTGTACATTCTTTTGCACTGATGCCGAGAACTTCTTCAAGTTTATCGATAAGATCCTGTGCACCTTTAACGTAACATGCTGTACCAAGGCAAACTGAGAAGTTGTATTCACCCTTGGGAGAAAGTGAGAACTGTGCATAGAATGTTGAAACACCGTAAACTTTTTCTACGGGTACACCCATTCCGTCTGCGATCATTTTCTGCACCTCGATCGGAAGATAACCATAAATGCCCTGTGCTTCCTGCATTACATGCATAAGAAGACTTTTGTCATGTTTGCTTTCCTCAATAACAGCCTGAAGCTTTGCAGCCTGTTCAGGTGTACCATTGAAAGGATTGCTGCTGATTTTTTTAACCATTACTGTTCCTCCTTTTCACAAATTGTATAAATCAAAGCAAAATCGATTACAATTTGCTAAAACATACGTTGATATTGTAGCACATACACCATAAAAAATCAATACGAAAACTACGATTTCAGCACGATTTTGATAAAATTGACAAAATTTTGTCAATTTCTTGTTCAACTACATTAATTTTGCCACCGGCAGAGCCGATGTTCTCTAAATAATGGGCATCTGAGCTTGTTAAAATGTTCATTTTTTCCAGAACAGGAAACCTTTTTATATAATCGTTCAGGTTGGCATCCTTTGTGATTTCCGCCGTGGTGAAACCCATATATTCATCAATCATACCAAGGTTTGAAATAACGCTGTAAGACGAGCGGTCAATGTGTGCAGGAAAAGCCACTCCGCCGAAACCTTTTATAAGTTCAGGCACTTTATCAAGTGACACATCCGCTGCAGTTGTGAGTAACAGATTTTCTTTGCCGAGAATGTTGTCTTTTTCGTCCATAATAAGCTGTTCACCGAAAATTTTCTCTCTGTTTTCAACAGGCGGGATTCTCTCCCTGACATAAGCAGAAAATTCAAGAGCATTTTCAAGATGAGGAAACAGACACACTACGTGAACTTCTTCGTCTGTGCATAACTCCATACCGGGGATTACAAGAATTCCCGCTTCTTCCCCTGCTTTTATTGCAGCGGGACAATTAAGGCAGGTATTGTGGTCTGTTAAAGCTATAACGTCAAGCCCCATAATCTTTGCCATATTGACAAGATTATAGGGCGTCATATCATTATCTCCGCAAGGAGACAGGCAGGAATGTAAATGGAAATCATAATTCAGTTCCATTTTATTCTCTCCTCACTTTAATTCTTCGTAAATTTTTGTTGCAACTTCATATGTATTCATTTCCGTCTGCAACACGATTACGCTGTTTTCCTGTGCACGTTTAAGTGCATCTGCGTCAAATGCCGCATTTTCCGTAAGCACAATGCAGGCAACATCAGAAAGCACCGCAACACCTATGGAGTTCACATTACCCATAACTGTAAGCCAGATATCGTCAGCATTTGCCCTTGACATAACCCAGCTTAAAAGGTCTCCGCAATAGCAGCCCTGTGCTTCACGTGTTTCAATGTCTGCCGCATTTAAAATTTTCATCGAATATTTTTCTGCTAAATCTTTGACTTTCATAGGAAAAATCCTTTCGGTTTTATAAATAATCCTTTCGGAACGATATGGGTATCGTCCTTTACAATATTAATTCGAGTTACTGAATATGTTTTTCAACCCAACGATATGGATTTGATTCAATATAATTCCAAGTTTCTTCATAGTCTTGTCTGTTACGGATAACATGGTCAAAATAGGAACGTTGAAAAATCGAAAAACCTATATTCTTTGTAACCAACGTTTTGAATGACCTAATCCGTTTTTCAATTCCTGTAGGGGTCGATGCCCACATCGACCCGTCTATAATGATTATCATATGAACATGGTCGGGCATAATAACATATTTATCAATTCCCGGAATTGATTTTATATATTTTTCAACAATTTGTCCGTATTCCGTCAGCACAACTTGCGGGACGATGTGGGCATCGTCCCCTACGATAATGTCTGACAAAATTAGCTTTCTGTCTTTGGTACACAACACAATATGATATGCACCCGGTGTACTATAATCATATTCTTTTAATCTTATATTTTTTCGTTCAGGCAATGACATATAATCACCTGCAAATACTGTTATTTTCTTCGATTATTTCCCCTACGCAATGTGTGTCAAGTGTGTACGGGGTGTCGAAAATATTGTCGGTGATTTCGGCTTTTGCAAGGTATGTAAGATAAAAAACGTGTTTATCTTCTTTGGGTTTCTGGAATGTGTTGCCTGTTACAACAAGCTCGCCGTGAACAAAATGTGCGGAATTTTCATCCATTACTTTCGGTGAATATCTGATTACGGGTGCACCTTTCCACATAGAAGCGTGCTCACACTGCCTTACAACATTATTTCTGAAAACAACTTTCTTCGTATAGCCTGATTCAAACCAGAAATTACAGTCATCTTCCAGAAGAAGTGCAGGTCCCCACAAGCTGTCGAAAACATTGTTTTCAATTACAACTTCGCCACGTGTTGTACATAAAATTCCTCTGCCTGATGTTGTGCCGAAATTGCAGTTTCTTACATACAAATCAGGTGTCCACGTTGCGTTTTCAACAACGTCTTTGCCTACTTCAATGTTATCATTCAGATTTGTAAGATACAGCCTTATATCTGTATCATTTAATTTTTCGTAAGATAAAACTTCCGTTTCGCCGAAAGGCTCAAGCGTATTCCACTTGATAAATTCAAGTTTATCGCCTTTTTCAAACGCCTGAAAGCCCCAGCTTTCGGGGTGCATAAAACGGACAGTTATAGTTTTTTTACGTTTATTTCTTCTGATAATTCTCAGGTGGGTGCCGTGGACATTCACATAGTCATCGTGTGCACCCCACGCTTTGATATTATCAAGATAAAGCTTTCCTTTACATCCTGAAAACTGAAAGAAATCAGCGGTGCTTGCAACTGTCCTTCCCTCTCCCGGAGTGAAATCGCAGTTTTCAAATTTTACGTTTTCGCAGAATTGTGAAACAATGCCGAGACCGTGCATAAATTTCATACGCAGATTTCTGAATTCAAGATTTCTGCATCTTTCAAAGAAGCTGCCTGTCTGGTCGCGGACAATATTTCTCGACTGGATAATATGACCTACGGGAAAATCGGCATCTTTATAAACAAGCTCGGCGCGGAAGGTGTCTTCGCTTATTCTTTCTGCCTTTTTAAATTCAAGTGTTTCACGTCTGAAATCGCGGGTAAGCCTTGTTTCAGGGTTGAAAATCTTTATAAATCTTCCCTGACCGTATGTTTTTCCCTGCCAGTAAGGTTTGCCGTTTTCTGCTGTTTCACCTTTGAGTATCAGGTCTTTTCCGTCGATATCAAAAAGGCAATCCCGATTTACTTTAAACTCACAGATTCCGTTGTTGTTTGAGAGAATTTTAAATTCAGTCATCGTAGGGCAGAAATAGTCTACCGAAAGGTTTTCAACGGTGATATTTTCACATCTGCTGAAAAGCAAAGGTGTCATTTTACCGTGCACACATATTTCTGCACCGTTCCCGCGGATTGTGATATTCTTTTTATCTTCAAGGAAAACGGCACAATAGCGTGTACCCTTGGGATTCTCGTGTCTTTTTGCCGTATTTGAACAGAAGTAACCTGTTTTCACAAAAGAATCCTCGGGTTTTACGTGATAAACTCTGCCTTTTTCAAGTTCAATCACGCTGTTATCCCGGGCGTTTTCAAACAATCTGCTTAAGTCATTCATAATTACTCTTCTTTTCTGTAAGGTGCGGGAATAAGGTTTTCCATTTCACTGTTATCAAGTTGTTTGCGGAGCATAAAGATACAGTCGTTTATATTTGCATAGCCTTTAACGACGTCCTCTGCCAACGCTTTACAGGATGGTGCACCGCAGGTGCCGCAGTCAAGGTTTGGCAAAGATTTATGTATCTCATTTATATCATTCATCATACGCATTGCGTCCACAATATTTCCTGACAGACGCATTACGGGAAGTTCTTCAAGGGGTTTTGCCCAGAACATATCTTTCGGCACATTATCGTCACCGATTCTGTTACATGCAACAGGAAGATACTTTTTAAGTGCCTGAAGACGGTTCTTTGCAATATACGGATTTTCCGCAGTAAGGCAACCGCCTACGCAACCCTCAGTGCAGGCATTAAGCTCAACAAAATCAACATTGTTGAGTTTATCGTCCTCGATTTCTTCAAGGATTTTCATAACGTGTTCAATGCCGTCAACGTGAAGGCTGTTATCTAAAAGAAGTGCAGATGCTTCGCCGCCGCTTACTGCCCAGCCAACACCAATTCTGCCTGAATGCTGAATATTTTCAATTTCCGTAACTTTCTTCATCTGCTGAAGCATAACGGGATAAATATCGCTTATTGCAACAGCACCGTCAAGGTTGGATTTTTCATCAAAAAGCGGTTGCTTGATTGCAGTGATTTTTGCAGGGCAAGGTGTGATAAAGAAAACGCCGATATCTTCTGATTTGAGACCTTGTTCTTTCATTGCTTTTTGACGTGCAAGCTTTGCCGCTTCTTCAAAAGGTGCATTCAGGTTTACAACATTGGGAATAAGTTCCGGGAAAGAAATCCTGATAAGTCTGCACACAGCAGGGCAAGCCGATGAAATAACAGGTTTTCTGAAAGCACCTGCTGCCATCAGTTTTCTCGTTGCGTGAGAAACAAGTTCCGCACCTTTTGATACTTCCGCAACCTCGTCAAAGCCCATTCTTTTGAGAACATTAAGGATAATATTGATATCGTCAACATTTGCAAACTGGCCGTAAAGAGCAGGTGCAGGAAGTGCAATTCTGTATTTATAATCTACAATGCTTGTTAAAGATTCACGCTCTGCATATTTCGCGTGATGGGGACAAACTCTGATACATTCACCGCAGTCAATGCATCTTTCGTGAATCATCTTAGCCTTACCTTTACGCACACGTATTGCCTCGGTAGGGCATCTTTTTATACAGTTCATACAGCCTACACATTTTGATGTGTCAAGGCGTACTGAATGAAAATATTTATCCATAGAGATACCTCCGTGAAAATTTCTTTGAAATTTTCAGGTAATAAGTAATAGTGAAGAGGTAATAAGTTTTTATTTTACAAGAAATTTAAGAGTAATTTTAGTACCTACTCCTACCTGTGTTTCAATAACCATATCATCGGTATATTTTTTGATATTGGGAAGACCCATACCTGCACCGAAGCCAAGCTGTCTTACATTATCAGGTGCAGTTGAGAAGCCTTCCTGCATAGCAAGGTCAACATCAGGTATACCGGGGCCTTTGTCGTCAAGTGTTACAGTAATGCATTCAGGGGAAATATCGCAAGTAATAACACCGCCTTCTGCGTGAATCACCATATTGATTTCGCCTTCATATACTGCAATTGCAACATTTCTTATTAAGTTTGAATCGAAGCCTAAATCTTTAAGTGTACGTTTGATTTTGCCTGAAGCTTCACCTGCGCAGGTAAAATCATTTTTAAGAACATCGTACTTAAAATTCAATTCTCCCATTATCTTCCGCTGCCTCCGCGTAAACCTGCCGCATAGAGTTTTCCGCAAGCGGTAAACATTTCCATATTTGTTCCGATGAGAGGAATTTCTCTTTCCTGAGCTAAATCAATCATAGCAATATCGGGCTTTTTACCTCTTACGAAAACAATACATTTCATATCCATCATTTCGGCAGTACGCACTACCTGAGGGTTTACAAGACCTGTAAGCAGAACTGCCTGCTCTTTAACATAAGCAAGCACGTCGCTCATCATATCACTTCCGCAGGCTGTAAAAACTTCTCTTTCAAGAAAATCTTCGCCGTAAATCACACTGCCTTCCAGTATTTCAGTCAATTCTTTAACTTTCATTATGTGACTTTCCTTTCATACACATAAATTTTAGAAACTCGCTGATTAAATTTTAACACAATGCATATAAAAATTCAACCGTATGAAAAAAATACATATAATAAATTGGGTGGTTGTATGAAAAGACATAGGCGACGATTCAGGCGGATGAAACGTTACCGTTCTGCACTTGAAAAGAAAATTACATTTTTCATAATATGCACGCTTCTGATTACGGCAATTTTTGCTTTACTTATAGACGCGAAAGCCGCTGATGTGCTTTACACAATGTCTGTAGACAAAGCAAAAAACGTTGCAATCCAGGCAATTAACGATTCCGTAAGTGCAGTTATAGATTCAGATGATGAAAGCTATAAAGAATTTGTTGATTACAGGTACGACAAAGAAGGAAATATTATTTCCGTAGGCACCAACACAAACCTTACAAACGCCATTGAAGGAGCAATTCTTGACGAGGTTGTGAAAAGAATTGACAGCCAGTCCCGCTGCCCTGTAAAAGTCCCTATCGGCACACTCACAGGCAGCGACCTTTTAATAGGAAGAGGCCCTTCCCTTACTTTCTACATAAGCCTTTCAGGTAATGCCCGCAGCGGAATTGAAAACCTTTTTGAAAGCACGGGAATCAACCAGTCACGTCATCAGATTCAGATAAGAATTGAAGCCGATATCAGTATTATCACATCAGGAAAAAAATTAAGCACATCAGTTGAAAACACAATCGTTATAGGCGAAACGATTATCGTCGGCAAAATACCTGAATCTTATGTGCGTCAACCTGGATAAAAAATCCGCAGAAACGATTTTGACCGTATCTGCGGATTTGTGTTATCTGAATTTTTCCGAAATGATTTTTTCGATTTTTTCAATCTGTTCTTTCAGATTTTCAATAATATTCGGGTTATTTTTAAACATACGGTTTGTTCTGCTTTTACCTTTTTTGTCTGTTTTTTCACCCGTAATCTGTGCTTTTAAATCTTTGACAAGTGTGTAAAAATCATCTTTTATATTCTCCGTAAATTTCAGAGTGTATGATGAAACTTTTTCTTTTATAGCTTTGAATTTATCGGAAAACTTCTTGACATCTATTGCGTTTTTAACCGCCCTGCCAAGGTCGATAAGGAACAGTGCAAGTGCTGCACACATAAGTCCTAACTTCCATTCATAAGGAATAAGAAGTGCTAATTTTGCCGCACCGAAAGGATGAATGAGATATATCAGTAAAACTGAAAAAATGCCCCAATAGCAACTGTGTTCAAGGCAGATTCTGCCGTGGAGATTATACTTTTTCTTGCTGTAATCCCACCATCTTGCGTGGAAAAGTTTTTCCATAAGATAGCTTGTAAGATATTCCACAATATCGCACACAACAACACCTATCACCAACACCAGAAGCGGACCGATAAACAACTTGCCGATGCGTATATCCTTACACCACGTAAGAGCCAGAAGCATACTCAATGCACCTGTGCCGTATATGGGACATATAGGGCCGAAAAGAAAGCCTCTGTTTGTGAATTTTTTATCTTTTATATAACAATAGATTACTTCCGAAATCCATCCGATGATACTATAAAAGAAAAAGAAAAGAACATATTCTATTACTTTTTCCATCATTTACTCTCCTTTATTTCTCCGAAAAATTTCTTGCTTCTTTTTTCAGATGAACATATGATTATTTCTTTTGTTGCCACATATTTATCCACAAGGCACACAAGCAAGGATTCCTTGTATTTAGGCGGAATCACCGTAAGCGGAAACATATGGCGATAAATAATGTTTTCTTCGATTTCCGATAATTCAAGATTATTCTTTGCACTTAACTCCCTTGCGTTTTTCAGCGCAAAGCCGGGATGAAAATACCCGTGCAGACGGTGAGACGGGTCAGGGTCGTGCCAATCATAATAAAACAAATCGTGAAGCAATGCACCTCTTGCAGTTTTGCAGAAATCAAGATTCAGTTTTTTTGAAATTCTGTAAGAAAGGTATGCCACACTCTTTATATGCTGAATAAGAGTTATTGAACCGTGCTGTATAGATTTATCAAGGCTCTGGAATTCCTGCGTATAATAGTAATCCCTTACGCAGTCAAAAAACTCCTTGTCTGTTTCTTCAGATAAGCAGAATGATTTTTTATATAAATGTTGTAAACGTTTCATATAATTTCACCTGACAAGCATTTAATCAAACTACACTATTTTAAGCATATAAATTCTTTGTGTAAAGCGTACGCGTAAAAAATGAACTTTTTATTAATTATTTCCCGAAAGAAACACTCTTTATTTATTTCGCTATTGTTTTTTTGAGCAGGAATGGTATAATAAAAAAGAGCATGACTTAAAACACGCTCTGGATTCGCAAAATTAAATTATAATAAATAGAGGTATATAGTTTATGACAAGAAAAACAAGAAGAATTATCGCCCTTGTTATTGCAGGTATAATCGTTATAGCAGCTGCCGTTTTAATCACTCTTGCCGTACGCGAAATCAACAGAAACCCTTTCCTCGGCACCTGGATTTCAGACGATAAAAGCATCAGCCTTGAATTTCACGAAGACGGCACAGGTGAAGTTACATACAATAACGTGAAAATTCCTGTACTTGAAGTTAAATACAACGGCTCAGCAGATGCAGTTTATGCCTACGATAAACGTATTAAAGAAATTTCCGTTACTTCAACTGTTTATTCAAAAAAAATCACAACACACTATACTTATGAAATCGACAAAACGGAGCTCATTCTTACCAATACCGCAACGGATGATTCTATGCGATATACTCTTAAATATGTTCCTGAGCTTTAAAGCAGAAATATAATTTCCATTACTACCATTCCTATTACTGCAGGAGTACCGCCGATTACAGAAGATGCAATAGTATAGCCGTTAAGGGGCAGATGCAGACCTGTTATAAGCCCTGATGCATTAACTGCAAAAATTGCGGCAATGCCTTGCAGAGCACTTAAAAAGATGCAGGAAAACAAACGCTTTGTTTTGAATGCAGAAACAATAATAATCAGGCAACCTATTGCAACAGATGCAATAACGCCGAATCTGAACATACCTGACAATTTTATCACCTCAGAAAAATATATGCCGTAAGGCAATAAAAAATGCAGACAGTCTGAAAGCCACCCAATGGGTGGCTTTTTGTTAATCAAGAAAATTATTTTCAGCGTAAAAGCCGAGAATTTCAGGTAAAAGAATTTCGTGAGTGTAATCAAAACAGCTTGAATGACCTCCGCCTTTTACCATAAGTTCACGTGCACCGGGAATTGATGCTGTGATTCTCTTTGAATGAGAGCGGTACATCATATCGCTCTGACCGTAAATGTTGAGTGTTGGTGCTGTGATTTTTTCAAGGTCTTTAAATTCAAGTGTGGGCTGACCTACCATCATTCCCTGAATATCTCTTTTGAGTTTAACTGCAGGGTCGTCTGTAAAATATGCTCTGATGCATAAAATCCAGTATTCAAAAACTATACCTATCTGATTTGTAAATTTAGTTCCCCTGTCGTTGATGTTTGCACCCATCGGAATAAGAGAAAGCACTCTGTCTGCGTGTTTACTTGCAAAAACAAGAGCAAGGTTTCCGCCATCGCTGAAGCCATAGAAATGTGCTTTTTCGATTTCAAGTTCATCTAAAAGACACAGAAGGTCATCTGCTTCAACATCAAATGTAAGTTCGCCTTCGCCTCTCTGTGACTGACCCGTACCGCGGGGTGAAACAGTTATTACTTTGAAATGCTTTGAAAGCTCGGGCAGAAGTGTGCCGTCAAAGTTGTGCATATCGTTGCCGTTGCAAGGGAGCATTATGAGCACATCTTTCGATAAATCACCGTAAATTCCGTATTCGATTTTTGCACCATCACGTGCAGTTATAAAATTGTGTTCTTTGATTTCGGGCATCTGTGTTGCATAACCTTCTGCTGAAGAAACGGCAGAAAAAGCAGAAAATGTTGTTGCCATAATTGCAAAAACGAGAAACAGACTCAATACTTTTTTCATCATTACATCGCTCCTGTATTTTTGTAAAATTCAAACAATTTTGTAAAAAGTTCATCCTTGAATTCAAGAATATCCGAATGGCCTGAATCGGGCACTCTTAATTCCTCGGCACCTGAAATTGATTTTGTGATTCTCTGAGAATGCCAGGGATACATCATATCGTCATCAGCATAAATATTAAGAGTGGGTGCAGTGATTTTTTCAAGATCGCTGAATTTAAGTGACGGCTGTGTAACCATCATTTTCTGTATATCGCGTCTGAGTTCAATTTCAGGGTCTTTTGTTATAAAAGCTTCTATTGCGTATTTTATGTACTTTGTAATAATAGGAATCTGGCTGTTGATTTTTGTACCCCAGGGGCTGATGTTAGCACCTACAGGCACAAGTGATTTTACTTTATCGGGGTAATTCACAGCAAAAACTATGGCTAAATTTCCGCCATCACTGTAACCGAAGAAATGAGCCTTTTCGATTTCCAGTTCTTGGAGCAGACACAGAAGGTCTTCTGCTTCAAGGTCAAAAGTAAGCTCCCCCTCACCTCTTTCGGAATTACCCGTACCGCGTGGTGAAACTGTAATTACTTTAAAATGTTTTGAAAATTCAGGCAGAAGATTGCCGTCAAAATTATGCATATCCCCGCCATTGCAAGGAAGCATTATGAGAGCATCTTTCGATAAGTCGCCATAAATCCCGTATTCGATTTTTGCACCGTCACGTGCAGTTATAAAACCGTATTCTTTTATTTCAGGCATCTGTGTTGCATAGTCTTCTGCTGAAACGATAGCAGAAAATGCTGTAAAGGCTGATATTGCCATTACAAAAACAAGAAATAAGCTCAATACTTTTTTCATTAAAATCACCTCTCCCACATTATAACAGATATCTGCAAAAAAATAAAGCCTTGAAATTCAAGGCTTTATAAATTAATTATTATGATTATTTACCGATACCGAAAAGTTTACCGATTTCGCTGAAATAGAACACCCATACATCAATAACACCTTTAAGGATATCGTAAAGGAATTCATAAATCTGTGTGAAAACTGATCTGTCGCTATCGTCTGAATCAGCTATTTCTGCAACGTCAACCTCTGCGCCGTCATCAAGACGTACTACTACAGGCACGTTGTATTCATTTATTTTGCTGATTGAAATATCGTGTGCACCTTTTGTAAGGTCTTCCTGACCGATATAAATGTTACCTTTAGCGTCTGTTATGAATTCTTTTTCACCTGATTTTGTTTCCCATGTAACTGTTGCACCTTCAATAGGAGCTGTAACACCGTTTTTGTTTGTGCCGTTGAACTTAACAACACCTGTAGATGCTACTTCATCAGCAACAAATGAGGGCATTACTGCATCGGGTGAAGCGTTGTAAAGAACGATTTCACAATCTTTATCAACTCTTACAGCATCAATTGCTTCTGCTTTGATAACACCGTCAACTGCAAACTGCCATTCAGATGCAGTAACTGCAGCTTCTGTCATAACGTGAGAAATTTTAGTTGAATCTGTATAATATGTTACGCCGATTGTAGCAGAATCAACAATAGCCTTTACTGTGCTTAATTTGCTTACTGTTACTTTTCTTTCAGCAAGCTGCTTTGAAAGACCTTCAACTCTTACTGTTACTGTAATTGTTTCAGGTGCACCTGTATCGTCTGCACTTGCAGTAATTGCACAACCGAAAATTACCATAACTGAAAGAATTATACTGATAACACGTAAAAATTTCTTATTCATAATAAACATCTCCTCTTATGTATTTTATGTATCTATTATAACCTTAATGCAATTAGTTGTCAATAAAGAAAAATTAAGGAATTATTAAAAGTCCGTCACTATCCATAATAAAATCGTTTTCGTGAACGGCTTTTACTATATCGTGAGATGTAAGCACGGGAGTTTTTGTTCTGATACCGGACAGGCCTTCGTGACCGTATTCGTGAAAATCAGTACCTGCAAGGAAAGGCTTATTGACTTCCTTTGCATATCTTGCCGCAAGGGCAGGACGTGAATTGTGGTTGGGATGAAGATTCAGGCTTTCATAACCGTCTACCGTTTCAGGCGGCATAATAACCTGACCGTTTCTGAAAGGATGAGCCTGTATAAGAAGCTTTGTATCATCGCAGTAATTTTTATAGAAATCTTCAACCGTGCCCTGAAGCATAGGGAAAATCTCATACAAATCTTCAGGTTCAATTCCGAAAAGAAGATAATCGTTACCGGGTCCTTCTGAAAAACGCAACTCTGCTGCAAGAATTACGTTAAGTCCGCTCTCTTTGCCCGCTTCAACTGCTTTGTAGTATCCTGAAAGATAAAAGTCAACCGATTCTTTCACATCACGTGTGCCGATACGTTTATAAAAATAATCAAATGTAAAGTGGTTGGCAATTGTGAGAGTTGTGTAACCGTGTTCTTTATAAAGTTTTACCGCGTCTTCACTCACAACATCGCTGCAGGTGCTTATAGGTTTTGTGTGAGCGTGAAGTTCTGTTTTATAGGGATAACTTTCAATAAGTTTCTTTTTGAGTTCATCCTGAATTCTCATATTTTTCCTTCTTTCTTTATCGTTACTGTAACCAGACGAGCATTTCGCTTTCCCCTCTGTTTGCGAAAGCGTAATACGGAATAAGTTTTGCCGTGAACTCTTCTTTTTCATCTGTCTTTTTATAATAAAGCTGTTTTTTGCTCTTTCTTCTGAAAGCCTTGATTTCAAGTACGGGAAGACCAAAGCATTCATCGGGAATTTCTTTTATTTCTCCCGCTGTGCACAAAGTAATATCCCTCAGAACTTTTCCGTTGTCTTTGCCTTCCGCACAATAAACAACAGGTCCGCGCATTACTGCAATTCTTCCGCAGTTTTCATACACAAGGGGATTTGATTCCACAAAATAAACAGGCATTGTAAAATCAAGTTCCGTTTCCATTCCGTCTTCAACATCAAAATAAATATATCCGTCTTCCGTTTCGATATCTTCGCAGAAATCAGGCACACGCACTGCAAGTCTGCAGGGTTTGCCCTGATATGTAATTGTCACCTTTCCGTCAGCAGGATAATTTGTCTGCTGAATTACTTTTCTGCCGTCAAAGTCTGCTTCCGAAGACATAAACTGATGAACATAAACTGTGTTTTCATCGTAGGTATATACGTTTTCCCCTATTGCCGCAACAAAACGGATAACATTAGGCGGACAGCAAGAGCAATCAAACACTTCAAGTCTTTCTGTTATAGGCAGACGCTCACCGTGTTTCACGCATACATCTTTATGCCGCAGTTCAGGGATAATTTCAAGGGGATTTTCGTAGAAAAATGACTTTCCGTCAAGGGAAATACCGCTTAAAAATCCGTTGTATATTACTCTTTCTATAACTTCGGCATAAATTTTCTTATTTTCAATAAGCTGCATTCTGTGAGCGAAAAACGCAAGTGCAATAGCGGCGCAGGTTTCAGTATACGCTCTCATATTGGGTAAATCGTAACTGATTGTGAACGCTTCGCCGATATGTGATGAACCGATACCGCCTGTAATATACATTTTATGATTAACGATATCGTCAAATATCATTTCACACGCACGTTTCAGGTCTTCGTCACCGTAAATTCTTGCAATATCTGCCATACCGCTGTACAGATAACAAGCTCTTACGCAATGACCTTCTGCAGTTTCCTGCTCCCTTACAGGCTTGAAACACTGGTCATACACTCCGTCAACAAATCCGCCGTAGGTATGCTCGATTTCTTTACCTCTTTCGTCTATAAAGAACTTTGCGAGCTCAAGGTATCTCTTTTCATTTGTAACAGAATAGAGTTTTACAAGTGCAAGTTCAATTTCCTCATGACCCGGTGTTGTGAAAGCAGCACTTCTTTCAAATCTGAAAACCTTTTCGATATAATCAGCATACTTACACATAATTTTAAGGAATCTGTCACGTCCGCTTTGCTTATAGTAAGCGACTGCCGCTTCAATAAGATGACCTGCACAGTAAAGCTCGTGCTCCGTTCTGTGGGTAAATCTTTCTTCAGGCTTTACAACAGTAAAGAATATATTGAAATATCCGCTTTTCTCCTGCCCTGCTTCAATAAGGTCAATTATATGTTCGATTTTTTCCTGATTTTCAGGAGTAATATCAGCAAAAAGTGCAACGCCTTCAATCCACTTTGCAATATCGGAATCCCAGAAAATGTGGGGCATTTTATCGTCCCCGTCTTTCCATTTCATCTCAAAAGCTTCAACTCTGCCCGTATCAAAGAAGCGGTCATATACACTTCTGATTGTAGTGTTTTTAATAATATCCTGCCTGTTTTTCCAGAAGCCTGAAGTAAGGCTGATATCTTTATACGAAACTTCTTTCACAAAAAACACCTCCGCATAGCGTAACATATTACTTTATGAAAATTTTATTACAAAGGTAATAGTTTGTCAATAATTGCGTCGAATGAATTTCATAAAATGTTTACCAAAAGGTCATTTCTTTTTACAAATTCCGCCACAAATTAGGTGTATTATATAATCACAACAGATAACAAAGGAGTGACGCCATGGAAAATGACAGATGCGTGCTGGTATGTGTAACAAGCCAGAAAACGTGCGAAAGACTTATAAAAGCAGGTGCTTCCCTTGCAGAAAAAGAAAACTGTTCTTTGCTTGTTTTAAGTGTTTTCCCCACAAACGGGTGCTACAGACCTGACCTTGAAACTATAGGCGAACTTGACAGATGTGCAAGAGAACATTCGGCAGAAATGATTTTGTTCTATAACGACTTTCCGTTTATTGTAGCGGCAAGTGTAGCTAAAAAATATAACTCAATTAACATAGTAACGGGTTTCTGTGAAAACGTTGTTTCACCTTTTGTTACTTCGCTTCACACGCTTTTGCCCGAGATGCCCATAAGTATGGTTGATAACGACGGAAAAATTTTCAACATCCATCCTGTGACATCTTCAAAAAAGCAATAAACAGCCAATCTTCCGAAGATTGATATATTTTCCCCTCCGAGTTCATTTTTTTCATTTTTTGTGAACTCAAAGAAGACGGGCAGATGTACGTTCCCCAATCGTGCATCTGTCCGTTTTCCTTTTTCAATATATTATTATAGGGAACCTCTAAAAAACCCTTGCACGAAACTACGTTTGCTCTTTTTCCGTCATATGCACTGAAAATTCTTGTTAATGCGACAGCATAGACTTCAAATTTTCAGCACATCTGACGAAAAAATATCTGAACGTATTTTATACAATAGGTTTTTAGAAGTTCCCTATATATTATTTACAAAAAATTATTCAGATGATATAATGTAAATTACTGGAGGGATTTATTATGAAAAAGATTATTTCAGTTTTACTCGTACTCGTTATATTATTCACTCTCTGCGTATTTCAGACTTCTGCAGAAGACGATATAACAGATTACCCCATAATCATTGTTCCCGGTTACAGCGGTTCTGCATTGAAATATGTTGACGAAAACGGAACAGAAGAACACATATGGGGAATTACTCCTGATATGATTTTAGGTATCCTTGAAAACACTATCAAAAACATAGGCAAAGAAAAACCTGAAGATACAGTGCTTCAGGATGCTGTGGGCACTGACTTTATCGAATGGTTCAGAAAGCTTAAAATTCTCCCCGACGGCACAAGCCTTTACCCCCTGCAGAATTATTACGAAACACCTGAAGAAGGTTGTTCTGCAAATGTTATAAAGCTTCATCCTGACGGACAGTACCGCCACGAAGTTGAAATTCAGGACAAGCTTGCAGAATATGTAGGATATGAGAACATCTTCAATTTCTACAACGATTTCAGATATGGTGCAGAACACTGTGCCAACGAGCTTGACGATTATATCCAGCAGGTTAAAGCATACACAGGAAAAGACAAAGTCAACATTTATGCACTGAGCCACGGCGGACAGGTTACTGCAACTTACCTTGCCCTCTACGGATACAAGCAGGACGTTGATAACGCTGTGCTTGCTATTCCCGCAATAGGCGGTGCAGGCATTGCTTACGATATTCTCACTGCAAATGTCAATTTCAGAGAAGAAGATTTACTTACTTTCATTCAGCACGGATTTATGTGGGAAGACGATTATGACTGGCTTCTCAAATCAGAAGCATTAGGCTTTGTGGATGATCTTCTGAACGACACACTCGTTCCTCAGGCTCACAGATTCCTTCTCTATTGGGGCAGTTTATGGGATTTTATTCCCACACATCTTTATGAAGATGCCAAGAAACAACTTCTCGACCCTGTAGTGGCTGCAGGCACAATAGAACTCAGCGACCGTTTCCATTATGAAATCCTCCCCTCAATGGGTGAAAAGCTTCAGGAGTGTCAGGATAAATACGGAATGAACATTACTATCGTTGCAGGTGCAGATATTCCTGTTATCACAGGTATGTCTGAAAACTCTGATGCTATTATCACTCTCAATGCTTCAACAGGTGCTACCTGTGCCCCTTACGGTGAAAGATTTGCAGACGGTTACACTCAGGTTAACCCCTGCGACGGCAAAAATAAAGTTTCTCCCAATATGGCATACGATTTATCAACTGCATATCTTCCCGATGATACGTGGGTTGTAAGCGGACTTTTCCACGGAATGGTTTACAAAGATGAATTCACAAAAGAACTTATCATAAACGGTGTTCTTAACGACAAATATGAAAATGTTTATTCGTCACCTGATTATCCCCAGTTCCACGCAACTACAAACCCCTCCCACACAGTGCACGCTTCTTTCAACAATTCAGTTGAAGGCTTTGCAGATAAAAACGACACAAAGTTTGTTATTAAAAACGTATGTGCAGAAGATTCTGTTAAAATTGTTGCAGTTGAATTCAAGGGTTGCGATATTACCGTAGATGTAAATAAAACAGACTACATCGCTCCCGGTGAAAGCATAGAATTAGACTTTGAAGGAACACTTCCCGAAGTCGGCAAAAAAGTTATAACAGCAACACTTACTTACGTTTCAAAGGGCTCTGTTACACCTTTCGGTCAGCGTACATTCAGCTTCACTCTGCTTAACGGAGAAAACGTTGAATACAGCGGCAAAAACGAACAGATAAATATGCCCGCAGGCGAAACTGATGAACTCAACGATATCGAAAATCCGTTAGTTAAAGCAATGGCAGAATTCATAAAGATTTTCGTTGATATGTTCAGATATTGGTTCAGCACTGTATTTGCAAAATAATTTGCATTCAGAATAAATAATTCATAAAGGAGTTTTAATATGATTACAAAAATTGAAAACGCTGTTTTTTCAGCAGAAATCAAACACGATGGTGCCGAGCTTCACAGCATTATAAAAAAAGACACAGACAAAGAATATATATGGTACGGCAGAGAAGAAATCTGGTACGGTCAGTCACCTATCCTTTTCCCCTTTATCGGCAAGCTTCTTGACGATAAATACCGCTATAACGGCACAGAATACACAATGCAGAAACACGGTTTTGCAAGAAAACGCCCATTTGAACTTGTTGAAAAAACAGATACAAAGGCGGTTTTCTTCCAGACTTTTGACGAAAACACTCTTGCAATGTATCCCTTCAAATTTGAGCTTTTTGTTACTTTTGAACTTGACAACGAAGGACTTAAGGTTACTCACACAGTTAAAAATATTGACGATAAGAAAATGTATTTCTCATTGGGCGCACATCCCGGATTCAACATTGAAATCGGCGACAGCATTATTTTCGACGAAAACGAAACTCTCGTAACAGAGAGAATCGACAAAGATTCAATTATCGCAGTATTTGACGAGCCTCTCCTTGATAACGCAAAGGAAGTTGTGGTAACAAAAGATATTTTCGTTGAAGATGCTCTTATTCTCAACGGTTTCAAATCAAAGGGACTTACTCTGAAAGGCCAGACCGGTGAAGAAATTCTTCATTTTGATATGGGCGATGCACCTTTCCTCGGCATCTGGGCAAAACCCGGTGCACCTTATGTTTGCATTGAACCCTGGTGGGGCGTAAACGATTCTTACGAAATCAAAAATGACGTTTCTGAAAAGAGAGGAATCCAGTCGCTCGAAGCAGGCGAAATCTTCGAATACGCATGGAAAGCAGAAATTAAATAAATTTATTTTATGGACTTACTTGAACGAAAATCGATAGAATTACAATAAAACACAAGAAAGGATTGTTTCAACCCGCTTAACAAGGATGATTGTTATGAAAAACAAAACTAATTTGTACACAGGGCTATTTTTAATAATTGGCGGCTTAACTATTATTATTTTAAAAATTCTCTCACCCGATCCGCTGTTTAACAAGGAATCTGACTTCCCCTATATTTTGGGCATCGTTTTTATAGCAGCGGGAATGATAATAGGTATAAAACTCCTTATAGATTACAAAAAGGAGAAAACAAACAAAAACGGATTTTTTGCTTCTGTTTTCCAATTTGCAATTAGCATTATCGGATTATCATTGTCTGTTTATATGATAATTAACGGTTACATCAATGGCCACGTCGAAAAAAGATTTATTATAACATCGCTGTTTTTGGTCTATTTGCTTATCATGGGAATACAAGGAATTATTGACTACAAAAAGAATTTACATGAAGGTGATAAAAATGACAAATAAATTCAATCTCGTTTCATCAGTCATTCTTATGGTAATCGGTTTACTCGCAATCGGCTCTTACATTATACTTACCATAAACGGAGAAATTGATTGGAGAAAATATCTTGTGGCAGCAGTTTTATCACTTTACTTTGTTGTAACAGGAATCAGAGAAATTATAAAATACAGACGTTCAGACAAAGCATAACAACAACGGATAGCCGATTGGCTATCCGTTGTTTTAGTTTAAATTATAATTTAACTGTGTATTTATTTTAATTTTCGTAGGGGTCGATGCCCACATCGACCCGAAAAATCTCTTGTAATCTGAAGCGGGACGATGTGGGCATCGTCCCCTACAATGAAGGAATTAATAATCATATAAATT
>JAFUIO010000023.1 GCA_017468425.1 Clostridia bacterium | reverse complement strand
CAACTTATTAACTTTTCTGTTTGAACCTGTGGTTGTATCCTACGAAAACCAGTCAAGAATTTCTTGCCGGAAGGGACGGGAACCAATCCACAGTGTTACAACTATTGTATCATATTTGGTCTTTACATTATTATACAAGGGGACGGGTTTCCCGTCCCGCTTTGCGAAATCACAATAATCATATGTATGTGGTTTGGCATAATAACGAACTTATCGACAGAAACACCTGAATATCTGACTTTAATTTCGTCTATATACGCTTTGACTACATCACCGTAAGCTGTGTTTTTCGGGACGGGCAACCCGTCCCCTACGATGATGTGGGAAAGATTTTTCACTTTATTTTTGGTGCAGAGAGTAATAAAATAAGCACCGACTGACGAGTAATCATAATCTGCAAGACGAATTTTTTTACGTTCAGTTATAATCACATATACCACCAAATTAAATTTAAGAAGTAATATTTATTCATACTTTGCTCTTTCGCCGCCGATAAATTTCGGTCTTGTTCTTGCAGCAACAATGGGTGCTTCGCCGATTTTGTTGAGAGATAATCTTACAGGCACTGCAACATTTTTAAGATGCATACCGATTAACGTAAGACCGATATCAAGACCTGCGTGTGCTTTTACGTTTTCAAGAGCAACGGGGTTTCTGAATTTTTTGTAAGCCGTAGTTGCAAAAGAGCCGCCTGCTTTTGGCTGCGGCACAACAGACACAACCTCGTATCCGTATTTTTCGGCCGCTTCGTTTTCTATGATAATTGCTCTGTTGAGATGTTCGCAGCACTGACATGCAAGGTAAATCCCCTTTTCTTCAAGCACGGGATAAATTCCTGCAAATGCAGCCTCCGCCATCTGCAGAGAAGAATCGTGGCCGATAACTCCGCCTGCAATTTCACTTGAAGAACATCCAACAACAAAAATATCGCCTTTTTTAAGATTGGCAACTTCCAGCAATTCTTCAACTGCTTTTTTTGCCTGAGCCTTTACTGTTTCGTACATATTCATCACTTCCTATAATTATATTTTAACTCAACAATAAAAAAAATACAATATCAACATTGCAAAATAAAATTATTGGGTATATAATATATAGGTAAAAAATAGACAAAAGGAGTTTTTTAAAACTATGAGTAGCGGTTGTTCAGGAAATTGTTCATCATGTTCTTCAAACTGTGAAAAGAAAGATTTGCACATCCCTGCAAATCCGATGAGCAATGTAAAAAAAGTTATCGGCGTTGTAAGCGGTAAAGGCGGTGTAGGTAAAAGCCTTGTAACATCTCTTTGCGCAGTTACAATGAAAACAAAAGGTTATAACACAGCAGTTCTTGATGCTGATATTACAGGCCCTTCAATCCCCAAAGCATTCGGAATCAAAGGTATGGCAGAAGGAAACGATTCAGGCCTTTTCCCCAGAGAAAGCAAAATGGGCATTAAAGTTATGAGCGTAAACCTTCTTCTTGACGATGAAGAAAAACCCGTTATCTGGAGAGGTCCCGTTATTTCAGGTATGGTTCAGCAGTTCTGGCAGGAAGTTATCTGGGGCGATGTTGACTATATGTTCGTTGATATGCCTCCCGGAACAGGCGACGTTTCACTTACTGTGTTCCAGTCACTTCCCGTTGACGGAATCATTATCGTAACAACTCCCCAGGACCTTGTTACTATGATTGTTAAAAAGGCTTACAATATGGCAAAGATGATGAATATCCCCATCATCGGTGTTATTGAAAATATGAGTTATCTCGAATGCCCTGATTGCGGCAAACACATCAACGTATTCGGTGAAAGCAAAGCTGATGAAATTGCAAAGCAGTTAGGTGTTCCCGTACTTGCAAAGCTTCCCATCAACCCCGCAACAGCTTCTCTTGTTGACAAAGGTGCTATTGAACTTGCCGACAACGATGCTCTCAACGGTGTGGCAGAAGTTCTTGAAAAAATATGAAAAAAGACGATTTTAACGAAAACAAAAACACAGAGAAAAAAATCCCTCTGAATAAGAAAACATTAAAATTTGTTCTTGCGATAATAACTTTTACGGTGCTTCTTAACTGGACACTTAACCATACGGCTGCGTTTTCAGACGTTATCAAATCAGTTTCGGGTTTGTTGTCACCTTTTATTATCGGTGCTTGTCTTGCTTTTATCATAAACACAATTCTCCGCCCCATTGAAAAACTCTGGGACAGAGTTCCGAAAAAGAAAAGAACAAAGCTTTTCGACAAAGCAAAACGTCCTGTTTGCCTTACATTCAGCACACTCCTTGTTTTCGGAGTTGTTTTTGCGGTTTTGTTTATGATAATACCCCAGCTTGCAGAAACAGTAAGTTCTTTTGCAAATATGCTACCCGGGTATATTAAAAATCTGAATTCACTTATTGACAAGTTTCATGCTTTCCTTGCAAGATACAACATTATCCTTCCGAGCATCGACTTCAACTGGAGTAAAGCCGGAGAAATTATCAACAAATTCCTTGATAATTATGCCGACAGTTTTATAAACACTACAGTTGAATTTACAACCTCAATTATAACTGTGATTGTAAACTTCATAATTGCGATTTTCTTCTCACTTTATATCCTTGCAAAAAAGGAAAGATTATCAAAGCACGCAAGCAGAGCACTTTATGCTGCTTGTCCGAAAGAAAAAGCCGAAAAGATTATCGGTTTTTCCCGCCTGACATCAGATACTTTCACAAAATTTGTAACAGGTCAGTTGTTGGAAGCAGTTATAATCGGGTTACTTTGCTTTATCGGACTTCTTATTCTCCGTATGCCCTACCCTGCAGTAATTTCAATTCTTATCGGCTTTACTGCACTTATCCCCGTTTTCGGTGCACTTTTCGGCACAACAATAGGAGCGTTTCTTATACTCCTGGTTGACCCTATGAAAGCATTATGGTTTGTTATTTTTATCATTGTTCTTCAGCAGATTGAAACGAACCTGATTTATCCGAAGGTTGTGGGCAAAACAGTAGGTTTACCCGGTATCCTTGTGTTATTTTCAGTTACGGTTGGCGGCGGTATGTTCGGCATAATCGGTATGCTGTTTGCAGTGCCCGTATGTACTGTGCTTTACTGTGTGTACAAGGAATTCATCGAAAAGAAACTTAAAACAAAAGAGATACCCGAAAATCTCAGATAAATATTAAAGCCTCAGTTGATTTAACTGAGGCTTTTTATTATTGCATATCTTCTAAAATTTCCAGCAACTGATTTCTCAAGGAATCTGAAGAAAGCTTCTTCACGTGTTTTATGAGTTTTGATTTTTCTTTAATCAGTTGCATAGGTAAATAAATTTTTGTTTTCTTTCCGTTTTTAGCATCATATCTGCTCAAAGCATTTATAAAACTTATTTTGTAATCAGGGTTTGTTTTTACGCTGATATTTTCAAGGCAGATTTCAATTTTGCTTTCAACGGGAAGTTTTTCAATACAGACCGTACCGTCTGCCACACTGAAATCAATCTCTTTTCCGTCGGCTGAAACTGAAATTCCGTCATAACTTTCAACATCGCAGAATTCAAAAGTGTATGCTCTGTTTTCAGGCATAAAATCTTTTTTACTTGCGCCTGAAAGAGTAACAAAAAGGTTTCCTTTTTCTTCTTTGACGCTGATGGTTGTTTTGCTGAATTCGCCGTTTTCAAAGTTCAGTGTTTCACCGTCATCTTCGTAAAGAGTGAATTCATTGGTGCCGCGATAGATTTTCAGTTTAAGGTTTTGGGGGTTACTGATTGAATTGCCTTCGTCGAGCGACATAGGAATAACTGCACCCTCTTTTGCAAGAACGGGCATTTCTTCAAGGAAAGAATTGAAACGGACTTTTTTGCCGCCGTTGTAAATTTTTCCGTTGAAAATATTTGTCCATCTTCCTTCAGGAAGATAAGCTTCACTGAGTGCGGTATGAGTGCCTTCGTCGCACTTATCTGTTACGGGACAAACAAGAAGCTCAGAGCCGAACATAAATGTATTTCTGCAGTTATACGCTTCTTTTTCTTCGGGAGAAATGTAATAAATCGGTTCGCACAAGGCTCTGCCTTCGTTGTGTGAACGGTAATTCATAGAATAAATGTATGGAATAAGGCTATGCCTTAATCTCATAAAATCGGATACTATGTTTTCCGCCTGCGTGCAATAATTCCACGGCTCTTTACCGCTTAAGGCATTGTTTGTGGAATGAAGGCGGAGAATGGGTGAAAATACACCTAACTGCACCCAACGGGTGTACATCTCATAATCGTGCTGGCCGCGGCAATGTCCGCCGATATCGTGGCTCCACCAAGTATAACCGCAGTTTGACGCATTTGAAGTGAAGTAAGGCTGAAAATCAAGTGCAGACCAGCTCATATGAGTGTCGCCTGAAAAGCCCAAGGGATATCTGTGAGAGCCGATACCTGCATATCTTGATAGAATCAGCGGTCTTTTTCCTTCGCGTTGTGAATCAAGATAATGGAAATGATTCAATGCCCATAACGGGTCAAGACCTGGAGTTTTTGTTTTTCTGCCCTGCTGCCAGTCTATCCACCAGAAGTCAACTCCGTTTTCTTCATAAGGATGATGAAGAATGTCAAAATACGCGTTTATAAATTTGGGGTCTGTTATGTCAAAGTCAATTCTCTCCCCTGTTTTCGGGTCTTTATCCATTGCCTTTGCCATATCTTCGTACATATCTTCAAAACTTCTTACACCGTTTGCAGGATGAAGATTAACTGTAGTTTTAAGTCCCATAGAATGGAGTGTATTCAAAAATCTCTTGTAATCGGGGAACAAATCTGTATTCCAGCTGTAACCTGTCCAGCCGTCCATTACAATGTAGTAATCGCCCCATTTTGCGCTGAATTCGGGGAATTGTTTTCTGATATTAACCCAATGCCAGTCCATATCGATTGTAGCAACGGTAAGGGGTATATTTTTCTTTTTGAATTCAAGCATAAGGTTAATGTAGCTTTCTTCGGTGTATGCGTGATATCTGCTCCACCAGTTACCCAACGCGTATTTCGGAATAAGGGGTGCTTTTCCGCACAGAGCAAAAAGTGCTTTAACTGCATCTGTGTATTTATGTCCGTAACAGAAAACATAGGTATCTTTTGCTTTGCCTTCTCTCGGCAGAATCTCACCATTTGCTTCGATTACGAGAGAATCACTGTCATCAACTACCGCTGCACCGTCGGAAGACACAACACCGTCGAGGAGTCTGACTTCGCCCTTTGCCTGATCCAGAGTTCTTGCAGTGCCTTTGAGATTATTTTTATTATTGCATTTTGAAGTAAATCCGTCACGCTTTGCCCACAAGGGTTTACCGTTTGAAATGTTTACGCAGAATTCCGCTTCGTCTGTTTTTATTATAACTTTACTGCCTTGTTTTTCAGAAGTAAAGTTTACCTTACCGTGGTTTCTGTGCCAGAAACTCTGTGTAGGCTTGTCGCAGAAACTGCCCTTTTCAATCCTGATAACACCGGGCAGAAGAACACTGATTCTTACATTATCAAACAAAAGAATATTTTCTTCATTTGCTTTTGCATCTGCGTTGATAATAAATCGGGAATTAAGTTTATTCATCAGAAAACACCACCATAGTAAAAAAAGGCGGAAGTTATCCGCCTTTTATAATTTTTATTTTGCTGCTTTTTCTTCTTCTTTACGTTTAGCGTCAATTTCTTCTTTAATCTTATCGTATTTTTCGCCGTAGAGCCAATACTTTTTCTTATAAATAAAGTAACCGACAATTGTAAGAGGAATGGGAGTAAGGAACATAAATGCACGAAGAACTGTAAGACCGTCTGTTGAAATGATGCTTTCGTCTTCAGCAACCTTAACAAGGTTTTCTTCGCCAATGCCTTCCATTTCTGAAAGATTTTTGTAAACAGTTTCATCTTTTACAAGATATTTGTCATCTTCATCTGTGAAGAGCTGAACATTTGCAACTGCACCTGTTTCTGCGTCGATAACAGGAAGGTCTGTAACTGTGGGAAGACCTGAAACGGAAATACCGATACCAAGAATAAGTGATGCAATAGCACCTGCAAATTTAAGGATAAGTGTCTGAACACTGAACATAACGCTGTCGCCGCGTTTGCCTGTTTTCCATTCACCGTAGTCAACGATGTCAGCAATCATAACTGTTGAACCGATCTGGTTAAGACCTGATGCAGTCATAAGGAAAGCACCTGAAAGTGCAACAAGAACTGTGTTGAGCCAATAAATCTTCATATCGCCGTTACCGGGTTTGAGGAAGAAGAATATTGCGAAGAGAAGTACATAGCTGATAATACATGCAAGGAAAGAAATTCCGTAGATTTTTTCACGGGGAAGCTTCTTAACAATCCAGCTGTAGAACATCATTGCAATACCCTGACCTGTACAAGCGATAACCCAGAAAAGAGTATAGCTGAATGCTTTGGGAAGATAGTCTGCACCGTCTTCATAGCAATATGTATAGAGATAAAGAATCTGGTTAAGAGCAATTGTTGTACCTGTAAGGAAGAAAATGAGTGAACCTGCATATGCACGAAGCTGGTCATTTTCTTTGAAAGTTGAAAGAATATATTTAAGACCAACGTTTTCGTGAGGAAGGTCAATCTTTTCACGAACGAACACTACAGTAATAAGAAGGAACACAATAAGAACAAGGCCTGTTGCCATTCCGAGATACTGATAAGCCTTCATCATGCCCTGTTTTGCAAACATGGGGAGAATGAAAGATGTGCCGAGCATACCTACAAGGAAACCGCCGAAACCGCCGATAAGTTTTGCCATTGAACTTGCCTGATTCCTTTCGTCTGTTGAGTCAGCGATTGTGGGAAGCATTGTCCAGAAAGGAACGTCAAGAACTGTGAATGACATACCCCAGAGAACATATGCTACAAGGTAATAAACGTATTTGAGTGTGATGTTCTCAAAAGATACAGGTGAGAACATTGCAACAATAACAATAGCGTTAACTATTGCACCGCCGAGAAGCCAGGGACGGTAACGTCCGAAACGACTTTTCTTTGTGTTATTAACAATTGTTGCGAGCATGGGGTCGTTAACTGCGTCCCAGAGTTTTGCAAGAACAAATGCAACTGTAAGTACAATGGGGTTAAGACCCTGATAAATGCAAAGGTATACAAGGAAAAATGCATTTATACAGTTGTTACTGAATTCTCTGCCCAATGAACCCAGAGAATAAGCAGCAATTTCACCGATGGTGAGTTTGTTTGATTTTACATTCTTTTTCATCTTTATCCTCCTGAATAAATTTAATAAATGCCTGAAATACTATAACACATTTTATTTTATATTACAATATTAAATTTCAAATTTTTGTGTTAAAAAATTTAAATATTGGCAAGAACATTATTTTCAAGCAATGACACAAGTAATTCCCTTGCCTGTTTTTTTGCTTCTTCTATCGGCACAGATTCTTCCTTGCATTTTGTAATAAATCCCCAGAAGCCGTATGTAAGGAAAGATGCAATTCTGCTTACTGAGTATTTATATGTAAGACAACGGCTTTCTCTTTCAACACGATGCTCAACATATTTATAAAGATAATGGTAAAACGAGGTGTTAATATATGACCCATCACTCGGGAAAGTATTGTTGAGAAAAGGAATTGTAACAAGGCACAGATTGAGAATGCTTTCGAGAAGATTGCAGTAATTTTGAATGGGATTATTTTCGGGGTTATTTTTTTTATTCAACTCTGCATATTCATTTCTCGCAGAAGCAATGTACTCCTGAAAAATTGAATCAAGCAACTCGTATTTATCAGCATAATGAGTGTAGAAAGTAATTCTGCTTGTCGCTGACCTTTCGCAGATTTCTTTAACGGTAATCTGTTCAAAGGACTTTTCGTCCAATAATTCCAAAAGAGTATTTTTAAGATTCTTTTTCGTTTTTAAGATTCTCTTATCCTCATTCATTTTTATATCTTTCCTTCTTTTTGTATAGATATTTATACACTTTTAAGAAAATGTATTTGTTTGTGCTTGTAACATTATCGTATAATATTATATCAAGTATAGCATTTTATGTCAAGAAATAATGTGCTGTATTATATAGAAAACTGAGGTGAATCTCCATGGCAGATTACATTTTAAGCTGTTGCTCAACAGCAGACCTGACTCAGGAACATTTTGAAAAACGAAATATCAGTTATATATGCTTCCATTTTATGCTTGACGGAAAGCAGTACAACGACGACCTTGGCAAAACAATTCCTTTCGATGAATTTTACAAGGCAATGGCAAACGGTGCCGAAACATCAACTTCTCAGGTTAATGTTGATGAATATATTGAATATTTCACACCTTTCCTTGAGCAGGGTAAAGATATTCTGCACGTAAGCCTTTCAAGCGGTATTTCAGGCACATTCAATTCTGCTAACATTGCTAAAGCAGAGCTTGAAGAAAAATATCCCGACAGAAAAATTTACATCGTTGACTCATTGGGTGCATCTGCAGGTTACGGTCTTCTTGTGGATAAGCTTGCTGACCTGCGTGACGGCGGTATGGGTATTGATGAACTCCGCGATTGGGCTGAAAACAATAAACTTAATCTCCATCATTGGTTCTTCTCAACTGACCTTACTTTCTTCGTAAAAGGCGGCAGAGTTTCAAAAGTTTCAGGCTGGTTCGGCACAGTGCTCAAAATCTGTCCCCTGCTTGACATGGATAATAACGGTAAACTCATCCCCCGCTTCAAGGTAAGAGAAAAGAAAAGAGTTATCGTGGAAATCGTAAATAAAATGGAACAGTTTGCAGAAGGCGGACTTGATTACAACGGAAAATGCTTTATTTCAAATGCAGGTTGTTATGAAGACGCACGTGCAGTTGCTGATCTGGTTGAACAGCGTTTCAAAAATCTTGACGGCAAAGTTCAGATTACAAGCGTCGGCACAACAATCGGTTCACACACAGGCCCCGGCACAGTTGCTTTGTTCTTCTGGGGCAGCGAAAGACAGGCTTAAACATAATTTTACAAAAATGGCTGATGCTCAATTTCAGCCATTTTCATTATGTTTTTACAGGCAAAAAAATAAATCAGAAAAAATTTTAAAAAATTTATAAAAAAGTGTTGACAAACAGAGATTACTCTGCTATAATATCTTTCGTTGAGCGAGAGTGGCGGAATCGGCAGACGCGCACGTTTGAGGGGCGTGTGGTAATCCCGTACGGGTTCAAGTCCCGTCTCTCGCACCAAAAGCCAGGAACATATTGTTCTTGGCTTTTTTTCTTAACAAAATTGAAATTTCCAAAAACAAAATATTTTTCACATTGGGGACGTTTACTATGAAAAAAATGAAGTTTTTATTGGCACTCTGGATAGGCAAAGCACTTATGTTGTTCTGTAACCTTTTCGCAAAAGGACGCGGAACAAATATGCCCGGTGCAAACTCAAACAGAATTATGCCCGATTTTATCGGTCAGTTCACAGGCATCGACACTGACAAGGTTGTTTTTATCACAGGCACAAACGGTAAGTCAACTGCAAACAATATGGTTGTACACGCCCTTAAAAATGCAGGCAAAACAGTTTGCTCCAACCTTGAAGGTGCAAATATGATCGGCGGTATTGCAACAGCACTTATCCGCAATTCAACATTGTTCGGCAAAGTTAAAACAGAATATTTTTCTTTTGAAATTGATGAACGTTCACTTGAACACATCTACAAGCACATCCCCGCAAGTAAAATCTGTATTACTAACCTGCAGAAGGACCAGGTACAGAGAAACGGTGAACCTGATTATATTGTTCAGAAATTCAGAAAAGTTTTTAACCCCAACGTTACTCTTTTCCTTAACGATGGTGAGCCCCGTGCAAAATCTTTCGAAGACCTTACAGAGAAAGTTGTTTACTACGGTGTGAGCAAAACCAAATATTCTTTTGTAAAAGATAAATTCTACGATGTTACAATGCCCTGCCCTAAATGTAACGACAAAATCGTTTTTGATTACTACAACGTAGACAACGTAGGTAAATTCCATTGTTCAGGATGTGGCTTCAGCTCTGAAGATAAAGTTGATTTCTACGCAGAGAATGTTGAATTCTCCGACCACAGCAGTTTTGACTGCAACGGCTTCCGTTTCACTGTTACCAACAACGAGCCTTTCTATATTTTCAACTACGCACTCTGCATTGCAGTATGCAACAGCTTCGGCATTTCAAATAAAGAATTACAGAAAGGTTTCCTTAACTTCAAGAATATCGGCGGAAGAATGGAAACACTTAAATATAAAACAAAAACACTCAAATATATCCGTATCAAGCAGGAAAACCCGGAAACACTCCAGACAGCACTTGATTACATCGCAAAAGACCCCAACGAAAAAATCCTTATGATGGGCCTTGAAGAATTAAAAGACTTCGAGCCATATTACACAAACACATTCTACGCATTCGACGTTGACTTTGAATCTCTCAAAAATTATAACATCAAAAAATATATCTGTTTCTCTGAAGCAGTTGCTTACGATACTGCAAACCGTATGATTTACGCAGGTATCAACCCCGATGATATCGCTGTGCTTCCTAACGACAGTGATGAAGCTATTTTAAGCGAACTTGATAAGACTGACATTGATAATGTTTACCTTATCACCTGGCTCAAAAAATATAATGAACTTGAAAAATCAACACAGCAGTATAATAAAGGAGAGAACTGACATGAATAAAACTCTCAATATCACATGGCTCTACCCTGACCTGCTCAACCTTCACGGTGACAGAGGCAACATTATGGCTTTCGAAAGAATCGGCAAGAAAATGGGACTTGATGTAAACGTAAACCGCGTTGACACTTTCTCTCAGCCTATCGATTTCGAAAACAGCGATATTATCTTTATGAACGCAGGTGAACTGAAATCAGTTAAATCAGTTGTTGAAAACATTAAGAAATACGGCAACGCTATCTACGATTTTATCGAATCAGGCAAGCCTGTAATCGCAATCGGCACAACAGGTGCTGTAATGATTGACAAAACTATCCGCAGTGACGGCAGTGTAATTGAAGGACTTGGTGTTATCCACGCAGAAGCAACAGAAAGAAAGGCTATCTATGGTGATGACCTTCACTTCTGCCTTAATGAAGATAAAGATTTTGAACTTATGGCTGTGCAGATTCATCTCATCGACTTTACACTCAAAGACAAAAAAGATGCACTGGGCACACTTATTTACGGCAAAGGCAACAACGATAATGATATGACCGAAGGCGGAAAATATAAGAATGCAATTTTCACAAATGCTTTAGGTCCTGTTTTCGTAAAGAATCCCTGGTATACAGAAAAAATCATCAACGAAGCATTAAAAGCAAAAGGCGAAACTCCTGCAGAGCCTGTTGAAGAATCTTTCTACAGCCTGGAACGCAATTCATTCAAAGCAATACACTCTTTCATCAAACAAAAAACGGAGTAATTTTTATGTATCCTCGTGTTGAAATTAACCTTGAAGGAATACTTCACAATCTCCATATATTGAGAAGTAAGTGTGAAGAACAAGGCTCATCTTTATCCCTTGTGACAAAGGTGCTGGGCGGTCGCCGTCAGCTTGTGAAATACATTACGGAAATAAGCGGAATTACTTCTATCTGCGATTCAAGAGTTTACAACCTTGCTTATTTCTACGAATTGGATGTTGAAAAGTGGCTTATCCGTTCACCTATGATTTCGGAAGCAGAAACCGTTGTAAAATACGCTGATGTAAGCCTTAACAGCGAACTGAAAGTTATTGAAGCACTTAACGAAACCGCAATAAAGCACAACAAAAAGCACAAAATAGTACTTATGTGTGAATGTGGCGATTTACGTGAAGGCTGCTACGAAGAAGAGCTACTGCAGATAATTGAAAAATGCAGAACAATGGACGGAATTGAAATTTACGGCATCGGCACAAACTTAAGCTGCCTTAACGAAGTGTTGCCGTCGGAAGAAAATATGGCTGAATTTGTAAGGCTTGTTGAAAAAGCCGAAGAATGTTACGGCAGCGAATTCAGATACATTTCAGGCGGTGCTTCAAGTTCAATACCCATGCTCTTTTCAGGAAAGCTTGATAAAAAAATCAATCATCTCCGTTTCGGTGAGGCTGTTTTTCTGGGCAATATCCCTGTTTACGATAAGCCTTTCGAAAACGCTGAAATAAACAACTTTATTCTTCAGGCGGAAGTCATTGAGCTTAAAGAGAAACCTGCCTCCCCCGAAATTCCACGCGATGACTGCACTAATCTGCGCAAACGTGCCATTGTGGCCGTCGGCAAGCAGGATATTGATATCAAAGGGCTTTCAGTCCTTGACGAAAGAATTGAAATTGTGGCAGGCAGCAGCGACCACGTTGTGCTTGATGTTACAAATTGCGGTGACGAAATAAACGTGGGCAGTATAATCAGTTTCAGAATGAATTATAACTGTCTGCTCAACGCTATGACATCACCCTATATTAAAGAACACATTGTATAAATCAAAAACTGCAATCGTTTTAGGTTGCAGTTTTATTTTTTAAGAAATATTAATTTTGCTTAAAAATCAAATTTATTATTGCATTAGTATTGAATACATGATATAATCTCCCAGATATAATTTATTTTAACAAAAATTAAAAGGTGTATAATGAAAAAGAAGATATTAATGATAAACAACCCTTGTTCAGGGCTTTCAAAGAACAACATTGAACTTTCCGATACTCTTGATGCTTTCAGCAAACACGGATACCGTGTTACTGTTATGAGCACAACAAAACCCGGTGACGCAACAGAGTTTGCAAAAAATTACACGGGCGAGTATGACAGCATCATCTGCAGAGGCGGTGACGGCACGTTCTGCGAAATGATGAACGGTATAATGACACTCGAAAACAAACCCGATATCGGCTTTGTACCTGCAGGTACAACAAACGATTTTGCAAACACTATCGGACTTTCTTCACACAGCCAGAAAGCTGCACAGTTTATTATTGAAGAACCTGCAAGACCTTGCGACCTGGGTTCATTCAACGGAAGATATTTTACATACGTTGCATCATTCGGTGCTTTCACAAAATGCTCCTATGCAACTTCCCAGAAACTCAAGAACAAAATCGGCAGATTGGCATATTTCTACGAAGCTGCAAAAGAAGTAAAAGATATTAAAAACGTGCCTATGCGTTGCGTTGTTGACGGTGTCGAGTTCGAAGGCAATTTTATGTTCGGCTCAATTTCCAACTCCCGTACTGTGGGCAAAATTATCCACCTTGACGAAAACACTGTCTGCCTGAACGATGGCAAATTCGAAGTGCTTTTTGCAGAAAACCCGGGAACTGTCAAAGGTTGGTTGGAACTTGCACAATGTATTATAAACAAAAATTTCGAGCACAAAAATATAAAATTTTTGCAAGGCTCTGATATCAGAATTGAAACACTTGACGGCTCAAAAATTCCGTGGACTATCGACGGCGAATTTGCAGGTGACGTAAGTGAAGTTGAACTCAAAGTACACAAACACGCTTTTAATCTGTTCCGTCCTCCCCTTTCACACGAAAAGGATAAAGCTGAACAGACAGTGTAAAAATAATTATTGAACAATTAACACCCTGAAAGTTTTTAATTCTTTCAGGGTGTTGTTTTTTTTACTTATTGCGGTTAAAGGGAGTTTTCAATATAGAAATCATCTTCTCCCAATTTATTCTCAACAGAACGCCAGCGGAGTTTTGTCGCACAGATTAACGTACCTTCATATTCATCAGAATCGTCTTCCGTCACATCACCGCTATCGCACCAATAAATGCAATCATCTTTACAAAACATAACAGAATCGAATATTTCACAAGTATATTTTTCTGTAAGAGGATGCATTTTCAGATATTTCAGACCTGAAAACTGCAGTTCAATCACAGGCATATCTTCAAACTGACGCTGAATAATCACGCTTAAAATTCTTTTATCGTTTATAGGATGCATTGACAAATTGTCTTTAACATACGCTCCGCTTACGTACCGTATTTCTTTTATGCAGCTATCGTGAAAACCACATATTTCATCCATAAACAAACTTATGTCATTTTCATTGACTATTTCTTTCCACATAATTTTCTCCTCTGATAAAAAGGATGTTTCTGTATCTTATAAAGGTACAGAAACATCCCTGTTTTTAATTACATAAACAAATTAATAAGATTTATAAGGAATTTCCAGAAGCCTTCGTAAATCACATCGTAGATGTTTGTAAATATGGGGGCATCCTTATAATATATTGCGTGGAAAAATTCTTCAAGCCCCAATGCACCGTCTGCAAGAACATTTTCGCCAAAAAGGAAGGTTATAATATCATTCAAAAAATCCATAACAGCATCTCCTTACCAGATATGATTCCAGAGTACGCGTCTGATGATAGTTACAAGGAATGTGTGTCCGAAAACTGCATCAAGCACGTCTACTATTGCTCGTGTAATCAGAGCAGTATCAAATGTTTTGTAAACTGTTGATTCATATTCAATACCCTCTGCCATTGTTGTAAAGGGCTGCGAATAAAGGATACCGCCGGGGCCTGTAATCTGGAAACGTACATAGCAACCAAGTTCATCCTTGTAATCGTCAAGGTCAATTGATGTAAGGCCTTTGCCTTCAGCAATAATTTTGCCTTCGGAAATCCACTGTACGTTGTCAAATTCACTACCTGTGAATGAGATTGTATCTTCTTCGTTATCTACATAAACTCTTGAAACTGCAGGAGGCAAGTTGCCTGTGCCGTTGAATTCATCACCAAGATACAACGTATCAACTCTGCCCACATTGAACCAGGCGCCTGACCACATACATTCTTCGTAAGCTTGCTGAGTAAGTTCAGGCATAAGCATCATTGTGAATGCCCAGTCGTTGTCTTCGCCTTTCTGATGTGAATCGGAGAAAGCAATACCGGGAACGTTTCTGCCCTTGGGAACTGTAAGTTTAAGAACCTGATCCCATATAACAGAATCATAACGTGTGCTGTTAACGTCGAAAGCTACGCAGGAATCGTATGTAAGGAAGATATTTGCAAATTTATTTGCATAGAAAGGCTCATAAGCGCGCCATTCATCTTCCTTCCATCTGCCCACATATTCGCCTGTATGGTCCAGGAAGCAATATCCGCCGTCATTATGGCAATCCTTTACAACTGTTTCAAAATCGCCGTAAAGACCCATTTTTGCACGTGATGTTTCAGTATTGAAAGTATTTATGTGGCAGTCATTGATAGGTGTTGCACCGTTTGCTTCGCATCCGCCTGTAACTTCCATCATACCGCCAAGGTCATAACCTAACTGTGCAGCAAGAGCATCGCGTTCTGCACTCTCGTATGTACCGTTGATAATCTGTTCTCTTTCTTCGTCAGTAAGAATAACAGGGTCACGCATACCTGTTCTTTCAAATTTGAAAAGACGGTAAAGAGGCACCATATCGGGAACTTCGTTCCACTGTTTACCGACAACTGCGTGGTCAGTAATTGCAAGAATCTGGAAGCCTAAGTCATAATGGCTTTTAACGCTTTCTTCAATAGACTGTCCGCCGTCACTTGCGTCTGTATGAGAATGGAGAGAAGCCTTGTATTGTTTCCAGTTTTCCCAATCAACTCCGTCATACGGGCTTGTGATTACGTAGTCAAGGTCAGCATCTGTTTCTGCCTTGTCTGCTGCAAAAACTGCAGAGCCTACGGGAATCAACAACGCACCGCAAAGGGCAAGGGAAATAATTTTTTTAGCAATTTTATTCATAGTGATGCCTCCTCACTCACACAATCAGGCCGGGAAAGAACTGGCTGAGCCATGCGATTAAATCGTAAAGGAAGAAGTCAATTTCTGAAATTAAGTCGCGTAAAAAAACATTGAAATCCATAAGAATTCCCCTTTCTTTTATTATTATGATAAAATAATACATCATACATAACAAAAAAGTCAATAGTTTTGGGAAAACTTTTGTTATTATTGCATTATCAAAACCCATATGAATTATATTTCAGGTTATAAATTATCAATAACAGTTCTGAAAATAGTTGCGAGCGATCAATTATAATTTAATGTGTTGTTCAAACAAGAATCCGTAGGACGAGGGTTTACTCTCGCCGTCAAAAAAACTAACGGCAGGAGCAAGCCCCTGCCCTACAATATGGACTTTAATAATATAAATTATAATTTATCATCAGAACGGGTAATCCCCCTTGCATTTCAAGGGGGATTTATTAAAACATACATACAAATCATCAGCAATCTATAAAAACAGATTTTCACAAACTACGTTTGCCGTTCTCCTTCATATGCGTCTGAAAAACTCTGAACGCATTTTATTAACGGACTTTCGGAAATCACCTATACTTTGCTGAAATTTTTTTAAAATTTAATTTTCATCAAATGATTTTTCAAGAACATCCGCATATGCACCCATAGGATAATCCGACAGAATACACATCAGAAGGAAACACTCATAAGGGTTTGTGATATACAAGTCGCCCATGCAACAATCGGCAAGAATTTTATTTGTTTCTTCCGTAAACCTTACATAACGGCGCTTGTTGTTCATTTCTGCATCATCCATTGCGATGTTGAAAAACTTAAGTGTTATCAGGTCAAATCTGTCAACATCAACTTTACCCGTAAGAATATCGCGGATGTGCTGGCGGCTCATTCTTTTGTTATTAAAATGCTTCGCCAGGGCGGAATGTGAAAATTTCAGCAGATTACCCTTTGAATCAAAAGGTACACCGCAGCAAAGGAATTTTTCAACATCAGATTCCGTTATATCATCACTTGTGAAAGTTTTGAAATTCTCTCGGATTTTCTTTGCACGGAGTGCTTTTTCTTCAAGAGAAAGCATAACAGAATTGCTGTGCTCATCAAGATAATCGTTAGCCTTTCTTCGGGCAAGAGCTTCTTCATCCTCGTTGTATTTCTGTGCGATTATACTGCAGGTTTCTTTATAAAGCGAATTGAATGCGCGTTTTGCACTTACACTGAAAAACTTACCGTTGTTTTCAGTTTTGATTTCTGCAAGCTTCTGCATCAGACCGTCTTCCGTTGCAATAGACTGAAACCATTCGCGGATACCTATTGTAGCATCAAATGTTGTTACTTCAGCATTCATCGGAAGCTGCTCATAGCTTTCAAGAAGCTGCTCAAATTTCGGATATGTATAGCCGTTTTTGTAGCAATACCAACAGATGATTTCAAAGGGGTTGCGGAAATTGAAATCCCTTTCACGCTGGGCACGCACAAGAAATTTCGAAACATCTTCCGTAGTCATTTTAAGTCCGAAGCCGAGAAGAAAAACTGTCTGACGGCTTACGGCAGTCTGCGTAAGCCAGTTTTTGGCAAGAGCACTCAGCTTTGAAGAAGTTGGAGCAAATGCTTTCGGGGTGCAGTTTTCAGCAAAGGATTCAATAATAATTCCCTGATATTCCCTGATGTCAACTTCTTCAAAAGGCTCGTCAAAACCCGCTTTCTGATAAATGTACCTTTTGAGATAATCACCGAAAGGTATCAATTTCATTTTACTGTTGAGATGAGCGTAAATAGACTCCGCATCGTCATCTGCAAATGCACTCATATCAACAGTGTCATAAAACTCCTCCTCTGAATTGAGAGTGAAGTCGAGGTTGTTAAAAAAGTGGTTGTTAAATGTAGTCATTGTATGTTTCCTCGTTAAAAGTTAAGTAAAATGCATTCGAATGATTCATTTCATCATTTTCCCAATCAGATAAAGCTCCTTGGTAAATAAAAACATCAACACACAGAGTTTGATGCCCTTTGATATACAAATCTATTGGATAAATTTTGTCAAAATACATTTTGATAACAGCTTTATCATCTTCAAGATCAACGGTATAATGTGAAGATGTGTTTTCGTTATATATAAAATCGTTTACATCTAACCCTTTAAGCCCTGTCGCCCGATTAATATATACATTATTTTCTTCCTTATAATCTATATACTCGGCCGTCTTCACATCGGTATCATCACAAGAATAACAAATACCATTAATAATTCTTTCACCATTAATATCCGACTCCTCTTCCACCAAAACGTCCATAAGGTCATAGTAGCCATAATCCATTACGTTACTATATGTTCCATAAACCGATACTTCTATGCCAATAATATTCTTACCACTTTTATCCAAAAGAAAAGAACACTTATCTTTTTCCACATTAGGTTTTGCAAGCTGTTCTTGTTTTTGTGACTGTATTTCCAAAATCGACAAATCATCCAAATCTTCCATTGAAGCATTTACATTCAGATTGTATACCGACCAATAACGTTTGCCTTCAATTTCTTTAACTCCGACTGTGATTTCAAATGAACCTTTTTTAAGGTCTCCTGCCACCATGTCAACATTTACTGTTGCAGTTCCATCTACATTATACTTTTTGTTTTTAACTCTTAAATCAAAACCGGTTCCACCACCATCTGCGTAAATAAAATCACTCGCAAAATAATAATAACCATCAAAATAATATGGTTCTTTAGCAATATTGTTGTATACATATTCACCATCTTTGACACTCAAATCTTCAACAAACTCGTAATCAATATTGAAAATATTTTCTGCTAACCACTCAACTTTTTGTGCAGAAAGTTGAGTGTAAACCCCTTTTAATTCTGTCGGATAATCATCCGGAGCTTGTATTCCGAATCTGTTTTTCGGATCTGGTTTTTCAGCATACAGTTTTCCGTAATCATCAAAATAACGTTCATAAATTATACTGATGCCATTGTATTGGAGCATATAATCAAACAAAAAAGATTTGCTATCAACATTTTTGCGGTCATAGTTTTCATAGTTAAGATACCATATAAATTCATATAATTCGCCGCCCTCAAACTCTTTCCAATCTTTCTCCGTCGGTTCAACTAACATCGGGTCGATGTCGGTTGTTTTGACCGTTGAGATGTTCATTGCAGTTGCATCCCACATAAGGAAGTTATCGTTTCCGATTGCTACTGCGTCGATAGCTTCAGCAGTCAGCTTGCCTGTATATCTTGCAGCCTTAACAGTGCCGTCAGAAAGAATTTCGTTGAGCCTGTATGCATTGCTGAATTTTTCAAAAGTGTAATATTTTCCGTCGTATGAATAAATTTTATCTGCCGTTACTTTTGCAGGAGTAACGGTTTTGCTCTTGAAATCATAAAAACTGATTCCGTCTTTTCCGTCAGAGAAGAAAATTCTGCCACTGTCCCAGAAAACTACATTATTGAAATTATCAAGAGCTTTGGTGTTTGTCTGTTTTCCCTTGCCGTCAAGGTTGCAGGTTGTAACTTTAACCTGTGACAAACCGTTTTTCTTTGAAAGATATTTCACCTGCGTTGAATTTTCTGCAGATACGCCATAAGTTTTTTCTGCAAAATTTTCTACTGCAAAAGCATCTGACGCAAGTTTAACGCTTGTTTTATCTGCGATGTTATATGAATAAATATCGCATCCTGTTGCACCGTTTTTTGCATTGTTGAGATACACAATACATCCGTTTGCGTAAACAGCGTAATCGCCGTCACCAAGGTCTGCTATTTTCTCATATTTTCCGCTTTCTGCGTCCACTGAAATAAGCGTACCGTCGCAGGTTGCAATAACCTGTGCTTTATCGCAATATAATACAGATGTGATTTTCATTTCTTTGCTGCTGAATATTTTTTGGGGAGCAGTTGCTTTTGTATCTGTTTTATAAATTGCCGTATTTCCGTCTGAAATAAAGCAGATTTCTTCTCCGTTGAACGCAGGAGAAACAGATGCCTTATCGTACAATGACGTTGTTTTTTCGTTTTTTTCATTAAAAAGATAAACACCGTTTTTGTTTGTAAACACATACAGATTGTTAACAGGTTGCGATGTAAATTCCTTACCGCTTACCATAAATGTGACATACTCTGTTTTCTTCTCTGCAGATTCATCTGATTTTGCAGTTGTTGTAACGATGTCGTCATTTTTCGGCAAATGCTTAACTATACCCGCAATACCTACAGTAACCGCTGCCACTGCAAGCACTGCAGCAATTGCTATGAAAATTTTCTTGTATTTGTAAAACAAGCCTGACGCACCTGAAAGTTTCTTCTTTTCAAGTGCTTTTTGCATTTCTTTTGCATTGCTGTATCTGTTTTCAGCCTTGTATTCGCAGGCTCTCATAATAACCGCATTAAGCTCTGAATTTACGCCCTTGAGGTGAGGAATTGCTTCACCGTTTATGCGTTTTTCAAATGCCGCCTGACGTTCACTGTATTTGATTATCTGCTTTTCAGGGTCAAGGAAAGGCATACGGTTATTATTGAGAAGTTTATACATTACAAGTCCCAGGGAATATACATCTGCACGGGAATCGTATTTCTTTGAATAAAACACTTCGGGTGCCATATAGTTGAAAGTGCCTTTACGCGACATTGAAGCATATGTTTTTTCCATCTGCCTTGAAACACCGAAGTCACCTAATTTGAAGTCACCTGTGTCAGAAACGAAAATATTTTCTGGCTTGATATCTCTGTGAATAATATTCTTTTCATTACACACAATGAGAGCGTTACAAAGGTCTGTGCCTAATTTAAGCACTTCTTCCTCGGTAAATGTTTTATCGCTTGAATATGAATTGAAATCTGTCAATAATTCCATTTCAATATAAATATTCCAACCGATACTTTCAGAATTTTCCTCAACGTAATAATTTCTGATTTCAACAACATTCTTGTTGCCCTTGAGAGATTCAAGGATTTTGATTTCGCTTGTGAAATCATCAACGATATCTTTATAGTATTCTTTTGTCTGTTCAACTGTCAACCCTTCAGTATTGTAAGAAAAATATTCCTCATCATTCTGAGGGATTGATATAACCTTGACAGCAGAATATTCTTTTTCACCATTTACCTCACGGAAACACTTGTAAACAGTTCCGTAAGCACCTCTGCCGATTACTTTTTCAGTTGTCAATTCAGGCCAGATATGCTCGATTTTCATAATATCACTCTTTCACTATTTTCAACACAATTACGCTGATGTTATCTTTACTGCCTTTTTCTATTGCAAGTTCCGTAATCGATTTACTTAAATCCTTTACGGAATACTCATTCACGATTTTTTTCAGTTCGCTATTGTTAAGCACATCCGTAACACCATCACTGCAAAGCAAGAAAACGTCATTCTCTTTTAATTTTACAGCCACAGAATATGGTTCAATCTGCATCTCATTTTCAGGAATTCCCAGGTGCTGTGTCAACACACGTGAACCGCTGCCGACTTCCATAATATGCCGTACAGAGAGCTCATCCATCTGGCAGTCAGTCATTTTGAATATACTGCTGTCACCGATGTTACAGGCAACTACCCGGTCTTCTTCCAATTTAATCATCGCCGCCGTAGTACCCATACTTTTAATGCCGTTTTCTTCCATATAACGGCACAACACTTTATTGACTACGCTGCACATATTATCAAGCGAAGCTTTCTGTTGTTTTTTCATCAACTCAGAAACAGTAAAAGCAGCAATATATGATGCCTCTGCACCGTTCTGTTCACCGCCCATCCCGTCAAACACCGCAAAAATCAGCAGCGAATCATTTTCGGATGTATTACTGTATTCAACGAAGTCTGCCTTGTGATAAATCGCATTATTATGGGAAACAAAAACAGTATCCTGATTTTCTTTTCTGACTTTTCCTACATTACTGCACAAAGAATATTCTACAATCATTTTACATTTCTCTCTTTTTTCTTGATTTGCACATTAGTTTAACTATAACCTAAAAAGATAAATATGTCAAACTAATCTTGCTTTTATTATACATATTTTATTTTATTTCCCGTAAAACAGATTTTACCCCCATCCTGAGGATGGGGGTAATTCAAAAATCATATTTTAAAAGCATTCAACCTATATTGAACAAATCACCCAGTGCATAGAAGGGCATTGAAATAATGGATGCAAGGAAAATAAACCCATATGAAAACAGCAGGAAAATTTCAAAGAAAAATCCGCCGATACCAGCAAAGAACATTCCGATGGGTGAAACATCTTCTTCCTGTTCAACAGGTTCTTCTTTTTCAACTCTCAGTACGTCACTTTTGTCAGTTGCAAGAACTTTTCCGTCTTCTGTTACAACTGAAAGAATCACATTACCTTCGCCATGAGCTGAATAAAGGTCTGTCAGATTTGCTATCTGTTTTATATCAGCTTTATTTTCAGCAACAGAAAGACTTCCGCCCATATTTTCAAATCCCCATTTAAGGTTCAGATCTTCGCGACCTGCGAAATAATATTCCGCAATAAGTGATACGGTATCACGCCCCTTTATCAGACCTAACTTTTCATCGCCTGTTATTCTGCAGAAAATCTGTGGTTCTTCGCCGTTAAGATAGAGTTTTACATCTTCATTTTCAGGTTTTTCTTCCGTAATTTCCAAAGGCAATGTACCGTCTGTTACGCGGTCATATGTACCTGTTTCCTGATTGAATAACCACTTTTCGTTTTTTCTTTCAATTTCCGCCCATATTTTGCCGTCTGCAGGATAGCACACTGCAAGTTGAGCACCCCATACCATCAGGAGTTGTGTTGTGTGGAACAAATCATCTTCATAAAATTCAAGGCTTACGGGAATATTTATTCTGTGAAGATTCGGCATATTATAGAAAGCATATGAGCCGATACTCGTTACACCATCTTCCATTGTAACGATTTTAACTATTTCTCTGTTTTCATACCAGGATGGAAATCGTGCTAATTCATCGCTTTCAAACGGATAATACCAATCCATTTCTCCGCTACCGCTGATGACAAGTTCACCATCATCATAAAGCGACCATTTAAGATTATCCCCTTCTGCTCCGCAAACGCCTGAAGTAACAACATTTCTGCCTTCTGACGCAAAAGCATTTACCGCTGTAAAAGTGCTGAAAGCCATAACAACGGCAAGGAAAACTGATAATACTTTTTTTAACATCATAAAAATTCACTCCTTAAATCAAATTTATATATTACCTCTATTATGTAGTCAATCAAAATTTGAAATGTAACAAAAAATTCTGATTATAACATCCTATGTTTTCAGTTCATATCAAACAACACTTCCCCTCATTATTCATTCTATGAATATTATATTCAAACAAATTATTATTGTCAAGACTATTTTATGTACAATTTGAATATGACATAGTTAGAATAAGGAGTGACCATATTGAAAAACCTTAAACTTATAAGGGTAACGAAGGATTATACGCAGATAAAGGTGCAGATGGATACGGGTATAAGCCAGAGCACACTTTCCAAATACGAATGCGGCGATTTACTGCCTACAACATAAAATCTTCTGATTCTGGCAGATTATTACAAAACCAGCCTTGATTTCCTTATGGATTTGACAAACGAAAAAGAGCCCTATCCCCCGAAAGGAAACGAATAAATTAAATCATCTGAATTTCGCCAAACAATATTTCATTACAAAAATGTTTTTAAACATCAATCATAATTTTGTTTTACATCATCCTGCGCTTTGATTTTCCGCTTAATATTTTATCATTTTTCTTAATAATTTCTATTGACTATATAAAAAAATGGTGATAAAATATTCCCATTCTATTCAGTGGATGGTGTTATTTATGAAAGGATTTAATTCAGCACTTGCTCTGTTTTTGGCAATTATTATGACATTCAGTTGTTTTGCAGTTACTTCTTTTGCAGAAGATGAACCTGTTACCGATACTCCCGTAACAGATACACCCACAACTGACGAGCCTGAAGTAAACGAACCCGCGGAAGACAATTCAATTACTGTCAGGATGATGAACTACAATGTTGCAGGTATGCCTAACTTCAGCGGAAAAGATGTACCCTTGTGTCAGCAGATTATCGGCAAGTATATTGTTGAAAACGGTTTCGACATTGTTGCAACTCAGGAAGATTTCGGTTATAACAGAAAGCTTTACAAAAGTATGACCGGCTATAATTACCGCACATGCCACACCGGCTCAATACCCGGCGGTGACGGACTTAATATCTACACAAAAACAATGCCCATTTACAACGAAAAACGTGAACAGTGGCTTCAGGCTTACGGTTCAATTTCAGAAGGTGACCTTCTTACTCCCAAAGGCCTTGTTTATGCTGCTATTGACATCGGTGACGGAATCATCGTGGACTTCTACAATATGCACGCAGACGCTTTCGATACAAAAGGTTCGCAGGAAGCACGTTACAGCAACTATATGCAGCTTGCTACTCTGATTGAACAGAATTATAAAAAGAACAACCGCCCTGTTATTGTTACAGGCGACTTCAACCACTATCTTCACGCAACAGAAGTAAACTCAGACCAGTATAAAAATTTCCATCAGTTCCTTGAACTCAAGGATGCCTGGATTGAAATCCACAATGAAGGAAATTACAAAGATTTCTCAAAATGGACATCAAGCGGCGTAGGTGCCTGGGGCAACTGGGACTCAGTTGAAAAATTCCTTTATAAAGACGGCGGAGGTGTAACTGTAGAAATCCTTGACCAGAGATTTGTATGGCTCAAAGACGATGCAGGTGCAGACCTTTCAGACCATGCAGCTGCAGAAGTAAGCTTCAAATTCACAAAGACAGAATCTTTTGTAGAAAACACAGGCGAACTTGAAGTTAAAATTCTCACAAATCCGCTTTCAATTTTCTTCAATATGATCAGCTGGATTTTCAAAGACTTAGGCTACATCTTATCTCACATCGGTGAATTAGTGGAATTCCTCGGATAATTGAATATAAAACAAAAATCACCCCCGACTGCTGTTTAAAGAAGTCGGGGGTTACTATTCTGTATATATCAGAATAAGTTTGCAAAGAATTCGCCGATTGCCTCAAACCCTTGCTGAAGATAATAAACCGGAGCAACTACCGGTAATAATGTTATCATAAGCGGCACAACAAAAAACATAAAAATTCCCATTTTTATTCCCCTTTCTTTAAAAATCCAATCAGAACCAACCTGCGATTTCTTCAATAAGCAATTTTATTGCCGTAAACGGAAGTACAGGCAGCGTCGCAAGAGCACGAATTAATATAAACGGCATAAGCACTAAACCCATTTTCTTTCTCCTCGTATAATAAAGTAGTAGTTTTTAGTGTCCCTCTCCAAGGACAATATGCTACACTGTAAATGGTGCTGTGGATTGGTGAATTCCTCCTACCGTTTGACGGTTTACGAAAGGCTCCAACCGCAGACCTTTGCAGTATT
>JAFUIO010000022.1 GCA_017468425.1 Clostridia bacterium | reverse complement strand
TACACATTCTGCCAGTGGCTCATCTGGTTCTTCCTTCTTGGTTGTGCATGGTATTTTGTATAATTCATAACATATAGTTTGAATTAACACAATCTGAAAACTTTAAACCCTCTGCAGAAATGCAGAGGGTTTTTGCTGTACAAAATCATATATTTGCATCATCAGTTGCCGGATTATCAATTAATTTTCCGTTCTTATCAAATCGTGAACCGTGGCAAGGGCAATCCCAGGAATGTTCAACATTATTCCATTTAAGTGCACAACCGAGGTGCGGACAACGTTTCGGTATGGGCATAATAAGGTTTGCAACTGTCTCGAAAGAATTGATGAATAGTTGTGGTTTTAAAATACTTCTTTGAGGGGAATATAGTTCAATAAAATCATTGCTGCGTCCCCATATCATATCTGTCAATACTATGGAGGCAATCATAGAAGATGTCATACCCCATTTATTAAACCCTGTTGCAACATATAAATTCGGAGTGTTCTTGCCGTACTTGCCAATATAAGGAATTTTATCAAGACTCATACAATCCTGTGCTGCCCATTGATATTCCGGACGGGAATCAATGCAGTATTTTTTTGCGAATCGGTCAATTTCTTTCCAACAACCGCCTTTTTTTCCTGTCCTGTGACCGCCGCCACCGATAAACAACAGATTTTTATACTTCCTGAAAGATAATCCTTTCTCATTTTCGTCAACGTACATTCCTTGTATTTCCGGGCCCCCTGAATATGCAGAAACATAGGACCGATGCTGAAAAAGTTTTAAAAAATATCCGCCGTGTTTATTTATAAAAGGAAAATGCGTTGTAACAATAATTTTTTTTGCAAATATTTTACCATTATCTGTTACGACATAATCCGGTGTGATTTCCCTGACAAAAGTATTTTCATAAATATTGAGATTTTTTGAAATTGCAGCAATAAATTTAAGCGGATTGAATTGTGCTTGTTCAGGAAAACATATTGCCCCCTGAGTGCCGAATGGTAATTCTGTTTTTTCTGAAAATTCTGCAGGAAAGCCTAAACGGTTTACTACGTTAACTTCGTTTTCAATAGCTTTTCTGTTCCTGAGCGAATAAACAAAAGCGTTTTTTATCTCGAAATCGCAGTCGATATTCCGGCATAGGTCTTTAATTTCTCTCAGTGCTATCTGATTAGCATTCAGATAAAGTTGTGCTGTTTCAAATGAATAATCTTTTGCAATTTTTTGATAAATTAATCCATGCTGCGAGGTAATCTTTGCCGTAGTATTTTTGGTGTTGCCGGAAGTAATTCTGTTTCCTTCCGCAATGATGCAGCTTATACCGGCATTTTTGAGTGAGAGTGCGCAGAGTATTCCGCAAAGGCCGCCACCGATAATCAGAACATCGGTTTTTACATTTCCGTTCAGTTTTTTAAACTCAGGCAGTTTGACACTGTCTGTCCACACTGATTTATGCATAAAAACACCTCAATAATCAGTATGCCCAATAAAAGCAAAAAACCGCAGAACACTTGAGGCTAATGTTCTGCGGTGAATTGTGTGATAAAGTTTTAAAAAGATTGGTTGGAATGTTTATTTAAACTGTTGATAGTAGCTTTAATAATATCAGTCAAAATTCGCAATTGATTAGATGAACAAGTATCAAGTAAATCTGATAGTTCGTTTATTGAATCACTTTTACTAGTTTTATTGCAAAACAAAATATCGTCTGTTTTAACTTCAAGTTGTTTTGCGATTTCAACAAGAACTGCGAGACTGAGTTTTGTGTTGCCTGTTTCGATATGACTCATATGAGTTACTGAAATACCAACTTTTTCTGCCAATATTTCTTGTGACATATTACAAGACTTCCTATATTTCCTTATTCTTTGTCCTATTTCATAATAATTCATATAAATACCGCCTATATTGTTATTTTATACTTGAATTGTATAGGCAATTGTGATATAATAAAATAACCTGTATAGGCTATTTTATGCCCATACAGTACAATAATACAAGGAGAAAGGAAAAATATGGGAAAAATGATAAAGTGTAATGTTTGTGGTAATGAAATTGCAAAAAATGCAAAAGTTTGTCCGTCATGCGGAGCTAAAAATAGAAATTTAGCTTCTGTAAGGGTAGCAATAATTGTTGTGCTTGTGTTAACATTTATCGCTTTGATAGGTATAATTGCATCTAGTGATGAAGAATCAGTCTATGAAAATACGGTTCAAACTGTATCAGGTATTGATTCGTTATACAGTGGTGATTGTGGAATAGAGGCATCGGCGTCAATGAATGAATCAATTATAGGTTTACCAGAACTTCAGGTATCAGTAAAAAATGTTACAGATAAAGATATAAAGGCGGTAAAATTTTATGCTGTGCCTGTAGACGTTTATGGAGAAGAATTAACTGGATGGACAACACAAGATTATCTTTATACGGATGATACTATTACTGCTGGGGGAACAACATCGATAACTTACCAGTTTATTGAAGACAGAGTAAAAAATGTAAAATTATATGTTTATAGTGTATATTTTGCTGATGGTAGTGAATGGGGAAACAAAGACGCGACTAAAGATGTTATTTTAAAAAATGGCAGATTAATAGAAGTAAACTAATAGAAAGTTCCTATGATTAAATATCATAGGAACTTTTTATATATCTTATATATCAAGACTTTCAAGCATCTGAGCAAAGAGTGTGTTTGCCCAGGCAAACCAGGTTCTTGAGAAAATTGCGGGATCGTCTACGTTGAAAGATTCGTGCATAAAGTTTGTACCTGCGTGAGTTTTACTTATCACATCAAGACATTCCATTATTTCTTCTTTGTTACTGCTTGTGAGAATCTGCATTGTAAGAGCGATGTGCCAGATGCTGTTTTTCGGTGTATGTGGGCTGCCTACACCTTTTGCAACCTTGCCTTCAAAATAATAGGGATTATCTTTTGAGAGAATAAATCTTCTTGTATTCTGATAAATCTCGTCATCTTTATCGCAATATCCGAGGTAAGGCGCTGCCATAAGGCTGGGCGAATTGGCATCGTCCATTAAATTATAATTGCCGAAACCGTCTGTTTCATAGGCATAAATTTTCCCGTATTTCGGATGAATATAAATTGCGTAATTCTTAATGCCGTCATCGATTTCATTTGCCAATTTTCTGCATTTTCTTGCGAGAATATCGTTTTTAAAACCGATTTCAGCCATTTCAGCAGCATATTTCATTGCAACAACAGCCATCATATTTGAAGGTACGAGGTAGTTGAAAATGCAGCTGTCATCTGACGGTCTGAAGCCTGACCATGTCATTCCTGTGAAATTAACGGGTCTGCCGTATCCGCCGAAAGCCATTGTGTCAGAAGGCCTTGCACCTTCTCTGTCAAAGAAATATGTAGAATTTTCTGAATGATTCTGCTCCTTTATAAAGTGGTCGGTAATTGTTTCCAGCATTCTTTCAAATTCTTCAGTGAAAATTTCCTTATCGTTTGTAACTTTGAAATATTCATATGAGAGATAAATTGATGCGCAGAGAGAGTCAACCTCATATTTTCTTTCCCAGATTAACTCGTGTTCAAAGTCTGTGTTATCTTTCCAACTGTCTTTAGTCGGTTTTACATTGAAAGCATTTGAATAAGGGTCAAGGTTTACGTAATAAGCGTGTTTTGCAATTACGCCCTTAAGAATCTTTTTCAAATCTTCATCTTCTGAAGCATATTTGATGTAAGGCTTAAGCTGTGCTGCACTGTCACGAAGCCACATTGCAGGAATGTCACCTGTAATTACAAAATAACCGCCGTCAGGTAATTCTTCTGTTGTTGTTTCAATTGTATTGAGAAAACATTGCTTTGCAAGGGGAGCAAGAGAAGGGAAAATTCTTTCCATTTTCTTTTCAAGCTCATCAGCTTTTCTGATAAGAATTTCAGGAGTTTGCATAAGTAAAATCCTTTCTTTATTCGTCAAGTTTGAGTACTGCCATAAATGCATCCTGGGGTACTTCTACTGTACCGAAATGACGCATACGTTTTTTACCTTCCTTCTGTTTTTCAAGAAGCTTCTTTTTACGTGTGATGTCACCGCCGTAACATTTTGCAAGAACGTCTTTGCGCATAGCTTTGATAGTTTCACGGGCAATAACCTTGCCGCCGACGCAAAGCTGAACGGGAATTTCAAACATCTGTCTCGGGATGTTATCTTTAAGCTTTTCAGCGATTTTTCTTGCTTTTGAATATGCCTTGTCGGAGTGAATGATAAATGAAAGAGCATCCACAATGTCACCGTTGAGAAGTACGTCCAGCTTTACAAGCTTCGACTGAACATAACCTTTGATTTCATAGTCGAAGGATGCATAACCTTTTGTACGTGATTTAAGGCAGTCAAAGAAATCGTAAATGATTTCGTTGAGGGGAAGTTCATAGTGAATATCAACTCGGTCAGAGGTGATGTAAGTCATATCCTTGAATACACCGCGTCTGTCTTGACACAGGTCCATAATTGCTCCCACATAGTCGCTGGGGGCATAAATGTGAGCGTTTGTTATAGGCTCTTCGCAGTGGTCGATAACTGCAGGGTCAGGATAATGAGTGGGGTTGTCGATTTCAAGAACTGAACCGTCTGTAAGATGAATTTTGTAAATAACACTTGGTATAGTTGTAACCAGGTCAAGGTCGTATTCTCTTTCAAGACGTTCCTGAATAATTTCAAGATGAAGAAGACCAAGGAAACCGCAACGGAAACCAAAACCTAAAGCACCTGATGTTTCAGGTTCATATGAAAGAGCAGCATCGTTAAGCTGAAGTTTTTCAAGTGCATCACGTAAAGCTTCATAATCGGCACCGTCTGCAGGATAAACACCGCAGAAAACCATAGGCTGAACCTGTCTGTAACCGGGAAGGGGTTCTGTGGCAGGATTTGTTGCAAGGGTCACGGTGTCACCAACGTGTGCATCGCTTACAGTTTTGATAGATGCTGTGATGTAACCAACTTCGCCTGAAGTAAGTTCTTTTGCACTTTCCATCTGCTGTGCACGCATATAACCTACGTCAACAACTGTAAATTCAGCACCTGTTGCCATCATACGCATTGTGTCGCCTGCTTTGATTTTACCGTCTACAATTCTTACATAAACGATAACACCTCGGTAACTGTCGTAAACAGAGTCGAAAATCAAAGCACGCAGCGGTTTTGAATCGTTATCTTCAGGAGCAGGTATATCTGCAACAATTCTTTCAAGCACCTGTTCAACATTTTCACCTGTTTTTGCGCTGACTCTGGGAGCTTTCTCACAGTCGAGACCGATAATATCTTCAATTTCTGCAGCAACTCTGTCAGGGTCTGCAGAAGGTAAGTCGATTTTATTGATAACTGGAACAAGTTCAAGGTTATGGTCGAGGGCAAGGTATGTGTTTGCAAGTGTCTGCGCTTCAATACCCTGAGAAGCATCAGTTACAAGAATTGCACCTTCGCACGCTGCAAGAGAACGTGAAACCTCGTAGTTGAAGTCCACGTGACCGGGAGTGTCAATAAGGTTGAGAACGTATTCTTCACCGTCATTTGCTTTATAATTAAGTTTTACGGCGTGAGCTTTAATAGTGATTCCGCGTTCCTTTTCAAGGTCCATATCGTCGAGAATCTGCTGTGTCATTTCTCTTTTTGAAACAGAATCTGTTATTTCAAGAAGTCTGTCAGCAAGAGTTGACTTGCCGTGGTCAATATGTGCAATAATGGAAAAATTTCTTATGTTTTCTTTTTTCAAAATTATCACCTGAAAAATTTATTTGAGTTTGTGGATAAAAAGTCCGCTTAAAAGTTTTGGTTCAAACCATGTTGATTTAGGAGGCATTACTTTACCTGCATCTGCAATGCTCATAAGGTCATCGAGAGTTGTGGGGAACATTGAGAAGGCAATTTTCATATCGCTTTCTGCACGTTTTTCAAGTTCCTTAAGACCTCTTATACCGCCTACAAAATCAATTCTTTTATCTATTCTCGGGTCAGTAATGCCGAGAACGGGAGAGATAAGATTATTCTGAAGTATTGAAACATCAAGTCTGTCAACAGGGTCTGATTCATCAAAAATACCGTCTTTAGCTGTAAGCTTGTACCAGCATTTATCAAGATACAAACCGAATGTGTGTTTCTCCTGAGGCTTGAAAGGAGAACAGGAACTCTGTTTTTCAACTTCAAACTTTTCGCTGATTTTATTTAAGAATTCATTGTTGTCAAGTCCGTTAAGGTCCTTGATAACTCTGTTGTAATCCATAATTTCAAGGTCGCTGTCTGCAAAAAGCACTGCAAGGAAGAAGTTGAATTCTTCTGTGCCGTTGAAATCAGGATTTTCTTCGCGGCGTTTAATGCCGACTTTTGCTGCAGAAGCACATCTGTGGTGTCCGTCTGCAATGTAGTAGTCACCTGCTTGTGACAACATTTCTTTAAGTGAAGAAATCTGTTTTTCATCTGCAATTTCCCATACAGTCTGCTGAACATTATCGCTTTCAAAATCATATATGGGAGAATTTTCTTCGCAGAAAGATTTTATGAAAGATGAGATTTCATCTTTATGTCTGTATGTCAGGAAGATAGGACCTGTGTTTGCATCGCAAGTGTCGATGTGACGGATTCTGTCTTCTTCTTTATCGGCTCTTGTAAATTCGTGACGTTTGATTGCACCGTTTATATAATCGTCGATTGAGGCAGCACCTACAATACCTGTCTGTGCACGGCCGTTCATAATCTGGCGGTAAATATAGTATTTCGGAGTTTCATCGTCAATGCAGATGCCGTCTGATACTAATTTATGGAGATTTTCTTTCGCTTTATTGTAAACTTCATCTGAATAAAGATATGTGCCTGCAGGCAAATCAATTTCAGCCTTGTCAACATGCAGGAAAGAAAAGGGATTATCTTTTGCCATTTCTCTTGCTTCTTCGCTGTTCATAACGTCGTAAGGCAAAGCAGCAACTTTATGGGCGTATTCAGATTTCGGTCTGATTGCTTTAAGGGGATTGAATATTGCCATATTATTTACCTGCACTTTCGTTGAAAGACTTGTATTCGCCGTTTAAAATGTTTTCCCACCAATCGGTGTTGTTTTTGTACCATTCAAGGGTAAGGGCAATGCCTGAATCGAAATCGGTTTCAGGGTACCAGCCCAGTTCATCCTTGATTTTCTGCGGGTCAATAGCATATCTCATATCGTGACCCGGTCTGTCTGTTACGTATGTGATAAGGTCTTCGCCTTTTCCTAAAGAACGGAGAATTGTTTTCACAACTTCAAGGTTAGTTCTTTCGTTGTGTCCGCCGATGTTGTAAACTTCACCGATTCTGCCGTTTTCAAGAATCATATCAATAGCTTTGCAGTGGTCGTCAACATAGAGCCAGTCACGCACATTGGCACCTTCGCCGTAAACGGGAAGTTTTTCATCGTTTGTTGCTTTTACGAACATAACGGGAATAAGTTTTTCAGGGAACTGGTAAGGTCCGTAGTTGTTTGAGCAACGTGAAATTGTGGCAGGAGTTTTAAAAGTTCTCATATATGCCTGCACAAGCAAATCAGCAGAAGCTTTTGATGCAGAGTAGGGGGATGAGGTGTGGATAGGTGTTGTTTCTGTGAAGAATAAATCTTTTCTGTCAAGAGGTAAATCACCGTAAACCTCATCAGTTGATACCTGATGATATCTGGGAATAGAATATTTATTGACAGCATCAAGAAGCACCTGTGTGCCAAGAATATTTGTTGTAAGGAAAACTTCCGGGTTTTCGATTGAACGGTCAACGTGGCTTTCTGCAGCGAAGTTGACTACTGCATCGAATTTTTCTTCTTCGCAAAGAGCAAAGATTGCTTTTCTGTCAGTTATGTCTGCTTTGACAAAACGGAAATTGTCTTTATCAAGCAAACTTTCAAGCGTATGCAGGTTACCTGCATAAGTCAGAGCATCCACGCAGACAATTCTGTAATCAGGATGTTTTCTGAACATATAGAAAATAAAATTACTGCCGATAAAACCGGCGCCGCCTGTAACGAGTATGTTTTTCATAAGGTTTCATACCTGCTTTCATACGTATTCAATATATTATACACTAAAAAGTGATTCTGTACAATATTTTAAGTGTTAATTTTTCAAAAACCGTTGCGAAAATCTGCAGTTTAATATATAATTAGTGTATTGTAAAAAACAAAGGAGAAAATTTAATGAAACTCGGTATAGTAGGACTTCCCAATGTGGGAAAAAGCACACTTTTCAATGCTATTACAAATGCAGGTGCACAGTCAGCAAACTACGCTTTCTGTACTATTGAGCCAAACGTTGGTGTTGTGGCAGTGCCTGACGAAAGAATTGACAAACTTACAGAAATGTATAACCCCCAGAAAACAACTCCCGCAGTTATCGAATTTGTTGATATTGCAGGTCTTGTTAAAGGTGCATCAAAGGGTGAAGGTCTCGGCAACAAATTCCTTTCACACATCCGTGAGGTTGATGCAGTTATCCACGTTGTAAGATGTTTTGAAAACGACGATATTATGCACGTTGACGGCTCTGTTAACCCTGCAAGAGATATCGAAACAATCAACCTTGAACTTCTTTTCTCCGATATGGAAATGATGGAAAGAAGAATTGACAGAAGCACAAAAGCAATGAAAGGCGACAAATCACTTGCTAAAGAAGTTGATTTCCTCAAACGTGCTTATGCTGAAATGGAAGACGGCAAGCTGGCAAGAAGCATCGAATGTGACGACGAAGAAAAAGAAATTCTTTCTTCAGTTGCACTTCTTACCCTGAAACCTGTTATCTACGCTTGTAATATGGGTGAAGACGATTTCGTAAACGGAATCGAAAGCAATAAGTATTACAGCGAAGTTCTTAAAATTGCTGAAGCAGAAGGTGCTCAGGTGCTTCCTATCTGTGCAGAGCTTGAAGCAGAAATTGCATCCCTTGACAAGGAAGAAAAAGAAATGTTCCTTGCAGATTTAGGCGTTGAAAAAGGCGGACTTGATTTGCTTATCCAGAGGAGTTATGATTTGCTCGGTCTTATTTCTTACCTTACTGCAGGTGAACCTGAAGTAAGAGCCTGGACAATCAAAAAAGGTACAAAAGCTCCTCAGGCTGCAGGTAAAATCCACAGCGACTTTGAACGCGGATTTATCCGTGCGGAAGTTGTAAACTTTGATGACCTTGTGGCAAACGGCTCGATGGCTGCTTGTAAAGAGAAAGGGTTAGTAAGAAGTGAAGGTAAAGAATATGTCATGAAAGACGGAGATATTGTGCTTTTCCGTTTCAATGTGTAAACTTGACTTTGTATAAGAATGTGGTATAATTAAATTATCAAATATGAGAGGACGTTTTTTATGAAAAAATTCTTGGCAATACTTATGGCAGGCATGATGGTTCTTTCCCTTGCAGCTTGCAAAGGCTCAGGCGAAGGCGAAACAACAACAGCAGCAGATTCAAAAGAAACAACATTGGCAGAAACAACAACTTCTCCTATGGTTAATGCAGAAACAAGATTCTCACACATCGCTTCTCTGACAGTATGGACAAAAGGCAAAAAAGTTGACTACAAGGAAGACGAAACAAAGGTTAAGACTGCAACAGCTGCTCTTAATGACTGCGTTATCCATGATACATTGAAAGTTGTTGACACAAAAGCTGATTTTGAAAAAATGAAAAAATCTGCTTCATGTGTAGAATTTAATTACAAAGAAGACAAAGTAGCAATTTTCTCAGGAGAAAAGGTTACTTACAACCAGGTTATCGTAGCAATGACAGGTGACGCTCTTAACACAATCTTCTTCCTTAAAGACGGTGCTGTTGCAGGTGCTCCCATTGCAGTTGAACCCGGTACAGACAAAAAGGGTAACCCCAGAAAAACACTTTCAGAAAATATTTCAACTGCAGTTGAAGTTGTTGAAGTGCACGAAGATCACACTCACTGATTAAAAATTAACTGAAACGGCAGGTATTAACACCTGCCGTTTTGTGTCTATGGAGATAAATTATGACTTATAAATTATGCCTGGGTACAGGTATGGGCTTTGAGCTGCCGGTGGAAGAACAGATTCATCTTATAAAGAAAGCAGGATTCGATGGCTTTTTCACGGATACAAAAGATTTTGATAAAATGAAGGAATATGCTTTGATAGCAAAAGAAGAAGACCTTTTTTATCAGTCAGCACATGCACCTTTTGGGGATATGCATATTATGTGGGAAGGAAGCGAGAAAGAAGCAGAGCAGGTTGCGGAAAAGCTTAAATATTGCGTTGACTGCTGCAAAGAAGCGGGAGTTGATTTGCTTATCTGCCACGTAATTATCGGAATGGAAAGACATACACCTGATGAAAAAGGAGCAGAAAGATTCAGGCGGGTTGCAGAATATGCAAAAGAAAAAGGAATTAAAATTGCTTTTGAAAACACAGAGGGCGAGGAATATCTGAAAGCCGTTATGGACAGATGCGAGGACCTTGAAAATGTAGGCTTTTGCTTTGATTCAGGGCACGAAAGGTGTTATAACTATTCAAAGGATATGCTGGCACTTTATGGTGACAGACTTATCGCAACTCATCTTAACGATAATCTGGGAATGAAAAATCCGGAAATAAAAACCTGGTATGACGATTTGCATCTTTTGCCTTTTGACGGAGATGCTGACTGGGAAAACATTGCTTTTCGTCTTAAAAAATCAACCTGTCCGCAATATCTTACTTTTGAGCTTGTTTCCAAAAATAAGCCTGAAAGAAATGCTCACGACAGATATGAAAGTATGGATTTCTTTGATTTTGCGCTCGAAGCGTATAAGAGGGCAGACAGAATCAGGAAAATGATGGGTTAAATAATAATTTTTTATAAACTTTTATAGTATTTATTTCCTATTTAAAGAAATGTGTGCTATAATGTAATATACTATTCTTCAAAAAGGAGAGATGTTATTTTGAAAAAGAGAATAAATTCGTTTATCGGAATTATGCTTGTGCTTGCAATTATGGTTTCAACCTTTGCAGGAATCACAGCAAGTGCAGTATCTTTGTCACGTCCCGTTGTAACGTCTGTAAGCACAGATTGTGCATCAGTTACAATCAAATGGACTTATGACAATGAGGAAGAAATTCCTGTAGTTTTCCTTGTGTACAGAAAAGGCAGTGCCAAGGGTGATGCGTGGGGAAGAATTGCTGTAACAAAAACAGGTGCTTCTTCATACAAAGATGAAACTGTAAAACCCGGCACAACATACTATTACACAGTCAAAGCTTACTATAAGGATGCAGACGGTACAAAGTACCTTTCAAAAGGCAGCGGCGATTATAAAATCAAAACTGTACCCGCAAAACCTGTTTTTAAGCTTATCAGTAACTGTGGTACAGGTGTTGTAATGCAGTGGGCAGAAAGAAAAGATGCAACAGGCTTTACAATTTACCGTAGTCCCTCAGCAGCAAAAGGCAGCTGGACTAAAATTGCTACAGTAAGAACTAACAAAGCAGGTCAGTTTATTGACACAAAGGTTAATATCGGAGAAACATATTATTACCTCTTTAAAGCATACAAAACCATAAACGGTAAGAACTATGTAAGTGATATTTCAAAAATTCACAAGAAAGTAATCAGCGACGTTGCAACTCCTGAAAACCTTGATGCAGAGCCGACAGCAGACGGTGTTCTTGTAAGCTTTGATAAAGTTCCCGGAACACAGGGCTACGCAGTTTACAGAAGAGATGCAGGTAAGAGCAACTGGAAGAGAATTGCTACACTCAAGAGTGTTAACAAGCTTCAGTATCTTGATAAAACAGCAGAGCTTGGAAAAACATACTATTACACTGTAAAATCATACAAAACAGTTAACGGAAAAACTTATTACAGTGCAGGTGCACAGTCAGTACCGGCAACAGATAAAACAGGTGTTTGCTCTATAAATGTTTCAATGAATGAGCTTATTTTCAGTGAACTTCTTGAAGAACAGAGAATTCAGGTTAAGGTTTACGGTGCACCCAAATACGATAAAATTATGTTTGAGGTTGAAGACGGCACAATAGCAGCGGCTAAATGGGACGACTGGAGCGACGATAATACTATTGACCTTATAGTTACAAGAATCGGCCCCGGCGAAACAACTCTCAGAATTTATTATGAAAGTGTTCCTGAAGCAGATGTATATATTGACATTTATGCAGGAAAGCTTGAACTTGACGATGACTACATTGAAGTAAAAGGTCTTCTTGAAGAAGCATATGATATTTTCGGAGAGGCACTTTCACTTCTTGCTGATGCACAGAAAGATGATATCTCTGATGCTGAAAAAGCACAGCTTGTAGCAGAAGCAATTGATAAAGCAGGAGAAGTTGCAGTAGTTCTCGAAGAAGCAAAAGCTCTTGCAGAAAAATATGCTGAATACGACAGCGGAGACCTTAAACTCATCGAAAGTCTTCTGAAATTTACAACACTTATCGAAGACTGGGTAAATGCAGATTCAATAGACAGTCCTTTGGTTCAGCCGATTATTTCAGGACTTAAATCAATACTTGCCAGTGTAGGTGTGGTGGCTTAAGTATTGACTATTGAAAAAATATAATTTCGTGATAGAATAAAAGAAAAAAGGAGTTGGATTAATTATGAAGAAGAAAATTATTTCTGTTATAAGTATCGTATTGGCTCTAATGACAATGATGTCAGTTTTTTCTGCAACAATAGCATCAGCAGCAGAAACAATCACAACTGACGAAAGACCGGTAATTAACAGCATCAGCGCAACAATTGACACTGTTACCCTTGAATTTGAATATGATGACTCAGATTTCCAGACACTTGTTTACAGAAAAGAAGCAAAATCAGGTGCAAAATGGGGTAGAATTGCTGTATTACCTGCAGGAGTAGATTCTTACAAAGACAAAAAAGTTGCTCCCGGAAAAACATATTACTACACAGTAAAAGCTTATTATAAAGCAAAAGACGGCACACAGTACATTTCAAAGAGCGCAGGTGACTATAAAGTTACAACAACTCTTGCAAAACCTGAATTCTCACTTATCAGCAACATGGGTAAAGGTGTTGTTATGCAGTGGAAGCAGAGAAGCGATGCAACAGGCTTTGTTATTTACCGCAGCACAACAGGTAAAACAGGCAGTTACAAGGCTATTGCAACAATCAAAAGCAATAAAGCAGGCCAGTATATTGATACAAAAGTAAATATCGGCAGCACATATTATTACTGCTTCAAAGCTTACAAAACAATTTCAGGTGTTTCTTACTACAGCAGCGCATCAAAGGTTCATAAAAAAATAATCAGTGACGTTTCAGCTCCTCAGAACTTTAAAGTTGTTGTTATGGAAGACGGCATTCACATTTCATACGATAAAGTTCCCGGTGTTCTCGGTTACTCAATCTACAGAAGAGAAGTAGGCGCAAAAAAATGGGATAAAATTGCACAGCCCACAAGCGTAAATAAACTTTCATTTGTAGACACAACAGCAGAAACAGGAAAGACATACCAGTATACAGTCAAATCATATAAAACTGTAAACGGCAAAACAAAGTCAAGTACATCTGCACCCTATACTAAAGTTATTAATCTTGTAATTACTCCCAAGATTGAAATTGAACCTACAGAAATCAGCTTCAAAGATTATTATGAAACAATTCCCGTTACAATCAAGCTTAAAGACTTTGAAAAAGGTGACGGAGTGAAAATTTTCATCGACAAAACTGAAATTACAGAAGAACTTGTAAAAGATGAAAAAGCTTACAAGGAGTTCCTTGCAAAATCAGTATTTACATATGTTGTTGATGAAAAAGAATCAGACGAAGATGAAATTGTTATTAACCTTGTAAGACTTGTTCCCGGTGAAGGAACTCTTAAAGTCGTACACAAAAAATATAGCGAGATTTACACAGAGGTTGCTGTTAAATGTCCCGAACTTCAGTACGACACAGATTATAAGGATGCAGTTAACAATGCTCTCGCAGGCGTAGAAGGCGTTGAAAATGCAAAAATTCTCCTTGAAGAAGCAAGAGATAAAGAAGATGTAAGAGAGACACAGGTTAAGAGTGCAGTAATCGTTCTTACAGGTGCAAAATCAAGCCTTGAAAATTCAAAATTAATTCTTATTAAGTATGAAGCTGCTTATAAAAAATATCCTGCTTTCAAATCAGACCTGGATTATGTTGAGGATTATCTTGATGCAGTAAATGATGCATTGAAAGACCTTGATAAAGACGTGGTGGATGAGCTTAATATTAAAAATGCCATCAGAGAACTTGATATCTCAGAAGATCACGAATTTCAGTCATAATTAAAAAACTAAACTTAAACGGCTGTTCCGCTGATGCGGGACAGCCGTTAATTTTATGTTTTTATTTTTTAAGCGATATCAATATTTTCAATGATATTTGATTCTACTGCAATGCCTTCACTGTCAATGAGGAATGAACGTGTTTCATAAGGCTCAATATCAACCCAGAAGCAAGCATCAAGAAGCTTTGATTTAACAATAATCTTCTCACTTACATCAGCAGTCTGACGGATTCTGATAACAACTTTATCGCTGTTTTTGCAGCATTTTTTTAATGCTACAAGTTCAACAGTTTCACTTGTTGTTTCGAAAATTTCGTTTGCGCAAATTTCAACATTTTCAAGTTCTTTTGCAATTTCTTCTGCTTTGTCTTTATTTGCGCAGGGGCAGGTACAAAGAAGATTTTTCCAAGCACAGTTGATTTCTTTTATTTTGCTTTCAGCACCGTTTTTAATAACATTTACAACGTCTGCAGTTTCAAGAGAAAGAAGAAGCTTTTCAATTTCTGTTTCTGCTGCAGGGTCTGAATAATCAATGTCTGCAACTGCATCTACATCGTCAAGGTTGTTATAGAACTGGTTAACATAGTCATCAAAGAGAATTGTTTCATCATCCGATGTGATTTCGTCAACTGCTTTTATGTTGAGATTATTTGTTGAAATACCGAGAATACGGTTGATGTTCTTTGTATCAAGCCAGTAAAAATCAGCTTTTGCACAAACGTCTTCTTCAATATAACAGTTTGTTTTTGAACGGAAAAGAATTTCAACAGCAAGGGGATTGTTGATTTTTTTGCCGTAGCCTGTACGGAAAATCTTGCCGAAATTCTTCTTGAAAAATTTCTGTGAATAGAGAGTGTTTCTTGCTATATTTTCAAGAGAAATTTTTTCATCTGTGCTTTCACACCACCATGCACCAAGGGGCTGAAGCTTTTCTGCTTCAACGAAAGCTTTGACTTTTTCGAAAAGCTCAGGTTCATTTTTCTTTATAATTTTATACTCTCCCGCATAGAAAGCGTTGAGTTTGTTATTCTCATTTTTTTCAAGGAAAGCGATTGCTTTTTTGAAGCTTCCGGAGAGGTTTTCTTTATCTGCTTTTAAAACAGCGAATGTATAATTTTTCATTATTCTTCTTCTCCTTTAATAAGTCCAAAGTAACGGCCGGTCCAATATGCGAAAGTATAAACAAAGCAACTTTCAACGCAATACATACCGCCTGAATCTTCTGCACAGTATGCCATGGGGTTTCTGTCGTATTTTGCGATGAATCTTTCGTCAGCAGGGAGAAGTGAAGAAAGTTCTTTTGTTTTTCCGCTGAAGCGATACTGCATAGGATAGTCTTTTCTGTTGATTGTTACACCTGATGCAAGACGTGAGGGAGGACAGCGGTAGAAATAGTTTGCTGCTCTTTCCATATCGATTTCGTCACCTGTTGCAAGTGTGTATGCGTAATCGTAGCAGGGAGAATGTTCTTTTGCAATAGTTGTTCTCCAGCTTCTGAAGCCTTTCTTCCATTTTTCAAGATATTCATCTTCTTTTTCGAGGTCGCAAAGCTGCCAGAAAGATACAACAGCAAGCATATGGTCACCATACATCATATCTTCTCTTAAATCGTAATCGTTTGCCATACTTGCTTTGTAGAATCTTTCGTGATGCTTTGTTGCAAGTTCAGGATATCCGAGAGAATAAACGTCTTCAAGAGCTTTCTTGATTTTTTCATCTCCGCCGAGAACAAGGTCTGCAGCTTTAAGATAGAACATCATTTCAGCAGCATTGAGTGCACCGTCAGACCAACCCATTTCTGAGTTGAAGTAATCAAGGTTCCATTTTGCCCATGCTGTGGGACCACCGTGAAAATCGCACATCTGATAGCCGTGGTCGATGAAATGATATGTAGTATTTTTGATTGTTTCCTTGATGATTTCATCAAGTTCCGGGTCAACAGGTCCGAGAATTTCGTGAGCATATCTCATAAGAAGATACTGAAGTGTAACTTCGTCACTTGATGTATCAGCTTTATAGATAAGGTCATCTTCTGTGTAACCTGAATCTGTGTAAAGGTGCTTAAGTCTTTCAGGGATAGGTGCACCACAATAGCATTCAGCACCTGATGCGTTAAGGTGTCTTGCATAGCCTGAATCTCTCAAAGTTGCAGTATCACCTTTTCTTGTGAAGAAAAGACCGTCATCGGGAAGTCTTTCGTCTGCACACATATATGTTCTTGCGAAGAAGCCGTCGCCTCTGCCGGGAACGTAGAAAAGAAGAAGACAAGCTTCTGTTGCTCTTGTTGCAACGTCTTTGATGCGGAGAGTTTCGGGGTCATCTGCACCTTTTTCTCTTACTAATGTTGCATAGTGGAAAATTTCACCAACTGCATATGCTGCTGTGAAACCGCCGTCGTTATCGCATTCGTTATCATAATATTTTGTGGAAAGGTCACGTGCCTTTTCAAGATATCTCTGACTTATCATACCGCGTCTGTCAACGATATCAAGTGATTCCTGAAGAAGAACGTTTGCTTTTTCATCTGTTGAATATTCAACAAAAGTCATATGTACAACGCCTGTTTCAGTTTTAACCCATACTGAATTTCCGTCAGCAAGAAGTTTCTGAACATTATTGTCGTTAAGGTGTCTGTCAGCGGCAAAGTACATAACCTTGTCTTCAATACGCTCTGCATTTGCATCGTATCTTGTCAGACCTGTTGTAGCACCGTACCATTCTGCACCGTCATCAGTTTTAACAAAACAAGTGTAATCCTTTTTCTTTGAAGGAAGAGGAAGGGGGAAATCTGTAAGGTCAGGTTTCACACATTCAGCCTCAAACAAAGCCTTGGGGATTTCAGGAGAATCGATTTCATAAAAAACCGGCACTCTGTTAAGATGTCTTTTCAAAATATAAGGTTTCATTTTTACACCTCTCAATTTATTTCTTTATATGAGTATATCAAACATTGCTCTGGTTTGCAATGATTTTTTCATCAAGCTCAGCGAATTTATCAGAAAGAACTTCCCATTCTTCCATCAGCTCATCAAGCTTCAGTTTAAGTTCGTTCATTCTGTTTGTAAGCTCACTTATTTTTTCGTAATCAGAAGCAACTTCAGGCAAAGAAATCTCTTCTTCAATAAGTGAAGTTTCTTCTTCATTTTTTTCGATTTCTTCCTCGCATTTTTTTATGGCAGTTTGCAGACGTCTGTGTTCGCTTTTCATTTCTTTACGTAGTTTGTAATTGTTCTGCGTATTTTTTTCTTTTTTCACTGTCTGCACAGTTGCCTTTTCGTTTTCCAGGGCAAGGCAGTAATCGTCATAATTTCCGTCAAAATTTTTAATGCCGTCGTCATAAAATCGTATAATTCTTGTTGACAGCTTGTTTATAAAATATCTGTCATGGGATACTGTAAGAACTGTGCCATTGTAAGATAAAAGGGCTTTTTCAAGTGCTTCACGTGAACGGATGTCAAGGTGATTGGTAGGCTCGTCAAGAAGCAGAAGATTTGCACCTGTCAGCATAAGCTTTAACAGAGCAATTCTTGCTTTTTCGCCACCGCTGAGTTCACCCACTTTTTTGAACACATCTTCACCTTTGAAAAGGAACATTGCAAGGGCGCTTCTCACTTGGGTTTCGTTGAAATCTTTGTGCTCATCCCATATTTCATCAATAGCCATTTTGCTGTCATCAAGACCTGCAAGGCTCTGGTCAAAATATCCGATTTTTACATTTGCACCGAAAATATATTCGCCAAAATCAGGTTGTTCACGACCTGTGAGAATTTTAAGCAGAGTTGTTTTACCGCATCCGTTAGGGCCTAAAAGAAACATTCTGTCTTCTTTATAAAGATTGAAGTTTACATTTCTGAAAAGACGTTTTGAATCAAAAGATTTCTGCAGGTCTTTTATGAATAAAACATCGTTTCCGCTTTTTTCTTCCGCTGTGAATTTAAAATGAAATTCTTCCTGCTTCATATCGGGAGTTTCAAGATTTTCAAGCATGCGGTCAATCATTTTCTGCTTACTTTCCGCAGTTTTAATATTCTTTTCTCTGTTGAACTGCCTTTGCTGCGCAATGATTCCTTCGATTCGGTGAACCTCCGCCATTGTGTTGTCATAATTTCTCTGAACAGTCAGTTTATCAATTTCTTTTTGCTTTAAAGAAGTTGAATAATTACCTTTTCTTAAAGTCAGTTTTTTGTTTTCAATTTCAAGTGTTTTTGAAGTAACTTTATCAAGGAAATATCTGTCGTGAGAAATTATAAGTGAAGCACCTTTGAAATCACGAAGAAAATCTTCAAGCCATTCAACACTTTCAATATCGAGATGGTTTGTAGGCTCGTCAAGAAGCAGAAGATTTGCACCGCTTAAAAGAAGCTTTGCAAGGGAAAGCTTTGATTTTTGTCCACCGCTTAATGCACTGACGGGAATATAAAAATCATCTTCAGAAAAACCGAGACCGATAAGCGTGGCTCTTGCACGGCTTTTGTATGTAAGACCGCCTGAAGACTGGAATTTTTCTGTAAGAAAAACCTGCCTTGCAATAAGCTCATCAAGGTTACCTTCGTTTTTATCAATTTCTCTTGAAAGGCTTTCGAGTTCATTTTCCATTTCAATAATGTCACCAAAAACGGTCATCAGCTCTCCGTACATGGAAAGCTGAGAGCCGCGACAGGCATGCTGCTGCATATAGCCGATAACAGTGTTTTTGCCCGTGATAATATTGCCGTCAAATGAATCTTCTTCGCCTGTGATTATTCTGAAAAGGGTAGTTTTACCAACACCGTTGGCACCGATAAGACCTACAGCTTCGTTTTCACCGATTTCAAAGTTACCGCCTGAAAAAAGAACGGTTTCTCCGAAACTCATATTCAGATTTGAAGCTGAAAGAACAGCCATCAGTCAACCCTCGTTTCAAGAAGTGTCATTTCACCGTTTAAGATAAATTTACCTGTTTTTGCAGGAACGAAAACGCAATCGCCTGCTTTAAGAGATACTTCGTTTTCAGCGCACTTAATTGTGCCTTCGCCTTCAATACATACGAAAGATACAAATGATTTTTCATCTGCTTCTCCTTCATAAGATGAATGTGTTTTAACTTCCGAGAAGTTGTAGAATTCACATTCGGAGAGAAGTTTTTTAGAATAATTTTCTGTGTTTTCTTCGCCTGAAAATTCTACTGTTTCCTGTTTGTTGTAGTTAATAACCTTCAGTGCTTTTTCAACGTGAAGTTCTCTTTTCTTGCCGTCTGCACCAACGCGGTCATAGTCGTAAACTCTGAAGGTTGTGTTTGAATTCTGCTGAACTTCAACAAGGAAAATTCCTTTGCAGATTGCGTGAAGTGTACCTGCTTCAATGTGATAACATTCGCCTTTTTTCACTTTAACACGATTTACCTTGTCGATGAAAGTGCCGTTGTTTACGCTTTCAATGAATTCTTCTTTTGTGATGTCGTTTTTAAAACCGTAAATCAGTTCTGCGCCTTCGTCACAATCGGCAATATACCATGATTCTGTTTTGCCTTCTTCGCCGGCATCTTTGTCTGCTGTTTCATCGGAAGGATGAACCTGCAAGGAAAGGTTGTCTTTTGCATCGATGAGTTTTGTAAGAATGGGGAATTTATCAAACTTTGCACAGTTTGTGCCCATCATTTCACTGTCAAGAACATCGCGGAGTTCTTTGCCTGCAAAAGTACCGTTTGTGATTGTGCTGGGGCCGTCTTTGTGGCAGGAAAGCACCCATGCTTCTGCGGCGATTTCTTTGTCGGATTTAAAGCCGTATTTTTTAAGAAGTCTGTCACCGCCCCAGAGGTAATCTTTAAGGACGGAATCTAATTTGAATATGTACATTTTACTCACTCCTATCTGAATAAATATTTTACCATATACGGCAATTTTTTGCAATTAATAATTGTATTTTTGTTTGCGTATTCTGTTATATTCTTCCGACGTGGGATAGCTTTCTTCATCTTCAATTTCAAAGTGCTTTTCTTCGTCTGAAAAAAGCTCGTCGTCCTGTTCATTATAAAAGTCATAATAAAAATCGTTCATCGCAGAATCCTCCTTTTTCAGGATAATTATTTGCAGTTATCTTTCAAATAATCGTCACTTTGTTGATTTTAATAAAAACATATGGTAGAATTAAATCAATAAGAAGGAAAGGATGTTTTTTATGAAAAAAACAACGAAAATTTTAAGCTTTATTTTAGCATTTATTATGATGTTTTCTCTGACTTCTTTTGCAATTGATGCTGAAGAAAAGCCTTTTGAAAACAGCGAGTTTTTTACATACGGTGATTACACTGTTCACTACAGAAGATTTTTCCCTGAAGGCGAAACAAAGGGCAGAATTATTATGATTCACGGCTTTGTCTGCTCAACTTATGCGTGGAATAATATGGCGGCAGAAATGGTGGCAAAAGGCTATGAATGTCTTCTTATTGATATGCCTGGATTCGGTTATACGACAAGAGAAGATGAAAACACAGACTTTGTGCCGAGAGAAACTCTGGTGAAAGAGCTTGCAGAAACTATTGCTCCTATGAGTGAATGGATTGTGGCAGGTCACTCAATGGGTGGCGGCGTTTCAATGAATGTTGCAACAGAAAACCCTGAAATAAAAGCACTTCTTCTTTATTGTCCGGCACCCATCAATGCAATGCCTGAGGCAATGAAAGGTTTTATGACAGGTAAATTTATGAGCGGAATGATGAACACAATCACTCCCGTTATCACAAAGCTTACTCCTCTTGTAAGAGTGGCACTTCTTATGGCAAGTATGGACTGGGAATTCACAAAATCTTACGATTTATCAGGCATTACTGAGCCTATGGCACTTCCCGGCACAGGCGGAAACCTTTTCAGAACATCATTTACCGCAACTGTAACTGATTTTGACAAGGTGGCACAGCTTGAATGCCCGATTCTCCTTGTAAATGCCACAAAAGACCTTGTTCTTACAGGTCAGATGAAAGAGCAGACGGCAACGCTTCTTCAGCCTGACGAAGTTTATGAAGTTGAAACAGGACATTTCTGTATTGAAAACAGAAGCGAAGAATTAGCAGATGTAACAGAAATTTTCCTTGATAAAAATTTATAATAAACAATCGAAAGGATTGCGATTATGAAAAAACCTGTTTATAAAACCGCTCCCTATCTTCAGAAAGTTATGACCAGATATCCCATTGACAGCGATATCAAACAGCTTGCCATAGCAGGGGATGACATTCTTTACGCAGCTTCTTCAGAAGGCTTGCACAAGCTTGAGAACGGTGTGTGGAGCACTGTGCTTGAAAACGAAAATATTACAAGCGTTTATTCTGACAAAGACGGAAAAACTTTTGCCGCAAGCGGAAAGATTCTTTATTCAGTCACAGAAGAAGAAATTAAAATCATAAAAGAATTTGAAGAAGATATTACTGCCGTAGGCGGTCAGACAAGGCTTTATGTTCTCACAGAAAAACGTCTTTTCGGAGAATATGACGGCGAATTTAAAGTTGAGAATTGGACAGAGTTTGAGAGCTTCTGCTTTGATGAAAAGAACGGCAGAGTTTCAATTGCAAATGAACGTTCAGTTCAGCGTCTTGAAGGTAAAAGAAAAACCTGGAGATGTATTTTCCCTGATTTTTCACCGATGCCTGAAATGAATATACAGACAATCTGCTTTGACAGAATCGGTTACCTCTGGGTAGGAGCAAAAGAAGGCCTTTATATTTACGATTATAAAGACGGCTGGTATAACCGCAAGCAAATCGGTATTCTCCCTGAAGAAAGTGTGAATGCAATTACTTTCCTTGAAAACGGTGACGCATTTTTGGGCACAGATGCAGGTGCAGTGCTTATATCAAAGGGCAGTGCAAAATACTTACCTGCAACAAGATATGCTTTTTCAACTGAAGTTACTGCAGTTGCCGAAAGAAACGGTGTGCTTTACACAGGCTCACAGGGCGGAGTTATAAAAATTGAGCAGAAAGAAATGACCCTTGAAGAAAAAGCGTGGGAGCATTTCAGATTCACTGAAAAATATTTTCCCCGTAAGCAGGGTTATATTACAGGTATAGGCGGAATTAAAAACGGCGATATGACAAACGCAACACGTTCACATATCACCGATAATGACGGTCTGTGGACACAGTCATATCTTTCAGCCCTTTGCCTTTGCTATGCGGTTACAAAGGATGAAGAAGTTCTGAAGGCTGCAAAAAGAACAAAGGATGCAATGCTTTTCTTAATGCGTGCACCTGAAATAAAAGGCTTTACTGCACGTGCCGTAAGATTCCCAGACGAAGCAAACTGGGGAGTAGGACTTGACGAAGATGAAATCGGTGCAGAATGGCACCGCTCATCTGACGGTACATATGAATGGTTAGGCGACACTTCTTCTGACGAAATGACAGGCCATTATATGGGATTCCTGCTTTATTATGATTTGGTTGCAGACGAAAAAGAAAAAGAAGAAATCAGAGAAGCAATATGTAATATTACTGACCATATTTTGGAGCATGACGGGTATCTTTACGATTATGATAATCTTCCTACAACATGGGCGTGCTGGAATGAACACGACCTGAATCACGACAGTAAATGGATGTGGGAAAAGGGCGTAAATTCTCTTGAAATGTTGGGCTTCCTTAAAATCACTCACCATATGTCAGGTGATGAAAAATATATGAAGAAGTATAATGAACTGATTCTTGAGCATCATTTTCTTATCAATGCGGCTTATCACAAACGTGAAGATGGTCACACCTGCCACATTGACGATTATCTTGCAATGTGCAATACTTTCCCTTATCTTATGGTTGAAGATGACCCTGCAATAAGAAATTATATTTTTATGGGATTAAAGCACCATTTTGAGTATGAGAGAATCGAAGGTAATCCTTTCTTCAATTTTATTTACGGTGCATTTACTGGCGATGTGTGCGACCTTGACTATAACGTGAAAGTCCTTCAGGATTATCCGTTGAGCCTTATCAGATATAAGATGATAAACAGTACAAGGAAAAATGTGCCTATGTCAGACGAAAGCATCAAGTGGGGCGGAAATGTAAAACCCCTTAAACCTTTCGCCTGGGATGAAAGACCGTTTTCTGCCGTCGGCACAAGACCTTATCATATTGATGGCGATAACGAAAGCCAGGCAGCACCGGGCTACTCATATATGCTCATCTATTGGTTTGCAAGATATATGGGAATGATTGAGTAAAAGAAAATGGTTGTATCAAAATTGATACAACCATTTTTAATTTATTATTTGTAATTTAAAATAGTGGTTCTTAACGAGGTTGCATCGGCATCATTGAGGCATACCAGATAGTATTTTTCGGAACCGGTAGTTAATGTGCAGAATTTTCCATAGTTGACTTCAGCGAGAATTTTATCGGTAATTTCGATGTTTGAAACATTGGAAATTTTAAATGCAACATCAAATGCTTTTCTGGGTAATACTTCTTGTACTTTATTGATGTTTACTGCAGTATTGGGGGCAACTACTTTGAGCATTCGACCTGAAATCAAATCGTTTTCTATTTTTATGCCTGAGTTTTTCACCTGCGAAACAAACGTTGCATTTTCTTTCAATATAAAATTATGGAAAAACATTTTAGCAACAAAACCAATAACTAATCCTAAAATAAGAAAAACAGGAATTATAGGAAAAATTTCATCAAAATCCAATTTTCTGCTATCTTCTATAAGATGAGTAACAATGGATATTAAGAACGGAAAGCATATCATAATAATGGGGACAATGATCAGCATCATATTGGAAACTTTTTTTGCATTCTTTTTCAGAGACTCATACATTGAGTCAATTCTGTTAGTGTCGGGTCTGATAATCATAATAAAAAATCTTCTCCTTTACTTTTTTCTAAATTTTTTATTTCTGCTTTAGTTTTATGTCGAAGTTCAATAAAAAATCGAACTCCGATAATAACAAATGTATATACAATAAAGCCTGTAAAAGCAAGAATTTTCTGTTCTTTTGCTTGCTTTTGAGTCTGACCGAAGTCATAGTACTGAATATATGAACCGTTACCGTTTTCATCAACAACGTATTGTCCGTGTTCATATTGTTCTTTAAGTTCATTTGTTTTTTCGTGGTTTGCGTAAACTGTTGCGATTATTGCACCAATGATAATCAGAACAACGCAAACAAAGTTTGAAATTTTTTTCATTTCCAACAACCTTTCATAATAAATAATGATTATTTTCGTAATATATAATACTATTATAATTATTAAAAGTCAACACTTTTTCGTATATAATTTACGAAAGAAAGGGTGTGACGAAGATGACTGTTTTGGAGCGTATTTTACAACTCAGACTTGAACGCGGATGGAGTGAATACCGTTTGTCAGAAGAATCAGGAATTGCACAAACTACAATTTCTTCCTGGTTCAAAAAAGAGGTATATCCATCAATACCGTCACTTGAAAAAATTTGTAAAGCGTATAATATATCTTTGGCACAGTTTTTTAATTATGATAACGAACCTGTAAGTCTGACAGATGACCAGAAAATTTTACTTGATAATTGGAACAGATTAAATTCTGAACAAAAGCAGGCTGTTATTGTCTTGCTTAAAAGTTTCTGAAAATACTTGACTAAAATAAAAGCGGGTGATATACTTTTAGAGTAATCACCCGCACTTATTAATTGGGTTTATTTCAATAGTGAACACTTCTTCACTATTACTTATTACTTAAAATATGGGGGCGTAGCTCAGCTGGGAGAGCGCTTGAATGGCATTCAAGAGGTCAAGAGTTCGATCCTCTCCGTCTCCACCATGAAAAACCACTTCTTCGGAAGTGGTTTTTTCAATGAAATAAATCCCTTGCGGGATTTATAAAATATGCTGTTGCATATGAAATACGCTGCGGCGTATAAGGGATTCGTTTTATTTTACTTGATGCGTTAGCATCAGATTTCATAATCCGCAAGGATATTTCATATTTTTTACAAGAAAAATATTTCATTAAAAATCTCAGTTTTTACTTCATTTCCATTTACAAAAAGGCAGTAGAAATTGGTTATATTACTGATTCTACGATTCATAGGTTGATAAAATTGCTTTGCTGTGATACTATTTTGTTGTGAAAGGTGGTGTTTCTATGACATCAAAAGAGTGCGGAGAGTTTATCTCTTTTCTAAGAAAAGAAAATAATCTTACTCAAAAACAGCTTGCTGAAAAAATCAACGTAACCGACAAAGCTGTTTCAAGATGGGAAACGGGTAAAGGATACCCCGATGTAACATCACTTATTGCGTTGAGCGAATTTTTTAATATCAGTATAAATGAACTTCTGGCAGGCAAAAGAATTTCTGATGAAAGTGTAAAAGAAGTGGCTGATAAGAATATTATTTCCGTTATAAAAGAATCAAGAAAAATCAAGTTCAAAAGTTTTGTAACGGCTGTTGTTACATATATATTAATGTGCATTTTATGTTTTGTGTTAGGTTTATTATTAATGACACCGGGAGCTGAATCTATAATGGCGGTTATTTCTGCGGTGGTTGTATGTATCGTTTTGTGTGTTGCAGGGACATTGCTTGCACGCACTCAACCCAAAAAAGTTTTGATTACATTTTGTTTAACAATCATATCAGCGTGGTTGATTGTTCCGTCTTTTTATTTTGTTTCTTTATATTTGTTAGAGGGGTTTGCTCCGTCAATAATTCTTGAAATCTTAAGTCTTACGATTATGGTTTTTGGCATTCCGGGATTTATGTTTTTAAATATAATTGGTGAAAACCTGAATTCAAATCCTGTTTTTATTTATTTTGTTGTTGGTGCATTGTGTTCGGTTATACCGGTTATAGTAACTTATCTTTCTTCCAGATTAAAAAGAGATTTATAAGTCTATGCTCCCGAAAGCATCAGATTCCATAATTCTCAAGGAATATTTCATTAAAAATTTCAGTTTTCACTTCATTTCCATTTACAAAAAGGCAGTAGAAATTGGTTGTATTTCGGATTCTGCGATTTATAGGTTATAAACGCGCTTGTTTGTGATACTATTTTGTTGAGAAAGGCGGTGTTATTATGAATATGGCTGAAAGAACTGAACGAATGAAAAAGTTTATTTTTATGAATAACATCGTTATTATAATTCAGATTGTTTTGGTTGCATTAAGTGTTATCTTTAATTTTTTGATTGACGATTTCGCTGTCTTTATAACTGTGTTTATACACATAGCAATATTTGTTTTATACAACATAGTTGTTGAAAGTATTGTTGAGTATGGTTATTTAAGAAAGAAGTTTGTAAAAATTTGTGATGAAACTCACTATTTACGATATTTTGAATTAAAAAAGAGAATGTATAGAGCATCTAAAAATAAAAAAGATATGGTATCATCAAAACTGATTCTACAGTCAGCAATAAAAAGTTTTATCGCGGTATTGAGTATAATATCTATTTTGTTTATGATACCATTTGAATAAAATCAAGAGAATCCGAGCAGAGTTTTTAACTATGCCCGGAATTTTTTATCACCTTATCAATCCGTTCTGCAAACATTACTTTTTAAATAACATAAATTACTATTATTTTCTTCTTTTTAAAACTCACTTGCGTACTTCATTTCTTATATGATATAATAAGTGACATATGGCGGTGATGTTGACAGATGTTATCTCCTGCCTGAAAATTGCAAATAAAATGAGGTTTATTTATGTGGTACAATGAAAGCGTGATATATCAGATTTATCCTTTTGGTTTTTGTGGTGCTCCGCGAGAAAATGACGGTATATGCAAATCGCGAATTCTTAAGGTTGCGGAAATTACAGAGCACCTTGTAAAACTTGGTGTGAATGCCGTATATTTCTGTCCTGTTTTTGAAAGTGCGGCACACGGCTATGATACTTCCGATTATTCTGAAATTGATGTAAGACTCGGCACTAACGATGATTTTAAATATGTATGTGACAAACTTCACGAAAACGGCATCAGGGTGATTCTTGACGGTGTTTTCAACCATGTGGGCAGAGAGTTTTTTGCTTTCAGAGATGTGAGAGAAAAGAAATGGGATTCACCGTATAAAAACTGGTTTTATATTAATTTTGACGGCAACAGTGCTTACAATGACGGCTTCTGGTATGAAGGCTGGGAAGGTCATTATGAGCTTGTCAAGCTTAATCTTGATAACCCTGAAGTGAAGAATTATCTTCTGCAATGTGTTGGCGGATGGATAGATAATTTTGATATTGACGGTCTTCGTCTTGATGTTGCGTATATGCTTAACCGTCAGTTTATGAGAGAGCTTAATTCTTTCTGTATGGCAAAGAAAAACGATTTCTTCCTTGCAGGGGAGATGATACACGGAAATTACCGCGAGATTATCTGCGACGGAATGTTGCAGAGTGCTACTAACTATGAGTGTTATAAAGGGATTTATTCCTCTTTCAACAGTATGAATATGTTTGAAATCGGACATTCTCTGCGTAACCGTTTCGGCAGTGAAGACTGGTGTATGTACAGAGGTCTGCAGCTGATAGGTTTTGTTGACAACCACGATGTTACAAGGCTTGCCTCAGTGCTTACGAATAAAAATCATATTATTCCCGCTTACGGAATTCTGTTTGGTATGCCGGGTATTCCCTGCATATATTACGGCAGCGAATGGGGGATTGAAGGCAGAAAAGAAGACGGCGACAATGCGTTGCGCCCTGAAACAGACAAAGTTTATTTCAATGAAATTTCTGAATTTATTTCAAAAGCTGCAAGGATACATCGCGAGAGCAAAGCACTGTGCTACGGTAATTTCAATATTCTTCATATGACAAACAGACAACTTGTTTTTGAAAGAGCATATGAAGGGGAGAGAATCATCGTTTTAATCAATGCTGACGAGAATGAGTACACAGCATATTTTGACGCAAAGGCAGACGTTGCAACAGAATTGATAACAGGTGCACGTTTTGATTTTTCAAACGGCAGCAGAATGCCCGGCTATTCGGTACAATATGTAAAATGCTGATTTGCAAAGTATAACCAAGTCAATAAACAACAAAAGAGGCTGATATTTTTATCAGCCTCTTTTCTTTGTATCAATTAAATTTTACCATTTGTTTTCCACGTATTCGCAGAAAGCATACATATCTTTGATTTCAAGCTTTGTGCCGTCATCAAGTGTTACGTCACCGCTCCAGAGGCCGTGAACCTGATGTGAATGCATGCGTGCAAGGTTTGCGACGTTCAGGTCTGAATGATGGTCGTAAAACGGCTCCATTGTAAGGTTGAATCTGCCGTCTTCGGAAATGAATTTCCACGGCTGCATATATTTATCGGGTTTCGGGAAGGTTTCAACGTCAATAGCACCGAATTTATGTGCTTTTCCGTCGTAGAAAAGGCAGGTTTCAGTTGCGTTTGATTCGTCGCCGATACCCCATGTGATTTCAAAGCCGAAAAGATGCTTTTCGCCGTTTTCGTCAAAAAGATATGTTGAACCGCTGCCCCAATACCATACCATTTTGTAAGGTGTGTTTACTCTGCCCCAGTCGAGAGATGCAAAGGCATCTTCTTTTGAAAATTCGTAAATTTCGTCACCGTATTCAAAAGTACCTGAACAGGGCATACACATCTGCTTTGTTGTCATAAAGTACTTTGTGGGATAACCTTTGAAAGGCAGAACAGTTGTGATGTTTTCAAGACCCGGTGCGATATCCATATGGAAATTGCAGATAACATCTTTACCTTTGAAGTTCATTTTAAAGTAAAGTGTTCTTTCTGTTTCCTTTGTGTCAAATTCAAATTCAGCAGCACCGATTTTTGCCTTGAAATTATTGGGAACATCACCTTTAGGGTTGGGAACATATTTGTTCTTACCGCCAAGGAAGACTGACATTGCATCAACAATTATTTTTTTGTTTCTCAGGTCAACAAGCTTCGCAGAAACATATCCGCCTATAGAAATATTTGCAAAGCTTATCTGCACCATAAATTTACCGTCGGAAATCTGATAGAAATCCCATTCTTTTTTTCTGTTGTTGGGTGTTGATCTGTTTCTGTCGTATTCAAAAACATTTCGTCTCGCCCAGCCTTTTGCAATGAGAGTTCCGTCAGCACCGAGAAGAGTTGTTTTTTCAGTATACTCTCTCTGCTTTGATTTTTCTTCCCAATCCCAGAAGCTCTGGTAAGTTCTCTGTTCGTTTTTTGCCATATCAAACACCCCTTATCCGAATAAATTGCCGCCAATCATTCTCTGGAATAACCCTGCAAAAAATCTGCCTATATCAACTATGATGTCAAAAATATCGTATATGTCGCGTTCAGCATCAACGCCGTCACCGCCATAGCAACCGATGTTGGTTGATGTAACTTTTTCACCGAAGAAATCGTATTCCATTTTTTCGATGTCATCTCTTTCAAGACCTGCGCCGATAAGCTTCGAGCCTTTCACAAGACGGAAGCTGTCAGGGTCTGTCATATCATCGCCTGCAAAATCAGGTCTTGTGTTCATTGAAAGCAAGTCAAACGGCGGGTTGGGAGCCATATAGTAGCAGTTGTTTGTGAAATCTGTTTTCGCATTGAGATTTCGGTCGTTATAATAAACGTAATATCCGGGTTTGAATGTGAAAATATTATTTGCTACAATACCGCTGTCTACATTTACAACGTGCATTTCAGGTCCGTTTACAATAGTGTTGTTGTAAAAACTGAACTCAACTTCACCTGAACCGCTTGCCATACTGTTTCTGCCCACATTATCATTTACAGAAAGGCAATAGCGGACTGTGTTACCTGCCTGCGGTCTGCCGCCTATTGCGTTGTTACACATAAATCTCATATTGTCATGAGAATAAATGTACTGGTATGTGCAGAAGTTTGAATCTGAGTCAAAATCAACGGTCATGCCGTCTCCGTAGTTTCTCTGACCTGCAATTTCAGTATGTTCAATTACGCAGTTTTTGCTTCCCCAAAACCACATAGAAGCAGTGAAATATTCAATTTCACCATCAGGTAAAGGCTCTGAACCGCCAAGACAGGTGTTGAGAGAAGTGCAGTTTGTAACAACTGCGCCGTCACATACACCTAAAACTACAGCTTCTGCATACATGTTATTGAAATAGCATCCGTCAACAAGAACGTTTTTGTTAAAAGTACTTTCAACATGTGCCATATCTTCGCCGGGATTTCCGCTGACAATACCCCAGATAATAAATCCGTTTGCACAGTTTTCAACGGTACAGTTTCTGATTGTAAGGTCGTTTACTGTGTAGTTATAAAGTCCGGCAGGACCCCACAAGCCGTTTGTAACTATTGCAGCACGTGCATCAGCAGCACCACTACCGAAGGGATCACGCACATGTCGGTCATAGTTCTGCATATCATAAAAATCAACATTTTCAATGACCATACCGTTTGACTGCTTGCCGGCACCTCTTATCCAGATGCCGCCACCATTGGGTGCAGTAATTGCAACGTCGGAAACAGTTACATAATCGCAATCAATAAACTCTAAAACTTCGTTATGGCTTGATGTTCTTAAAATAGGTTTTTCTTCAGTTTCATCACCGTAAGATGAAATTACAATGGGGTTTTCTTTCGTACCTGAAATAGTAAGAGTTACTTCTAATTCATAAACTCCGCCACGTTTAAAAAGCACCTTTGTGCCGGGAATAAATACCCATTCACCGTGGTTGATTGTTTTCCATGCACTGTTTTCTGAAAGACCTGTGTTTGAATCGTCACCGTTTACACTGTCAATGTAATAAGTGGGAGCAGGTTCAGTTGCAGAACCGATAACTGCAACACAAGTGAAAACAACTGCAATGCAAAGGAAAATTGAAATTAATTTTTTCATATATAAGCACCTCGTTTCTTTAAGGGAACTTCTAAAAACCTATTGTATAAAATACGCTCAGATATTTTTTGTCAGATGTGCTGAAAATTTGAAGTCTATGCTGTCGCATTAACAAGAATTTTTAGTGCATATGATGAAAAAGAGCGAACGTGGTTTCGTGCAAGGGGTTTTTAGAGGTTCCCTTGAATTTATTGTAACAGATTTCAGATACAAATTGCAACACTTTTATACTTTTTTATTGTATATTGCGGTATATAAAAAATCCGGAGATATCTTTTTACAGATAACCTCCGGATTTTGCTATTCAGTTAAAGCTTTGCCCATGTTTTAGGACCTGCTATACCATCGGCCGAAAGACCTTTACTTTTCTGGAAACTGATTATTGCATACTCGGTATTTCCGCCGAATATGCCGTCTACAGTCAGTTCTTCTGAGTTTTTACCCGTAAAGCCCAGCTTCTTCAGTTTTGTCTGTAAAGTTCTTACATCGTTGCCTCTTGAACCGTTTCTGACGGTAGGGAAAAACGAGCCTACAGAGTAGGTGCTGCCGTTTGAATTATAACGGAAATAAGATTTTCCGCTTCTTGTATCAAGATGAATATACATCTGATATTTGTTATCAAGACCGATACCTGAAAAACCGATTTTTTCTGCGTACTGTGCAGCTTCGGTAAGTCTGGAATTATCCCTGATAGTAATGTCTGCCGCTTTGCCGTATAAATGAAGTGAATTTGAAACTCCGCCTACTTTTTTGTTGTAGGTTTTTGTTCTGTAAGCGGAAGAAATATTTATCAATCCGAATTTATCACGCATTTTCTGGAGCAGCGTAACAAGCTTTTCGTCTATAAGAATTTCATCTGCACCGTCGCGGCTTCTGAATTCTCTTGCTTTGAAATTTTCCGAAAGCTTTTCATTGCCGTCAGTTCTTAATGAATAGGTTTTAACTGCCATCAGAATTGCTCCTTTCTATCTGTTTCTGCCAACTTTCTCTGGCTTTCACAAGAATTTTTTCTATTATTTTTTCAAGCTTTTTTTCTGTAAGAAAAGTTCTGAGCATTATGGGCATTTTAGCGTAAATTTTTTTAACAACAAAGTTAAGTTTCAACTGTCCTGTTTTCTGGCCGTAAATTTCTTCCGCATCAGTAACAAGAGAAAAAATATCAGCCTTCAGATATTCAAGTTCATTTTCAAAATAAGCCCTTGCCAGAACAAAAAGCACTGAAAAAATAAGTACGATGTCACTCCAATATAACTGAATGAACTCTATAATTTTCATTTAAATATGCTCCGTTTCTTTAATTTCGTCTATTCTTTTGTGTGCCTGTTTGCAGCTTTCTTCTACTCTGGTTACACGTTCTGAAATATTGTCAAGCTTTAAATTAACAGCTCTGTTTTCTCTTTTCAGGTCGTCAATACCTGCTTTTATGTAACCTATGTCTGATTGCAGAACGCCGCGTCCTTCTCCCTGGGATTCACTGTCTTTTTTCATATTTCTTTTGTGGCTTAAAAGCGAAAAAACAAGGGAAACAAGAATGCTTGTTACTGTGCAGAAAATTCCTGCCAGCCACTGTGTCATACAAAAGCTCCGTTGAGAAGGAAAAAGAAAAAAGCAGCATACAGAGAAAAAATTTTCAGAAGATTATATATCATAGTCTGCACCTGTAATTTCTCTGAATTCGTCAACGGTAATCCAGCCTTTTACAACTGAATTTGCTACACGTTCAATGCTCCACAGACCGTTTTCAAAATATCTTTTTACTTTTTCATACTTATTCATTTTCTTCCTCCTCAAGTTCAATATCGCACATCATCGCCACATAGTCGATGTCCGATAAAAGTTTTTCTATTTTTCCGTTGAGAACAGTGTTGTTTTTTCTTTCGTCAATAACCTGTTCTAAAACACTTTTGATTTTAAACATATAACTTCACCTCTTAACATATACAACAGGCCGGTGCTGCACCGTAAGCGAGAATTTTAGCCGCTTTTACGGAACCGAGACCGCCATCGGTAAGAACTCGCATATAACCATTGTCTCCGCTTGCAGAATCTCTCAGCCACCAATGACGTGCTGTGCCGTTAAAACTCTTAACCCGGATTGCATCAGCAAGATTACCGGCCTCCGACTGATTCGAGTTGTTTTTATAAAACGGATATGCATTGCCGATTTTTCCGTAAACTTCTTCAACGCTCAGAAGAAAAAATTTATCTGAAGTTTCAACCTCTGTGCCGTCTGGTAAAACAGTTTTTTTCTTTACAGGACTTATTGCATCCAGAAAATCTTCATCTAATCCGCTCATAAAGCCCGGAACATTTATATAATCCAGAGGCGGCAGATTGTTGATGTCTTCAGGTACATACCAGTCTGTTCCGTCGGCATTCAGCCACTGTCTTATAACTGATTTTTTATAATTTACAGTACCCATACTTGAGTTTATTGCATAGTTTTCACCTTTAAGCAATGTGCCCGTCATATCTTCAGGTGAAGCGGATGTGCTGTCTATGCTGAGTGTCATAATGGGAGACGAATATTTGTTATTATAAACATATACAAGGTTTTCTGAAATTCTGAAACCGGTGTCTGCGGGAAGATCTTCAGGGATTGTAAAAGAATAATACAATGTTTCTGATGCGTAGTTTTTGAGACCCAGATAATATTGTCCTGCCTTAAGCTTGTACATAGAATAATAAGAAAGCTCGGGAACAGAAAAAGGAATGTTGATATAGCAATCACTTAACTGGAGAGTTATTGAATGGGAAAATTCGCTGTCTTCGGGTGTATCTATATCAATTCCGATAACATCCCAGATAATTTCCGTTCCGTCTTTATTGCAGGAAAATTTATCACCGATTTTTATAAGGTCTGCTGCTCTGCCGGAACGGACAAGGTGCTTCAGTTCCTCCCAGCTTTCAAGGGAAGATGCATCAAAATGACGTGCGTTAAGTTCATCGATAGCGTCTTTTACCGTATCCGATTCAAGACCGCTTGTAGAATTATTATATGCTACATTTTCTGAACTGATAGTTTCAGGTTTTCCTTTTATACAATTCCAATGAGTATAGGGGAAAAGTTCTTCTTTGTTGTAAGTGATAACAACACTTTTTCCAAGAACACCGTAATGTTTTCGGGCGTTATGAAAAATCTCGTTGCTTTCATCAACAGTAACAACGTAGAGATTATTGAAATCTTCTTCGCTCCCTGAAAAATAAACATCGGAAAGATTGACACTTTCAATAAAAGGTCCGCTGATTGAAGTGACGGATTTGCCCAGGTATATTTTTTTCAGTTCAGGGCAGTTGAATGTTCCGTAACCTGTTTTTGTTACATTATTGCCGATGAAAATTTCTTTCAGGTTTTCAAAACCCTCATAGGATACTTTTACTTCTGTTACGGGTAGTCCCTCATATGTATCGGGGATTATTGCTTTTTCTATCGTTCTGTCGCTTTCGCTTATAGCGGTATAACTGTTACCGTCAGAATTCAAAACGTATTTAATCATTTTATACCTCCACAAAAACCGGCTCGTAAACGGTGTGTTCAAGCGTAGTTAATGCGACTTGCTTTTCATAAACTTCCGTTTCGTTGCCGTTGAATATAATTGTTTCAATAACATTTTCCTCCGCATCTGCAGGAGCGTGTTCTTTGAGTGAGTGTTCATAAGAAGCATCGTAATGCGCCTTCATTTCTTCAGTGAATCTGTTCTTTATTTCTTCAAGGTCAGGAAGATTTTTTAAATCGCCGTATTCACCTGAAAACGAAACCTCAGACAATTCACTTTTGTCAGCTTTCATCGAAATATCCTGATGTTCGGTGAGAGCCTTACTGAGTTTTTCTTTGTCTTCATCAGTAAAATCGTTTGATGAAAGTGTTTTGCCTGCTTCTGCTTTAACAGCACCTATATTTTCCAATGCAATGTTTTTCTGCTCGTCAGCAAGCGTCTGAACAGAAGAAAAACTCACTGCGGTGTCATTTTCAAAATCGCTGAGCTTTGTCGGCAGGTCAAGGTCATTTTCAAGTTCACTGAGCTTTGAGGGTAATTCGGAACGGTCAGCTTTCATTGAAATATCCTGATGTTCGGTAAGAGCCATATTGAGCTTTTCTTTGTCTTCATCAGTAAAATCGTTTGAGGACAATCCTTTACCCGATTCTGCTTTTATTGCACCGATATTCTGCAAAGCAATTGCTTTCTGTTTGTCAGTCAGTTTTTGTGAATTATATGAAACAGCCATATCATTGGTAAGCTGACTGAGTTTTGTCGGTAATTCGGAACGGTCTGCCTTCATTGAAATATCTGTTACATAATTCTGCTTGGAAATCCATTCCTGTGTGGCATAACCTGCAAGGCTCTGGTGATGGGTGATATATGTTCTGTCAAGTTTTGCAGGTGTAACACTGCCGTCAGCGATTTTGGAGGTTATAACAGCATTTGGTCGGAGTTTGGAATCTCCGACGCTGTAGTAAGCAAGTTTTGAGCCTGTTACGGCACCGTCAGCAATTTTAGTTGACGTGATATTCTTGTCTGCAACTTTTGATGTTGTGACGGAGTTATCTGCAAGCTTCTTTTCCGTTACTGCCCCATCTGCAATTTTTGGTGTTGTAACGCTGTAGTCTGATATGTTATCTGTTACAACTGCATTGTTTGCAATTTTTGTGCTGGTAACGCTGGAATCCTGAAGATGAGAGGTAGTGATTGTCAGCACTTTGATTTTATTTCCGGCAACAGAAAGTCTTTTAAGGTTTTCACCATCAAAAATGTAATTGCTTAAGGTGTTGTTTACGATGTTTTTCACACTTTCTTCAAACTTCACATCAGGTCTTGTTGTTTCAACCATGATGCCTTCGCCTGTAAGCGACTCGCCGAACTCAAGCGTGAAAATCCCCGATTTTATAATTGATAAAACATTTCCCTCAGGATCTGTTTCGTACCCGTCAACCTGCACCATAACGTTTGGTGATACGGCTATATAATCATAAATCGGGCAATAAATATATCCGTTTGAGTAGTATATTCCGTCTGTCTTGTCTGAACCTACATAAATATTTTCAGTTATGATTTTGCGGGAGAGAGAGTAAGGTTCAAAACTCAGCGTGAAATAATTTATAGGCGAAGTCATAAACGTAGTATTCAGTTTTATTTTCAGCCTTTTCGCACAATATTCTTCCACTCTGCCACAATCGCCATCGAAGCTGAATGTACCCGAAGGATTCATGGTTATGAGTATATCTGTCATACTTATTCCTTTCTGCCTCAGGAATAATAGTTGATGAGCTGTCTTGCGTTATCTGTCATTTCGTACCGCTGCTCATAAAAGACACGAAGAAGTTTACGGGTAATAAAAATTTCATCACAGTTATGGTCTTTCATAGCCTTCTTCAGTCTTTTGCGGTAAATATCAATTTTTTCATTGATGGCGTCAATTTCCCTGAGATATTCTTCTCCGAGTTCTTCCAAGGTTTTGTTCAAGATAAATCCCCCTTCAAAATATAATCAGTAGTAACGCCGAAAAAACCTGACAAAGACGTTATTTCATCTGCTGCAAGCTGAGTTTCTCCGCGGAAAATGCTTTCAAAGCGTTTGCGGTTTATTCCGGTACAACGACAAAGATTATTTATTGTGATGTTGTTTTTTGCCATCAATCGGGAAATTCTCATTGAAATTACGGGAAGAGAAGTCTGGCTTTTTGATGTAATTGCATTTTGCTTCATCACTTCAAGAGGCAGCAGTTTATCGTTTCTGCAGCTGTTCTGGTAAAATACCACATACCTGAGGTTTTCCTCCATTCTCTTTAATGCTTTTTCGTAATGCTTGTAGGCATTGGAAGTGCATATACCCATTTCTTTTGCAACATCTGCAATTTTTACTCCGTCAAAAAATACGCGTCTGAAAATGGTTTTTCTTGTTTCATCAAGTTCATTTTCCATAATAAAAAGTATAAGCTTCTGCATATCGCGTTTTCGCTTTCTCTCCAGATACTCCTGCGGTGCCTCAAGATTTTCGTCGTACAGGCAGTCAAATTCTTTTTCTGCCGAGAGCACCTCCCCTGATAAAAATTGCATTGAATAACGAGGTTTTTTTGTCAAATTTTTATTTCTCCTTTCTCTTTTATAAGCGAACAAATGTTCGGTTACGTTTTTTAGTGTAGAGGAGATTTGACGTTTTTTCAACGAAAAGGCGGGGTAAAGGGTGATTTTTGGGACTTTGCAAAGAAATACTGTTGACAAATTTCCCGATAAATATTGACAAAATTTCAAAAAACATTATGATTAAGATGTATAAGTATTTTTAGGAGTGACGGAATATCTTGGATGAAATCAGAGTAGCCGAACAAATCTGGCAGGAAAATGAAGCTTACATCAGAAAATTCTGTACATACAAATTAAGCAGCCATCCTGATTTGGTGGATGACTGCTTGCAGGATATTTTCCTTGCTTTGCTTAATTTTTTGCACGATGAAAAAGAGATAACGAACCCTAAAGCATGGCTGACAAAAGTTGCATCTAATAAAATTAACGATATTTATAAAGCGGAGAATAAAAAAACACAGACAGAAGTGCCTTTTGAAGAAGAATATGTAAAAGCGAATGAAGATTTTGATTACTCGGGCACCGAAGGAATAACTGAAAAAGAAATTGAAAAACATCTTCAGGAAATTCTCGGCACACTTTCAGATAAAGAAAAAGCGCTTATAGAAGATTTCTGTATCAAGAAGAATTCAGGCAAAGAAATTGCAGAAAAAATGGGAATTTCAGAAAACAATTTCAGGCAACAGATTTTCAGAGTTAAAAGAAAAGTGAAAAAAGCAATCCGCGAAGTATTGAAGTAAAAAATTTTTATAATAAATTGTGTAACATTCCGGATTTTTAAAGACTATATAAGTGAGGGATGATTCTGGTGATTAAAAGTTCAGATTTAATCAATCTTCTTAAAGACAGAAGCGTTGATTTTACAAAAGAAGAACTTGAAAAATTAATAGAGAATGAGCTTCAGAAAGATGAAAGCGAAATGGACACCGAATTAATCGAGTGTTGCATTGACGTATTGAACGAAAAGAAAGCTCCTGTACAAGCAAAAAAGAAAAAACCGGCATACATTAAATTTATTTTGTTTGCCGCTGCGGCAGCCGTGCTGATTTTCGTTAACGTTGCTGCTTTCGGAAAGTTGGGAGAAACACCTGCGCCTGTTAAACCCGCAACAGATGTTACTCCTTCAACTTCAGGCGCCACCGAAAGCGTGACTTCTTCTGATGTGACAAAAGACACTTCTTATGATGAATTGACGGAAGAAACTTCTGACAAAGAGGAGACATCTCTGAAAGGCGAAATTTCAACAACAAAGAAAGCTGAAACTTCATTGAAAGGTCATAAAGATGATACTACACTTCCGCCTGCAGTAAGTGAACAGTTGAAAGCCGAAGGCTTTGATGATACCGTACTGCCTAAGGATGTGGTGCTTCTTAAAATCAAAACACCGGTGAATTTCAATGGAAATTCTGCAGAATTTTCAGCCCCCGCAAAAGGTAAAAAATTAAATATCACAATCACAAAAGGACAGGGTAATTCTGCCTCCACAACTCATAAATCAGAATCTGTGGCAGAGGAAACTCTTGTTACCGTTAATTCTGTTTCGGTTAATGTCAGAACTGAAAACAACACAAGCACAATTACCTATAGTGTAAAGAATAACGCATACAGAATTACTTTAGAATCATCTCATCAGGAGGCAATAGAATTGGCAAAAACTATCCTTTAAGTGATGTGGCTTACAAGGAGTGATTTTATGCGCAAAAATATTTTTATTGCCCTTATAACTGTAATTTTGTCAATGGTCGTGCTGACATCGTGCGGTGCGGAAAAAGAAGAAATAGTTACGGAGAATAATACTTACGAAACGAAGATTGCACCTGCAATCAGGGAAGAAATTTCTTCTGTTATTGATGATAAAACCGAGATGGCAGAAAAAATTGAAACAACAACCGAAGAAACAACAGAAAAAACCACAAAAGAAAATCATCCGTCATCGGAAAATACCACGAAAACAAACGTACCTGATACAACACGGGAAAGGACAACCGCTGTTCCTGATGTGACCATAGATTTCTTTTATCCTACAGAAGGTGCAGTGTTTTACCACAACGGCAAACCTCAGGATATAACAAAAGAAATGATGGATAAAGATATTCTTCCCATAATCAACAAAGTAACAAAAAATGAAAGATTCGGGATGGCCAAGCTTTACGTTGACAATACTCTGACAGATAAAATCAAAGCAGAAAACTTATGTCTTGAAATTTCTTTTGAAGGTGTACATCTTATAAACGGTCTTCACGGAGTAGGCAATCTTGACGGCTCGAAATCACAGTATACGTTCTTTTTTGAAAAAGTGCTTATTGCTCTTGACGGAGAGTATAAAAATGTTATTTTCTTTATGAAAGACGGACAGTATCGGTCAGGTCCCATAAAGCCATATAACTCAAGTTTGTCTGATGATATACTTGCATATCTTTTTGACTGATAAAAATTAAAAGCTGAAGTCACTTTTTGAAGATGACTTCAGCTTTTGTTTATTTGTTACTGTGGCAATGTTCCTTGTTTGCACATCCGCCGCAAGAGCTGCAGGAGCAGGAGCTTTTGCCGTTTTTCTTGTTGATTAAGCCTTTGACGATAATTGCCGCAAACACTGCTGCAACAATTGCCGCCACAACTATTGTCTGCCAGGTCATAATTTTTCTCCTTATTTTTTCAAAGATTTTGTTTCGTATTTATTTTTGCGTACCAGAAGATAAACAACCATTGCAAGAACTATAATTGCTGATGCTGTACCGAAAGTGAACACACCTGTTGAGATAAGTGTTCCGAGCTGATAAACGATGAGTGATGTTGCGTATGCAAATACAGTCATATAAGATATTGCAGCAAGTGTCCATTTTGCATTGTTCATTTCTCTTTTTATTGCACCCATAGCTGCAAAGCAGGGAGCGCAGAGAAGGTTGAATATCATAAATGAATATCCTGATAATTTGTTGCCGCCGAAGAATTCAATGCCCATTGAAACATAATCTGCTTCACCCATTGTTGAAAGTGAACCGAAAACGCCTACAACTTCTTCTTTTGCAACAAGGCCGAGAATTGTTGCAACTGTTGCCTGCCATGTTCCGAAACCTAAAGGTCTGAAAATTACTGCAATTACACTGCCGATAGTGTTGAGAATTGAGTTTTCATTGCCTGTAATAAAATGGAATCCGCCTTCAAATGAAAGGTTATTAAGCGTCCAGATAATAATGCTTGCGGCCAGAATAACTGTACCTGCACGTTTGATGAAAGACCAACCGCGTTCCCATGTTGTTCTTAACACGTTTGATGCTACAGGCATATGGTAAGAGGGAAGCTCCATAACAAAGGGAGAAGCGTCGCCTGCAAAAGCTTTTGTCTTTTTCAGGATAAGACCTGAAATAATTACCGCTGCAACACCAACAAAATATGCTGAAGTTGCTATAAGAGGATTGCCGTTGAATAACGCACCTGCAATCATACCTACAATGGGCATTTTTGCACCGCAGGGGATAAATGCAGTTGTCATAATTGTCATTTTTCTGTCGCGATCCTGATCTATTGTACGTGAAGCCATAATTCCGGGAACGCTGCAGCCTGAACCTACAAGCATCGGTATGAAGCTTTTACCCGATAAACCGAATTTTCTGAAAATACGGTCCATGATAAACGCAACACGTGACATATAACCGCAGTCTTCAAGGAATGAAAGCAGAAGGAAAAGTACGAACATCTGCGGAACGAAACCGAGAACAGCACCAACGCCGCCTACAATACCGTCCTGAATAAGGCTGTAAAGCCACTCTGCAACAACGGGAGTTCCGTCTGCAGAAAGAAGGAATTTATCGAAAAGTTCAGGTACACTGAGCCAGTTTCCCATAAACTGAGGAAGGTCACCTGATGATACCAGTTCTTTGAATGAGCCGAACAAGCCATCGTTCATAAACACAACTGTCCAGTCGCCGATAGTGCCGATTGAAAGTGTGTACACAATAAGCATTATAATAACAAAGATAGGTAAAGCAAGAATTCTGTTTGTAAGAATGCTATCAATTTTATCAGAGGTTGTAAGTTTTCCTGCGTTCTTTTTCTTGTAGCATCCGTCAAGCATTCTGCCTACATAAACATAACGGTCATTAGTTATAATGCTTTCTGCATCGTCATCGTATTCTTTTTCAACGTGGCAGATGTCTTTTTCGATATGAGTGAGAATATCTTTATCAATATTCAACTGCTGAATAACTTTTTTGTCGCGTTCAAAAATTTTAATAGAATACCATCTCTGCTGGAATTCAGGTAAATTATGTACTGTTGCTTCTTCAATGTGAGCAAGCGCGTGTTCAACCTCACCTGAGAAAATGTGCGAATGAGCAGCCTTGTGATTTTTTGCGGCTTCAACAGCAGCCTCTGCCGCTTCCTGTGCACCTTCACCTTTGAGAGCGGAAATTTCTACAATCTTGCAACCGAGTTTAAGACCGAGTTTTTCAATATCGATCTTATCGCCGTTTTTTCTTACAACATCCATCATATTGATAGCAATAACAACGGGAATGCCGATTTCCATAAGCTGTGTTGTAAGATAAAGGTTTCTCTCAATATTTGTACCGTCAACGATGTTTAAAATTGCGTCAGGTCTTTCGTTTATAAGATATTCTCTTGCTACAACTTCTTCAAGTGTGTAGGGTGAAAGAGAATATATACCGGGCAGGTCAGTTATGGTAACGCCCTCGTTTTTTTTCAGTTTACCTTCTTTTTTCTCAACCGTTACGCCGGGCCAGTTACCAACATATTGGTTTGAGCCTGTAAGCAGGTTAAAAAGAGTAGTTTTGCCGCTGTTAGGGTTGCCGGCAAGTGCGATTTTCAAATTCATCCGAATATCTTCCTTTCATGTGAGTTAGTTTCTGCTAACCCACGCAGTAAAAAAACAACAAGACCAAAGCCTGTTGGTTTATTCTGTTTCTATCATTTCGGCATCAGCCTTACGCAGGGATAACTCATATCCGCGCACCATTACTTCAATGGGGTCGCCCAAAGGAGCTGCTTTTCTTACGTAAATTTCAACGCCCTTTGTAATGCCCATATCCATAATACGTCTTTTGATTGCACCCTCTCCGTGAAGCTTTACAACTTTCACAGTTGAGCCTATTTTTGCATCTTTTAAAGTTTTCATATTAAATCAACTCTCCTTGAGTTAGTTTAGACTAACTACATACATAATAATAAAAACAAGAGAAAAAGTCAATAATTTTTCCCTTGTTTTTTTATTTTCGTCACATTGTTATTCTGTTATCTGTTTATTAGAAAAAATATTTGTTGATTTTTCACAAAGAATGGTATCTGCAAAAAATTGTCGGTTTTATTACTGCTTTTCTTTCTTCCTGAAAACAACAAGCTTTGAGAAAAAGTAATTGAGAATAACAACAATCACTGCGAGAATGATTTTGGAAATCATTTTTCCGCCAAGCACAAAACCAAAAATATCAAGTCTGTACTTATCGAATCCCATTAAATCAACAAGGCAGAAAAGACCTGCTTCTTCAATTATGAATGAGAAAACTCTGGCTGTGAAGAAAGAAAAAATTTCTTTGCATATTTTTTTTGTCTGCCATGTACGGCTTTCGAATACAAAAAGTTTGTTTGTAATGTATGCAAAAACTACGGAAACAAACCAGGCAATAACGTTGGAAATAAGATAACGTTCTTCACCCAGTACAACATTGAAAAATTTGAATGCTGCAAAGTTTACAAGTGTTGTAAGTCCGCCGAAAAATACATACAGTATAAGTTCTTTGTATTTAATAATCAAATCACGGATTTTCTTCATAAGTTAAAATCTCTTTCGCAATATATACAGGTCTGTTTTTGACCTGGGTATGGATTTTTCCGATGTATGTCCCCATAATTCCCATAAAAACGGAAAGCACGGAGAAAAGGAAAATAATAAGACAAGCAAGGTAACCTGCAGTGCAGATTTTATCGAAAGCAAGGTCTGCAACAAGAAGGCTGAGCAATAAAACAACGTCAAAAATCGCAGCACCTGCACCGAAATATACGGGAAGTTTAAGAGGCAGGTCTGTATAAGCCATAATGCCGTCAAGGGCATATTTTATAAGCTTTTTCACAGACCATTTTGTTTCACCGCTTTCACGCTCCATAACCTGATAGGGGATTGAGCAGGTGTTGTATCCTATCCAGGAAAAAATACCTTTTGAAAAACGGTGGTATTCTGTAAGGTCGATAATGGACTGAACAACGTTTCTTCTCATTGTTCTGAAATCACTTGCATCTTCAATGAAATGAACGTCACTTACTTTGTTTATCACTGAATAAAAAGAAGTTTTGATTTTGCTGAGAATTTTTCCGTCTTTCCTCTTTTCCTGAAAAGCAGCAACCATATCATACTCGGGGTTCATATCCAATATTTTGCCCATCTGCACAGCCACTTCAGGTCGTTGCTGCATATCGGCATCAATGATTGTTGTGTATTCACCGCAAGAAGCATTAAGCCCTGCATACATTGCAGCCTCTTTGCCGAAATTGCGTGAAAAGCTGATTACTTTAATTTTAACGTCTTTGTTTTCATTAAATAATTTTCTGAGTTTTTCGCCTGTTTTGTCGCGGCTGCCGTCGTTGACAAAAATAAGTTCAAAGTCTTCAGTGTAACCCTTCATAGCTTCTTTTGCCGCAGAGAAAAATATTTCAACATTTCCCTCTTCGTTGAAGCAGGGGATAACAAGAGAATGCTTGATATTCATTTTATCATCCTCCTTTTTAATCAGTATAACACATAATTGTGTAGAATTTTTTACTATTTTAGAAACATATCATTTATTTAAGCCAGGGGAAGTTTGCGTCTGACATAAAGTTAGACAAGCTGTAGCAGATAAGGATGTTTGTAAAACCGCCTTCACTTGCCAACTCAGAAACAGAATCGTGATAATATCTTAAATCCACAAGTGTAACATTTTCAAAGGAATTTGCAAGGAAAGTGCCGAGGCAGTTTGCATATGAATCCCTGATTACAAGAAGTTTTCCCTGACCTTTTGCTTCAGGATTATCTATTGAAACTTTTGCATGGTTACCGCCCAGATAAACTGTGTATTTGTCAAGCTCTTCAAGTTTTTCTTCATAAAAAAGACCGTTGTGAACTTTTTTGTCTGTGTCAGTAACAACTGTAAAGGGTGTGTTGTTTTTCCAGAGTTCAACATCTTCTGAAGGATAAAGCCACAGACCTGCTCTTGAGTGATTTGAGCCATAAAAACCACTGTGCTTTTCAATACTGAATTCATTTTGTGCAGGATAAGGCTTATCAAGAGTATTCATATATTCAGCATATGCTGTATATGCACCGAAGCTTGTCCAGTGATGGTCAGTAAGATAGTAGAGCGATTCTTTGTTTTCGTTTTCTTCAAATGCAGAACAGATGTCTATATAGTTATCCATTCCTTTTGCAGAAGAATAAATGCTCTTTATTGCTTCGTTATCAGTATAGTCATTTTTAAGACCTTTTATTGAGTCTTCATAAATATAACCTGCAGAAGGCACAACCATAATGTCAACGGGAATGTCAACTTTTTCTGCAAATGCAGAGATATATGAAGTGTTTTTCTTTATAGCGGCATCGCTGTATGCAGGGGGAGCTTCAACAAGTCTGTTGTTTTCTGCAACATAAATATCCTTTGTAACCTGTCTGCCTGAAATAAGGTTATAGTAAGAAGATACGCCCACAAAAAAGTCGCGGCGGGGGATTGTATCTGCAAGGTAAGTTTCAAGGTCTTCGGAAAATTTGCCTGAAGAAATGTTTTCCCATGTAGTTGCAGGGAAATCGGCAAGGTAACGTTTTTCTCTTTCAGAAAAGTCGTTTTTCGGTAACACGATATAAAGAACAAACATTACTGCAAGGAATCCGAGGAAAAGAACAAGTGAAATAATATTGATTTTTTTAGATTTCATATCTGCACCCTCCTCAGAAACGGAAATAAATAAACGGATTGTAGCTCTGACTTACAAGAGTACATACACAAAGCAGCATCATCACTGCAAGGCCTGCAAGAGTAACAACTTTCTTTGCAGTGCTTTCTTTTACTTTGTTGTAAAGTCTTGCACCGAGAGGAGTTGATGCAACTGCGGCAACAACAAGCAGGGGAACATATGCCAGAATTGTGTTGATATCTGCAGATGAAGTTGCGGCGGGAGTAAAGAGTTTCTTTATGAATTCCCACAGCTCTGCAGTGTCTACAAAATAGAAAAGTGCCCAGCCGAGAATGACTATAATAATTGTGTAGATGTGGCGGACAAATTTGGGAAGCTTATCAAGAACTTTAAGCAGGAATGTCTTTTCGATAATAAGGAGTATACTGTAATAAATTCCCCAGAAAAGGAAGTTCCAGCTTGCACCGTGCCAGAAACCTGTAAGTGCCCATACGATGAGAAGATTGATAATCTGACGTTTTATGCCTTTTCTGTTACCGCCGAGAGGAATGTAAACATATTCTTTGAACCAGGTTGAAAGAGACATATGCCATCTTCTCCAGAAATCGGTAATGCTGTTGGAAATATAGGGATAATTGAAGTTGATAAGGAATTCAAAGCCAAACATACGGCCAAGACCGATAGCCATATCTGAATATCCTGAGAAGTCAAAGTAGAGCTGAAGTGAATATGCTGCAATACCTACCCAGGCAGCGACTGTACCGTCTGCTGATTTGATGGTTTCCCACAAAGCACCCATCTGGTTGGCAATAAGGATTTTCTTTGCAAGACCGATAATGAACATTTTTATACCTGATGCAAAATCATCAAGGTTTTCTTTCCTTTCGGAAAGCTGACGTGCAACATCAGTATATCTTACAATAGGACCTGCAATAAGCTGAGGGAAAAGTGCAACATATGTGCCGAAAGTGATGGGGTTTTTCTGCACGGGAGCATCGTCTCTGTAAACGTCAATAAGGTAACTCATTGATTGGAAAACATAGAAAGAAATACCGATAGGAAGAGTAATTTCAGGTACATCGAAATCTTTCATAAAGGGAAGGATGCTCTGCAGACTTTCAAGGAAAAAGGTTGCATATTTGAAATAGCCGAGAAGAAGCAGATTCAGCACGACGCCGATGACGAGAGTGCTTTTTGTGCTTTTTTCTTTTTTACGCCTCGAATCGATAATGAAGGCACATACGTAGTTGATGAGTACCGTAAATACCATAAGGAAAAGGTAAACCGGTTCGCCCCAGCCATAGAAGAAAAGACTGACGGCAAACAATACGAAATTACGTATCTGTCTTGGGGATATATAGTAGAGAAGTAAAACTACCGGCAGGTAGAAATACAAGAAAACATTACTTGAAAAAAGCATTGAATCAGCTCCTGAAAAATAGGTGAAGTCAGACTTCTCTTAAAGAAAAGTCTGACTCTGGTTTATTAAAAAATCTGATTATTTACCGAAAGCTTCGTTTACTATTGCAACGATATCGTCCACAGAGGGAGAAACGATAAATGCAACAAAGTTACCGTTTGTGATAATCTGAGCTTTGTTTACGATTTCGTGCTGTTCGGGTGAATAAGTTTTGCTTGCTGCAGCCTGAAGTTCAATACGTGTATTTGCAAGGTCAACAATTTCCTTTGCAGCAGCTTCATCAACTGCTTCTACAAGCCAGATTTCATCAGCAAGAAGACCGTCTGCAGCTTCAGCAACTTTAAGCTGAACTGTTTTTTCTGCTTCAATACCGAGAAGGTTGAGAATCATATCTTCACCGAGAATTGTCATCTCATTGAGTTCAACTGCGTTTTCAATTGATGCATAAACATCTTCAACGTTAATGTTTGTTGTTTCGGGTTCTTTTGTTTCTTCGTTGCCTGTGCAACCTGCAAAACTGAACACGAGTACGAGAGCTAAAATAAGAGCAATAATTTTTTTCATTTTCTTCACCTGTAATCTTTATTTTTTATTGATTGAATTTTTAAGAGTGACTGCCCACAATTCGCAGCCGGCATCACTCATATGAACATAGTTGTCGGAACAATACTCAAGCTTAAGACCGTTATTTACATCTTTCATAGGTGTTGCAACATCTATGTAACGGCAGTCATTTGCTTTTGCAAATTTCTTGAGATTGATGTTATATTCGTCCATCTTGGCATTTGTAAGAGAGCCTGTCTGTCCGCCGATGTAAATCGGAGTACCTGATTGTATGAAAATCTGTATTTTCGGATTTTTTGCTCTGATGTTTTTAATGAGTGTAGCCCAGTTTGCCATACATTCATCCATAGGAACATATCCGATATCATTCATGCCCAGCATAATAAAAACTTTCTTTGCTTTGCAGGCGGCAACAGCATCTTCAGGGGGCATAACCTTTCCGCGGAAGGTAAGGTCAAGCGTGCCGTGAATGGCATGTGTTACTGAGTAACTGCCTATACAGAGGAAAGTTGCTTTACCGAGAGCAGCAGTTGTGTTGTTATAATACTGCAGCTTTACTGTTACGGAGTCGCCGATGAAAACGGCATCATCAAAGTAATCTGCACTTACGGGACCTGTCTGCTCTGCACCATCTCCTGCATCAAAGGGATTTGAGTGGAATGGGTTATGGTCTGTATCGTAGCTTGAAGTTTTTTCTTCAGGGTCATCAGCGTTATTGTTTGAATCTGTTGCGTTATCTGCACTTTTGTCTGAAAGCGCTGTTGTTTTGGTGCTTTTGTTTTTGTCGTCTTTTTCGTTTTTACATCCGGAAAAAACACTGCTCATTGCAACAAGCAGAACAAAAACAAGGCACAGCGTACGTACTGCTGATTTTCTCATAGAATTCCCTCTTACATACATATTGAATAACAAAATCTTATTTCTTGTATGGTATCATATTATACGCTAAAAGTCAACAAATTTTATTCTTTTTCGGCACTGTTTTTATCAGCAAAATTTTGAAAAAAACAGCAGAAAAATCTGATTTTCTGCTGTGAAAAATTATTATATTTTTGTAGTCAGGCAAGTTTGATAACAAGTGCCATATCAGTATCATCAGGCCTTTCGCCGATGTAATATGTGCCGAAAGCAGATGATGTGATTTTTGTTTCTTCGCCGAATTCGCCTTTTATAGGGTCATACCACTGCATTGTATACTCAGTGTCGGGCAGAAGATTTCCGACTGTGCCTGTTTTGAAACCGCCGTAATTTTTTGTGTTTGCTTTTTCGGCAACTGTTTCGTCTGTGAAGGAGTAGAAATAAACTACTATTTCAGTGTTATCGGCATTACTTGCATATGTGTAGTAAACATTCAGGCAAGGAGTGAAATAAGCCTTGTTGTCAAAGCGGGGAATTAAGTTATACCACTCTGTTTTCTGGAGGAAATTTCTCATATATCCTGTCTGATACGAGCTTGCGTATTCGAGGCTGTCCTGCCATGTTGCATTTTTCTTTTCTTCACTTGTGATTGTGTCTACACCGTCAGATGAATCGTTTTCTTCATCGTAAATATTAAGGTAACTCCATGTATCGTGTCCGCCCCAACCGTAGCCGTACATTCCGTTGAGGAAAGATGTCCATCCCTGCATTCTCGCGCCGAAGTTTTTGGTCCAGAGATAGCAGTACTGTCCTTCATAGTTTACAACAGGCTTGCCCTGCGAGTTGTACCAGAAATCTTTTCCGCTGTCAAAGTCAATCTGACCTGTCTTTGACGGTGACCACTGTGCCGCATAGAAATCGTGGCTTTTTATATCTCTGAAACAGGAAGGCATTGCATTGTCACAATAAATTTCGCATTCATCAGGTGCACCTTCGCCGTTTCCGTAAGCAACTGTTGCGCCTGTGTTTTCCTGATGGGCAGTAAGCGGATGAGTGTAGGGGTCGTATTCTGCGATATAATCTGCCACAAGCTTGTAGGGATTGTTCTTATAACTCCACATAGTGTGGTTTGTTTCGCTCCAGTAAAAGTCGTTGTCGACTTCCTGTCCGAGTGTCCACATAACAGGGTAAGCTGAGTAACGGGCAACCCAATAACGGGAAATCTTTTTAAGGTAAGCTTTGACACCGTCTGTCATTTCACCGTCGGCCTCAACTCCGCCAAATTTGGGGATAAGCAATTCCATTGAGTAGGGGAAGAAAAATTCTGCATTTGCGTGAACAAGACCGTTTTCAGCAATAATTCTGAATTTTTCATCGTAGACTGCAAGTCCCTGTACATCGTTTGCTGCAATACCGTCTGCAAAATCAAATGCAGCACCGATAGGCTCACTCTGGAAAACAGTAAATCCTTGACTTACTCTCTTTTCGCAGATAGTTTTCACCATGTCAATAGTTTCGTCGCCCAAGCTCCAATGAGTGTCGCCGAGATAGAAGAATGGTGTGCCGTCAGCGTATGTAAAATATTTTTTACCGTAACGTGTTGTTACAAAACCGTGCTTGTAAATATCAAGGTCGCCTGAATATTTTTTGCAATTTACTTTGCCCGTTTTTCCGTGAAGAGATGTGTTTTCTTCATCTGTACACACAGTTTCAAAATACCATTCACCTTCTTCAGGACAGGCAAAACGGATTTTCCATACATTGTCGCCATACCAGAAACCGGGAATTGTATATTTTTTGCCGTTACCGTAAAGATATAAATCAATATCAACATCGTTGAACGGGTCAGGATAAACTTTTTCGCTTTCGAAAGTAAGCTCGTTGCAGAGCCACGTTTCTGTATCAATGGTTATTTCGGGTGTGAAATCAATTTCACCGTCAAAGTTTTCATAATTTTCTCCGCGTATTACAGGGGAGGGGATGTCGAAGTTGTCTTTGCCGGTAATCGCATTGAACCATCTTGTTTTCAAGCTGATAAGTGCACCGAAAGTCTTTTCAAAAAAATCAACAATCTGCGGTACTTCTCCATTGCCGCTTCCCTTTGCATTTACATTGAAAGAAAACAGAGAAAAAACCATTGTAAAAGTAAGAATAAGTGCAATAATTTTTTTCATGATTTTACCTCACGAGAAGAGTTATGCATTCTACATGTGCCGTACGGGGAAAAAGATCTACGGGGGTTGCTTCCTGAATTTTAAAACCGTAAGATGCAAAAATCTCGCAATCGCGGGCAAGAGTTGCAGGGTCACAGGAAACATATACAACTTTTTCTGCTCCGAAAGAATCGATTGTTTCAATCAGCTTAGGAGTAAGACCTTTTCTCGGCGGGTCTACAATAATTACATCGGGTTTTACATTTTTTTCTTTTAAAATTACGGCAGCTTTTTCTGCATCACCGCAAATAAATTCTGTATTGTTTCTTGAATTTATTTCTGCGTTTACTTTTGCATCTTCTACTGCTTGTTCAATAATTTCAACACCGATTAATTTTTCAGCATCCTTTGCCGTACAAAGTCCGATTGTGCCCGTGCCGCAATAAAGGTCCATTACTGTTTTTCCTTTTGTGTCGCCCATATATTCACGAGCTTTTTCGTACAGCTTTTCCGCCTGAATACGGTTTACCTGATAGAAAGAAAGAGGAGAAATTTTAATTTTTGTATCGCAGAGAATATCGGTTATATATCCCCGGCCGAAAAGATTTATACATTCATCGCCTAAAATCACATTCGTTTTCTCACGGTTTACATTGAGAATTATGCTTTTGATTTCAGGAAATTTTCCTGTTAAAACTTCAACAAATTTTTCCTGGTTTTTCAGGCTGTTTTTTGTTGCAACAAGAGTGAGCATAATTTCCCCGGTCATCTCTGCAATACGCAGGTAAATATGACGCAGAAAACCTTTGTTTGTTTTTTCATCGTAGACTGAAATGTTATTTTCTTCTGCAAAAAGGCAGACTTCTTTCACAATAGATGAAAAAATTTCAGGTTGCAGAAGGCAATCATCGCAGGAAATAATTTCGTGCGTTCTTGCAGCAAAAAATCCTGCTCTGATTCTGCCGTTTTCGTTCTTTACGGGGTACTGCGCCTTGTTTCTGTATCTTAAAGTATTTTCAGCGGAAATTATATTTTTCAGGTTTACGTTTTCAATGTGACCTATTCTCTCAAAAGCATCGCGTACAACATTTTCTTTGAACAATGCTTCTTCTTCATATTTCACATGACGGTAAACACATCCGCCGCATTTTTTGAAAACGGGACAATCGTTTTCTTTCCGTTTAGGCGAAGGAGTGATTATTTTTTCGATACGACCGATGTTGTAATTTTTCTTTGATTTTATTATTTTAATTTCAATAGTATCGCCTGTTACTCCGCCCTGAACAAAACATACAATCCCTTCAATTCTGCAGACGCCGAAGCCTGAGGAATTGATTGAATTTATATTCACCGTATGAATGGAATTTTTTGTAATCATCTGATATCACCGTATAAAAGCAAATGGGGTTCATCTGAACCCCATTATTTATTACTTGATTTTTTAATTATTCAGCTGAGCCGAGAATTTCCTGGAAAGCATCTGAGAAGCCTCTGGGACCTACAAGTTTATAAACAACATCGTTAAGTCCGCTGAGGATAACAGTGATAGCCTTATCTGTATCAGAGGGTTCTGAATCGGGTTCATAGCGACCGATTTCTACCATGTAATCGCGGAGTGCTTTGATGATTTTGTCATCTTCGTCACGGTCGTTGATTGTTCTTGCCATCATTGCTTCTGCATCTGCAACAAGAACGCTGAGTTTTTCAGCCTGTTCTGCTGTAAGAGTAAGTTCTTCATATTCACCTGCAAGGAGAGCCTTTGCATCGGGGATATAATCTCTCTTAAGGTCTTTGATATCTCTTGATTCATTGAACTGAGGATACTTATCATTGTGAACGTCTTTCACTTCGTCAAATACGATTGCATAGCAAAGGTCAAGAGCTGTATCGTTCCATGTAAGCTCGTGAGTCTGGTCAACAAAGCACCATGTTGTTTCAGGGAAGAGAGATGTTGAAACGTCGATTGATTTGTTGGGAGAAATGTGATAATGAGATTTATCTGTGCAAACAGGGTTAGTTGCTACATAATCAAGGGGAAGTTCCTTGCCTGCAGAAGCAGATGCAACACCTACGCCTGTTGAAGAAATCTGGATGATTTCGTCAGAGTTTGTTGTTTCTGATGATGCAAAGAACTGGAAGAATACAAAGTCGCCTGTTTCTTCACCGAAGCCCATATCATAACCGCAGATGAAGTAGAATTCTACACCATAATTATCGCGGCAGTTGTAAAGAGTGTTTCTGATGTTACCCTGAATTTTATGGTATTCATCACACTGTGCACGGATAGCTTTCATATCTTCGCCTTCAAGATATTTTGCTGCGATAGCATCGTATCTTTCATAAGGAACGAGTGAGAAGAATGAAGTTGTTGTGCAGATAAGATTTTCGATAACTGCTGTAAGAGCCTGGTCAATAAATTCTCTGAGAACCGGTTTCGGGAAAAGTCTGAGAGCGATATTAACAAGGTATCCGTAAGGTTCGCCTACAAGGCCTGCGATGATGCCGTTGTAGAGAAGTTCGGGAGCTTTATCTGTATATTTGAGTTCAAGAAGGTCAGCAAATACGTCACTTCCGTTCCATGCACCAACGATTGAAATAACTTTTTCAACGTCCTGTTTTGCACCGTGTCTTGCAAGGTAAGCACTTGTAACTGTTGCACCCATACTCATAGGAACAAGGATAACTTTATCAGCACCTGTTTCCTTTTTAACAACGTTTGTGATGAAATCATCAAGTCCGTCTGCTTCATTGAGTGTGTATGAGAAAGCAGAGTAGTTGTAGCAATAGATGTTTTCTTCACCAACAATATCAACAAGTTCCTGACAAGGGATTCTGTTAAGGAAAATATCTCTGCCTTCTTTACCTTTTTCGCCGTACATTTTTTCGTAGTTAGCGAGAGAAGTTCTGAAGTTGGGAGTTTCTACATTTGCAGGAGGTTTGCCGTTTGCATCGAGTTTACAGTATTCAAAAAGCATATCAACAAGATCTGCAAGAGCTTCGTCTGAAACAAGGTTTTTGCCCATAATAAGTGTGCCTACAAGGGGGAGTGCAGCCTTGAGAAGAGTGAAGATATTCTCTGTTGAACTGAGGTCAAGGTTTACACCGATAAGGTTCCAGTCTGTAATAACTTCGCCGTTTTCGTCATAAGCATAAGTCTGTGACTGACCGATACCGGGAAGGAAAACAACGGGAGTGTATTCGCCGTCTTTTTTTTCTGCAAGGTCTGCAACCTGTGACAAGTCGTCAACTTCTGTTGCAAAAACGCTTGTGATGCCTGCAACTGCAATTGTTGAAACAAGAAGTGCAACGCAAAGCACGATTGAAATAATTTTTTTCATACTTTCTTCCTCCTGATTAAGGATAATTTTATACCAATAAATAATAGCACAAAAAATTTTAAATTACAATACATTTTTTGTTAAAATTTTGAAGGTCTTTACTTCGCCGGGTTTTAAAAGGAAGCTAAAAGAATTGTCGGAAAATTTAATTGTTTTTTCTTCCTCTTCCATAAGATTTGTTTCGATAACCCCGTTGATATCAAATCCGAGAGCTACAGTTACATTCTTTCTCTCTTTTTTGCTTTCGTAAAGTCTTAAAATATATCCTTTTTCATCCTGAGATTTTTTCAGTGCATCGATAACCACGTTGTCGCAATCTGTTGTAATAAATGATTTTTCTCTGCCAAAAATGCCGTTTCCGGCTTTCTTTTCATACGCTTCAAGGGGTACGTTAAGGCTGAAAGCTTCTTCAACAGTTTTTTCAGTCCAGTTTCCGTTATGAGGCAGATAACTGTAAACAAAAGTATTTATACCGTGGTCAGAAGTTCTGTCGGGGCAGTTGGGTGAGCGCATAAGAGTGATTCTCATTCTGTTTTCATAAATGTCGTAACCGTATTTTGAATCATTGAGAATACTGATACCGTAGTCACTTTCCGAAAGGTCCGCCCATTTATGTGCAGACACCTCAAACTTTGCAAGGTCATATGATGTTGTGTAGTGATTTGGTCTTTCGATTGAACCGTGAGCAATTTCATATGTTGCTTTTGTTGCAAGTATATCAACGTTGAACGCAGCTTTGAGAACTTTTTCTGTTTCGTGCCAGTCAACTTCTGTTTCAAAGTCAACTCTGTCTGTACCTGCACGCAGAACAACTTTCTGTGTGATTGTTGATTTGTTGAATTTTCTTACAATTTCAACAACGCCTTTTTCTTCTGATGATTCAATAACGCTTACTGATTCGGCATCGATTAAATCCCAGAATTTTTTCTGATAATTTATTTCCAGATTCCAAGCACTTTCGTGAATAGGTTTATCCTGGAAAATTGTAAGAAGATTACCTTTGCCTGAAAGGGTTTCTCTTTTATTTGACTTGTCATAAATTGAAGTGATAAGTCCGTTTTTATCAAAACGAACTTTCAGTTTTTCATTTTCAAGAAGCTTTTCTGTTGCCTTGACTTTTCTGAATTTATTTTCAATATTTTCAACATCAAAAATTTTATAACCGAAAGCAGGAACATTTTCTGCGTAAAAAGTTTTATCTCCAAGGTTTACAAAACCGCTTCTGTCAAAAGAAAGCATATTCCATACAATAACAGAATCTTTTTCTGCTGAAATTTTTCCGCTGAGTTTTGAAAGAGCATCCTGCCTGATTTCTTCCGCATCCTTCATAAGTTTTTCAAACACGTTTTTAGCGTCAATGTGTGCTTCGTGTATTGAAGTGCCGGGCAGAGTATCGTGGAACTGATTTTTAAGCAGAAGCTTCCAGATTTCTTCAAGCTTTTCTTTGGGATATTTTTCGCCCGTTACGTTTTCAAGGAAGGTAAGGAGCATTTCTGTTCTTGTAAGTAAAAATTCACTCTGTCTGTTATATTTTTTGATAATAGCCTGAGAAGTGTATGTTCCTCTGTGGTTTTCGTAATACATTTCATCATACCATGTGGGCAGATCGTTCAGTTTCTTTTCTGCTTCTCTGAACAATGCGGAAACGCCCTGCATTTTAACATTGGGAAGGCCGGGGATTTTATCAAGCCTTTGTGCACGTTCAACCATACTGTAAGTGCATCCGCCGCCACCGTCGCCGTAGCCGAACATTCCCACTGTTGACGGCAGTACATCAGCCTGTTCGTTATCCTTGTCATAAGCCATAATATCAGCAGCTTCGCTTTCTCCGCCGTAGCCGTGACCTTTTACGATATGTGCAAGGACTTCGCTTCCGTCTGCACCTTTCCATTTGAATGTTGTTACGGGGAACGGGTTGATATCCTGGCCTGCAAGCTTTGCGCTTACAAAATATTTCATACCGCTTCTTCTGATAATCTGCGGTAATGCCCATGAGAATCCGAAGCAGTCAGGCAACCAGTAAGTATCGCTCTTTACGCCGAATTCATTAAGGAAAAATTCGCGTCCGTAAAGAAGCTGACGGATAAGCGCTTCACCGCTTGCTACGTTTGTATCTGCCTCAACCCATGAGTTACCTTCAATAATCCATTTACCCTCTTTGATTTTCACCTTGATTCTTTCATAAATTTCAGGGTAATGCTTTTTAAGGAAATCGTAAAGAATAGCCTGACTCTGTGTGAAAACCATATCAGGGTATCTGTCCATAAGCTCAAGGTTATTAGCCATTGTACGGGCAGTTTTTCTCACCGTTTCCCTTACTTCCCAAAGCCACGCAATATCAATGTGGCAGTGGCCTGTGAGATAAACTGTTGAAGTGGGGATATATGAAAGTTTCTTCAGTTGGTCATCAAGATATTTTTTTGCTTTTACAATTGACTTTCTGCCTGTTTCTCCGTCGAAATCAAAATCAACAAGATGAACTGAATTATCAAGAGCCTCATACAGTTTCGCATTTATATACCTGTCTTCAACAAAATCAAGAGCACCCCAGAGTGTGTTGATATCGTAAATATAACTTTCGGTTACTGTGTCAACTGCCACAATTCTTGCCTTGTCAAGGATATATGTTTCTTCTGTTGCACCTTCCATTGCAAAATCGCAGAAGCCTGCTGAATTAAGTGCTGATTCAATTTCTATATGTATTGTTTTGCCTGCTTCTTTGTAAACGGGAAGAAAAATCTGGTCGCGGTTAACCCAGCCGAATTTCATTCCCGAGCTTACGGCACCTACAATTTTCCCGTCAATTCTGACTAAAGCTTCACCGCCGAAATCAATTTCAAGGTAAAGCTTTTTATCAACAAAATTTTCAGGAATAATAACATCAGCCTCAAACCATGTTGTTCTGTGGTAACCTGTTTTCCATTCATCGCCAAGCTTTTTTGTTGTTTTTGTGTTTTCCCATCTTTCAAAAACACCGTAGTCAGAGTGAATCCCCTCTGTTGCTGTCCATCCTTCTATGTTCATTGTGTCCGTGATAAGAAAGCGGGGAACCTGCTTTATCATATCAAAGAGTACGCCTTTTTTTATTGTTTTCATTATGTATCACCTCTTGAGAAGAATATAACACACACCAAAAAGGAAGTCAATTTTTTTCGTTAAAACGGCTGAAATATATTATTTTTGTGCAATTTTGCAGAAATTATATAATTTTTTTCAGTTTTTTTGAAATAAATTATTGAAATTTTCCAAAACGCGTGATATAATGAACGGGTATTACGGCTGCAGAATAAATTTTTGTGTGCAGCAAACCAGTATACAAAGGAGGAATTTTAGGTGAAAGCCTATAATGCTGAAAACATTCGTAATATTGTAGTTGCCGGTCACGGCGGACGAGGAAAAACTTCTCTTTGTGAAGCAATGCTTTATCTTACAAAAGCAACAGACAGACTTGGTCGTGTTGCTGACGGAAATACAGTTCTCGACTACGACGCAGAAGAAAAAAGAAGAAAAACTTCCGTATCTCTTGCTATGGCAGCAGTGGAATGGAAAGATACTAAAATAAATATCCTTGATACTCCCGGTTTCTTTGACTTTGCAGGCGGTATGAGCGAAGGTATGCGTGCTGCAGACTGTGCACTTATCGTTACAGCTGCAGGTTCAGCTCTTGACGTTGGTGCTGAAAAAGCTTACAAAGCTGCAACAAAGAGAGGAATCAGCAAAATCATTGCTATTACAAAGTGTGATGCTGAAAATACAGATTACTACAAAACAATCGATGCTCTTAAGGAAGAATACGGCACAAAAATCTGCCCCGTTGTTGTTCCTTATTATGAAAACGACAAAGTTAAATGTTATGTAAGCTTCATCACAAACAAAGCTTATACATATAATAACGGTGTTGCAACTCAGGTCGATGTTCCTGCTGACGACACTATCACTTCTATGAGAGAAGCTTTCATCGAATCAGTTGCTACTGCAGACGATGAACTTATGGAAAAATTCTTTGAAGGCGAAGAATTCACAATGGCTGAAATCGTTCGCGGCCTCAGCACAGGCGTTGCAGCAGGTGACGTTATCCCTGTTTACGGTTGCTCAGGTTACAATATGGAAGCTGTTGACCTTGTGCTTGACGCTATGGTTTACGACGTTCCTTCTGCAAAGAAAGCAGCAGGCGAAATCGCCAAAGATGCTGACGGTAACGAAGTTGAACTTGCTTGTGACGAAAACGGCGAGCTTGCAGCTATCTGCTTCAAAACAGTTGCTGACCCCTATGTTGGTAAAATGTCTTACTTCAAGGTTATAAGCGGTAAAATCACATCTGATGTACAGCCCTATAACGCAAATAAAGAGCAGCTTGAAAAAATGGGTAAAATCATTTTTGTCAAAGGTTCAAAACAGGAAGAAACAGCTTGTATCCCTGCAGGTGATATCGGCGTTATCGCTAAACTCGGCGGTTTCAGAACAGGTAACACACTCTGCAAACAGAAGAAAGTATTCTTCCTTGACGGTCTTACATTCCCCGATGCTTGCCTGCAGAGAGCAGTTAAAGTACGCAAGAAGGGCGAAGAAGAAAAAGTTGCTGCAAGCATGACAAAGATTATGCACGAAGACCCCGTTATCAAATATTATACCGATAATGAAACAAGAGAACAGATTATTGCAGGTCTCGGCGAACAGCACCTTGACGTTGTTGTTTCAAAGCTCAACAAAATGGGTGTTGAAGTTGACCTTGAAATCCCCAAAGTTGCATACAGAGAAACAATCCGTAAAAAGGTTGAAGCTCAGGGACGTCATAAGAAACAGTCAGGCGGTCATGGTCAGTTCGGTGATGTCTGGATCAGATTCGAACCCTGTGAAGAAATGGAACTTGTATTTGATAACGAAGTTGTTGGCGGTTCAGTTCCCAAGAACTACTTCCCCGCAGTTGAAAAAGGCTTAAGAGAAAGTGTTGCACGCGGATTCCTTGCAGGATATCCTATGGTTGGTGTTAAAGCTGTTCTTTACGATGGTTCATACCACCCTGTTGACTCATCTGAAATGGCATTCAAAACTGCTGCAAGCCTTGCATTCAAAAATGCTATGCCTAACGCACAGGCTACAATCCAGGAGCCTATCGGCACACTTAAAGCATATATGCAGGACCGCAAGATGGGTGATATCATGAGCGATATCACAAAGCGCAGAGGCCGTGTACTCGGTATGGGACCTGCTGAAGAACCCAAGATGAGCGAAATTATCGCTGACGTTCCTATGAGCGAAATGGGCGACTTCGCAACAATTCTCCGTTCAGTTACTCACGGTAAAGGCTACTTCACAATCGAATTTGCAAGATATGAAGATGCACCTGCAAATATCGCACAGAAAGTTATTGAAGAAGCAAAAGCCAACGCTGAGGAATAATTTTAAAAAATCTCTCCTTAATTGTGGAATAAAGGCGGTTTTACTCCCCTGATTCAAGAGAAAACACCGCCTGTTTCCCGTTTTTACAATTTGAAAGTTCAGTTGCAGAAAAATTCATTGTTCACAAAACAGTAATTTTTCTGCAACATTTTTTTAACATTTGGATAATACAATGTACCGTGAAATAATTTTTATTGCTGTAAGACATTTTTTGATGTATACAGCGGAAAAGGAGTAAACAATTATGAACGAATATTTGTCAAATGTTTACGAGAACATGAAAAAGAGAAATCCCGGTGAACCGGAATTCCATCAGGCAGTTAAAGAAGTTCTCGAATCAATCGAACCCGTTATCGAGGCTCATCCCGAATATGTTGAAGCAAACCTTGTTGAAAGAATCGTTGAACCCGAAAGAATCATCAAGTTCCGCGTTCCGTGGGTAGATGACAACGGTAAAGTTCAGGTTAACCGTGGTTTCAGAATTCAGTTCAACAGCGCAATCGGCCCCTACAAAGGCGGTCTCCGCTTCCATCCTTCAGTTTATGAAGGTATCATCAAATTCCTCGGCTTTGAACAGATTTTCAAAAACTCACTTACAGGTCTCCCCATCGGCGGCGGTAAAGGCGGTTCAGACTTCGACCCCAGAGGCAAGTCAGACGCTGAAGTTATGAGATTCTGCCAGAGCTTTATGACAGAACTTTCACGTCACATCGGCTCACACATCGACGTTCCCGCAGGTGACATCGGTGTTGGTGCAAGAGAAATCGGTTACCTTTTCGGTCAGTATAAGAGAGTTTGCAACAACTTTGAAAATGCTGTTCTTACAGGTAAAGGCCTTTCTTACGGCGGCAGCCTTATCCGTCCTGAAGCAACAGGTTTCGGTGCAGTTTATTTCTGTAACGAAGTTCTCAAAAAATGGGGCGAAGATATTAAAGGCAAAACTTTCGCAGTTTCAGGTTTCGGTAACGTTGCCTGGGGTGCAGTTCTTAAAATCAACCAGCTCGGCGGTAAAGTTCTTACAATTTCAGGCCCCGACGGATATGTTTACGACAAAGACGGTATCACAGAAGAAAAAGCAGCTTATATGCTTGAAATGCGTTCATCAGGCCGTGATAAGGTAGAAGATTACGCAAACAAATTCGGTGCAGAATACTTCCCCGGCGAAAAACCCTGGGGTGTTAAAGTTGACGTTGTTATGCCTTGCGCAACTCAGAACGAAGTTCAGATTGAAGATGCAAAGAAAATCGTTGCTAACGGCGTTAAATTCTACATCGAAGTTTCAAATATGCCCACAACTGACGAAGCAGTTCAGTATCTTTGCGAAAGCGGCGTAGTTGTTGCTCCTTCAAAAGCAGTTAACGCAGGCGGCGTTGCAGTTTCAGCTCTTGAAATGAGCCAGAACAGCATGCGTCTTTCATGGACAAGAGAAGAAGTTGACGAAAAACTCCACGGAATTATGGTTAACATCTTCAACGCTTGCGCAGATGCAGCTGAAAAATACGGCAAGAAAGACAACCTCATCGCAGGTGCAAACATTGCAGGTTTCCTTAAAGTTGCTGAAGCAATGATGGCACAGGGTATTGTATAATTAACCTGCTGTTATTTAATCCGATTACTTAACACACTCCCGACCTGAAAAATCAGGTCGGGAGTTATTGTTTTTATCAGCCTTCTGAAAATAATCGCGTAACTTATTGCATTTTTATAAATTGTAGAGTAAAATATGTACATAATAACTTATTAAGAAGGGACGACCTTACTTGGCATTTAAAAACATCCTTGATATGCACGTGCATACAGACAATTCTTTCGACGGAAATCACTCTGCAATGTTTATGTGTGAGGCAGCGGAAAAAGCAGGCTTACGCTCCGTTACTTTCACTGACCACTGCGAGGTTGACTTTTATAAAGAAAGACATTTCGACCAGTCAGATTTCCATTCATACTTTGAAGTTTCAAAAGCAAGGTCTGCATTTACAGGCAAACTTCTTGTAAACGTGGGAATTGAACTCGGTCAGCCTACTTACGATAAACCTACTGCAGAATATATTATGAAAAGATTCAATTACGACCAGGTTATCGGCTCAATCCACAATCTCCGCGATATGCCTGACTTCTGCGAGCTGAAATATGACGAATACGATATTTACAAACTTCTTGACGAATATTTCGACGAAGAACTTGAACTTGCACAGTGGGGTAAATTCGATACACTTGCTCACCTGACCTATCCTTTGAGATATATGGTAGGCGACCAGGGATATGAAGTTGACCTTAACAAATACAGCGATAAAATTGATGCAATTCTCAAGGCTGTAATTGAAAACGGCAAAGCACTTGAAATCAACACTTCAGGATACCGCCAGAAAATCGGCAGAACAATGCCTGATGTTGATATCGTAAAAAGATATAAAGATTTAGGCGGTGAACTTATCACTCTCGGCTCCGATTCTCATTTTGCCGAACACATCGGTGCAGGCATCGACAGAGGTATGCGTCTGGCAGTTGATTGCGGATTTGATTCAATCGCACTTTTCCAGCAGAGAGAACCTGTACTTATTCCCATTGAATAGGACTGATTTTATGAAAATAAAGGCTTACGCAAAAATCAATTTAATGCTCGATATTTTAGGCAGACTTCCCAACGGATATCACAACCTGTGGATGATTATGCAGTCTGTTTCTTTGTACGATACTGTGGAAGTTGAAAAAACTGATTCAGGAAAAATCACCTTAAGTTGTTCAGAAGAAGGTATTCCTCTTGACGAAAAAAATATTGCCCACAAAGCAGCAAGAGCCTTTTTTGAATACACAGGCACAGAAAACTGCGGCATACACATCCACATTGAAAAGAATATTCCCTCGCAGGCAGGTCTTGCAGGCGGAAGTGCTGACGGCGCTGCAGTTATAAAAGCACTTAATATGATTTTTTCTGCAAACCTCAGCGACAGGCAGATGTGCCGTATCGGAAAAAAAGTAGGTGCAGACGTACCTTTCTGCATTATGGGCGGCACTTGCCTTGCACAGAATATCGGCGACGTTTTATCTCCCCTTGAAGATATTCCGGAATGCTTTTTTGTGTTGGCTAAACCCAAAATGGGTGTTTCCACAAAAGAGGCATTTGAAAGCGTAGATAATGCAAATTACATTAAAAGACCTGACCGCGAAAAGATGCTCCTTGCAGCGGCAAACGGTGATTTTGATGAAATGTTCAAACTTTCTGCAAATGTTTTTGAGCAGGTTATTGAAGTACCTGAAAGAGTTGAAATCAAAAAAGTTATGCGTCAGTCAGGTGCAAAGCTTTCTCTTATGAGCGGCAGCGGCCCTACTGTTTACGGAGTGTTTGAAAACAAAAACGATGCAGAAAACTGTGCAGAAAAATTAAATGAATTTATAAAAGATGTTTTTATAGCAACTCCTGCAAAACAAGGTCTTGAAATAATTGAATAAAACAGAAAAACACCGTCCATAATCTTTCTGAAAGGGCGGTGCTTTTTTATGAAAAAAATCAGACTTTTTGAAATATCACTTCTGGCGGGACTTGTAATTGCCGTAGTTTTCAGTATCACTTCTTTTGCATCAACATGTGATGAAATACGCACTGATGTGCTTCGTCTTCACGTTATCGCAAATTCAGATTCTGAAGAAGACCAGCAACTTAAGCTTAAAGTCCGCGATGCACTTCTCAAAACAGGAAAAAATATTTTTGACGACTCTGTAACAAGAGAAAACGCAGAAGAAAAAATCAGAAACGAAAAAGAAAAACTTGAACTGACGGCAAAGAAAGTTATCCGCGAAAACGGATTTGATTACGATGTTGAAATTACGGTAACAGAAGAATTTTTCAACACTCGAACATATGAAAACATAACTTTACCTGCAGGAAAATATATGGCAGTACGTGTGCTTATAGGCGAAAATGCAGGCAAAAACTGGTGGTGTGTAATGTTTCCGCCACTCTGTATTCCTGCGGCACAAGCAGACATAAATCTGTACCTTGACGAAAAAGAAGTAAAGCTTGTGGAAACGAATCCTAAATATGAACCGCGGTTTAAAATAATTGAAATCTATGAAGAAATTAAAAATCACTTCAACAGTAATTGATAAAATTTCACCTCTGTGTTATAATGATTGCAGTTTGTTGAAACGCTCATTGTAATGAATATGGACAAATTTTTGAATAAAAATTTCTAATAAAATTAAAGATTTTAAGACGAAACAAATATATTTCGACTAACCATAACCATTATACCGACAGAGGTGATTATTATGTTCGAGAAAAAATGTCCCGTTTATAAAAAATGTAACGGCTGTCAGCTGATGAATATGTCCTACGAGGAACAGCTTCGCTTCAAAGAAATCAAATGCGTGCGTTCTCTCGGCAAATACGGCAGAGTAGAAAAAATCACACCTATGGAAAATCCGTATTTTTACAGAAACAAGGTGCAGACCCTTTTCAGAAAAGACAGACACGGCAAATTATTTTCAGGTATTTATCAGTCCTCAACAGGCGGAATTGTCGGTGTGGAAAAATGCCTTCTTGAAAACGAAAAAGCAAGTGAAATAATTTCCGATATTAAAAAGTTAATAAAAAAATACAAAATTTTCGTTTACAATCCTTCAAACGAAACAGGATTTCTCCATCATGTTCTTATCCGTTCAGGCTTCAGAAGCGGAGAAATTATGGTTGTTCTTGCAACGCGTGATGTAAAATTTGAGCAAAAAAACGGTTTCGTAAAAGACCTTGTTGCACTCCATCCGCAGATTACCTCTGTTGTGCAGGCTGTGGGCAAAAGTGAAAAACTTGTTCTCGGAAAAACGCAGAAGGTTCTTTTCGGCAAACCTTACATAGAAGATATTCTGTGCGGCTTAAGATTTAAGATTTCTGCAAATTCTTTTTATCAGATTAACCCCGTTCAGACAGAAAGGCTTTACACGAAGGCTATTGAACTTGCAGATCTTAAAGGAAATGAAACTGTAATTGATGCTTACTGCGGAATCGGCACAATCGGACTGATTGCAAGCACAAAAGCAAAAGAAGTTATTGCAGTTGAAAATAATAAAGATGCCGTTCTCAATGCAAAAGAAAATGCAAAAATCAACGGAATCGAAAATGTTTCATTCTACTGTGCAGATGCATCGGATTTCCTGAAAAGTTACGCAGAAGAAAACTCTGCAGATGTTGTTTTTCTTGACCCACCGCGAATGGGAAGCACCCCGAAATTTCTGCACTCAGTCCTTAAACTTAACCCTGAAAAAATCGTATACATCTCCTGTAATCCCGAAACACAGGGCAGAGATTTATATACTCTGACAAAAGGCGGATATAAAGTAAAACATATCTGCCCCTTTGACATGTTCCCGCAGACTAACCATGTAGAGACGGTTGTTTCTTTGGTCAAGCTTCCGCCTGATGATGTTATCAACATTGAGCTTGACCTGACAAAGCTTGATATATCAATAAACGACGGCAAACCGACCTATGACCAGATTAAGGCTTATGTGCTGAAAAAGTACGGGCTGAAAGTTTCAAGTCTCTATATTTCTCAGATAAAACGCAAACACGGCCTTGAAGTCAGCGAATCTTACAACAAGTCTAAAAAAGACAACCAGCATATTCCTCAATGCCCTAAGGATAAAGAAGATGCAATTACGGATGCGTTGAAATATTTTAAAATGATTTAAATGTTGATAATGCTGTTTGAACGCCTGAATCAGAGCCTTAAAGGGGCGCTGAACGCGTTATCGTTATATTTTAATAGATTGTTGTCAAAACAAAAAACGCGTTTCGCTGCCGTTATACGCGATATAAACAAGTAACCCGTGGAGCACTCCACGGGTTTTCGCATTGCTGTTAAATTTAATCATCAGTTGGCACACTAATAAAATTCACAAGGCTATCTACTGTCCTCTTGCCTTTTTTCGTGATTTATAAATTATTTTTTCATGGTGAATATTGACTTTTTTTGAAAAATAATTATAATAATATACAGTTAGTTTCGGCTAACTATAAATTTTAAGGTGTTAGTTAGCTACTACTAACCTTATTTTTTACGGTTAGAGTTAGTTGCTGCTAACCATTTTTATTAAGAGTGTGGTTAGTTGATACTAACACATTGGAGGTCTACATATGAAAAAAATATTATCTTTTGTTATCACTCTTGTTCTTCTTGTGTCGTGCTCGATTTTAGCATCTGCAAAAGATTTATCTGACGGTATTTATGAAGTACCCGTAACTCTTATGCACAAGGAAGACGAAAAGGAATCTTTCGGAAATAAATACATAGCTCAGACAGCCTTACTTGAAGTAAAAAAAGGCAAAAAGATTATTACAATTGCACTGACAACCGATATGAAGGGAATTGAGTTTTCTTATTACACAAACGGCTCACTTACAGGAAATGTAAACAAAGGAAAATCTGTAAGCAATGTGACTGTAGCAGGCAAAACTTATAAACAAGGCTTTGAAATCCCCATTGTGGCGGACGGAGATATCGGTCTTCAGTTCAGCGTACCGGTTATGCCAATGTCCCCTTCAGCAAGACTCAGAATAAGTTACGATAAAGCAGTTATGATTTCAAAAGAAGAAACAACTGTTACTCAAAAACAAACCACATCTGTTTCTACAACGAAATCTCCAACTGTACCATCAACTGAAAATTCAACCGCTATTACAGCTGAATCTGATACAACTGTAATTACAACTCAACTATCCACAGAAGAAACCGCAACAGTTTCCGGTGAGCGTAGTTCGCTTACCCACAAAGAAACCACCACATATGTCAATGAAACACTAAGCGAAAAACCTGATGACACGAAAACGCCTGCTTTTGTGTATGTTATTATTTTCATCGGATTAACAGTCGGTATAATATTACTTTTGACTTACAAAAAATCAAGGGAGAAAAAAGGAAAATGATGATAAATAAAAGGCTGATTTCTCAGGTCAGCGAAAGCAAAAAATATGTAGCCGGAAATGTAATATTTCAGTGGGCGGGACTTGCTTCCAACATCACAATGATGGCAAGCATCACCAAGCTTTTAAGCGATGTTTTTGAGAACAATGTTACGAAAGAAAATGTTACTACGGCACTTATTGCCACTGTGACTGCTCTCGTCGTGAGATTCATCTGTGCTATAGGCTCGAGTAAAATGAGTTATCTTTCATCGAAATCCGTTAAACTTAAGCTTCGTGAATTAATATACTCAAAGCTGCTCAGAATTGGTGCGTCATATAACGAAAAAGTGCAAACCTCTGAAGTAATTCAGGTTGCAGTTGAAGGTGTAGACCAGCTGGAAACCTATTTCGGTGCGTATCTTCCACAATTTTTTTACGCAATGCTTGCTCCACTGACTTTATTTGCCGTTATGAGTTTCATCAGCCTTCCTTGTGCTGTTGTTCTTCTTATCTGTGTACCGCTTATACCTGTTACCATTGTGGCAATTCAGCGTTGGGCAAAGAAACTGCTTTCAAAATACTGGTCACAGTACACAGCCCTCGGTGATACTTTTCTTGAAAACCTCCAGGGACTTACAACCTTAAAAATTTACTCTGCTGATGAATATAAAAATGAGCAGATGAATGAACAGGCAGAAAAGTTCAGAAAAATCACAATGAAAGTTCTTACCATGCAACTTAATTCCATTACAATTATGGATTTAATTGCTTATGCAGGCGCAGCACTGGGAATCATTATTTCTGTTGCTCAGTTCAGACATGGCAACATCAGCTTGTGGGGTTGTCTGCTTATAATTCTTCTTTCTGCAGATTTCTTTATCCCGATGAGACAGCTTGGTTCGTTCTTCCATATTGCTATGAATGGTATGGCGGCGAGCGATAAGATTTTCCGTCTTATCGACCTTGAAGAAAACGAAACTCCTTCTGAAAAAGTTTCTTTTATAAGCAAAGATATAAAACTCAATAATCTCACTTTCTCTTATACCGAAGACAGAGAAATTCTTCACGGTATTTCTATGAGCTTTCCCGAAAAAAGTTTTACTGCCATTGTTGGCGAAAGCGGATGTGGTAAATCAACTATCGCATCAATTCTTATGGGCAGAAATAAAAAATATGGTGGAAGTGTAACTCTCGGTAATACAGAATTGACAGATATCCCGGAAGAAATTCTGATGAAAAATATAACCTACATCGGTCATAATAGTTACCTTTTCAAAGGAACGGTAAGAGATAATCTTCTTATGGGAAAACCATCGGCAAATGACGATGAACTCTGGGATGCTTTGGAAAAAGTTAAACTGTCAGATTTCATCAGAAATGAAAACGGGCTTGATACTGAACTCAAGGAAAAAGGCAGCAACCTCTCAGGCGGTCAGTGCCAGAGACTTGCCCTCGCCCGTGCAATACTTCACGATTCTCCCATATACATCTTCGACGAAGCTACTTCAAACATTGATGTTGAAAGCGAAAATGACATTATGGAGCTTATCCATACTCTTGCAAAAAACAAGACGGTAATCCTCATTTCCCACCGTCTTGCAAATGTAAAAAATGCTGATAACATCTATGTTCTTGATAAAGGAAATATAACCGAAAGCGGTACTCATGACGAGCTTTCAGAAAAACAGTCTTATTATTATAAATTATGGACTGCCCAGCAGAAGCTTGAAAACTATACAGGAAAGGAGAAAGCGTAATGAAAAGAAGCGGATTTAACATTATGTCAAGATTGGTTGGTCTTGTAAAACCGCTTGCAGGATATATGTTTCTTGCAATAATTATGGGGCTTATCGGCCATCTTTGTGCAAGCTTTATTACAGTTTTCGGTGCCGTTGCAGTAACAAAAGCACTCGGTTCGGATATCGCTCTTTCCTTTGGTATAATTACTGTTTGTCTGATAGTTTTTGCAGTTGTAAGAGGTCTCCTGAGATATGCAGAGCAATCATGCAACCACTTTATTGCATTTAAGCTTCTGGCTCTTATCAGAGATAAGGTTTTCTTTGCATTGAGACGACTTTGTCCGGCGAAATTGGAAGGCAGAGATAAGGGGGATCTGATTTCAATTATCACATCTGATATTGAACTTCTTGAGGTTTTCTATGCTCACACAATTTCGCCTATTGCTATTGCTGTGCTTTTTACCGTTGTAATCTGCGGATTTCTCTGCTTCTTCAGTCCTGTTTTTGCAATTATTGCCCTTTTTGCTCATACAACTGTGGGCGTGATAATTCCTTTACTCATATCAAAAATGAGTGGTGACGACGGACAAAAATTCAGAGATAAATCAGGAAACATCAGTTCTTTTATTCTTGACTCTTTGAGAGGTCTTAATGAGATTATACAGTATGGTATAGGCAAATCAAGACTCAACAGAATGAAAGATTTAACTATTGATGTATCTAAAGATGAGGAACGCATGAAAAAAGTAACCGGTAGAAATATAGCTCTTACAAATTCTGTTATTCTCATCTTTGACCTGACAATGCTGTTTTCGGCAGTGTACCTTTACACAAAAGGTAATGTAGATTTCAAGGGTGTACTTATCAGTGTCGTAACCCTTATCAGTTCTTTCGGTCCTGCGGTAGCTCTTGCAAATCTCGGAAGCACTCTTCAGAACACCTTCGCAGCCGGCAACAGAGTTCTTGATATTCTTGACGAAAAACCTGTAACAGAAGAAATCACAGGAAAAAGTAATGTAATATTCAGTGGTGCAAAAGCAGAAAATATCAGTTTTTCTTACGGTGGGGAACAGATACTTTCAGATCTTTCTCTGGAGATACCGAAAGATAAAATCATTGGTATTATAGGCAGAAGCGGTAGCGGCAAATCCACACTTCTGAAACTCTTCATGCGTTTCTGGACTGTGCAGAATGGTGCTGTGAAAATATCCGATAAAAATATAGATTACATCAACACAAAAAATCTTCGTGACATTGAAAGCTTTGTTACACAGGAAACCCATCTTTTTAAAGACAGCATAAAAAACAATATAAAAATAGCAAAGCTCACAGCAAGCGACGAAGAAATTATTATTGCATGTAAAAAGGCATCTCTTCACAATTTCATCGAAAGTCTGCCCAATGGTTATGATACTGACGTGGGCGAGCTGGGTGATACGCTTTCCGGTGGTGAAAAACAGAGAATAGGTCTTGCAAGAGCATTTCTTCACGATGCACCTTTTATGCTCCTTGACGAGCCTACAAGCAACCTCGACTCACTTAATGAAGCTGTTATTCTTAAATCACTCAAAGAAGAAAGTGAAAATAAAACAACTGTTCTTGTTTCTCACAGAGAGTCTACAATGAGAATTGCTGACAAGGTTTATTCCGTTGAACACGGGAGGATGAGCTGATGAAAACGGTAGATTCCAAAAGAGAAAAGGAAAAGCATATCGTCGGTGAAATGATTAAACTTTATTGCAGAAAGCAACACAAAACTAAAAATTCTCTGTGTTCTGAATGCAATGAGTTGAAAGAATACGCAGAATCAAGAAGCGACAAGTGTCCCTTTATGGAAAATAAAACATTCTGTTCAAACTGCAAGGTGCACTGTTACAAAAAAGAAATGCGTGAAAAAATTCGTCAGGTAATGCGTTTTTCAGGACCGAGAATGATATTTCATCACCCGATAATGGCAATAAATCATCTCGTGCAGAGTAAAAAAGAGAAAAGAAAAATGGAGGCAGAATTATGAATCCGAAGAAAATATTTTTTATAGTTTTAGGCTGTATCGGTGTAGGTTTAGGCGCAGTTGGTGCGGTAGTACCTATGTTGCCTGCATTTCCCTTTCTGCTTCTTGCTGCATATAGCTTTGCTAAAAGTTCAGAAAAGCTCCACACCTGGTTTATAAACACAAAGCTTTATAAAAATAATCTTGAAAGTTACGTTAAAGGTCAGGGGATGACGTGGAAAACAAAAATCAGAATTATGATAACAGTAACTTTGCTCATGTCTTTCGGATTCTTTATGATGTTCAGAAAAGACCTTTATATTCCTTGTGCTATTTTAGGCGGCGTATGGCTGTTTCATATTCTTTATTTTTGTTTTGGTGTTAAAACTCTTAAACATACAGAGAATGATAAAACATATGGACCCGCTGATAAAAACTGATTTTTCTCTATAAAAAACAGCCTGAAGAACGCCAAGCGTTGGTAAGTAAGTTTTTGTTTCTCGAACAAAAATGCGTGTGCAAGAAAAGTCAAAACCCATCGATAACGCTGTCGCGTATCGGTGGGTTTTAACGCATTATTGTGCCGTAAGTTCACATTTTAAAGAAATACATCCTTATCAACACTCGGCGAATTACGGGCTGTTTTTTACTGTTGAGTTTAACTATTAATAATCAGTAGACACAAAAACACCGGATTTATTTTAAAATGAATTATCTCCGATGTCTGCACCTAAATCGCAGGTGTAAAGGAATTTTATTTCGTCTCCGTTTTTTAGTTTATAGTCACTGCAACCATAATTGGGGAAAGTGCCGTTTACACAGTACATCCACCCTGATTTTGTTCCGCAGTCTTTCTCGTAAATTTGATTTATTCCTTCAATATAATAGTTATCATATCCGGGGGTGTAGGAGCTTTCCAGCTGAACATTATTCTCTTTGCATACTTTTTTAAGCACATCAAAAACTGTTTCGCCATCTTCGAAAGTGACTGTAGTTTTTTTTAGAATAACACCGTCAGCAGGGAGAAATTCTTTTTTGCTTTCTTTCAGATTTTCAATATTATTCAGTATAGTTTTACACTCAATAACAAAAGTGCAGGTGTTTTGCTTTTTGGTTGTAGTTTCAGGCTTTTTGATTTTTGTTGTGTTTTCCGTCTTTTGAGTAACTTCAGATTTTGTTGTACTTTCTTTTACTGTTGTTGATTCGTTGGATTTTTCTTCTGTTTCGCTTGAAGAAGTTTCTGTTATTTCATCTGTAACTGTTGTTTCTTCCTGTAAAGCTGTAGTAGCAGAATTATCAACCTTTTCGACGGTCAGACCACATCCGCTGAAAAGCAGAATAAAACACAAAATTAAAGGTAATATCTTTTTCAATTTTCACCCTCCCCGAAAAGTTCATATTTGATTTTAACTCGTTCAAGTTTTTCAGAAATTGGTTTATAACCTATTAAAAGAATCAGGAATGTTGTTATTCCGTGAATAAGATTATATACAATTCCTGATGAATAAATTGATATAATTGAACCGATTGAAAAATCTTTCGTCATCAGCACTACCGAGCCGAAATCAACTATAATTCCGTAAACTATAAAACAGATAAGTCCACCTGTAATGCTTATAAGAATATTTGATTTTCTTATTCTTTTGTTTTCACATATAAATGCGGAAACATAAACTGCCATTGCCATTCCCAGCATCTGAAACGGTGTAAAAGCACCCTGACCAAAAAACAAGTTTGACAGAAGCATTGACAATGCACCAAGGGCGAAACCGATTTCTTTACCGAAAACCACAGCTGAAATAATCAGTATTGCACACATAGGCTTCACCTGCGGTATCTGAAAAAATACAACACGGGAAGCTACTGCAATTGCTGAAACCGATGCCATTATTACAAGCTCTCTTGCACCTAATTTTTTCTTTTTAAGATTAAGAAAGAACGGCACAAATGCCATAATGGCAATTAAAATTGCAGTTATGTAATACTGTTTTCCCTCAAGAAAAAATGCACCGACTAAAACAAGGACAGGCACTAAAAGGAAAATCAGGAGAAAAGTTGTTATTTTGCTTTTAAGCATTCAATCACATCCTCACAGGTAAGTGCGTTTCTGACTATGCCCTTTGCAATTCTGCAGGCAGATGTTGTATAAAAAACATTTGAAAGGAAAAATTCACGGGCAGCTGAGTAGGAAGAAATTTTTCCGTCAAAGACCATTGCGCAGTAGTCAGCGTGCTTTGCCAGAAATTCAACATCATGGGAAACCATAACGATAGTTTTGCCTTTGCTTTTAAGCGAACGGAGAATTACTGCAAACTCCTCTTTAAAATCGTTATCGAGACCTTTTGTCGGCTCGTCAAAAAGCATAATATCAGGATTTTTGAGCAGCAACATTGCCGTTGCTGCTTTCTGACTTTCACCACCGCTTAAATCATAAGGGTGTTTGGAAAGCAGATTTTCAATTCCCATTAATTGTATAATTTCTCTGATTTTTTCATCTGTACTGCAGATTTTCTTCAGATTCAGTTCAACTGTTTTCTCTGTGAAAACGAGCCTTACATCCTGGGGCAAAGCTGCAATCCGCAAGTTCTTTGGAATTTTCACTTTGCCTTTATACGGAACTTCTGTTTTTGCAATAATTTTAAGGAGTGTGGATTTTCCAGCACCGTTACCGCCTGTTATTGCAAAAATTTCCCCTTTGGGAATCTTCAGACTGATATCTTTTAAAATATCTTCACCGTTTTTAGAATATCTGAAAAACACATCTCTGATTTCTACAGAAAAATCATCAGGTTTCTTTTTCTCTTCTTTTTTGATTTCTTCAACCTGATTATCAAGAGTTTCTCTGAGCCACTTTCTTCCCTCTCTTACAGTTACGGGACAATCACCTTTTCTGATTTCAGAATAAATTCTCATTGCACTCGGCAGGGAAGATTTTATGATGTCAACTTTTCCGATTTCTGACGGAGATGAAACTGCAACTGTTTCGCCGTCATCCATTACTACAACTTTATCTGCAACAGGGAAAATTTCTTCAAGGCGATGCTCTGTGATTATAACTGTCACACCGAGTTCTTTATTTATTCTGTCAAGAGTTGTAAGAAATGTTTCTGCAGAAACAGGGTCAAGCTGTGATGTAGGTTCATCAAGAATAAGAATTTCAGGGTGCATCGACATAATTGAAGCAAGGTTTAACATCTGCTTCTGACCGCCTGAAAGCTCGTTTGTATTTTTATCAAGCCATTCTTCTATACCGAAAAAAGTTGCCATTTCAGCCATTCTGACTGTGATTTCATTTGATTTAAGACCCATATTTTCAAGTCCGAAAGCAAGTTCATGCCACACTTTATCAGTTACAATCTGATTTTCAGGGTCCTGCATAACAAAACCGATTTTGTCGGTCGATAAAACTACTTTGCCCTCTTTTTTACCTTTGGGTGCAAGAACAGTTTTAAGGTGCTTTAAAAGTGTTGTTTTTCCGCAACCGCTTTTTCCGCACAAAACTACATATTCGCCTTCATCAATTGAAAGAGAAATATTTTTCAGTGCAGTTTTTTCTTCAAGTGGATACCTGAATGTCAGATTTTTGATTTCAATCTGCGCCAATTTAATTCCTCCTTCAGATCAATTATCAAGGGTAAAAAACAAAGTAAAATATAGACTGCTATAGTTACAATCTCAAATGTTGATAGCGGGTTTATCATCATATTTATTTCTTTGATAAGATAGGTAATACCATCGGCTTTTTGTGAATTTATAATCACATAGGGGTTATACGAGGCATAAAGCCCGTCTTTTAATTTGCATATCGCCACAACAATATCAGCAATTGTTATAAGCAAAAGCACAAATCCGTCGCTTTTTGTAAAACGGAATCGCGAATAAAAGCTTCTTTTGTTTTCACCATAGCTTCTCGCTCTCATTGAATCGGATGTCTGAATTGCATTTTCAAGTGCCCACGTAACAAGAATAGAAACTGATTTAACTGCATTTCTGATTCTGTTTAAGATTTTCTTGTCATCATCTGACTGCATAAAGCCTTTCTGTGCCTGCGAAATTTCTGTGTATTTTTTTCTGTAAAGAGGTACAAAACGAAGCGCCATAGTAACAACAAGCGCCAGTTTCGGAATACCTTTTCCGAGAACAAACATTATTTTATCTGCTGTTACAATCTCGTTGAAGCAGAAAAACCACAACATAGTTGTTACGACTGTCAGACCTAAAACAAAACCGTAAATATAAGCTTCAAGAGTTATATTGTTACCGTTGGAAATTTCATAAAGCACGGTCATTCCGTAATGATTAAAAATTCCGTTTATGAGCGTAACAAAAACAAGCATAGGCAGAATAAATGTGAAAATTTCTTTCACTGCTTTCTTGCCTTTTAATCTTATATCAAGGCAAACTGATGCAAAAAAGGACACAAAAAGGCATACGGGATGTAAAAATAACATCCCGAAAGTAATAACACTTATGAAAAACATTACATTCACCCAGGGGTGGTAACTTTTAAATCCCGTAGCCATAAATTAAAATCCTTAAAATCCGAAAACACTTCTGAAAAATGATACTATAGCTTCCCAGATGCTTATAAAGAAGGCAAAGAAAGCATTTGTTTCTTCCGTGTTTTCGATATTTTCTATTGCAAAAATATAACCTGAATCATTCTTATAAAATAAAGTTCCGTCTTCTGATACTTCGATAGGGCTGATACAGTAGTTTCTCATTCCTTCATCAGGTATAAAAAGGTCAGTTGCTGAAACTTTATCAGCAGAAACATCAACTATGCTGATTCCTCCCGGAGAGGCATTATATGTTGAATAAACAAAGGTTTTGTTATCCTGAACAGACAACGTAACTTCATTCTGCGGATAACCTTTCATAGATACGCTGTGAAGTATTTTCATGCTTTCAGCATCAATTATTTTCAGGTAACCTTTGCCGAAGTTTTCTCCCTGAACACCAATATAAATTCTGCCGTCAGAAATTGCAGGGGTTGAAGTTGAAGCTCCGCCGAGGGAAAGTTTTTTGAGTGATGAATCATCAAAAGCACCTTTGCTGAATTTAACACTGTAAAGATATCCCGCTTTTGTTGCAAAATAAATTTTTGAAGTATCTTTGTCAAAAGTGATTCCTGAACGCTGATCTCCCGTGATTTTTAAGGAATCAGCAAGTTCTCCTGTTTCCTTATTAAAACAGAAAACAGATGATTCTTTGTTGTCATAAACTGTACCGTCATCTGAACCGAAGATAATGTAGTCACCTGTAACAACACTTTTTGCCCAATAGAAACCGCCTTTGTGAGTATAAGTCCATGAAGCTGTTTTTTCTTCGTGGGTAGATTTTTTATCTTCATCTTTTGTGCTGATGCAGACATAGTTCGCTTTTTCGGTTTCGTCATTCCAGAAACCTGTATAGGCTTTGCCGTCAGACACAACAATTCCCGTCAATGACTGACCGCCGAGAGCATCCTTATAAACCCACTTTGATTTAAGGGTTTTGAAATCAAAAGCCTGAACAATACCGTTATCAAGAGGGCAATAAATCACACCGTCAGAATAAGTTATGGGGGTATAACTGAAAGATGGGGTTTCTGACATTTCGGCTTGCTTTATAATCTTACCGTTTACTGCATCAATTTTATAAAGAGTTTTGCCACTCATTGCAACGAGATATCCGTCCACGAACACAGGCGGTGACGGAGCATCTCTGTAAGAATTGCCCAGCTTCAGAGCAAAACGAAGGTTTGCCTGTTCTGTTGATGTAGGTGTTCTGAAATCAACTGTTTCAGCACTTGCTGTCATAAAGCAACAAGCAAACGCAATCAGAACAACTAACATAACAGAAATTGTTTTCTTAAAAAATCTCAATTTTTTCACCTACTCAGAAAAGGCTGATAACAGAGTTGTAAACCCATACAAAACAGGCAACAACTTTATCAAAAATATTCTTGAAGAAATTTACAACCTTCTGCCAGAAAGTAAGCTCCTGCGGTTCATCAGGTTCTTCGGGTGTTTCCGGTGTCTCAGGTTCTTCTGCTTTTTCAACTGTAACCTTTGCCCAGTCTATAACGACGGGACCTTCTGCAATCGTACCTGCAACATAAAGAGAATACTCTCCTGCTTCTTCAAATGAAATCTTTGCTTCACCATTTGCATCAAGTGTTGCAACCTTTTTGAAACCACCGTTTCCGTCTGAACAGAAAATATCAGCACCTGCTGCTTTTACAGAGTTTGCTGCAAGAGTTTCCTCTGTTGAATTGCCGTACCATGAGCTGAAAGCAGTAACAGAAAGTGTAATTTCTTCGCCTGTTTTTACATTGAATTCATTTTCTTTGAATTCAGCTTTATAATCTGCCCAGGAACTCAGATCCTGATAGAAGAAATATGTAACTGTGTCATCGTCCTTAACAACCGCTGTGTCGCAGGCAAGGCCGGTGTATGAACCCCAGCTTTCGTTATAAATTCCGTCATTGGGCATTCTGTTATTAAGGAAAAATCCTGCTGATGCAGTATCTTTGCCGAATGATTTTGTCATAAAGCTATATGTCATTACAAGATAGTTTTCTGCAGTTTCAGGAGTAAATGCATCGCCATAAAGTTTTTTATGTGCAGCCACAATAACATCGAAAATTGTAACGCCGTTTACAGGATTACCGTTATGATCTGCAGACGCTACCTCATAGCCATATTCTTCTGCGATGCCGTCATAGGCGGTAATTTTTTCGTTGGGCATTATAACACTGCCGTCAAAAACACTGAAATTTACTGTAACGCTGTTGTCAGTTGCAAGCACTGTAGGAACCATGGAAATGAACATTACAAGTGCAAGAAGTATGGATAAAAATTTTTTCATAAATAAAATTCCTTTCATATTTAATTCTGCCACTTTTCAAACAATGTTCACTCCTCTCCACGGCGTACCGACTTTTACGGAAATGGCATTTGCGACGGATTTGCACCGAACTCACCGATTTTTTATATTAAGGATTACTCCTCATTTTTTATCTTTTCTCTGAGAGCTCTTTCTTCTTTCAAACGTTTCTTTCTCGCCAGACGCTTCGCTCTGTTTTTATCAAATTTCTTTTGTTTTTTCGGTTCTTTAAGCCCGGCTTCTTCCAATGCCCACGGCCACGGTCCGAAATAACCTTTGATTTTCATCACATCATACTCAGAAAAATCTGATTTTTTAGGAAGTCTGTTTTCTCTTTCAGCAACTTTTTTCAGTTCGCCGAGATAATATTCCCGTGTTAAATTTTTCTCATCAGGCATCGTTTTCACCTCCGAACAAATAAAAAAATCCGCCTTCATCACAGTGATGAAAGCGAACGGAAAAATGAGCGTACTTTAAAGAAAGGCACACCAAAATAACCGCACCTTTCATGACCCAAAAGTGTTTCAACAATAAAACGAACAAGACAGGTATTCCGACTTTTACGGTAATGGCAGTTGCGACGGATTTGCACCGAACTTCCCTCAGCATCTCGTTCAACATATTCATTTTTATAAATTTTATCACAACACTTTTATTCTGTCAAGTCGTTAATGCTTGATAACCGTATTCAAAAGTTTTCGTAATCACCAACCACGCCCGAAAGGACGTGGTTTGAATAATAACCCTATAAGGGTAAACAATACCAGCAGCGCCTTAAGGCGCATCTAAGCAACATCAACCGCAAATTGGTGTTGCTTTTTACT
>JAFUIO010000021.1 GCA_017468425.1 Clostridia bacterium | reverse complement strand
GGATAATTGCACCCATTTTTGGAGTGCAATATATATATTTCCTCTTCATGAGGGGTGTTCAGAGGCATACTTTTGAGGTTTCCCTAAATTTTCTGAAAACTACTTCAAAATCAGAGGTTTTTAGAGGTTGCCTATAATTTACATCTCATTATTAAACAATAGTAGTTATCCAATAAATAATCCCATATACAAAAGCCGCCAGAGTAGAATAGAGAATCACAGGCCCCGACAATTTAAAAATATTTGCTGCAGTGCCGAGAATACTGCCTTCCGTTTTGAATTCCATAGCAGGGGAAACAACTGAATTTGCAAAACCTGTTATGGGCACGATAGTACCGGCACCTGCAACTTTTGCTATTTTGTCAAATATTCCGATGCCTGTAAGAATTGCCGTAATTACTATAAGAGTAACTGATACTGCGGCTTTGGTTTCGTCTTCGCTGAATTCAAGATATTGATATAGAAGCTTGAATCCCTCGCCTGTTGAACAGACAAGTCCGCCAATCCAGAAAGCGTTCAGGCAGTTTTTTAAAGCAGGTGACGGGGGAGAAGCTTTTTTCGTCATTTTGTCATATTGTTGTTTATTCGTTGCCATAAAAACCTCCGCATTTTTTGTTTGTTTTATTCTGTGAAAAAAAGGCAAAAATAAACGCTCAGAAAGAAAAATATTTTCGGGTAAATTATTGCCTTTTGACTAAAAGTTTGTTATTATATAATGTGAACTAAAATTGGCGGAAAATTTTGTTTTTCGGTCGAATTAAAGGATGTATACAGTTATGAAATCAAAGAAAATACAAAGATTTCGTGTCTTGTTCAATAAAAATAAACGCTTCAGAATAGTTTCTGTTATTGCAGGGTTATTGGTAGCGGCAATAGTTTTAGGTGTTTTTTCTTTTCTGATGGTGCGTGTTGAAACATCAGGAAAAGTTACGGCAGCAATTTCTCTTGAACCTGACACCCTTGACCCCACATTCTGTGCAGATACGGAAACTGCAACGGTTATTGTAAACTGCTTTGAGGGGCTTATGAAAATTGATGAAAACGGCGAGCCTGTCAAGGCTGTTGCAAGTGACTATACAGTAAGTAAAGACGGAAAAGTTTACACTTTCACCATTTCTTCCGATGCACGCTGGAGTAACGGCAAAGAGGTTAAAGCCTCCGACTTTGTTTATGCATGGCGCAGAACTGCAAACCCGTATAATGCTTCTGCATATGCTTATCTGTTTGAAAACATAAAAGGTTACGACACAATTCTCGAAGATTTTGAGAAAGAGCAGAATAAAGAAACAGACGAAGAAGGAAACTATATTACAATGAAGATGTCCAAGTTGTGGGTAAAAGCAGCTGATTCAAGAACACTCGTTGTAAAACTTAAGGAAAAGGACCCTTCATTTCTGCGTAAATGTGCATCTGTAGCGTTTATGCCTCTTTGCGAAGAAGCGGTAAAACCGTATACGAGAATATGGAGCACAGACCCGGAACTTTTTGTGGGAAACGGTGCTTTTGTGCTGACTTCGTGGACTCCGGGAAGTTACCTTGACCTTATTCCCAATGAACAATACAGAGAAAGCGAAAAAGTTGAACTGAACAGCATAAAATTCCGCTTTGCATCTGACGGAAATGAAGCACTCAGTATGTTTAACGATTCAGATGTTTTATTTTCAAGTGTTCTGCCTGAAAACAAACTTTCAAGCACTTCAAGAAAAAGCGAGTACAATTCATACGAAGAATTAGGAACATATTTCCTTTATTTCAACCATAATCAGAAGCCGTTCAACGATGTGCGTGTAAGACAGGCTCTTACTCTTGCAATTGAAAGAGATAAGCTGATTGATGAAACTGCACAGTCAAGAGGTAAAGCGGCATCTGCTCTGATTTCAAACGGATTTTCATCATTCCGCAGCAGCGGTGATGAATTCTTCAAAGTGTCTGATGACAAAGCGAATAAACAGAAAGCAAAACAGTTACTCGCGGAAGCGGGCTATCCTGACGGTGAAGGATTCCCTGAATTTGAGTATCTTTTCAACGATAACACATACAGCCGTCAGACTGCAGAAATTCTTAAGAAAATGTGGAAGAAAAACCTCGGCATTGAATGTGTGCTTAAAAGTGTAAGCTGGTCAAAGCTTGACGAAATGCGTGAAGAAGGTAACTTCACTGTTGCGAAAGGCGGTATTCTGGCACCTTACAATGATGTAAGATATATGCTTTCACAGTTTACTTCAAAAAATAATACATGTTTCTGGAGTAATAAAGAATACGATAGCCTTGTTTCAGGCATAACTGATAATAAATCGGAGAAAGCCTATAAGGCGGAAAAAATTCTTATGGAAAATCAGGTAATCTGTCCGTTGTATTATTATACAAACGGTTACCTTGCTTCAAACAGAATTAAAAATTACTATGTAACAAATCAGGGCATTGCATATTTCACATATGCAGATGTCAGTGTATTTTAAAAGGATGATAGAAAATGCTGGAACTTAAAAATGTATCTTTCAAGGTGGAAGGAGCAAAAGGGACTCTCGAAATTATAGACGATGTCAGCCTTACAATAAACGACGGCGAATTTGTTGTAATCACAGGTCCTAACGGCGGTGGTAAATCAACTCTCGCCAAACTTATTATGGGTATAGAAAAGCCCACAAGCGGTAAAATTCTTTTTAACGGAATCGATATTACCGATATGTCAATCACAGAACGTGCAAAACTCGGTGTAGGCTATGCTTTTCAGCAACCACCCAGATTCAAGGGTATTACTGTAAGAAGACTTCTCTCGCTTGCCCACGGCAGTGAATTGCCCGAAGACCTTTGTTGTTCTTACCTTACAAACGTGGGTCTCTGCTCAAAAGAATATCTCAACCGTGAAGTTGATTCTTCTCTTTCAGGCGGTGAAGTTAAACGTGTTGAAATTGCATCAATTATGGCACGTGAACTCAAACTTGCAATTTTCGACGAACCCGAAGCAGGTATTGACCTATGGAGTTTCACAATGCTTGTTGAAACTTTCAAAGTTATGAAAAACAAACGTGATCAGTCAATAGTTCTCATCTCACATCAGGAGAGAATTATGTCTGTAGCAGATAAAATTATTGTTATTGCAAACGGAAAAATCCGTGAGGAAGGTTCACGTGACGAAATTTTCCCCAAACTTCTCGGAGAATTTGACGGCGCTTGCAATTTCAGAGGTAAACAATAAGGCAGGAGGAAAAGAAAATGATTGAAAATAAAATAGATAAAGATTTGCTCACTGCCGTTGCTGATTTACACGACGTTCCCATGGGTGCGTATAACATAAGAAAAAACGGCGAAGGTATGGCAAGAAATTCAACAAAGAATATTATTATCGAGCCTAAAAAAGATAAACCGGGAATTGATATTATTGTAAAACCCGGAACAAAAAACGAAAGTGTTCATATCCCCGTTATCGTTACTGCAAGCGGTGTGAAAGACCTGACTTATAACGATTTCTATATCGGCGAAGACGCAGATGTGCTTATTGTTGCAGGTTGTGGTATCCACAACTCAGGCTCAGAGCAGAGTGAGCACGATGGCATACATTCTTTCCACATCGGCAAAAATGCAAAAGTAAAATATGTTGAAAAGCATTACGGTGACGGTGAAGGTACAGGCGAAAGAGTATTGAACCCCACAACAGAAATTGAAATGGATGAAAACTCTTTCTGCGAAATGGAAATGATTCAGATTAAGGGTGTTGACTCTACTCTGCGTGAAACAACAGCTCACCTTAAAGCGGGTGCAAAGCTGATGATGATTGAAAAATTAATGACTCACGGCAAGCAGGTTGCACGTTCAAATATGGAAATCAACCTTGACGGAAAAGATGCAAGCACACAGATTATTTCACGCTCAGTTGCAAAGGATGAATCTGAGCAGGTTTTCTATCCCAGAGCTGTAGGTAATGCACCTTGCAGAGCACACGTGCAGTGCGATTCAATTATTATGGATAATGCAAAAGTACGCTCAATTCCCGAAATTGCCGCAAACCATAACGAGGCACAGATTGTTCATGAAGCTGCAATCGGCAGAATCAATAACGACCAGCTTATAAAGCTTCAGACATTCGGAATGAGCGAAGAAGAAGCTGAAGAAATTATTATCAAAGGTTTCCTTAAATAATTAATGAGGTGAAAATATGGATAAACTTATTTCATTGCTTTATGAAGATTCATCTCTTTCTGTTGAAGAATTGTCCGCAATGCTTAATGAAAGCGAAGAAGATATAAAGAAAAGAATTGAAGAATATAAAAAGAGCGGTGTTATCCTTGGTAAAAAAACTTTTATCAACTGGGATAAGGTTGAAAATTCAGGTGTTACCGCACTTATTGAACTTAAAGTTACACCGCAGAAAGAAACAGGCTTTGACGAAATTGCTGCAAGAATTTCAGAATTCACAGAGGTTGACACAGTCCACCTTATGGCAGCAGATAACTACGACCTTCTTGTTACCGTAAGAGGTAAATCAATTCAGGATGTTGCAATGTTTGTTTCCCGCAGACTTGCAACTATCGATGCTGTTCAGAGCACTGCAACACATTTCCTTCTTAAAAGATATAAGGAAAACGGTGTAGAGCTTACTGATGAGGAAAAAGACCAGAGGAGTATGATGTTGTGATTAATTACGAAGAACTCCTTAATGAAAATATCAGAAAGGTAAAGCCTTCGGGGATAAGAAAATTCTTTGACATTGCCAATGAAATGGAAGACGTAATTTCACTCAGTGTCGGTGAACCTGATTTCACAACACCGTGGCACGTAAGAGCAGCGGGTATTGAATCTCTTGAAAAAGGAAGAACCTGGTACACACCAAACAGAGGTTTTGCAGAATTGAGAAGTGAAATCTCAAACTACTATAAACGCAGATTCAATGTTGAATATTCTGCAGAAAAAGAAGTTCTCGTTACTGTGGGCGGTTCAGAGGCTATTGATTTGTGTATCAGAAGCCTTGTATCACCCGGTGACGAAGTGTTGATACCTCAGCCTTGTTTCGTGTGTTATGAGCCCATGACCTGCCTTGCAGGCGGAGTACCTGTGATTATCGAAACAAAAGCGGAAGATGAATTCCGCCTTACCCCTGAACAGCTTGAAGAAAAAATTACAGATAAAACAAAACTTCTTATTCTGCCTTTTCCCAACAACCCCACAGGTGCGGTTATGAAAAGGGAACACCTTGAAGGCATTGCGGAAGTGCTCAGAAAACATAATATAATCGTGCTTTCTGATGAAATTTATGCAGAACTCAATTACGGCGAAGAAAGACACGTATCTTTCGCAGAAATTGAGGGCATGAAAGAAAAAACCGTCGTTGTCAACGGCTTTTCAAAGTCATATGCTATGACAGGCTGGCGTCTTGGCTATGCTTTAGGTCCTGCAGAATTAATTGCAAAGATGACAATTGTGCATCAATATGCAATTATGTCAGCACCTACAACAGCACAGTATGCAGCCATTGAAGCACTCAAAAACGGTGATGAAGATATCGAAAAAATGCGCAGCGAATACGATTTGAGACGTCGTCTTATGGTAAGCAGCTTCAGAAGAATGGGCTTTGACTGCTTCGAGCCCGAAGGAGCGTTTTATGTATTTCCGTGTATAAAAAATACAGGACTTACATCTGATGAATTCTGTTCAAGACTTATCCGAGAAAAGCACGTTGCCGTAGTTCCGGGCACTGCTTTCGGCGAAAGTGGCGAAGGATATGTGAGGGTTTCCTATTCTTATTCTATCGCACACATCAGAGAAGCGCTTAAACGTATTCAGGAATTCTTAGAAGATATTAAAAAATAAAAATTTTCACTTGCAAATTTATACAAAAAAATGTATAATAAATATGTAGCACTATATTCCAATTTATTGGGGGAGTTAAAAATGTCCGCAGATTTGCATTGTCACACTAAATTATCTGACGGGTCACTCGGTATTGATGACCTCATAATCCTTGCAAAGAAACAAGGAGTAAATACAATTTCAATAACTGACCATAACTGTCAGGCAGGAAATATCAGAGGAGAGCTTATCGGCAAACGCCACGATGTAAAAGTTATTCCCGGGGTAGAATTATCTTCAACAGACGCTGAAACAGGCACAGAAGTTGATATTCTCTGCTACCTTGCTGATAGTCCTGCGAGACTTGAAGGTCTTTGCCGTCGCAATATGCTGGCTTGTAAAAAAGCAAGTCAGTTTATGATATTATCGGCTGCTAAAAAATATAATATAACACCTGAACTCATTGTTAAATGTGCAACAGGTTCAACTAATATTTACATATGCCATATAATGAGAGCTTTATTTGAAAGCGGTTTTGTAACATCCTTCTATGGCGATGTTTATGATGATCTTTTCAATAAAGAAAGTGAAAATTGTATATATTTTCAGGCAAAATATGCAGATACTAAAGAAGTAATCGAAGCAATCCACGAATCAGGCGGTATCGCAATTCTTGCGCATCCGGGCAGATACAGCGATGATTTCGTTGAAAAAATGTTTGCGGCAGGTATTGACGGTCTTGAAGCGTGGTGCCCCGGAAACACACCTGCACAGAGTGAGAAATTTGCAAAGCTTGCAAAGCAGAAAAAACTTCTTGCTCTCGGTGGCAGTAACTTCCACGGTATGTATAATAAAGAAAAAATTTCAATCGGCGACTACGGTACACCTGATAAACAGCTTGATGAACTTATAAGCTATAAAGCAAAACAGAAAAGACTCCGCAAAAAAGCAGAGCAGGAGGCAGCAGCCGCTAAATAAAGATTCAGGGAGAATTTTTATGCATAAGTATGAAGATGAAGATATTAAAATCTTCGGTGCTAAAAAAATTGAAAACGAAGCAGACGTACTCATCCGCATTGTTGAAATTATGAAAAATCAACGTGCCAACGGTAATATGGACCGTGCAAAATTATTGGGTGAAACAGTGGCACATAAAATTTACTATGAGCTGATGAACGAATATAAAGGCAAAATGTCTGTTTCTGTGCCTGAGGTAAATGCCGACAGTATAATGGAGCAAATGATTAAACTCATTACTTTTACTGTTGAGGCAGAGCTTCACATTCTTCTGGATAAATATTCAGTTTCAACTATGACTGTAAACGCTTTCTATGACGAACTGATTAAACTTGACGAAGACCTTTATGATAACATTACAGATGCCTTTACTTATTACTACCTCGTGTTGAGAAAAGGCGGAGATATTGCGGTAGGTCTTGGTAAGCAGTTTGCGAAACTTTGCGGCGATAAAACCAATGAACGTTTGCAGTATATAGGTGCGGAAATTTTTGACGAAGTTTGTGCTCTCCTTAAAAATGAAATTGAAAAAGCAGAGTTTGTTAATGACTGATACAGGGACCTTTATGGTCCCTTGACTTTTATTCGGAGGTTTTTTATGAACGAAAAAGAACTTATTCTCAAAGCCATAGCGGTGCAGAAAAATTCCTATTCACCTTATTCGGAATTTCCCGTAGGTGCGGCGCTTCTTTGCACAGACGGAGAAGTTTTCACAGGAGTAAATGTTGAAAATGTATCTTTCGGACTTACTAACTGCGCTGAAAGAACTGCGTTTTTTAAAGCAATTTCAGAAGGTAAAAGAAATTTTGAAGCCATAGCAATAGTGGGAAAAGACACATATCTTTCACCTTGCGGTGCGTGCAGACAGGTTATGGCTGAATTCTGCGATGAAAATTTCAGAGTGATTTTTGCCAAAAATGAAAATGATTTTGTTGCAAAAACTCTCGGCGAAATTCTGCCCTTTTCTTTTTCGGAGGTGGATATGAAATGAGAATGTACGACCTTATTTTAAAAAAACGTAACGGCGGAAAGCTTACAAAAGAAGAAATCGACTTTTTTGTAAAAGGTGTAACAGATAAAACCATAGAGCTTTACCACATTTCAGCCCTGATGATGGCAATATATTTTCAGGGAATGGATGAAGAAGAAACGCTGAATCTTACGCTTGCAATGGCTGATTCAGGTGAGAAAATGGATTTGAGCAGAATTGACGGGATAAAAGTTGATAAACATTCAACGGGCGGAGTAGGCGACAAAACTACTCTTGCAGTAATTCCCATTGTTGCAGCCTGCGGAGTTAAGGTTGCCAAAATGTCAGGCAGAGGTCTCGGACATACAGGCGGCACGATAGATAAACTTGAATCAATAAAAGGCTTTCAGACGTCAGTTGAGCCTGAAAAGTTTTTTGATATTGTAAACACTCACGGTCTTTGCGTTGCAGGGCAGTCAATGAATCTTGCACCGGCAGATAAAGAGTTGTATGCTTTGCGTGATGTTACTGCAACGGTTGAAAATCTTTCTCTGATTGCATCGAGCATTATGAGCAAGAAGCTTGCATCAGGCAGTGATTGTATTCTGCTTGATGTAAAAGTGGGCAGCGGTGCTTTTATGAAAACTTATGACGATGCCGAAAACCTTGCAAAAGAAATGGTGAAAATCGGAAACGGTGCAGGCAGAAAAACTGTTGCAATAATTACCGATATGGATAAACCGCTTGGAAATGCAATAGGCAACAGCATTGAGGTTATTGAAGCTATAGAAACACTGAAAGGCAACGGCCCTGAAGATTTCACTCTGCTTACAAGAACTTTAAGTGCAGAGCTTCTGAAAATGGCAGGAGTTAAAAATGCGGAAGAAAAAGTCCTGGAAGTTATTTCAAACGGAAAAGCCCTTGAAAAACTTGCGCTTATGGTAAAAGCACAGGGCGGAGACGAGAATTATATCTACGATACTTCTCTCTTTGAAAAGGCAGAATTCACCCGCCAAATCAAAGCGGAAAAAGACGGATATATTTCGCATATGAATGCTGAAACGGTGGGAATTGCATGTGCAAAGCTTGGCGCAGGCAGAGAGAAAAAAGGCGATTCAATTGATTTTTCAGCAGGAATAAAACTGTTTAAGAAAACGGGCGACAAAGTTGCACAAGGCGAAATAATTGCCGAAATTTATTCTTCGTCAGAAAAGAAACTTGATGATGCAGAAAGAACATTTCTCTCTGCAATTGAATACAGCAGAACAATGCCTGATAAAATTCAATTGATTTTAGGCAAGGTTGAGTGAATAATTATAATTTTGTTCATAATACATTCGGGAGGAAATTGAAAATGAGCAGACATATTATAAAAACAAAATTCACCAGAAATGTTGGTGAGAGTGTTTCTGTGGGCAAAATAATTTCTTCCGTTATAAAGATGCCGCGTATGAAAATTGACAGAGAAATATTTCTTCGTGCAGAGTTCGATAACAGCGATGAAATTGTTGAAAAAGGACCTGTGGAAGCAGGCTTTTCAAGAGAAGAACTTAAAGAAAAAGCAACAGAAATTCTGCAAAAAAGAGCGGCACAATTAAAACTTACCCCTGATGCGGAGTCGGGTGAACTTTCCGAAGATATGAATCTTCCTAAAGAAATACTCCATTTTTATTCGGTTGCACTGCAGTTTGCTCAGGAAATTGCTTACCTTTACGGAGAAAAGGATATGTGGAAAGCGGCGAAAAACGGTACGGCTGATGTAAACAAACAGCTTGCTCTTTACTGTGCGGTAATGCTTGGCTATACAGGCGCATCGCAGACAGTGCGTGTGCTTGCAACGTCGCTGAAAAAAGAATTAAAACGAAAAGTCTTTTCAAAAGTTGTTTATTATCCTGTAATCAAAACCGCTGCAAAGGTTTTAGGTAAAGATATTACAACAGATGATATTTCCGAAGGAGTTTCACAAATCCCCGCTATGGGAGATGAGTTTTCGGAAGGAATGTCCGTTTGCTCGCTGGAAACAAGGGGAATGCTGCTTATAGATTCGTTTGATAAAGCTTGTTTTGATTATTCAGAAGAAATGTAATAAAAACCACCGAACCCTGATTAAAAGGATTTGGTGGTTTCGTTGTTTATGGAATTATAATATTTTCAATGCGCCTGTGGGGCAGACTTCAGCACATTTTCCGCATTCTTTGCAGAAATTCAAAATTTCATTGCCTTCAAATTCAGGCTTGATTGTTGTTCTGAAACCTCTGCCTACAAGTCCCAGAATACCTTTTTTCACAACCTCGTCGCATGTTCTTACGCACAGTGAACAGAGAATGCACTTCTCGTTATTACGTTCTATTGAAACAAGTTTTCTCTCTGTTTCGTGAACATTCTTTTCGCCCTTGAAACGCTCGGGGTGAATATCGTACCAATTAGCGTATTCAATCAGTTTGCATTCTTTGTAATCGTGGCAGCCGCACTCAAGGCAGCGTGAAGCTTCTCTCACTGCATCTTCTTCCCTGAAGCCAAGGTTGACTTCATCAAAAGATTTAATTCTTTCTTCTACACTTCTCACGGGCATTTTTGCACGGGGAAGTTTTTCTTTTTCTGCAAACATTTCGGGTGTGACTTCTTTTTCTGATACAAACGGTTTTCTGTAAGGAATTTCCATTCCCAGAAGATAACCGTCAATAACCTTTGACGCTTTTTCTGCTTCTCCGATTGCGGCAATAGCAATTGATGCACCGCGGTTTGTAGCATCGCCGACAGCAAAAACATTTTCAATATTAGTTCTGAATGTTCTTTCGTCAGCGGAAATTATACCTTTTGAGTTGAGTTCAATATCTTCAAACCCTGCAACATTCACTTTCTGACCTATTGCCATAATCACAGAGTCAACTTCAATGTTTTCGAATTTTCCTTCAACAGCAACAGGTGAGCGTCTTCCGCTTGAATCAGGTTCACCCAACTCCATAACCTGAAGCTTAATTCCGTTAACCTTGCCGTTGTTGCCTGTGATTTCGTCAGGGTTTGTAAGGAATTTAAAAATAATTCCTTCTTCTTCCGCTTCTTCAATTTCAATTTCTTCGGCGGGCATTTCGTTTTTGGTTCTTCTGTAAATTACATAAACTTCTTCTGCGCCGAGTCTTCTGGCAGTGCGTGCGGCATCCATTGCGGTGTTACCGCCGCCTACAACTGCAACTTTTTTGCCGATTTCAATGTTTTCTTTCAGTGCAACTTTCTGCAGGAAATCAATTCCGCCCATAACGCCATCAAGGTTATCACCTTTGCATCTTACAGAAAGGCTGTTCCACGCACCGATAGCAACAACAACTGCATCAAAATCGTTTCTTAACTGACCAAAAGAAATATCCTTGCCGATTTTTACATTGTTTTTCATTTCAATTCCAAGCGATTCAATCAGGGCAATTTCTTTATCAAGCACTTTTTTCGGCAACCTGTATTCAGGTATACCGTAGCGGAGCATACCGCCCATCTGCGGCATAGCGTCAAATATTGTTACGCTGTGGCCTTTTATACGCAGGAAATATGCGGCTGTAAGTCCTGCAGGACCACCGCCGATAATTGCCACTTTTTTGCCTGTATTTCCGCCTATTTCAGGTAAGAATGTGTTTTCTTCCAGGTCTTTGTCAGCGGCAAAAGCTTTAAGATATGCAATGGAAATCGGTTCTTCCACCATCTGCCTTCTGCAAGCAGTTTCGCAAGGGTGGGGGCATACTCTGCCGATTGAGGCAGGTAAGGGGAGTTTTTCTTTAATAAGCTCAACTGCCTCTCTGAATTTACCTTCGGCAATTAATTTGATATATCCCTGGCAGTCTGTACCTGCAGGGCAGTTAAGTCTGCAAGGGCCAAGGCAATCGCCTGTGTGGTCGCTCATAAGAAGTTCAAGTGCAATTTTTCTTGATTTTTTCACTCTTTCGGAATCGGTGTGAATCACCATGCCTTCCTGCACTTTCTGTGAGCAGGCACGGAGAAGTTTCGGCATTCCCTCAGCCTCAACGGTACAGATTCCGCAAGCACCGTAAAGTGCCACGTTTTCGTGGTAACACAAAGTAGGAATTTCAATTCCGTTATCTTTTGCACATCGGAGGATTGTGGTGCCTTTTTCTGCTTCTATTTCTTTGCCGTCTATAATTAACTTGATTTTTTCCATTTTTTCACCCTCCAATCAGTTAATTTCAACTGCACCGAATCTGCATACAGATTGGCACTGACCGCATTTAATACATTTTTCGGTGTCGATTGTAAAGTGTTTTTTGATTTCCCCTGAAATTGCATTCACAGGGCATTTCTTGCTGCAAAGTGAGCAACCTACGCACTTATCTTCGTTGATTGTATATTTCAGAAGTGCAGTGCATTCCTTTGCGGGGCAACGTTTGTCGGTAATATGAGCAACATATTCATCTCTGAAATATTTTATTGTGGTAAGCACAGGGTTAGGTGCAGTCTGTCCGAGACCGCAGAGAGCGCCGTCTTTTATTCCCATACACAATTCTTCAAGCAACTCAATGTCGCCCTCTTTGCCGTTGCCTGACACGATTCTTTCAAGAATTTCGTACATTCTCTTTGTGCCGATTCGGCAATGTACGCACTTGCCGCAGGATTCTTTTGTTGTAAAATCAAGGAAGAATTTTGCCATATTTACCATACAGGTGTTTTCGTCCATAACAACCATACCGCCTGAGCCCATAATAGCGCCTGTAGCGGAAAGCTCTTTATAGTCGATAACCGTATCGAGATATTCTTCGGGTATACATCCGCCTGACGGACCGCCAAGCTGTACGGCTTTGAATTTGCCATTATTTTTTATTCCGCCGCCGATATCAAAAATCACATCGCGTAATGTTTTGCCCATAGGAATTTCAACAAGACCGCCGCGTCTGATTTTACCTGTAAGGGCAAAAACTTTAGTGCCTTTGCTGTTTTCTGTGCCCATTGTGCTGAATTTTTCGCCCGAGTTAAGAATTATCCACGCAACATTTGCAAAGGTTTCAACGTTGTTGATGTTTGAAGGCTTAAGCCAATAACCTGCCTCTGCGGGGAAAGGAGGCTTTAATCTGGGCATACCTCTTTCACCTTCCAGCGACTCAATAAGTGCCGTTTCTTCACCGCATACGAATGCACCTGCACCTGCTTTGATTCTGAATGTGCAAGTGAAATCTGTACCGAGAATATTTTTGCCGATAAAGCCTTTTTCTTCGGCCTGTTTTATAGCGTTTTCAAGTCTGATAATTGCAAGGGGATATTCTGCTCTTACATAAACGATACATTCCTTTGCACCTATTGCGTAAGCACCGATAAGCATACCTTCAATAAGAGTGTGAGGGTCGCTTTCAATAATGGCTCTGTCCATAAATGCACCCGGGTCGCCTTCGTCAGCGTTGCAGATGAGATATTTTTCCTCACCCTTTGAATTTCTTGCGGCATTCCATTTGAACCAGGTGGGGAAACCTGCACCGCCACGGCCTGCAAGACCTGAAACCTTTATTTCTTCAATAACATCTTCAGGCGACATACCTGCAAGAACTTTTTTGATTGCCTCATAGCCGCCGTTTTTAATATAGTCGTCAATTATTTCAGGGTTGATTTTTCCGCAGTTTCTCAGAGCAATTCTTGTTTGCTTTTCAAGGAATTCCTCGTCTTCGCGGGAAATGGTAATATTTTCAATAAGTGAAAAATTATTTTCTTTCACAGCCCTTGCAATAAGTTCACAATCTTCAGGCTTTACTTTCACAAGGCGGTGAAGTTTATCTTCGTCGTCATAAATATCAACAACAGGCTCTAAAAAGCACATTCCTATGCAACCTGTTATTGTAAGTGAAGATTTATCTTCAAGAAATTTTTCAAGTTCATTGTAAACTTTCATACTTCCTGCAGCAATTCCGCAGGAACCCTGACCTACTGCTATTTTCATTACTCCGCCTCCTTAAGCTCGCTCAGAATTTTCCTGACTTTTTCGGGCGTAAGTGAGCCGTAAGTTTCTTCGTTTATCATCATAACAGGGGAAAGACTGCAACAACCCAGACAAGCAACATTCTTAAGAGTAAAAAGTCCGTCATCGGTTGTTTCACCGTCAGAAATTCCAAGTTCTTCTTTTATTGTTTTTTCAATCATTTCAGAGCCGTTTACGTGGCATGCAGTGCCCTGGCAGAGCATAATGAGATATTTACCCACAGGCTTGAATCTGAACTGTGTATAAAATGTTGCAACACCCAGAACTTTGGCAGGTGTTGTGTTTGTTTCCTTGGCGATATGGTAAATAACATCTGTAGGCAGATAACCGTAAATTTCCTGAGCTTTCTGCAGGATTGTGATTAAACTGCCGGGGATGTTTTTGTATTTTCCGAGTACGTCTTCAAGTAGTGTCAAGTCGCTTTTCGGACAATTACAGTTGCTCATAAGATACATCTCCTTTATTCTTAAAAGTATATCACTCAAAAAAACGGAAATCAATAATTTTAATGAATTATTATACTTTAATTCAATCTTTGTTTAAAAATACAAAAATGTATTGAAAACACAGGGGGATAGTGGTAAAATAAGAACATAAAATATAAAGGAGTTGTTATTATGAAAAAATCATTAAAAGTTTTATCCGTGTTTTTAGCAGCCCTTGTTGTATTTTCTGTTTTCGGGGTGTCTGCTTCTGCAATCAGTTCAAAAAGCACACCGGAAGAAATGTTTGCCTATTATGAAAAAGCACTCAGAAAGAATTCCGCAAAAGACCTTATCAGAGGAGAAAATATTTATTCTACCTGGAATACATATGACTATTCAGGTCTTTCAGGTAAAGCTCTTGAAAAAGCCAAAGCTGAAACAGCAGGTGAAGGCACAGAAAAGAGCGTGTACGAACATACCAATTTTTATAAAGGCGACAAGTTTATAGAAGAATACGGCTTGGAAGACAGCCCGTTTGTTTCTTACTTTGATATTGAAGAAGATATCAAATCGCATTTCTATGTGCTTAAAAGTGCAACTTATACTAAAAATTCAGACGGCAGTGAAAAGATAGTTTTCAGATGCGAAAGAGACCCGGGAGAAACTCCGTACCGATGCACCTACACAGTCAGAATTTCAAAAACAGGTTATGTCACTCATTATATTGAAGACAGGGTAGGAACTTATGAATACTATACCGAGAGCGGCTATAAAATCAAGCAGCTGCAGCATTCTGTGGAAAACCATAAATTCCTTTGTCAGAAAGTGCCTGTAACTTCTATTGAACTTTCTGAAACAGCAGTGGATATGGATTTGATGGAATCAAAGGAAATATATGTTAAAATCAATCCTTCCGATGCAACATTCAAAAACTATGACGTAACAATCAAGGGCGGTGCAGGTGCTTTTCAATTAACAGATACAGAAGACGGTGTACTGACTGTCAGGGCAATGAATGACGGCGTTGCAACACTTGTTGTGACAGATATGACCGAAAATGTTGTGGCAACCTGTACCCTCACTTGTAAAGTGGGATTTTTCAAGAGAATTGCACTGTTTTTTGAAACAATTTTTGCTCTTTTGTTCGGCAGTGCAGCAGGTTTCTGATATGTAATTTTTCAGGCGATGTAAAAATCGCCTGATTTTTGTTGCATATATTATGAGTTGATGATATAATATAATTAATCAATGTATCTTGCTTGGCTACGGCAAGAAAAGTATAAAAAGTAGTCAGAAAGGTTATGGAAACATTATGAAAAAAATGTCAAAATTTTTAGCAGTTCTGATGTCAGTTATTGTGTTTGCATCAGTTCTTGCAATCGTTCCCTCAGCAATCAGTTCAACAAGCTCTGCCAAAGATATTCTCCGTTATTATGAGCAGTGCAACATTGATTTGTCTGCGAAAGAGTATATCATCAAAGCAGAAAACACAACAGAACTGAGCGTAGTTCCGGATTATTCTTCTCTTTCAGCTAAAGACAAGGAAGAAACTCTCGAAATGTACGGTGAGCTTGCTTTTGAAGATGTAACTACTTACAATCTTTATTTCTACTGCGATGCTTTTGAAGATTACTATGTAGACGGCAGAAGCGAATTTATCGACTATTTCAGCGTTAACAGAGATATCAAAAACTGGGGTCTCAAATTTAAAAGTGCAAAATATTCACAGGCAAAGAATGGCGACAGCACTGTTACATTTGTATGCACCGAAGATTATGAAAACGGCGATGTAAACACACTTACATACACAGCAAAATTCAATAAAAACGGCTACATTCTTTCTTACACACTTAAGCAGGTTGCAGTAAGCACATATGAATCAGCACAAGGCAAAAACTTCAAGGTAACAGAAACCGTAGTTGATTCATACAAGTTTGTTTATAATAAAATCGGAGTAACAGGAATTGAGTTGCCTGAAACATACATTGAGCTTGAAGTTGATGAAGAATATCTCCTCGAAGCTGTTGTTTCTCCCTCAAATGCATCCTTTAAGGACTTTTACATTTCAGATTACGATGCAGATGTTGTAGATTATTATGAAGAAAACGGCAAAATTTACCTCTTTGGTGTAGGCTCAGGCACAACAACAGTTCAGGTTTGCACATATGACGGCGACTTTGTGGCTGAACTTGAGGTTAAAGTTACAGGCGGTTCATTCTTCGACAGAATCATCGCTTTCTTTGCAAATCTTTTCGAACTCCTTTTCGGATTCTTGATGTTCTGATTTGAATTGAATTAAATAAGAAAACTCCCTGAATTCATATGAATTCAGGGAGAATTTTTATGTTTTGTTTTCAGTTTTATTAATCTTATTTATCGCATTTCATAGTTTTCTTTGCGTTGATACCGAAGTAAATTACAAGAACTACGAATGAAATTATCATTGCAATGTTGTGGAATGATGAAACGGAAAGGATGTTTGCACCGCCTGTTTCAAAGTCTGTGAACATATAAACGAAGATCATATATGCGAGCATAATCGGGAGAACTATGTAAGAGAAAGCAACCTGAGTTGTGTTTTCAAGGTTGATACCGTATTTCCTGATTGAAAGAACGATGAAAGTAACTGCACCGATAAATGCAAGGATAACTGCAGGAATAAGGAAAGCAGAATCTTCAAGTCTGTCAAGTACAGGTCTTACAATGTTGATGCCGATTACAACCACAAATCCCATAAGGAAAACGAGCACATCTGAAATCTTTGCAGGTGTAGTTGAGAAAGCAATTTCACGTACATCTTTGCCCACTTTATTTTTGTAGCAGAGGATAGCCACTGTGATTAACAAACCTGCAATGAAGCCTGTGAAGTATTCCCAGCAGGACCATGGATATATGTTTTTAACTTCGCCGATAACGCCGTTGTTGCTGTCGAAGAAATAGAAGGACAGGTCTGCAACTGTAATTGCGATTGCAAATGAAACAGATGTGATAAGTCCCATATTTGCAGCACGTTTATCTTTGATTACAAATCTTGTTACTATCATCGATGCGATACCGCCGATAGCGATTGAGAATGTTTCAACAAGAGCGAAATAGTTTCTGCCGCCCATAACCTTCTTTGCCCATTTCATATCATCGAAATGTTCCATATAAACTTTGTAAATGCTTTCAAAGTTTTCTTCGTTTGCAAGTCCCTGTCTGAAAAGTCCTTCTTTGAAAAGGTCAAGAGCCTGAGGCTGAAGAAGCTCTGTAAGGGTGTGTGCAAGTGTTGCGCGGGATACATACATTGCAACAAAGAATACTGCTATAATAAGAACAAAATCTTTGATTTTCCACTGTTTGTCGCTTAAACTTCTGCCAAGCATTATGCCCCATACAGTTGCAAGGCTGAAACCTAAAAGAAGCATTACGCCCACACCTGACCATAAAGGAATTGCACGTGAGCCTTCTATTACGTTGCCCAGGTCATCTGTAATTGAAGAAGAAAGAACACCTGTCATCTGGTCTAAAAATGTTCCCCAGGTAGGCACTGTAAGCATAAACATCAGCGATGATACACCAATCCAGCCGAGGCTTGTTTTCTTTCTGTCGCCGATTATTGTAATGGCAAAAAGCGAAAACATTGCACCTGCGTTAAGAAGACCCCATGATGAACCCCAACCGCTTGTGCCGCGGATTCTCCACAAAAATCCCATTAAAAGTGCACCCATAAGAACAATCAGAATATTTTTAAGTATACTGTTGTTTCCGGGATTTGTTTTGGTACTTGACATATTTTTACACCCCTCGTATAATTGATACAACAATATTATCACACCGTTTTTTTGTGTGCAAGAGTTTTTTGAGATTTTTATGAAAAACTATTGACAAAAGTTAAACGATGTGGTATCATACTTGCACATTGAAGTAGAAGCGAAATCGCTCTCACCTGCGGGAACTTGAATTCCGTACGAAGGTCAATACGTTATTTAAACGGTAGAATTATGCCGTTTTACGTGTTGCGGGCGAATTTTCGTGCCGCGATTTTTTTTTGGAGGTGCTTTAACATTAGTACAAAAGAACTGCAAATCAATGAGGAAATCCGTGATAAAGAAGTCAGAGTAATTACTGACGACGGTGAACAGCTCGGCATTATGTCACCTGCAGAGGCTTTGAAAATTGCCGAAGAAAGAGAACTTGACTTAGTCAAGATTGCTCCCCAGGCACAACCGCCTGTTTGCAAAATTATCAACTACGGAAAATATCGTTTTGAACAGGCAAAACGTGAAAAAGAGGCAAAGAAAAACCAGCGTGTTATAGAAATCAAGGAAATTCGCCTCTCTCTTAACATTGACACGCACGACTTTGAAACTAAAGTTAACCATGCAAAAAAATTCCTTGCTCAGGGTAACAAGGTCAAGGTTTCAATCCGTTTCAGAGGCCGTGAAATGGCTCACACTGAATTAGGTCTTGTTCCCATGCAGAAGTTTGCTGAAGCTCTCAGCGAAAATGCAAACGTTGAAAAGCCGGCAAAGGTTGAGGGACGTTCAATGCTTATGTTCCTTGCCCCCAAATCAGGTAAGTAATTATTAAGGAGGAAATAAAAATGCCTAAAATCAAGACGCACAGCGGTGCAAAGAAAAGATTCAAAATGTCAAAGAACGGCAAACCCATACGTGGTCATGCCTATAAGTCACACATCCTCAATAAGAAAACAACAAAACGTAAGAGAAATCTTCGTAAAACAGCTGTTGCTGACGTAACAAACGTTAAGCAGATCAAGAAACTTATCCCTTACAAATAATATTGAGGAACTAATAATAGGAGGTTATAGACAATGGCACGTATTAAAGGCGCTACAATGACGCGCAAAAGAAGAAATAAAGTTCTTAAAGCAGCTAAAGGCTACTATGGCTCAAAGAGCAAGCTTTTTAAAACAGCTAAACAGGCAGTTATGAAATCAGGTCAGTATGCTTACATCGGTCGTAAGCAGAAGAAACGTGATTTCCGTCGTCTCTGGATTACAAGAATTTCTGCAGCTTGCAAAATGAATGGTATGAACTACTCATCATTCATGAACGGTCTCAAGAAAGCAGACATCAACCTTAACAGAAAAATGCTTTCAGAAATCGCAATCGCAGACCCCGCAGCATTCACAGCTCTTACAGAAAAAGCAAAAGCTGCACTTAAATAAGTTACATTTACGCTCACAGTTATCTGTGAGCGTAATTTTTTTTACTTTTTCTATTGTTTATTGAATAAAACTTTGGTATAATGTACTGTATACTATTATATAGTGAAAAAGTATGCCTTTTTGTGCAACTGATTTTTGAAGGAGGAAACAGGCTTTGGAAAAGATAATTTCTGTACAGAATACAAAAATCAAATATGTTTCCAAGCTGGTTTCTTCTGCGAAAGAAAGAAAAAAATCAGGCGAATTTGTGCTTGAAGGAGTACGCCTTTGCCGCGATGCCGCATTAAGCGGAGTTGTAATCAGAGAAGCGTTTTTCACTGCTGATGCGTATGCAAAAAACACAGAAGACGTTGATTTTATTGTAACTAAAGCAGATGCTTCTTACGAAATTTCAGAAGAAGTTGCGAAGAAAATATCAGACACACAAACAAGTCAGGGTGTTTTCTTAAGGTGCGAGAATACTAAGAACGAAACAGATTTTTCTGTTTTTTCGCCTGACGGAAAATACATCGTGCTTGAAAATCTTCAGGACCCGTCAAACCTGGGTGCCGTTGCAAGAACTGCAGAGGCTCTCGGCATAAACGGTGCAGTGCTTGTTTCTTGCTGTGATGTTTTCAATCCCAAAGCACAGCGTGCCGCAATGGGTTCACTTTTTCGTTTACCCTTTGTAAGAATCAATGATATTGATGAGATGTTCTCTTTTGCGAAAAAGAAGAATATAAAAACAGTAGCAACAGTTGTTGATTCTTCAGCGGATAAAATTAATAAAGCAGACCTTTCAGGCGGTGTTTTTCTTATAATCGGCAATGAAGGAAACGGTATAAATCCTCTCACTGCAGAAAAATGCGATTTGCGTGTTACTATTCCTATGCTTGGCAGGGCAGAATCTCTTAACGCTTCAATGGCGGCTTGTATTGCTATGTGGGAGGTTCTCCGATGAATGATAAAGCATACTGGCTGTGGCTGCAGAAAGCACTTGGTACAGGGATTAAAACTGACGAAATTGTAGCATATTATAAAACGGCTAAAGAAATATTTTTCGCATCCCCTGAAGACAGAGTCCGTTCAGGTGTATTTACGAAAAATCAACTTGAAAAACTCAAAAACACTCCCCTTGAAGTGGTAAATGAACTTATTGAAGATTGCCGTAAGTGCAGGTGCAGAATTCTTACACCTGATGATGAAAGATATCCGCGTAAGCTTCTTGAAATAAGAGATTTCCCCCTGGTGCTTTATTATTACGGTAACCCTGAAATTCTCAAAGACAGAATGACTATAGCCATTGTGGGCACAAGAAGAGCAACAGAAAAGGGTATGCAGGTCAGTTTCAGTCTGGCAAATTCACTTGCCGTAAGCGGTGCAGTAATTGTAAGCGGTGGTGCTTCAGGTATTGATGGTGCAGCACATATGGGTGCAATGCATAACGATAAAGAAACCGTTGCAGTCCTTGGCTGCGGTTTTATGGCAAAGTATCACGATTCTGCGGAAGTTTTAAAAGAAGATATTTTAAAAAAAGGTCTTATAATAACAGAGTATCCGCCTCAGACACCTCCTAACGGGAAATATTTTCCTGTGCGTAACAGAATAATATCAGGTCTCAGTTACGGTGTTGTGGTAACTGAATGTCCCGTAAGAAGCGGGTCGCTTATAACGGCTCGTCTTGCATCGGAGCAGGGCAGAGAAGTTTTTGCACTTCCCGTTGATGTTTCAGATGCCAACACTTCAGGTGCAATTGAACTTATCAGGAATAACCGTGCGGTTGCCGTATATTCCTGCTTTGATATTTTATCAAAATTCGAATTTGATTATCCGTATCTTATTGATTACAGTAACGCAGATACTTCTGATGTGCACGAGTTTAAGGAGAAAATTGATTTTACATCAGTTACTTACAGTGCAAAAAAAAGAACTCCTTCAAAATCAGCCGCGAAAGAAAAAGAAGTACAACAGATAACTGAAAAGCAAGAAATAAAAAAAGATGTTAATCTTACCGGAAATGCAAAAACTGTGTATGATGTTCTGAAAGATGAACCGATGCACATTGATGATATAACAAGAAATGTCCCGTCGCTGAATGTAGGCAAAATAATGGTAAGCCTTACACAGCTGGAAATGAAAGGACTAGTAGTTTCCGACAGCGGCAAAAAATACAGAAGAAAATAAGGAGAAGAATATGTCCAAGCTTGTAATTGTTGAGTCACCTGCAAAGGCGAAAAATATTAAAAAATATCTGGGCAGCGGTTATGAAGTAATGGCTTCAATGGGTCACGTAAGAGACTTGCCGGCAGCAAGACTCTGCGTTGATGTTAAAAACGATTTTGCCCCCAAATATGCAATTATCAAGGGTAAAGAGAAATTAGTAAAAGACCTGAAAGCGGAAGCTGCAAAAAGCGAAGCAGTTATTCTCGCAGCCGACCCTGACCGCGAAGGAGAAGCAATTTCGTGGCATCTTGCAACTGTACTCGGTCTTGATTTAGAAGACGAAAACCGCGTAACTTTCAATGAAATTACAAAATCAGGCGTTCAGGCAGGTATGAAGAATCCCCGTAAGGTTGATATGGATTTTGTTAATGCACAGCAGGCAAGAAGAATTCTTGACAGACTTGTAGGTTATAAATTAAGCCCCTTTGTTTCACAGAAAATCCGCAGAGGTCTTTCTGCAGGACGTGTGCAGAGTGTGGCAGTAAGGCTTATTGTTGACAGGGAAGAAGAAATCAGAAAATTCGTTCCCGAAGAATATTGGTCACTTGATGCGAAGTTCACATCTTCTTCAAGAAAAGTGTTCCCCGCATCTTTCTACGGTGATGAAACAGGCAAAGTTGAAATCAATTCAAAAGAACAGGCAGATAAATATCTTGAAAGACTTGACGGTGCAAAATATACTGTTTTGTCAGTAAAAAAAGGTACAAAGAAGAAGAATCCCGTACCGCCCTTCATAACTTCCACTCTCCAGCAGGAGGCATCAAGAAGACTCGGCTTCCAGGCACAGAGAACAATGAGAATTGCGCAGGAGCTTTATGAAGGTGTTGAAATTCAGGGTCAGGGTTCAATGGGTCTTATCACTTATATGAGAACTGACTCATTGAGAATTTCAGAAGAAGCAAGAAGTCAGGCAAATGACTATATCCTGTCAACCTACGGACAGAAGTATCTTCCCGAAAAACCCAGATACTTCAAATCAAGAAGTTCAGCTCAGGATGGTCACGAAGCAATCCGTCCCACAGTACCGTCACTTACTCCCGAGCAGGTAAAATCAAGCCTTTCTTCAGACCAGTATAAAATCTATAAACTCATCTGGCAGAGATTTATCTCTTCAATGATGGCATCGAGCATTCTCAACACAATGAAGGTTGAAATCAAAGCCGATTCAGGAAAAGAAAACGAATATTGTGTTTTCACTGCATCAGGCTACAGCGTGAAATTTGACGGCTTTACTGCACTCTACGAAGAAAAAACAGATGATGATAAAAAAGCATCACAGTTGCCCGAACTTAAAGAAGGCGACAATGTAAAACTCAAAGAACTTACAGGCAATCAGCACTTTACTCAGCCTCCTGCAAGATATTCAGAAGCAACTCTTATCAAAGCTCTTGAAGAAAACGGTGTGGGCAGACCGAGTACTTATGCCACAATCGTAACAACAATCGTAAAACGCGAATATGTAAAACGCGTAAGCAAAGTTCTTTCTCCCACAGAATTGGGCGAAGCAACAACAAAACTTCTCAAAGAACATTTCCCGAAAATCGTAAATGTAAAATACACAGCACAGATGGAAGACAGCCTTGATGCTATTGACAGAGGCGACGAAGATTACGTGCAGATGCTCCACGCATTCTATAACGATTTCGATTCAACTCTTACAAAAGCAAAAGCAGATATGCAGGGTGTTAAAATCAAACTTGAAGAAGATGTAACAGATATTCCCTGTGAAAAATGCGGAAAAATGATGGTTGTAAAAACAGGACGTTTCGGCAAATTCCTTGCTTGTCCCGGTTACCCTGAGTGCAAAACAACAAAACCCTTTGTTACAAAAACAAATGCAACATGCCCGAAATGCGGCAGTGAAGTGGTTGAAAGACGCTCAAAGAAGGGCAGAGTTTTCTACGGCTGTTCAAGCTGGCCCAAATGTGATTTTGTCACATGGGATAAGCCTACAGACGAAAAATGCCCTGAATGCGGAAAATCACTTTTTAAAACAGCAGGTTCAATCAAGCGTTGTCTTGCAGACGGCTGTTCATATGAAATAAAAGCTTCGAGGAAGAAGAAAAATGACACTACCGAAGAATAAACCTATAGTTATAGGTGCAGGTCTTGCAGGTGTTGAGGCTGCGTGGCAGTTGGCTGAAAGAGGAATTGAAGTATGCCTTGTTGAGATGAAACCTGTGAAATTTTCTCCCGCACATAAGTCGGAGAATTTTGCAGAACTTGTGTGCTCAAATTCCCTTAAAGCCTTGCGTACAGGCTCTGCTGCAGGAATGCTTAAAGAAGAAATGAAAAAACTCGGCTCTCTTACAGTTGAGTGTGCCCTTATGAGTGCAGTGCCTGCAGGCGGTGCACTTGCAGTAGACAGGGACAGGTTTTCATCTCTTGTAACTGAAAAAATAAAACAGAATAAAAATATAGAAATTGTTTACGGTGAAGTAACTGAAATACCTGAAAATGATATTGTTATTATTGCTGCAGGTCCTCTGGTCAGCGAAAACCTTGCAAAGGAAATTGAAAAAATATGCGGAGGTTTTTTAAGTTTCTTCGATGCGGCAGCACCTATTGTAAGCGGTGACAGCATTGATATGGAAAATGCTTTCTGCCAGTCAAGATATGACCGTGGTGATGAAAGCGACTATATCAACTGCCCTATGAACAAAGAGGAATATGAACTGTTCTATAATGAACTTGTAAATGCGGAACGTGCAGAGCTTCATACATTTGAAAAGAAGAAAAATGTATACGAAGGATGTATGCCTATTGAAATTATGGCATCCCGCGGTGCAGATACAATGCGTTTCGGACCGCTGAAACCTGTAGGCTTACGTGACCCGAGAACAGGTCACAGACCGTGGGCAGTTCTTCAGTTGAGAAAAGAAAATTTACCCGGCAGTGCATATAACCTTGTAGGATTCCAGACAAACCTTAAATTCGGTGAGCAGAAAAGAGTTTTCTCTCTTATTCCTGCTCTTAAGAATGCGGAATTTCTCCGCTACGGAGTTATGCACCGCAACACTTTTATAAATTCGCCCGGACTTCTTAAATCTACATATGAGATGAGAGAAAGAAGCGGACTTTTCTTTGCAGGGCAGATAACCGGTGTTGAAGGCTATATGGAATCTGCTTCATCAGGAATTCTTGCAGGTATAAATGCTGCAAATAAAATTCAGGGTAAAGGCGAATTTGTGCCTTCAGAAAGAACAATGATTGGTGCTCTGGCAAGATATATTTCAAACGAGGAAGTTGAAAATTTCCAGCCTATGGGTGCTAATTTCGGTGCATTGCCACCGCTTGATGAAAAAGTAAAAGATAAAAAATTAAGATATGAACTTTTAGCAGAAAGAGGACTTAAAGAATATACGAGGGAGGATGAATAAAATGAAAGTTATAGTTGACGCAATGGGCGGAGATAATGCACCGCTTGAAATAATCAAAGGTGCGAGAAAGGCCGCTGATAAATTCAAGGTGAAAATTCTTCTTGCAGGTAAAGGTGAAACTATCAGAAAATGTGCTGCAGAAAACAATGTTAACCTTGACGGTATGGATATTATCGAAGCAGAAAGCGAAATTTCAATGTGCGATGACCCGAAATGTATTCTCAGAGAAAAGAAAGATTCTTCAATGGCAGTTGCCTTTCAGTCACTTGCCGACGGTGTGGGCGACGCATTCGTCAGTGCAGGTTCAACAGGTGCCGTTGTTATGGGTGCAACATTTATTGTAAAAAGAATCAAAGGTATCAAACGTCCCGGTATTGCAAGTATTATGCCCTCTTATTCAGAGCCTTTTATGATAATGGATATCGGTGCTAATGTTGAATGCCATAAGGAAAACCTTATTCAGTTTGCACAGATGTCAGATATTTATATGAAGAATATCATCGGCTTCAAAAAACCCACAGTTGCCCTTGCAAACATCGGTGCAGAGCCTACAAAAGGTCCCGAAGTGCTTCAGGAAACATACAAAGCACTTGAAGAAATGAAAGAACTTAACTTTATCGGTAATATTGAGCCTCGTGATATTCCTTTCGGCAAAGCAAACTGCGTTGTTTGTAACGGTTTTACAGGTAACATAATCCTTAAAATGTACGAAGGCGTAGCAAGTGCTCTGATGAAAAAAGTCAAAGGTGTGTTCACAAGAAACTTCATTTCTAAAATCGGCTATCTCCTTGTTAAAGGCGGAGTAGGTGAACTCAAAGCAAGTATGGACTATAAGGAATTCGGCGGAGCACCCCTTCTCGGCGTTAAAAAGCCTGTTATCAAGGCTCACGGTTCATCTGACGAAAGAGCAATTTTCAATGCAATCCGTCAGGCTATTGAATGCCATAAGGCTGATGTATGCGGTCAGATTGCAAAACTTACAACATCTATCGGTGCAGAGGAATAAGTTATGCAGGAATTTGAAAAAATAATTGGTTATTCTTTCAGTGATAAATCCTTGCTTACACGTGCGTTGTCCCACTCGTCATATGCAAATGAGAAGCATTCACCCAAAGACAGCAACGAGCGTCTTGAATTTTTAGGCGACAGTGTGCTGGGATTTATCACAGCGGAATATTACTATAAAAATTCAACATTGCCCGAAGGCGAGCTTACACGTCTTCGTGCCGCAACTGTGTGCGAAAAAGCACTTTTCGAGTTTTCCAAGGAAATCGAACTTGGCAGTAAACTTCTTCTCGGCAAAGGTGAAGAAAACACAGGCGGCAGAGAAAGAGCATCTATCAACTCCGATGCTTTTGAAGCAATAATTGCCGCAATTTACCTTGACGGCGGTATTGAGGAAGCAAAGAAATTTGTTCTGCGTTTTGTGGAAAAACACGCAAAAAATCAAGGCTCTTTCAAGGATTACAAAACAAAGCTTCAGGAAGTTATTCAGAAAAATCCTGAAGAATTGCTTGAATACGTGTTGGTAGGCGAAAGCGGACCTGACCACGATAAAAGGTTTGAGGTTGAAGTTCATCTCAACAGTAACGTAATCGGCAAAGGAGTAGGAAAATCGAAGAAAACTGCCGAGCAGGAGGCAGCAAGGGAAGCCCTTGCTCTGATGGGACTTTGAAAAAGTATAACGTAAGTATTTTCGTGCCCCACGAGGGTTGTCCCAATAACTGTTCTTTCTGCAACCAGAAAAGTATATCAGGCAAAACAACTCTGCCTTCAGAAAAAGATGTTGTTTCGGCCTGTGAAATTGCAATGAAAACTGCACCGTCAAATCAGGGCGAAATCGCTTTTTTCGGTGGCAGTTTTACCGCCATTGAAAGGGAATATATGTTGAGGCTTTTGAAAAGTGCTTATCCTTTTGTTAAAGAAGGATTTTTCAAAGGCATCAGAATTTCCACAAGACCCGATTGTATCGACGATGAGATTTGTGAGCTTCTCAGGTCTTACGGTGTAACAAGTGTTGAACTCGGTTGCCAGAGTATGGATGATGAAGTGCTTAAAGCAAATTTAAGGGGGCACACATCACGCGATGTTGAAAAAGCCGTAGAAATTTTAAGAAAATACGGTTTTGAAACAGGTCTGCAGATGATGACGGGGCTTTATAAATCATCTTTTGAAAAAGACATAGAAACGGCAGAAAAAATAATTGCCTTAAAGCCTGATACAGTCAGAATTTATCCCACAATAGTGCTTGAAAATACACTGCTGGAAGAAAATTTCAGGTCAGGTGAATATAAAGTAATGAGCCTTCAGGAAACGGTTGAACTTTGTGCGAAGCTTCTTCTGATGTTTGAAGAAAATGACATAAACGTTATCAGAACAGGTCTTCATTCAGGTGGCAACGTGGAAGAAGGTTACGTTGCAGGTGCGTATCATCCTGCATTCAAAGAACTTTGCGAGAGTGAAATTTATCTCGGAAAAATTCTGGAAGCAATTTCTCCCATACCTCCCTGTGAAGTTGAAATTTCTGTTCCTGCAGGTGCTGTTTCACAGGCAACGGGGCAGAAAAAGAAGAATAAACTTTTTCTTGAAGAAAAAGGCTATAAAGTAAAATTTACTGAAGATAAAAGTTTAAAGAAATATAATGTGAAATGCTGTGTAAGGAAGTGAATTTATGTTTTTAAAATCCCTTGAAATGCAAGGCTTTAAATCATTCCCCGATAAAACAGTTTTAAAACTTGAAAAAGGAATAACAGGCGTTGTAGGTCCTAACGGTTCAGGTAAAAGTAACATCTCTGATGCCGTGCGTTGGGTTCTTGGCGAACAGTCTTCAAAGAGTCTGCGTGGCTCAAAAATGGAAGACGTTGTTTTCAGCGGTAATGCAGGCGGACGTAAAGCCCACGGCTTTGCCGAGGTTACTCTGCGTCTTGATAACACCGACAGAAGCCTGAATTTTGACAGCGATGAAGTTGCCGTTACAAGGCGTTATTATCGTTCGGGTGAAAGTGAATACATTCTGAACGGTGAAGGGGTAAGACTCCGCGATATCAATGAATTGTTTATGGATACAGGTCTTGGCCGTGACGGCTATTCAATGGTCAGCCAGGGCAGAATTGCCGACCTTGTTTCTTCAAAATCGGCACAGAGACGTGAAATGCTTGAAGAAGCGTCAGGTATTTCTCACTACAGATACAGACGTGCCGATGCCAACAGAAAACTTGACCAGGCAGAAGAAAATTTAATCCGTCTTCGCGATATTCTCTCTGAGCTTGAAAGCCGTGTAGGCCCTCTTAAAACTCAGAGCGAAAAAGCAAAAAAATTCCTTGAACTTGCAGGGGAGAAGAAAGAACTTGAAATCGGTTTGTGGCTTCACACTATCGAAAAATCAAAAAATCTCCTTAAAGAACAGGAAGAAAAACTTGTTGTTGCAACTGCACAGTATGAGGATGCAGAAAAAGAACTTAATGATATTGAGGCAGAGCTTGAAGCTCTTACTGCCAAAAGTCAGGGTATTGCAGTTTCTGTAGATTTCATTCACAGAAGTAACGAAGCACTTGAAGAGCAGGTTGCTCACCTTGATTCTGACGCTGCTGTTGAAGAAAACTCAATTGAACATAATAACGAAACTATCGAGCGTCTTACACGTGATATTGATGCACTTACAAGTTCAAAGGAAGACGTCGTTTCCAGAATCAATGAAGAAGAAAACAGCATTCTTGAAATTGAAAAACAGATTGAAAATAAGAAAAAAGAATTGCAGGAAACAAAAGACCGTCTTTATCTGATTCAGAGTGAAAACGAAACTTTCGCAGACGAAATTTTAGTGCTTACAGAAAAAATTGAATCCTTCTCAAGAGAACTTGCAGATGCAAGAGTAAGAAAATCAACTGCAGATTCTTCAATAGAAGAAATCAATTCAAGACTTGTAAGCGTTGCAGAAACTATAGAATCAAGAAAACCTCTTTTAGAAAATTCAATCAGAGAAAAAGAGAAAAAGCAGGAAGAACTGAACGCTCTCAAAGAAAAATGCGATGAAGCAAAAAACAGTATCGAAGGCTATTCTCTTAAGGTTCAGACACGCAAAGGAAAAGTTGAAGAACTGAAAAAAGAAATTGATATGCGTGAAATTGAACTGCATAAAAAATCGTCAAGAGCAAAAATGCTTGACGACCTTGAAAAGAATATGGACGGTTATTCAGGCAGTGTAAAAACCGTTATGAAAGAAATGCGTCACGGTGTTCTGAAAGGTATCCACGCACCTCTTTCACAGCTTATTTCTGTTAGTGACGAATATGCTGCAGCCATCGAAACTGCTCTGGGAGCTGCAATCCAGCACATCGTAACAGATAACGAAAACGATGCAAAACGTGCAATCAATTACCTTAAAGAAAACCGTCAGGGCAGAGCAACATTCCTGCCGATTTCTGCTATTAAATCAAAGCCTTTCCCCGAAAAAGACCTTGATGATGAATTCGGCTTTATCGATATGGCGGATAAACTTGTAACATACGATAAACAGTACGAAGAGATTTTCAAATACGAACTCGGCCACATCGCAGTAGTTGAAGATATGGACTGTGCCATTGCAATAGCCAAAAGACGTGGTTATAAATTCAAAATTGTAACTCTTGACGGTCAGCTTATCAATGCAGGCGGTTCGATGACAGGTGGTTCACGCACACAGAATGCAGGTATGCTCAGCCGTGCAGGTGAAATTGAAAAACTCAACAACGAGGTTAAAGAACTTACCAAAAAACTCGAGGAGCAGAAGGATAAGTTCAAAACCCTCAATGAAGATTTAGTTCTCAGCGAAGCAAACCTTTCTGCATCACAGGCAGATTTGCTTACTGCGCAGGAAGATACAATCAGAGCAGAAAGTGCTTTGAAATTAGTTCTCGGCCAGATTGAAACTCTTGAAAACGGTCTGAAAGAATTTGAGGATGAAAAGAAAAATTCAGAAACAAGAATTGAAATTTTCACAGCCGCATCAAAAGAAAGTGAAACTAAAATCAATTCACTTACTGCAGAAATCGAATCCCTTCAGGCGCAGGTGCTTTCTCATAATTCAAAGCGTGAAGAACTTGTTTCATCAAGAGATGAAGTCAATCAGCTTGAAAATGAAATCAATATGCAGGTGCTTGCTGCCGAAAAAGATATTGAGGCTAAAAAACAGAGCGTAATGCAACTTAAATCAAGCATTGACGACAGCGAAGGCAAGGCAGAAAGCCTTAAAGCAGAAATTGAAGACATTAAATTAAAGAACGAAAAAATCGCAGAAAACGTTGTTTTAATCAGAGAAGAAGCTGCGAAAATCAGGCAGAAACACGAGGAAGCAAAGAACGAAATAAAAATGCTCAATGCCCAGCGTAATGAGTGTGAAGAAACAAGCGTATTGCTTCGTCAGAAACAGAAAACCGTAACTGATAACAGAGAAAAAATAAACGGTGAACTTATCCGTCTTGATGAAAGAAAAACTTCTATGCAAAGAGAGTTTGAAGATACAATCAACAAACTTTTCGATGAATATCAGTTAACACGTGACGAGGCAGAAAGCCTTGGAATCGTAATTGAAAATATCGGTGAAGCACAGAAAAAGCTTTCTGAAATCAAAGGTAAAATCAGAGCCTTGGGCAGTGTAAACACAGCCGCTATTGAGGAATATAAAGAAGTAAGCGAAAGATATGAGTTTATGAAAGGTCAGATTGAGGATATTGAAAAATCCCGTAATGAGCTTATTAAACTTATAAACGAGCTTACAGGAAAAATGAGCGAACAGTTCAGAGCACAGTTTGCAAGAATCAACTCATATTTCGGCGAAACATTTGCAGAACTTTTCGGTGGCGGTAAAGCAGAGCTTATTCTTGAAGACCCGCTTAATGTTCTTGAATGTCCCATTGAAATCAAAGTTCAGCCGCCGGGCAAAAACGTGCGTAACATCGACCTGCTTTCAGGTGGTGAAAAGGGACTCAGTGCTATTGCACTACTTTTTGCGATTCTTAAGGTTACTCCCGCACCGTTCTGTATTTTCGACGAAGTTGAAGCAGCGCTTGACGATGTTAACGTAACAAGATATGCAGAATATGTAAGAAGAATGACTAAGAATACACAGTTTATTCTTATCACTCACCGTAGAGGTACAATGGAAGAAGCAGATGTTCTTTACGGTGTAACAATGCAGGAAGAAGGCGTCAGCAAGATGCTTGAACTGAAAACTGCAGAAATGGCTAAGAAACTCGGCTTGGCATAAGAGGTGATTTTATGGCTAAAAAAATAGTAATCGCATCAGGCAAAGGCGGTGTGGGTAAATCTACTATCACCGCAGGGCTTTCACGTGCACTTGAAACCGAGGGCAAAAAGGTGCTTGCCATAGATTTTGATATAGGCCTGCGTTCTCTTGATTTGCTTTTCGGAGTAAGAGAACAGGTCGTGAAAAATTGGGGCGATGTACTTCTCGGCAACTGCGAAAAAGAACATGCAATAATTCAGGTGGGCGATATAGATTTTATTTCAGCACCTCTTAATTTCAACGAAGCTTTCACCTGCGAAAAGGTGAAAGAGATGATTGCAAAGTATGAAGAAAATTATGATGTTATTTTCTTTGATGCACCTGCAGGTATTTCGGAAGGTTTTTCTCTTGCGTGTGCTGCAGCTGATTCAGCCATTGTTGTTTCAACTCCCGACGATGTATGCGTAAGAAGTGTTGAAATAACGGCACAGAAAATAGCGTCATCCGGCATTAAAGATATCCGCCTTGTTATCAACAGGTTTATAAAGAAACTGTCGGCTAAACGCAGATTTTTGAATATTGATGAAGTAATTAATATGACTTACGTTCAGCTTATCGGCGTTGTGCCTTACGATACAAGAATCGGCTATTCTTCAATGAATCATTCTTCATTCAACCTTAAAGCATCATCGCAGAAATCTTTCGGCAGAATTGCAAAAAGACTTCTGGGTGAAAACATACCGCTTAAATTATAATCAAAATAAAAAAACGGCAGGAAAATTCCTGCCGTTTTTGTTTGTCTTATTACAGATTATCTGCCGATGCCGATAATTTTAATAATGATGTTGAAGAAGTTTGTAAGATAAATGCAGATTGTATCAAGGATATCTGCGAAGTTATCTGCTCTGTTTTCGTTAAGGTCGGGTTCAATGCCGTAGCCTTCAAATTTGCCGTTGTTGTCGTCAACTCCGTCTGAATCGTAAACGAATTCATAAACGATAGGTGAAGCAACTGCAATAAGGAAATACTGACCGGGTGTAACAGGACCTAATACATTAGCAATGCCCTTTGTGAAATTCTTGAAGAGGGCTGAATCATTGCCGAGAAGCTCATTCAATCCGCCGAAGAATACTTCGTCATTAACAGTTGAAAGGTCATCAAGAAGAATAAGATTTACCATTCTGAGAAGAATTGTAACTTCTGTTGAATAAATTGAGAAATCTTCACCGCCTGAATAGTGGTAAGAAACAAGGTCAGTTGCAAGGTCCCAACCGTTTTCGTAATCGCTGTCGGGGATAACAACATTGTATTCTTTCGCGAGTTCCTGAACGCTGTTTTCGCCATAGAGAGGCATTTCAAGAAGGTCTGTAAGACCTGTTACAGCTGTGTTTACAAGGTTGTAGAAAATGCTGTCTTCTGCAATACCCATCTGTTCCATTGTAAGTGAACGTGCAAGACGGTACTGAACACCTGCTTTAAGGTAGCCTTTTGCAAAGTCGTTAAGACCTGCATCCATAAGGTCAATCATTTCGTCTGTGTAGCCGTTTACCTGACTGCGGAGAGTTGCAGTGTCGATTTTTTCGATAGTTTTTGATTCGTATGTAATTTCTTCATCTGTCAATGTAATTTCTCTGTAAGCCAGGGGGTACATTGAAAGAGCAGTGTTTGCAAAATCGTAAATTTTGTTGCCTTTGGGGCTTGTGTGAACAGCAACGTCACTGCAATGCTCGTGACCTGTGAAAACAAGCTTAATGCCTGCATTTGCGAATTTATTTGCTACTGCAGTGTGGTTTCTGATAATAAAGTTACGGCTTAAAATTCTCTGCATGGGGAGATGGTCGAGAAGATTGTGGTGCATCATAAGGATGGGATACTTGCCGTCTTCTACAGCCTTTTTAGCCTGTTTTACAACCCAGTTGACTTTATCTGAAGTCATACCGTCTTCAGTTGATTTTGAAGGGTCGTTTGAGTCGGCAACGATAAGTCTGTAGTTTCCGGGAAGGTCTGTTACATATGAGAAATCGTTTTCACGTTTTTCAAAAGCATCGTTGTAACCGAAATCGCCGTAGAAAGAAATCATATCTTCGATTTTGTTGTCGTTTTCGCCTCTGCCGTAGTCGTGGTTACCGGGCACAAGATAAATCTGAATACCTGTTTTTTCTTCGAAAGCCTTGAACTTTGCAGAAACGTCAATATGCTCCTGTGTTTCCCATCTGCCGTCGTCAGCCATATCACCGGGGATGAGGATGAAGTCGTACTTTGCTTCTTCAGCTTGTCTCAAAAACTCATCGATGATAAATCCGCTTTCGTTGTCCATTGCAGCACGTCTGTTTGCGTACCAGAAAATGGGGTGGTCGTTTGTTGCAGTAAGTTCTTCTTCTGGCACGTTATAGTGCAGGTCAGATGCAACTGCAAATTTCACAGGCTCATCAGCAAGCGCTGCAATTGAGAAAGCAGAAGCAAGAATTACAACTGCAAGGAAAATGGAAATAACTTTTTTCATTTTATCATATCCTTTCTTTAATTACCTTATTTATTTTCGAGCAAACCATGATACCTGCCCATCCAATAGGGAAGAGTGTAGGTAGCAGAGTTTTGCATACAGCCGGGATGATAGTGGTTATTGAGAATGTAAGGATTCTCGTTATATTTGTGTAAAGCACGCTCATCAGGAGCAGCAACTGTCCATTCAATATCATTCGTAGAAAGTATGAGCTTGATATAATCCATAATTTCTGGATTTTCGCCAACATCTGCAGGCTGATTTTTCGCCTTTAATGAATACGACGGTAAATCATTCATATCAAGTCCTAATGCAGAAAGGTCAAGCTGCGCAATATCGTCACGTTTAATGTTTGATGCACTGTATTTTATTGTTGAAACGGGGTGACGGCTCAGAGCCCATGATGCCGTTTCAAGAATATTGTTTTCGTAAGCATCTTTTATCTTTTTGTCGGGGTAAGCCAACTGATAAACATAATACCAAAGGGGATTCTCTGTTGATTTGGCAACATCCCACCATGCTTCAAGGCACTTTCTGTAATAAGATAATATTTCTTCATCTTCCTCGGTCTGGAAAAGTGTGTAAAGACCGAGCATGGCCATCTCAAGGTCAGAGTCATTACTTACAACTTTCATAACAAGGTTGTAAAGCTTTGTGCCTGAAAGGAGTTTCAGGGGAAGTGAAAGCAGGGGAGAAACCGCTTCGCCTATAACATTTGAAATTGCTGCGTGCATTCTGTCTGCTTCCTGCGAAACAACTTTTGCATATTCAAAAGCGGGGTCAAGGGCAGCCATACGGTATTCGTTTTCCCATTTTTCATAGCCTGTTATGTAAGCGGCAGTTTTAAAAATATCAAGGATAACCATTGCGTGAAGGGGAGCCATAGGCACTGATGAACTTACACTGAATGATTTTCTGCTGAAGTTTGACCACGTTGTGGGCTGACCTGAACCGTCAACGAGCATATAACCGTTGTCAACAAGGTGCTGTGCAAGGTTATCAATAGCAGTTACCATAAGTTTTTTGAGTTCAGGGTCTTCATCTGCCAGAATATCATACATCAGCTTGAAGATGAATGCGTGTCCCACAAGTTCATCTGCACTTGTATCGCCTTTGTAAATAACGTCACTCTTAAGTGCGTTTTCGCCTACAAGGTTGTTCCAGAGTCTTTCGGGAACTTCGCCTGATGCGTCAACTGTAACACCTCTTAAGTTTTCGTTGTTAAGGTAATATCCCTGTGAAGTTTCAGACTTTGTTGAAGCACCTGTAGCAGTGTTATCGTCATTAACCTTCCAGTAAATATTATCATAGAGTTCGAAATTTTCCTGACTTTCAACCCAATATGTTCTTGCAACAAAGCCTTCAAGCAAACGTGTCTGTTTTGCAAATTGAACATCTTTATTCGCTTCGTCTCTTGTGCTGAGCCATGAAGCGGGGTCAACAACTGTGTTATAACCCATGTTCATAATTTTATCTGTGTTGCCTGTATATAAAAGTGAAGCATAATTGTTTTCAAATGCTTCTGCAGGGCTTTCTTCAGGGGAAAGATAAGAATAATTTCCGCCTTTTATAAGTGCTTCGGCAGAAAGCCATCTGTCAACAGCATCGCCCGGCATTTTGCCGTTTTCCTGATATCTTACATAAGCCTCTGTGGTGCCTGTACGCATAGAAATATAGTGAAGCATAAGCACTGCTTCTGCAGATTTTACTGCCACTTCACGTGCAGCAGCAATTTCTTCTTCTGTTGCGTCGGGGTCATCGCGGAGAGTAGCATATCGCATAAGCTCACCCGCACCATACATTGAAGTCCAGAGACCGTCGTTATCAGATGCATCCTTCCACCAGCCGTTACCGTAATTGTAAGCTTCTGAAACAAGTCCGTGTCTTGCAACGTATTGCTGTGTTGTGTCACTCATCTGAGCTGCTTTTTCGTCGCCTGACATTTCAAGTAATTCTATATGAGTGAATCCGTTTTCCATAACGGTCCAGATTCCGTTGCCTTTATCAGAGAAAATCGCAAGAACCTTGCCGTCGGTTGTGTCGTGAGAATAAAAATATCTGTCGCCCATAAAGCGTTGTTCACGGTCACGCTCTGTGGGTGCATTTTTGTCAGTTCTCAGAACACCGTAATCAGTAATTTCCCATACTGCACCGTCAGCAGCAGTTACTTTTTGGTATTTTGAGTAGTCAGAAGTTACTCTTACGGTATAGGGGACTTCTTCGCTTCCCTTAGGATATCGTGTAACTATTTTCTGTAAATTACCAACCTGATTATAATCTTTGCCTGAATAATCAATTTTGATTTTTTCTTTATTTATCAGGGTGGGATTTTCAACAACATTAAGTTCAACGCTGTCTGTCAGATTACCTGCTTTGGCAGTTATCATAACTTTGCCTGTGCCGATTGCAGTAACACGTCCGAATTCATCCACAGTTGCTTTTGTTTCGTCTGAAACTGACCAGTCAATAACTCTGTCTGTAACGTTTTTTGAAAAAACGCATTCAAGAGTTCTTGAATCACCTGTGTCCATTTCCCATTTTTCAGGCACTACAACCCGTAATGACTGCTTGACGGGAAAGACAGAAGCTATGCCTGATGTAATGAAAATTACAAATGCCATAAAAAGAGAGATGCTGCTTCTGACCATAAAATCACCTTCTTTTCTGAAAGTATGTATTTACAGAAATAGATACAAAAAATATACCATATTTAAGGTGAAAAGTCAAACAAAAAACGGCTCAAAAAACAAATCCCGACAGGTATGATACACTGTCGGGAAAAGTGTTTAAAATCAGTCAATCCAGGGTTCAAGAACTACATCAATTTTTGCGTTTTTAACGTCTTCAAGATGTACTGTGAGTTTTCTGATTCCTGTGTTGTCTTTATCGTATTCGGAAACTGTACCGTCAAGTCTTACTGCGTCCATTACAGAGAAAACGCCGTCGCAGTTATCGAGTGTTGCGCGTAAAGCTTTGTCGCCGATTGTAAGCTTTGCAGTTTTGCCGTTGTCGAGTATTTCGATTTCTGCTTTAGTGTGCATAAACCAGTAAATTTCTGATTTTGCAGGGCAGTTGATTGTGTCTGTGATACGGAGTTTTGAACGGTTGTCAAACATCTCGAATTCACGTACAACCTTCTTCGCACCGCTGAGACAGTAAGCCTCTGTCATATCAATTGTTGCTTTGCCGCCGTCGTTTGTTTCCTGGAATGAATCAATTTCAACTTCAGCATAAGCGTACTGGTCATCGGCTGTTTTTGTGGGGTTGATAACAAGAGTATTCTGGCCTTCAGCACGTTTTCTGTAAATCTGCCATCTGCCGAAACCTACAAGACCTGCAAAATACTGGGGTGCGCCGTAGTCGCCGGGGCCTAATTCCTCTGCCCATCTTTCGCCCATAGCATCAAATACGAATGTACCTACGTCAAGGTCACCGTGGTTTGTGTAGTTGTAGCCTGATTTGATAGCAGCAAAAGTTGCATTGGGGTCAAGATATTTGCTTCTCATTATAACCATATCTTCAAAACCGCTTGATTTGCAGTAGAGAGAAAGGGGTTCATCGCTGAAATCTGCACCTTCACCTGAAAATGCTGTGTTGTACCAGATAGCTGAAAGTGTTGCTTCTCTGTCTTCATTGTTGCGGGGGTTTGCAGTTTTCTGGAATTCTGCAAGAAGTGCAGAATCGTATTCGTCAGCAAACCATTGGAGTGAAGGTCCGTGAAGGGGTTCTGATTTGTTGTCGCCATAGTTGAAAACACCCTGTGCACCTGTCACATAAATGGGATAGTAGCCAACCTTGTCAACACCGTCGATATCAGAAAGACCGAAGTCTGTGCCGAAGTAGTTGCGTGAAGTTGAAAGGAAGTAAACAAGGTAAGTTGAGCAGTATTCCCAATAACCTGTACCTTCAACATAAACACCGTCGGGTGTGAACAATGCAAAAGTCATAGGCATAAACTGTGTTGCTTTTGAAAGAATCTCTGCAGCGTCTTCTTCGCAGTATTCAGAGAAAGTCATACAAGCAATGCCGATACCGCTGTAGCATACAGTATTCCAGTTTGTGTTTGACCATATCCACCAGTTTTGTGAAAGAATATCGCCTTCAATTGCGGGCGCAATAGCTTTTTCGCAAACGTTGGTTCTGATAAGTTCTTTTTGCGCATCTGTAAGGTAATCAAAGAGCCAGTCGTAACCTATACTCATTGCAAGAGCCATTTCTGCAACATCAAGGAAATGGTCGGGGTTCCAGTCGTTGTAAGCGCAGGCTGCTTCAAGTTCTTTGAAAGCTTTTTCTGCATATTTTTCTTCGCCTGTTACCTGCCATGCAGCAGAAAGGGTAATAACTCTGCTTAAAATCTGACGTGAAACTTCAAGGATTCCGTCGTCGTCATCGTAAATATATTCAACAAGAGGACCGTTTACGAGCGCATCTGCACGTTCCATTGAATAACCAAAAATCTCTTTTATGTATTCGTCGCCGTCTTCTGAAAAATAATTAGTTTTAACTTTTTCAAAATCTTCTTTATTGGCAAGGATGAAAGGATGTTTCACATCTTCCTGTGCTTCATCAATGTATTCTGCCATATCTTTTTTTGATGTACCTTCTACGGTGTTTGAAAAATCAAGGTAGGAAAGTCCCATCTTTGCTGTGTCGGGAAGGATTTTCAGATAAGAAAATGCTGATGAAAAACTGCCCTGGAAAAAGAACATTATCATCGAAAGTCCCAACGAAATAATTCTTACAACTAAGTCCATTATATTAAGCCTCCTTATGACTGACTTGTAAATATAATAGTATCATTTATGCGTTTTTTTGTCAATAAAAAATACACGCCCGACGTTTGCCAAGCGTGTATCTGTTTATAATTTAGTTGCCGTAGCCACCGAACTGGTCGAAGTAATCAAAGGGATTGATATATGTGGTTTCTTCTTCCACAGGTGCAGTTGAGCCTTTATCTTCAACGAGTTTTACGGTTACTTCAAACTCTTCCACAGAGTAGTCTGTGCTGATTCTGCAGATTTTTAGCTTAAGGCTGTCGCCTACTTTTGATTTATCGATAATATCAAGCAGCGCATCGGGAGTATCTAAATCTTTTCCGTTTACCGCTGTAATCATATCGCCTTCACGCACTTCCTGGTTTGCAAGGTCACTGTCAGGAGAAATGCTTCTGATAATAAGTGAACCTGCGGGAAGACCTTTAATCTGAACAATCATTGCGTAAGTGTCGTGTGAAGATGCAAGGCTGTAAGTGATGCCAAGTTTGGGACGGTCAGGCACATATCCGTTTGCGATAAGTTCATTTGCAACTTTAAGTGCAGTTGAAATAGGTATTGCAAAGCTCATACCTTCATATTCGGTACTTGCAATTTTTGATGAGTTGATACCGATTACCTGGCCGTATTCGTTAAGAAGTGAACCGCCTGAGTTACCGGGGTTGATAGCAGCGTTGTGCTGGATACAGTCCATAGTATAGCCGATTTCGTTGTTGATAGAACGGCTGATGGAAGAAACAATACCGTTTGTAACTGAACCGAAGAATTCAGCACCGCCGGGGTTGCCGACTGCATAAACGGGAGAGCCGACTTTAAGCTTTTTGAAATCGCCGAATTCAGCACATTTAAGGTCTGTTGTTTTAACCTTAAGAACACCAACGTCTGTCTGCTGGTCAAAGCCTACAATGTCAGCATCGTAAGTTGTTCCGTCTTCAAGGAGAATTTTAGCACTTACGCCTTTATCGCTGATAACGTGTGCACAAGTCAGAATATAAGTTGATTTGCCGTCTTCAGAAATTTTTGCAACAATACCTGTGCCTTCACCTGCCTGTGACTGTGAAGACTGTGAGAAATAACTGCTGTTTGCGGAATAAACTACAACACCAACAGAAGACGCTCTGCCGATTTCAGCAATCTGAACAGATGAAAGAATATCGCCTGTGGGTGAAGGTGTATCTGGAGTTTTTTCGTTAGTAATAACTGTGCCGTCACCTGTTTTTCCCTCTTCTGCAGAAGATGTGTCGGAATCGTTATTCACAACTGCTGCAATTGCAAATCCTGCAGCAAAAACAAAAACAGCGGCTATAATTGAAATGATAATTGTAAGACCTTTTTTGCTTTTTTGTTTTTTCGGATTATCGGGAGTGCCCTGATAATAGGGCTGATATGTGTAGTTAGTCTGTGGCGGAGTGTAGGGCTGAAAGTTTTCATATTGTGCCTGATTTGACTGACTTGTGTAAGTCTGATTATTCACATAACTTTCAGTAGTTTTATTTTCAGAACTTTCTGATGAGAATGTAGTTTCCTTCGGTTCATAGGATATTTTCTCGGGCTCAGGAATCTCTGTCGGATTTTCATTTTCAGCAGGAGAAATTTCCTCTTTCTCATCATTAAAAAATTCGTTGTTGTTTTCGTCCATATATAAGCTCCTTTCGGGTTTATGCAACTATATTAACCTATGTGTTTTACAAATATTTTTTCAGATTATAAATAATTTTTAAACATTAGGTAAAGTAAATTCAAATTCTGTATATTCGCCTAATCTGCTTCGTGCTTCAATAGTACCGCCATGCATTTCCACAATTGATTTTACAATGTACAAACCAAGTCCCGTACTCTTTGTATCAAGTCCGCGTGATTTATCCACTTTATAGAAACGTTCAAAAATTCTTCCTATTTCTTCTGACGGCACACCTGCACCGCTGTTTCTTATAACAATATTAGTGTAATCTGCACCTTGCTTTGCGTGTACATCGATATAACCGCCGTCTTCGGTAAACTTAACGGCATTGTCAACAAGATTATAAATAACCTGATTTATAAGGTCCTTGTCAATGTTGACGTAAATATTGTCCATTGTGTCAAGGCCTGTAATTTCGATTGATTTCTGGTTTATCAATTGTTCAAAAGAAAGAAGTGTATTGAAAATCAACGCAGAAATATCTGTTTTCTTAAGGTTAAGTGAAAGCTCGCCTGCTTCAATTTTTGAAAGATTGAGCATGGAAGTCACAAGACGTGCAAGTCGTTTAACTTCGTTGGAAACTATTTTAAGATATTTCGCCTCATCTTCAGGCGGAATTGTTCCGTCAAGAATACCGTCAATAAATCCGCCTATGGAAGTCATAGGTGTTTTAAGCTCGTGTGATACGTTTGCAACGAAGCTTCTTCTGGAATATTCAAGGGCGGAAAGAGATTGAGCCATTGAGTTGAGCGCATTTCCGAGTTCTGTAAGTTCGTTGTTTCCTTTTATTTCTATTCGTCTGCTGAAATCACCTGTTGCATATTCTTTCGTAACAAGCGACATCTGTCTTAAAGGCTTGGTTATTGAATAGGTAACAACATATACAGCAAAAAATGCAACAAGGAAAGCAAATAAAGCCGACAACAGGAACATTTTGAGAATAGATGTAACAAACGGGTGCATATTGCCGAGAGAAGGCTGAGCACCTATTACAACCGCAATAACCTTTCCGTTTACAGTTATTGGTTCACCTACAATAAGTGAAGTTTCCTCATAAAGTCCGGGAATATATTCCGAAGTCTGGAAATTTCCTTTGATAGCCTGGTTTATAATTCTTTCTGGAATATTTATCTGGGAATGAATTTCGCAATAAGGGTTTGCGTCTTCAAGGCGGATAGAACTGATAATGTCTTTACACAAAAACACGTTACCCCTGAGGTCACAGATATATATATCGGAATCAATAGAACTTGAAACCAGTGATAAAGAGTAGGCAAGCATAACAGTAGGGTTATTGATATACTGACCGCTGTTATCCAGTTCAAAATATTCAGATGCAGTGTCGGAAAGGGTAGTAACGTTTTCTTTGAGAACGGTAACGTTTGTTTCTTTCCAGTATTGTGCTATGAAAAGAAGAAGCGATAAGCCCAAAACGACAAGCACAATAAGAACAGATGCAAAAATACTCATAAAGTATTTTCGGAATGTGCCTGACTTTTTGAAAGAAATTCTTCCTAATTTCAACTTCCGCATCTCCTTTTTGTTTTACTTATTTTGTTTCAAACTTGTAGCCTACACCCCATACGGTTTTAAGTTCCCACTTGTCTGAAACGCCTTCAAGTTTTTCTCTTAAACGTTTAACGTGAACGTCAACAGTTCTTGAGTCGCCGTAGTAGTCAAATCCCCATACTTCGTCAAGAAGCTGGTCGCGTGTGAAAACTCTGTTAGGATTTGAAGCAAGGTGGAAAATAAGCTCCATTTCTTTCGGGGGAGTGTCAACCTGTTCGCCGTTAACTTTAAGCTCGTAGTTTGTAAGGTTGATTGAAAGTTTATCGAAATTAACTTCGTTTACTGTTTCTGCAACGTTTGTTGAAGTTCTTCTGAGAACAGCCTTGATACGTGCAACAACTTCTTTTGTTTCAAAGGGTTTAACAATGTAGTCGTCAGCACCTAATTCAAGACCTAACACTTTATCGAAAGTTTCACCTTTCGCAGTAAGCATAATAATAGGTTTGTTTGAAATTTTTCTGATTTCTCTGCAAACCTGCCAACCGTCAAGGCCGGGAAGCATAATGTCAAGCAGAGTCATACTGGGCTGTTCTTCCTGGAATGCGTTGATAGCACTCTGACCGTCATTTGCAATTACAGTTGAAAAGCCTTCTTTTTCAAGGTAAAGTCTGAGAAGCTCGCAGATATTGGTATCGTCATCGACTATAAGTATTTTTTCTGTTGCCATAAAAGACCACTCCTTTTTTATTTTACAAATATATTATACCTTAATTTTACAAAATAGTATGTACTTTTTTTAAACAATAAATAAAAGGTTGATGCTTTTTGTTCACAAATTCACATTATTTTCTTTACGAACCGATTCCCTTTTACTTATTACATAATTACTTATTTTACCTGTCCCATTTACGTGCAAGGTCGTTTATCTGGTCGGCAAATTTTGATAAATCCTTGTTTGTGCCGCCTTTGTTGCGGTAAATAACATCCATAAGATGCTTACCTGCAAGCACAAGTCTTTCATAAACGTTGGACGGTTTCTTCGATTTTTTCTCAAGGATTTTTGTATTGCCTTTTTCAATACACTCTCCCGTAATCAAATCATACACAGCACCGTTATACGGAGCAACTGCAGTTATTCCGAGGGCAGTGCTTACTGTTTCTGCAAAATTTTCGCAACAGTTATCGTCACCGTGATTCACAAAAATCCTTTCAGGCTTTTCATCTATATTATCAAGCCAGTCGAGCAGCATATTCTTGTCTGCGTGACCGCTTATGCCGTCTAATTTTTCTATTTTTGCACGCACCTGAATATCTTCACCGAAAAGTTTGATGTGTCTTGCACCGTCAGTAAGCATTCTTCCCAGTGTGCCGTGAGCCTGATACCCTACAAATAAAACACTGCATTCTTTTCTCCACAGATTATGTTTCAGGTGATGTCTGATTCTGCCGGCTTCACACATTCCGCTGGCTGAAAGAATAATTTTCGGTTTGCCGTCTGAATTGATTTTTTTAGATTCATCGCTTGTAACAGAAAGATTAAGACCTCTGAATTTAATCGGCTCAATATTTTCTTTTAAAAGCTTCAGCGTTTCATCATCGTAAAAAGCCATCAACTCATCGTCATTACTGTAAATTTCAGTTGCCTCAACTGCAAGGGGACTGTCAACCCATACGGGGAAATCACTGTGCCCGTTAATCAGTTTTCTTTCTTTTATTTCGCGGATAAGATAAAGCATTTCCTGAGTTCTGCCGATTGCAAAGCAGGGGATAATCACGTTTCCGCCGTTGTCGAAAGTGTCCTGAATAATGCGGGTAAGCTGCGTAACATAATCAGGTCTTGCACCGTGAAGTCTGTCACCGTAAGTTGATTCAATAACAACAAAATCGGCTTTCTTCGGTTTCTGCGGGTCGCGGATAAGGGGACGTGATATATTTCCCACATCGCCTGAAAACAGTATAGTTTTTTCTTCGCCGTTTTCATTTACCGTAATTTCGATGGAAGCAGAGCCGAGCAGATGACCTGCATCAATAAACCTGACAGATATACCGTCGAATATATCGTATTTTTCAGAATATTCGCATCCTTTGAATAAAGGAAGTGTTTTGTGCACATCTTCTGTAGTATAAAGAGGTTTATATTCGCCCTCACCTGAGCGTGCAGCTCTTTTGTTTTTCCATAAAGCCTCAAGCTCCTGTATATGAGCAGAATCAAGCAGCATTATTGAGCAGAGCTTCTGTGTTGCCGAAGTAGAAAAAACAGGACCCTTGTAGCCGTTTGCCACAAGCATAGGAATCTTTCCTGAATGGTCAATGTGAGCGTGAGTAAGTAACACGCAGTCAATTTCAGCAGGTGAAACGGGGATATCGCAGTTTTCATATGTGTCTGCACCTTGTTCCATTCCGCAGTCTATAAGAATATTGTATCCGCAGGCACTGAGAAGTGTACACGAGCCTGTAACCTCGTGTGCCGCACCGAGAAAGGTCAATTTCATAATTATCACCTCTTTATATAAAGTATATACGTATTTTGGTCAAAAATCAAGTTTTTGACCTTTATTTGACTTTTGATGATAAAATCAAAAAATAAAAAATTCAAAAAATCAAGAAAAAATGAGAAAAAGCGAGAAAACAGGAGATAATTTCGGATATTGATTAGTCAAAAGTCAATTTTGACCTTTTTTGACCTTTGATAAAACGAAAAAACTGACTATAATAATTAGTGTAAGGTCAAAGAAAGTCAAAGTCAAAAACACAAGAATAAAATAAGTGAGTGATTAATATGAATTTAAGTAATGCAATAGCTCAGATGATATTGGAAATGCTTGAAACTGACGGATATACAGAAATACAGCGAAATGAAATGGCGGAAACTCTCGGTTGTGTACCGAGTCAGATAAACTACGTTATTTCTTCGCGGTTTACGCCCGAACACGGTTATATAGTAGAAAGCCGCAGAGGTGGCGGAGGCTATATCCGAATTACAAGAGCAAAGTACGATAAGGGTACAGCGCTTATGCACGTTGTAAACGGAGTCGGGTTAAAACTTGACGATAAAACGTGCAGAGCACATTTATATAATCTTAATTATCAGAATCTGCTTGACGACAAAACTGCAAAACTTATCCTTGCAGCAACTTCAGAAAATTCATTACGTGCCGCACAGCAGGATGTACGCGATGAAATAAGAGCCGCAATTTTTAAGCAGATGTTATTGACTTTAATGTAATACAACGAGGAGGAATAAATTATGTTATGTCAGAATTGTAAAAAACATGAGGCCACAACTCATATCAAAAGTGTTGTGAACGGAGAATATACGCAGCTTCATCTGTGCTCAGACTGTGCAGGGAAGTTAGGCTACACAGATGTATTTTCAGGATTCGGATTTGATTTAGGCGATTTCTTCGGCAATTTCTTCTCAAAACCAAAAACAATGCTTTCAGGCAGTAAGGTTGAGCGTTGTGAGAAATGCGGAATGTCTTTTGAAGAAATTGTAAAAACAGGCAAAATCGGTTGTGCCGATTGCTACGAAAAATTCTATGAAATGCTTCTTCCGTCAATCCAGCGTATTCACGGTAAAACACAGCACAACGGCAAGGTTGCAAATGTAACAGAGCCTGACGAAGTGAAAAAGGAAAAAACAAAAGAAGAAATTATTGCAGAACTTCAGGAAGAAATGAAAGTTGCAATAGAAGAACAGAATTTTGAAAAAGCAGCAGAATTAAGAGATAAAATCAAGGGAATGGAGAGTGAAATGTAATGGGTAAATGGTACAGAGATTTCGGCCCGGAAGGCGACGTTGTTCTCAGCACAAGAATCAGATTTGCAAGAAACATCAGAGAATATCCTTTCCCTTTCAGACTTGATGAAGATAAGAAAAAGGAATTAAATTCACGGATTAAAGACGCAGTTTTGTCCGATAATGAAAATATGAGTTTCATTGAAATGGAATCTGTTCCTGCTTTTCAGACGGTTTCCCTTGCAGAAAGGCATCTCATAAGCCCCGAATTTGCAGGTCCTTCAAAATCAAAAGCACTTATTCTTTCTGATGAAGAAGATGTAAGCATAATGCTTCAGGAAGAAGACCACCTGAGAATCCAGGCAATGGAAGCGGGGCTTGATCTTGAAAAAGCATATGAAAAAGCAGAAAAAGTTGAAAAAGATATCGGCAGAGTTTTAAACTACGCTTTTGATGAAAGAATAGGCTTTCTCACCCAGTGTCCCACAAATCTGGGCACAGGAATGAGAGCATCGGTTATGCTCCACCTTCCCGCACTTACAAAGCAAGGGCTTATTTCCCGTCTTGCATCCACCGTTTCAAAGCTTGGCCTTGTAATACGCGGTGCATACGGCGAAGGAAGTCAGCCGGGCGGTGATATCTATCAGATAAGCAATCAGATAACTTTGGGTATCAGCGAAAAAGAAGCAATTTTCAACCTCGAATCAATTGTAAAACAGATTATTTCACAGGAAAGAAACGCAAGAAAAGAATTGCTTTCAGATGAAAGTTATCTTGATTCAATTTTCAGAGCATACGGAATTTTAAAATATGCAAGAAAGCTTACTTCAAACGAATTTATGAAACTCATTTCTCTTGTAAGACTTGCATCGGCAGAAAAAATTATTGACATTGATACAGAAAAAATCAACGCAATGATTCCCGATATGCAACCTGCAACGGTGAATGTAAGAAATTCATCAATGCTTGATGCAGAAGAAAGAGATAAATTAAGAGCAAAGGAAGTAAGAGAAATATTAGGCGAATAAATTTAAAAAATACAAATAACGGAGGTAACAGTTATGTATAAATTTTCAGGTTTTACCGAAAAAGCAAATATGGCTTTGAATGAAGCGATGATTTCTGCTGAAAATTTAGGCCATGCGTATGTGGGCAGTGAACATCTTCTGATGGGTCTTTTGTCTGTGGACGGAGTGGCGTCAAGTGTTCTCTCCTCAAAAGGCATAACTAAAGAAAAAGTAGAAGATATCTTAAGGATGAGTATAGGTGTAGGCACTCCCACATCACTCACTCCTGCAGATTTCACACCCCGTTCAAAACACATCGTTGAATATTCTGCATCCCTTGCCTCAACCTCAGGTCAGGCACTTGTGGGAACAGAGCATATATTGCTTTCTATTATAAAGGAAAGCGAAGGTCTCGCAGTGAGTATTATTTCCGAACTCGGAGTTCAGGTTAATGAAATTGCATCAGAAATAAGCAAAGCCTTTGAGTCATCAGGCGGTGACAATGCAAAGAAAGGCAACGCAAAAGCAAAATCATCTGTGCCCACTCTTGAAAAGTTCGGCAGAAACCTTACTGAACTTGCAATGCAGAATAAAATAGACCCTGTTATCGGCAGACAGAAAGAAATTGAAAGAGTAATTCAGATTCTGTCACGCAGAACAAAAAATAATCCTTGCCTTATCGGTGAGCCGGGTGTAGGTAAAACTGCAATCGCAGAAGGACTTGCCCTTAAAATTGCAGAAGGGGAAGTACCTGAACTTCTTAAAGATAAAAAGCTTTATACCCTTGACCTTACAGGTATGGTAGCCGGTACAAAATACAGGGGTGATTTTGAAGAAAGAATCAAAACTGCTATGGATGAAGTAAAAAAAGCAGGTGACGTGATTCTGTTCATAGATGAAATTCACACTCTTATCGGTGCAGGTTCGGCAGAAGGTGCAGTTGACGCTGCCAATATTCTGAAGCCCTCACTTGCACGTGGCGAAATTCAGCTTATCGGTGCTACTACCATTGATGAATACAGAAAGCATATTGAGAAAGATGCGGCTCTGGAAAGACGTTTTCAGCCTGTTATGGTAGGTGAACCAAGTGAAGAAGAGGCAATCGAAATTCTCAAAGGTCTTAAGGATAAATACGAGGCACACCACAAAATTAAAATTACTCAAGAAGCCATAGATGCAGCCGTTAAACTTTCATCAAGATATATCGGTGACAGATTTCTGCCCGATAAAGCCATAGATTTAATAGATGAGGCATCTTCAAAAGTAAGGCTTCGTGCTTACACAATGCCCGCTGATTTGAAAGAAATGGAAGATAAAATCAAATCAATCCGCGGCGAAAAAGAACACGCTGTGGCAAATCAGGATTTTGAAACCGCTGCAGAATTACGCGATGAAGAAAAGAAGCTTACTTCTCTCCTGGAAGAAAAGAAAGAAACACGTCGCAAAGAGTTGCAGTCTTTCAGCGGTGAAGTAACTGCAGAAGAAATTGCAGAAATTGTGGCAGACTGGACAGGAATCCCAGTAACACAGTTAACGGAAGAAGAAAGTGCAAGACTTCTTAAAATGGAAGATGTACTTCACGAAAGAATAGTAGGTCAGGATGAAGCGGTAACTGCAGTTGCAAAAGCAATCAGACGCGGCAGGGCAGGTCTTAAAGACCCGAAACGACCGACAGGCTCATTCATTTTCCTTGGTCCTACAGGTGTTGGTAAAACAGAGCTTTGCAAAACTCTTGCCGAGTCAATGTTCGGCTCTGAAAGTGCAATAATCCGCTTTGATATGTCAGAATATATGGAAAAGCATACGGTGTCAAGGCTTGTAGGCTCTCCTCCCGGATACGTAGGTTACGATGAAGGCGGACAGCTTACAGAGGCTATCCGCAGAAAACCTTATTCCGTTGTTCTGTTTGATGAAATTGAAAAAGCACATCCCGATGTTTTCAACATTCTTCTCCAGATTCTTGAAGACGGTATACTTACCGATTCCCAGGGCAGAAAAGTCGATTTCAAAAACAGTATCATTATTATGACTTCAAACGTAGGCGCAAAGCTTATAACCGATAAGAAATCATCTTTCGGATTCTCTGCAGAATCATCTGAAAACATTTCTCACGAAAAAATCAAGGAATCTGTTTTAGGCGAATTGAAACAGTGCTTCAAGCCTGAATTCCTGAACAGAATTGACGATATCATTGTTTTCAGACAGCTTATGCAGAAAGATATTGAAGAAATAGCAGGCAGAATGCTCAATTCTCTTAAAAAGAGAGTGGCACAGCTTGATATTGAAATTGATTTTTCAGAAGAAGCAATCAGCAAAATTGCCGCTGCAGGTTTTGACCCTGTTTACGGTGCAAGACCTCTGCGACGTGCAATTCAGTCAAAAATTGAAGATACGCTCTCTGAACTGATGCTTGACGGTAAAGTAAAAGCGGGTAAAAAGTATATATGCAATGTAAATCAGGAAAATTTCATATTCGATGAAGTTAATTAACAAAAGGTTTACATTTGAAATATTGACTTTATTTACCATCAGTTGTATATTATATGTAGACTTTAGCACTCTCGTTTATCGAGTGCTAAAGCAACATATAAGGACGGTGAGAATATGGGAATGACAGAGCGTAAAAAGCAGATTCTTGCAGCCGTTATTGAAAGATACATCAAAACAGGCGAACCTGTAGGTTCAAAGATGCTTCTTGAAAGTTCGGATATTTCCGTATCCTCTGCAACTGTCAGAAACGAAATGGCTGAACTTGCTGAAATGGGTTATCTTGAGCAGCCTCACACATCATCAGGCAGAATCCCCACACAAAAGGGTTACAGATATTATGTAGATGAGCTGATGTGCGAACGCTCTGTGGAAGAAGACCAGCGCAGACGCATTGATATGATGCTGGGAACTCACTTCGGCGACCCGGAAAAACTTCTCAGGGAAGCATCAGCAATTCTGGCAGATATTACAGATTGTGCCGTTGTCACAACAACGCCTACAAGTGTGGGAGCATCAATCCGTAAGGTTGAGCTTGTGCCTGTAAGCAGAAGAACTGCAATTGTGGTAATGCTCACTTCATCAGGTATACTTAAAAATAAAGTCTGCAGAACAGACGCTGATATCACAGAAGAAATTGTGCAGATTTTTTATAAAATGGCAGCCGAAAAATTTATCGGCAAACCGCTTAAAAGTATGGCAGATATGGTTCTGCAGAGCCTTGTGGTGTCGTTGGGTGAATATGCTCTTGCAATGAGCCCCATTGTTGTGGCACTTTCAGATTTAGCTCAGGAAGCCATGCACGCAGATATTGTTCTGGGCGGTCAGCAGAATCTTTTCAATCATAAAGAAATAAGTTCGGACGTTTTCGGTATAATGGAATTTCTTTCAAAACGAGATACACTTTTGAATGTACTTTCCGGCACTAATAACGGACTGAATGTATATATCGGCAAGGAAAATCCGTTCACACCCCTTCAGTATTCAAGTATGATTGTATCACCGTATACTGTTTCGGATTCAATGGGCGGTGCATTCGGAATCATAGGCCCGACTCGAATGGACTATGCAAGACTTGTTCCGAGTGTTAAATATCTTACAAAACTTGTCGGCGAAATTATAAGTGCAGAAAGGGATGAATAAAAGTGGCTGAAGAAATCAAAGAAGAAGTAAAAGAAGAAAAGAAAGAATCTAAAAAAGAAGCGAAAGCGAAAAAAGCAGATAAAATCGAAAAGCTTGAAAAAGAGCTTGAAGAAAAAAATAATCAGATGCTTCGTCTTGCTGCTGAATATGATAATTTCAGAAAACGCACACAGCGTGAGAAAGAGGCAATTCACGGCGATACAAAAGCACAGCTTATCGGTGAACTTCTTGCAGTAGCTGATAATTTCGAAAGAGCACTTGCAAACGAAAACGGCAGTGCAGAAGACCTTCGCAAAGGTTTTGAGATGATTTCAAAACAGTTTGACGATATTCTCGCTAAAAATTCAGTAGAGAAATTCGGCGAAAAAGGCGAAGAATTTGACCCCAACATTCACAGCGGCGTAATGCACGTTGATGATGATACACTTGGTGAAAACTCAATTGCAGAAGTTTTCAGCAAGGGATACAGAATGGGCGACAGAATTATCCGTCACGCAGTAGTAAAAGTTGCAAATTAAAATATATCAAATAAGTAAACAACCCTAAGGAGGAAAAATATTATGTCAAAAGTTATCGGTATCGACCTCGGTACAACAAACTCATGTGTTTCAGTTATTGAAGGCGGCGAACCTGTTGTTATTGCAAACGCAGAAGGTGCAAGAACAACTCCTTCAGTTGTAGGTTTCGGCAAAAACGGCGAAAGAATGGTAGGTCAGGTTGCTAAAAGACAGGCAATCACAAACCCCGACAGAACAATCAGTTCAATCAAACGTCAGATGGGTTCAGACTACAAAGTAGCAATCGACGACAAAAAATACACACCCCAGGAAATTTCAGCTATCATCCTTCAGAAACTTAAAACAGATGCTGAAAGCTATATCGGTGAAAAAGTTACAGAAGCAGTTATCACAGTTCCTGCATATTTCACAGACTCACAGCGTCAGGCAACAAAAGACGCAGGCAGAATTGCAGGTCTTGAAGTAAAGAGAATCATCAACGAACCCACAGCAGCAGCACTTGCTTACGGTATCGACAAAGAAACAGACCAGAAAGTTATGGTTTATGACCTTGGCGGCGGTACATTCGACGTTTCAATCATCGAAATGGGCGACGGTGTTCAGGAAGTTCTTGCAACTGCAGGTAACAACCGTCTCGGCGGTGACGACTTCGACCAGAAGATTATTGACTGGCTTGCAGACGAATTCAAGAAAGAACAGGGCGTAGACCTTCGTGGCGATAAAATGGCTATGCAGAGACTTAAAGAAGCTGCAGAAAAAGCAAAGATTGAGCTTTCAGGTGTTACAACATCACAGATCAGCCTTCCCTTCATCACAGCAGATGCAACAGGCCCCAAACACCTTGAAATGACTCTCACAAGAGCAAAGTTCAACGAAATGACAGCATCACTCGTTGAAGCAACAATGGCTCCCGTTCGTCAGGCAATTGCAGACTCAGGTCTTAAAACAACAGAAATCGACAAAATCCTTATGGTTGGTGGTTCTTCAAGAATCCCCGCAGTTCAGGAAGCAGTTCAGAAATACCTCCGCAAAGAACCCTTCAAAGGTATCAACCCCGATGAATGTGTAGCAATGGGTGCTGCAATTCAGGCAGGTGTTCTCGGTGGTGAAGTTAAAGGACTTCTTCTCCTTGACGTTACTCCTCTTTCACTCGGTATTGAAACAATGGGTAACATCAACACAAAAATCATCGAAAGAAACACAACTATCCCCGTTAAGAAGAGCCAGATTTTCTCAACTGCAGTTGATAATCAGCCTTCAGTTGAAGTACACGTACTTCAGGGTGAACGTGAATTTGCAAAAGATAACAAAACTCTCGGTGTGTTCCACCTTGACGGCATTATGCCCGCAAGACGTGGTGTTCCCCAGATTGAAGTAACATTCGATATCGATGCTAACGGTATTGTTCACGTTTCAGCAAAAGACCTCGGCACACAGAAAGAGCAGTCAATTTCAATCACATCTTCAACAAATATGTCTAAAGATGATATCGAAAAGGCAGTTCGTGAAGCAGAGCAGTTTGCAGAAGAAGATAAGAAACGTCGTGAAGAAGTTGACCTCAGAAACGGTGCAGACCAGATGGTTTACCAGTGTGAAAAGCTTATGAGCGAAGAAGGCGACAAGTTCCCCGAAGAAGATAAAGCAGCTCTTAACGAAAAAATCGATGCTCTCAAAGAAGCTCTCAAAGGCGAAGATACCAACCTTATCAAGTCAAGACAGGATGAGCTTCAGGCAAAATTCTATGAGATTTCAGAGAAGATTTACAAAGCAGCAAATCCTCAGGGCGCTGAAGGCTTTGACCCCAATGCTGCAGCAGGCGGTCAGAACCCCGGCGAAGAATACACAGAAGCAAACTATACTGACGTAGAATAATATATCTTATAAATATTAATGATTTATTCATAAGTTAGTGTTACAATAGACAAGTGACGAACCGGATTTTATTTGGTTCGCCCTTGTTATGTAAAGAAAAAGGAGCCGGTATTATTGGCTGATAAACGCGATTATTACGAAGTGCTTGGCGTTCAGAAAGGCGCTTCAGACGATGAAATTAAAAAAGCATACAGAAAGATGGCTAAAAAGTACCATCCTGACCTTAATCCCGGCGATAAAACTGCGGAGGAGAATTTCAAAGAGGTCAACGAAGCCTACGAAGTGCTTTCAGACAGCACAAAGAAAGCCCGTTACGACCAGTTCGGCCACGCAGGTGTAGACCCCAACTTTGGTGCCGGTGGCGGAGCAGGTGGCTTTGGCGGCGGATTCGGAGACGGAATGGAATTCGACCTTGGCGATATTTTCGGCAGTTTCTTCGGTGGCGGATTCGGAGGTGGCGGATCCAGAGCAAACCCCAACGCTCCCAGACGCGGTGAAGATTTGCAGTCGAGAGTTACTGTTTCTTTTGAAGAAGCAGCAAAAGGTTGCAAGAGAACTGTTGAAATTAACCGTATTGAAGTTTGTCCCGAATGTTCAGGCTCAGGAGCACAGAAAGGTACTAATCCTACCACTTGCCCCGAATGTAACGGCAGAGGTCAGGTGAATGTTCAGCAAAGAACACCTTTCGGTGTTATGTCCACCACAAGGCAGTGTACACGCTGTGGCGGTAAAGGTAAAATTATTTCTTCTCCTTGCCAAAAATGTCACGGAAACGGCAGAATTTCAAAACGTGCAACTATTGAAGTGAATGTTCCTGCAGGTATTGATGACAGACAGGTTATCAACATCCGCGGAGAAGGTAACAAAGGCGCAAACGGTGGCCCCGCAGGCGACCTTAAGGTTGCAGTTTTTGTAAGTGCACATCCTTTCTTCGAAAGAGAAGGCTTCAATGTATGGTGCAATGTTACTGTTTCTTTTGCACAGGCAGTGCTTGGAGATAGTCTGCTTATAGATACTCTCGACGGTAAGGTGAAATACGATTTACCCGCAGGTACACAGCCGGGTAAAGTTTTCGTACTTAAAGGCAGAGGTATTCCGATTCTCAACGGCAGAGGCAAGGGTGACCAGCTTATCCGTATCAATATCGATGTGCCTAAACATCTTTCTTCTCATCAGAAAGAACTTATCCGTCAGTTCCAGGATGAGTTCGGACCTTCTGCAAAACAGGCAGAAACATACAAGAGTACGGGTGCTGAAGAAAAGAAAGGCTTCTTCGGCAAACGTAAAAAATAAAAAAATTAACGGTGTGGATTTTTCCACACCGTATTTTTTTTGCTTATTTTCTCTTGTAAGTACAGAACCTGAATTTGATTCCGTTTTCTTCTTTTTCTTCACTTTCTTCGGCAAGATACCATTCCTTATCCTCATCAAGGTTGGGGAAGAATTTGTCGCTCTTTTCTGCTTCGGCATCGATTTTAGTAACGATTGCCGTATCGCAGTAGGGGAGCATCTGTCTGTAAATTGATTCACCGCCGATAACAACAATGTTATCTGTATCTTCATCCTTAAGAAGATTTACGGCATCTTCAACGCTTCTTGCAACTTCTGCACCTTCAACAGAGTAACTTTCGTCTCTTGAAAGAATAACGTTACGTCTGTTTTTAAGGGGAGCACCTTTCGGGAAGGTTGCAAGAGTTTTTCTGCCGAGAATAACTGTTTTGCCTGTTGTAAGACTGCGGAAATTTTTCAGGTCTTCTGAAATATGGAAAAGGAGATTTCCGTCATTGCCTATTCCCCAGTTTTTATCTACTGCCACTACCTGAAACATCAGATTGCCACCTCGATTTTCTCGTTGAAATCATTTGCCTTGTAGTTTTCAAGACTGAAACTGTCTACTGTAAAATCGTAGAAATTTTTGATGCTTGTATCAATTTTGAAAACAGGTGCTTCAAACTGTTCGTTTTCAATAAGCTTCTTAACCTGAGGGATATGTCTGTCGTAAATGTGAGCATCTGCCACAACGTGAACAAATTCGCCAACCTTAAGTCCGCTCACCTGAGCAAACATATGAACAAGCACTGCATACTGGCACACATTCCAGTTGTTTGCAGTAAGCATATCCTGTGAACGCTGGTTGAGAATTGCGTTGAGCTTATCGCCTGTTACGTTAAGGATAAGTCCGTAAGCGCAGGGTGCAAGTCCCATTTCGTTTAAATCGTGGTGGTTATAAAGGTTAGTCATAATTCTTCTGCTTGCAGGGTTGTGCTTCAGGTCGTAAAGTACTCTGTCAACCTGGTCGAATTCACCTTCAGGATATTTGTGCTTAACGCCTAACTGATAGCCGTAAGCCTTGCCGATTGTACCATTTTCATCTGCCCACGAATCCCAGATGTGAGAATCGAGTTCGGAAATTTTATTTGATTTCTTCTGCCATATCCAGAGCAGTTCTTTTATACAGCTTTTGAAAAATGTTTTTCTTACTGTAATAATGGGGAATTCCTTGCTCAGGTCGTATCTGTTTACCATACAGAATTTTTTAATTGTGTGAGCAGGTGTGCCGTCTTCCCATTTAGGGCGGACATTCAGTTCTTCATCAGAATAACCGTTTTCGAGAATGTCTTTGATGTTTTCAACAAAAACTTTATCTGCATAACTCATAATTATTACTCCTTAAAATTCAATCTCTGCCACAACAGGGTAGTGGTCTGAAGGATATTCTCCGTTTATTTTAGTTGTGTCAATGGTGTATTTTTTTACATTGATTTCAGGTGACACCATTATAAAATCAATAATTTCGCCTTTGTATTCGCCGAAAGCGTTATATGTAACACCATCATCTGAAATTTCTGCTGCAAACTTTGAATCGCGCAGTTTCCCTGAAACAAGACCCTCGTAAAAATCAGAACCTTGTGCAAAATTGAAATCGCCTGTAACAATAGTAGGTGCAGAGAAGCTTTCTGCTTTTTCAAAAATAAGTTTCATACCTTCTTTTCTTGCTTCTACACCGATGTGGTCAAGGTGAGTGTTAAGATGAATGAATTTTTTGCCGTTTTCTTTATCTTTGAGAAGTACCCATGAGCAGATTCTCACGCAAGCTGCGTCCCAGCCTTTGCCGGGTCTGTCAGGCGTTTCGGAAAGCCAGAAATTACCGCTGTCCGCAACTTCATATTTATCTTTTTTATAGAAAACTGCAGAATATTCTCCTTTGTTGTCGCCGTCATCACGTCCAACGCCTTCGTAGCCGTAATCTGTAAGATTTGCTTTGAGAAAATCCATCCATTCAGGTGTTGCTTCCTGCACACCGAAAGTGTCAGGGTTGTTTTTTCTGATATTTTCAAGCACCATAGGTTCACGTTTTTCTTTTTCGTGACCTTCTTTTCCATAACAAAGAATGTTATAACTCATGGTTTTCATTTTTTCACTCTCCAAACTTTAAAAAGCCATATCAGCGTAAATGGGATAATGGTCAGAGATATATTCTCCGTCAACGGTATCTCTTATTATCTTATACGTTTTTACGTCTGTAATTTTATTGTTTACCATAACATAGTCAATGGGTAAACCGTCTTCGCCACCTTTGTAAGCGTGGTAAGTTTTGCCTGTCATAGTGTCTTCCGTCATATCCTGTGTATCGGAAAAACCTGCTTTGGCAAAGTCATCATAAAGCTCTGTCCCTTTTTCAAAGTTGAAATCGCCTGTAATAACAACGGGCATATCAAAACTTTTTGCCTTTTCAAGCACAAGCTGAAGTCCGTTTTTCTTTGCGAGTTCACCCTGATGGTCAAGGTGAGCATTAAGATGGGCATACTGCTTGCCCGTTTCAAGGTTTTCAAGAATTACCCATGTGCAGATTCTGTTTTTCTGTCCGTCCCAACCCTTTGATACTTTGTCGGGAGTTTCAGAAAGCCAGAAAGTATCGCTGTCAACAACTTTATATTTATCTTTTCTGTAAAGTATTGCAGACATTTCGCCGCAGAATCCGCCGCGTGTGCCTGTAAGTCTGCCTACACCTTCAATTCCGTATTGGGGAAGATAAGCTTTCATATGGTAAAACCATAAAGCCTCACATTCCTGCACACCAACAGAATCGGGGTAGTAATCTGCTATAAGCTGGGGAACAGTTTTGCCTCTGTGCCAGTCGTTATAGCGTACGTTGTAAGACATAATTCTTATTACGTCTTCCTCGGGAACTTTATCACCGATTTCGCACTGACCGATACCGCATGCAGCAAAGATAAGCGCAAAAATCATTGAAATATATTTACCGATAATTTTCATATAATCACATCACCATATCAGAATAAATAGGGTAGTGGTCTGAAGTATGTTTCATATTGTATTTATCTCTTATAATAGTATAGGATTTTACGTCTGTGATATCTTCATTAACGCAGATGAAGTCGATAGGCTTACCGGCAGTACCGCCGTTGTAGGCGTGGTAAGTTTTGCCTGTCATTGTCTGTGCTGCAAGGTCCTGAGTATCTTTAAGACCGCCTGTTACAAGTGAGTTATAAAGGTTTGTGCCTTTTTCAAAGTTAAAGTCGCCTGTAACAACTGTGGGGATATTGTAAGAAAGAGCTTTTTCTTTTACAAGCTCAACACCGTTGATTCTTGCGTTTTTACCCATATGGTCAAGGTGTGTGTTTACGTGAGCATACTGCTTGCCAGTTTCTTTATCTTCAAGCACAACCCATGTGCAGATTCTGTTGCAGGCACCGTCCCAACCTTTTGATACTTTATCAGGAGTTTCAGAAAGCCAGAATGTACCGCTGTCAATAAGGTTATACTTTGATTTCTTGTAAATAACTGCAGAAATTTCTCCGCAATCCTCGCTTAAATCGCCTGTATCTCTGCCAACGCCTACGAAAGCGTAGTCTTCAAGGCTTTCTGTGAGATTTTCATACCACTGATAAGTGCATTCCTGAAGACCTGCAGAATCAGGTGAATATGCTTCGATAAGTGCGGGAACAAGGTTTTCTCTGCGTTCGTATTCGAGGCAACGGATGTTGAAAGACATAATTCTTGTTACTGCGGGGTCAGTGTTTGCAAATGCGTCTTTTTCAGGAACAGGTTGTATTGTTATGCCGAATACACCTAAAATCATAAAAATAAATGATAAAAATGCTGATGATATTTTGTTGAAAAATTCTTTCATTTTTCGTCACCTTCCTTATTTGTATTTCCGTCTGCGATGTCTTTTCCTGCAAGAACAACCCAGACTGTTCTGAACATAATTTTAATATCCATAAGAATTGAACGTTTTTCCACGTATTCTTTGTCAAGCTTTGCTTTTTGTTCGTCGCTGATAAAATCGCGACCGTTTACCTGTGCCCAGCCTGTAATACCGGGGCGGACTGAATAAACGTTATATTTTTTTCTCAACTGCCTTATTTCGTCTTCCTGAGGAATAAGGGGACGTGGTCCCACAAAACTCATATCGCCCTTTAATATATTGAAAAGCTGTGGCAGTTCATCAAGGCTTAATTTTCTGAGAATCTTGCCTATAAAAGTAATGTCGTTTTCTATTTCGTAATCTGTTAAATCTTCTGTACGTGTCTGCCTCATTCCGTCTTTCATCGTGCGGAATTTGTAGATTGTAAACAGTTCATTGTTATATCCGACACGTTGTTGCCTGAAAATAATCGGTCTGCCGCTTGATATAAGAACAAGAAGTGAAAGCACCAGAATTAAAGGGGAGAGAATTATAAGTGCAAGCAGACTGAATATAAAGTCTAAAAATCTTTTCATACAATTCTCCCTTACTTTGAATTCCAGTTAAAATCACCTTTTATGAGCAATGCCCTTACGGGTGCTCCTTCAAGGCCTTCAAGTTTAATCGGCTGAGCCATTAAAAAGTAGTTACCTGTTTTAACATCTGTCAGGTCAAGGCCTTCAAGCAGAGCAATTTCTCTGCTGAGAAAAGCCTTGTGAGGTGCAATCTGATTGCCGGAAGTGCCCACAGAAAGAGCATCTGTGCCTATAAGCAGATAGCCTCTGTTTGCTGCTTCCTGTGCTCCGTGGTCAAGGAAATATGCTTTTCCTTCAGATTTTATAAGCAGTCTGCGGCAACCTTTCGGGAAATTGTTTTCAACATATTCTCCTGTGATAGGACCTTCAGGCACGTCAATAACTTTGCACGGGCCTATAAAAGGCACCATACTCATTTTGTCTATTGATTTGCCGCCGTCAATAAAGTGAAGCGGAGCGTCAGCGTGAGTGCCTGTGTGGCAACACGCAAAAAAACCGTTCAGGTTGCAACCGTCACCGTTTCCTATGCTCTGAAAATTCTGTTTTGACGGCTCCGGGTCACCGGGATAAATGTCGGCAGAAAATATGCCTTTTGTAATGTCGATGATTTCCATTAGTTACACCTCATAAGATGTGTTATTTAATCAGATGTTTTCAAGAGACTGTGCTTTTAAGAAAGCGTTGATAAATCCGTCAATGTCACCGTCCATAACTGCGTTGATGTTACCCATTTCGTAGTTTGTACGGTGGTCTTTAACAAGAGTGTAGGGCATAAACACATAAGAACGTATCTGGCTGCCCCAACCGATTTCCTTCTGGTCGCCCTTGATATCTTCAATTTTATCAAGATGTTCACGTTCTTTGATTTCAATGAGCTTTGATTTAAGCATTCTCATTGCAACTTCTCTGTTCTGATGCTGGCTTCTTTCAACCTGGCAGGAAACAATAATACCTGTAGGAATGTGAGTAAGACGAACAGCAGAAGAAGTTTTGTTAACTTTCTGACCGCCCGCACCTGATGCACGGTAAACGTCCATTTTGATATCTTCAGGGCTGATTTCAACCTGAATTGTATCGTCAATTTCAGGCATTACTTCAAGAGAAGCAAAAGAAGTGTGTCTTCTGCCTGAAGCATCGAAGGGTGACACACGCACAAGACGGTGAACACCTGATTCACTCTTCATAAAGCCGTAAGCATTTTCACCTTCAATAAGGAGAGTTGCAGATTTAAGACCTGCTTCATCACCGTCAAGGAAGTCGAGCATACTTACTTTGTAGCCGTGAGCCTCGCCCCAGTGCTGATACATACGAACAAGCATCTGTGCCCAGTCCTGAGCTTCTGTACCGCCTGCACCTGCGTGGAAAGTAAGAAGTGCGTTTTTGCCGTCATATTCGCCTGTAAGCAACGTTGAAAGAGTCTGTTTTTCAAGCTCCTTTTCAACTGCGGCAACGCTTTCAGCACATTCATCATAAAGGTCAAGGTCTTCGGCTTCGTCAGCAAGTTCAATCATAACAAGTGCATCTTCGTAGTCACTTTTAAGTTTCTGATAAGCGTTTACTTTGTTTTTGAGTGAGCTTGTTCTCTGAAGAACCTTCTGTGAGTTTTCAATGTCATCCCAGAAACCGTCTTCAGTCTGCTGAAGTTCAAGTTTTGCGATTTCTTCATTGATTTTCTCAACCCCGACAGCCTCATAGAGGCTGCCGAGTTCGTCTTCGTGTTCTAAAAGTTGTAATCTTAACTGTTCAAACTGAATCATAAATTATCGAATCTCCAATTATTCCTGGTCTGCTTTTTTTCTCTTTTTGTATGTTACAACTGCAGCAGCAAGTGCAACGGGAAGAATAATGAATGCAACATAGGGAACGATGTCGCCTGTTTCAACTGCTTCTGAAATGTTGTTAGCAATATCTTCAATTGTTTCTTCAATTTCAGTTTCGATTTCGTCTGCATTATCAGTTGCTTCATCTTTTTCAGGTGCAACATATTCTTCAAGGTCAGTTTTGACAATTGCGAAGCTGTCTATACCAATTGCTTCATCTCCGTCAACATTGTAAGCATCGAAGAAGAGCTTGTTGCCCTGGATGTTGATTGATGCAAATGTGGGAAGTTCGCAAGTTACAATAGCTTCTGCTCTGGGGAAGAGTTCATCTGTAAGAGCGTTATCCTTGGGAAGATAATATTTAACACCTGCACAACCTGTGATTGTGTAAACTGTACCCTGAGGGTCGATTTTTGCAGAGTAGTCTTTACCGCTGAAAGTAATTTCTTCTGTTTCAGGAGCAACAACCTTGTTGTTTGCCATTGCATCAGTTCTCATATAAACGTGGTCGTGACCCTGGAATACCATATCGATGTCAAGTTCAGGCATAAGAGTTGAGAGCTGTTCACGCATTGCGATAACATCATCGTCGTCAAAGTGTGAGCCGTTTGAATAGATAGCTTTGTGTGTTGCAACGAATTTCCATTCAGCGTCACTTGAAGTCATATCTTCTCTGAGCCATTCTATCTGTTCAGCATTAAAGCCTTCATCTTCACCGAGGTTATTTGCATTAAGAACTGCGAAATGAGCATTGTTGTAATCGAATGAATAGTACACACCTTCTGATCTGTCCTGCTCAGGTGCACTGGGAAGTGCAAAGTTTTCGTCAAGTGCATAAACGCTGCCTGACATATTTTCGTGGTTACCTGCTGTGGGCATAAGGGGTTTGTTCATAAGAGTGTCTGAAGCGTTGTTTGCAAAGAGTGTCCAGAGTTTGAGGTTTGAACCCATATCAACCTGGTCGCCTGTTGAAAGAAGGAATTTATAGTCAGGAACTTCTTTTCCTGCAACTCTTAAGAGATTTGCCCATACGTCAAACTGTTTAGAGTTCTGCGCCTGTGTATCTGTTACGTGAAGGAATGTGAATGCTCTTGTGTTGTCTGCTGTTTCGAGAACACCTGTTTCACTCCACCAGCCTCTTTCTGCGTCACCGATACGGTAGCAGTATTTAGTGCCGGGTTCAAGGTTTGTGAGTTTTACAATGTGTCTTGTCATTTCTTTTTCAAGCGGTGAAATACCAATGATACCAAAGTCAATTGCAGGAGTTTCTCTGATAACATCTTCTTCAGTGATGCATTCAATATTGTCGGAAACTGTAGGTGTACCTGTGAATTTCGGGTTTTCGCTATAGGGAAGTAATTCGATATCTGTACCCTTTACAGAATCTTTTGTGTACCAGCTGATGTTAAAGCTTGAAGAAGAATCTTCACCGTATGTTACTGTGATGATTGAAGGAGCTCTGTAGTTAGCCTGTGTAACTTCAGGTTCAACTTTTCCGCTGTATGTGTAAGTTACGTTTTTGTCGCCCTGTACCTTCGGGTTTTTATCGTCGATAAATGCACCGATAACTGTTGCAAATTCAATACCGATTGCTTCGTACTGGCTGACTGTCAGATATTCACCGAGAAGTTCATTTCTAAGACCGTCAAGAGAATCCCAGGGAAGAACACCAAGGTTGAATACAAATTCAACGATGTGTGTAAGTGATTTGTCACCGCCGAGAATAACTGTAAGAAGAGCGTCTACAATCTTGCCGAGGCAGAAACCGATTTTGCCGAAGGGGAATGCTTCGTCAACGTTAAGTTCCATATTTGCAAGAAGTTCATCAAGCAGAAGGTCGTTGAGGATGATATCGAGAAGTGAGTTGAAGAGTGTTTCTGCAAATACTGTATCATCTTTCATCTGCTTGAAGCAATCCTGCATGAAAGCATCGTCGGCAAGGTTTTCATTACCGCCGTACATGTAAGCAAGGAATGAAAGTGCAAGTTCACCGAAATTACCGCCTCTTGTGGGATCACCGAAGCCGAGAGTATCAATAAACTTTGTGCAGGGAACATCTGTAACCTGAATGTTTACAACTTTGTCAATGATTCTTTCCATAAGGTCATAAAGAACATTGACATCTGTAAGATATGTGTCATAAAGCTGATCGCAGAGGTCATCAGCAAGGAACATAATGTTTTCTGCTGTGAAAATATCAATCGGACCTAAAGTAAGACCTGCAAAAGCATCAGAAAGAATCTGTTCAAGGTCGATGCCTTCCTGCTCAAGGTATTCAAGGATGCCGCCTGCTGTGCTGATGCCTTCAAAAACTGAGCCGAGGTTGTATTTGATGATATTCATTGCAAGAGTAGTAACATCACCGTTGCCGTAAGCCTGACCGAAAGCATAGTTTTTGATGGGCTGTGCCATTTCTTTGCCGTAAAGGTTAACGGGTTGAACTTCGTCAACATCGTGATAATTGTATGTTGCACTTACCTTGCCGTCGCCATCATTTTCGAATTCTGTGATATACATACCGCAGGGATATGTGCCTACAGGTGGTGATTCGCATTCGTAAAGTGTTTCGCCGTTGTCAGTTACATATGTTGCAACGTCAGCAAGATGCTGGTGACCGCAGAAGTTGAAGTGCAAGCCTGCATCAGTAAGTGCTGTTACGCGGTCTTCCCAACCTTCAACAATGTATGCACCGAGAAGTTTTTCCTGGTATGAACCGATGTGGTCAATCATACTTGAGTGAGAAATGCCGATAATTTCTTCGCCTTTTGCTTTTGCGTCTGCGCATTCAGCCAATGCCCATTCAAGCAGGTCGTCACTGATAGCCTGACGTGTTTCATGTTCGTCTGAACCGTCTTTTGTGCAGTCAGATGAGTAAATATTTGTATCAAGAATAAGTAATCTGTAGCCTTCATCAAGACGTACTGAATATGAAAGTCCGCCCTGCTGTTTGCCTGCAGGAGGAGTATATGTATGATAAGCTATGTCGTAACCGAGGTTTTTGTAAATTTCACGGAAATCTTCCTGAGTTGTTTGCTGTGCAGCTTCTTTTTTGTCATTAACAAAAGAATAAGCTTTTGCATTGTTTACGTCATGGTTACCGTTGATAACAATAACATCGATGCCTGTTTTCTTTTCCCACTTTTCAAGTTTGCCGGCAATCTCAATGTGAGATTCGTATTCACCCTGGTATGTAAGGTCACCGGGGAGAATAAGATAGGGGTTATTGGCTTTCTTGAGCTCTTTTTCCAGGGTGATAAGAGCTGCATCGAAGCACGCTGCTGTAAGGTCAAGAGTTGTTGTTGAACCTTTTACAAGAGCCTGATAGTCTTCTGTTCTGTTGCCTTTAAGTGAGTCAGCATAATAGTGTGCGTCTGAAAGTGTTGCGATTGAAATGTCATCTTTACCTGCTGCGAAAACTGAAACAGGAATAATCGCAAGAATCATAACTACTGACATAATAAAAGCAATGATTTTTGTTTTTGTGTTCTTCATTTTTTAAACCTTCTTTCGCTAATTTTCATCAATTGCCGTTAAACCTTCAATTCCGAGGATTTCCTCTGACTGAGAGCTTTCGAGCATCTCAACATTTTTAAGTTTTTTGGTAATGATGTTGTTTCTGTTCTGGGCGTCGTCAAGAACTTTTCCGGCTTCGTCCACTTTCTTGCGTGCTTTTTCAAGAAGGAGTCCGAACTTCTCGTACTGAGTTCTGGCGGCTGCAAGCAGCTTTCTTACTTCTGCTGCTTTTTCGTTTATTGCAACGGCGCGGAAGCCGACTGACAGGGAATTAAGCAGAGCCGTAACTGTTGACGGACCTGCTACCATAATGTTGTAGTCATTATGGAGTTTTTCCATAAGGCCTGTTTTTGAAGAAGCAACCTCAGCATAAAGACCTTCTGTTGCAAGGTACATAATTGCAAAAGGTGTTGTTTTCGGCACATTGATGTACTTTGTGATTTCTTTAGCTTTAGCCGTAACGCTTGCTTCAAATTCTTTACGGGCTTGTATAACGAGAGCAGCATCACCGCTTTCTGCTGCTGTACTCAATCTTATGTAACTTTCAACAGGAAATTTTGAGTCAACAGGCAACCAGATTGGCTCGTCTTTGTCTTCGGAAGACGGAATCCTGATTGCGAATTCAACTTTTTCAGTGTTGGATTTTGTTGAAACATTCCTGTCGTACATATTGGGGATAGTTTCTTCAAGAATTCTCTCAAGCTGAACCTCGGCCCAGGTGCCTCGGGCTTTTACGTTTGTAAGCACTCTGTTAAGGTCAGTAACACCTGCAGAAAGGTTTTTCATTTCCCCGAGAGATTTATAAACGTTTTCAAGCTGTTCAGAAACTGTCCTGAAAGAACTGTTGAGCCTTGTTGTAAGAGTCTGCGTAAGCTTTTCGTCAACTGTTTCACGCATTTTTTCAAGCCTGAGTTCGTTACTTTTCTGCATTTCCTCAATGGATTTGCGGATAACCATATTCTGTTTTTCAGTCTGTTCGGTGTTTTCTTTCCGCATAGCACCTAAAGACTGTGACATCATTTCGTTCATTCTAAGCTGATAATCGTAAGAATCTTTTCTCATTCTGAGAAATTCATCAGCGATTTTCTGCATTGAAGCAGCCATTTCATCTCGCATGATTTTCTGGCTGGCAGCAAGTTCTGTGCGGTTGCGTTGCAATTCATCAGCTACATGGCGGCTGTCAAAAGACATCTGCCCTGATTTTTCCTGCAGAGCATGTAATTCTTTCTCAATGTTTTCGGATTTTTTATTCCGTGTAAGAATAATTGCCAATAGGATTGCAGTAATTGCAATGTTCCCTGCAATCAGCAGCGGTATAACATATTCCTGCATTTTTACCTCCTGTATTATTTAAATAAGTATACCTACATAATATAGCACAAAAAAATTAAAAAGTATATATGTTTTTCAAAAAATGTATGCATATTCTTAAAAAATCGGAAAAGTTTTCGCAAAATAGTGGAAAGTGATAAAATAATTTGTTATAATGTTAAACGTAATAATTTCTTTATGGAGATAAAATTATGTTTAAAAGAGTTTTTGCTGCCATTATAACGTTGGTTATGGTGCTTACTTTGTTTTCCTCATGCTCATCGGGAGAGGGGGAAGACCTTTATTATCCCATCTACAGTGACCCTGTAAGCTTTGACCCGCAGATAGCTTCAGATAATGCATCAAAAATAGTTGTTTTCAACTGCTTTGAAGGTCTTGTAAGGTTAGATAAAGACGGAAAAATTGTTTCAGGTGTTGCAAAAAGCTGGGAAATCAGTCCTGACGGAACAGTGTATACATTCCACCTTAAACAGAACGCAAAATGGTATATGAGTGAATATGCAAAAGAATTGCTGGATGAAAAAACTGCTGCAGAATTCAAATATAACGTAATTGCAGATGATTTTGTTTACGGACTTCAGCGTGCTTTTGATAAAAATATGGGGGCATCAACGGATACGCGTCTTTTTGCTATCAGGAATGCATATGAAGTTTATGATGGTGAAAAATCTCCTGAAGAATTAGGCGTTACGGCAATTAATGACACAACTCTGCAGATTGAACTCGATGAGGCAAGCGATGATTTTCTCAAAGCACTTACGCAGACTGCAGCAATGCCCTGCCGTAAAGAATTTTTTGAGGCAACAAAAGGCAGATACGGTCTTGACCCTGAAAAAGTTATCTACAACGGACCTTTTTATCTTTATTCGTGGACTACAGGCGTAAATCTGTCACTTCATAAAAACGAGAATTACTCAGAAAGTGCCACAGTAAGCCCGTCAATTGTTTACCTTTATGTAAACGATGATTTGCAGACAAGAGTTGATAAACTCAGCAACGGCACATATGATGCTTGTCCGCTTACCGTATCGCAGAAAAATGCAGTTGATAACGATAAGGTTTCGTATATCAATTACAACAATTCAACATGGGGCTTTGCCTTTAACTGTTCAAGCGAAACTATGAAAAACAGAGATTTGCGTTCAGCACTTACCACAGCTCTTGATGTTTCTTCAATTCCGCTTCCTGAACATTGCAAGTCATATGCAAACGGAATAGTGCCGGATATCTGCCTGATAGGAAATGCGGTTTACAGAGGCTATGCAGGTAAAAAAACATATCCTGCCTCAAATCCGTCAAAAGCAAAGGTTCACCTCGAAAAAGCTTTTAAAGCATTGGAAATGGACAACATAACAATAAATATTATCTGTCATCAGGATTTTGATGATTCCGTAAAAATTGCCGTGCAGAAATGGCAGAGTACTTTTGGCATTGAAGTAAATTTTGTGATAGAAAAGCTTGATGAAATGGCACTTGAAAAACGTGTCAGCAACGGGGAATATGACGTTGCATTCACAAGAATCAACGCACAGAGTGACAGTGCTTCGGCTTTTCTCGGTATGTTCACAACATCGGGGAAAAACAACATTTTCTTTATGAAATCAAAAACATATGATGCTCTCATGGGTGCAAAGGCCGAGCATATGAATCAACAGGAAATTATTTCCAACTGTATACAGGCGGAAGAATATCTCATAAGCCGTTCTGTAGTGATTCCTGTATTTGCGGATAATTCTTATATGGCTATGGCAAAAAATGTTTCGGGTGTGTACGCTATAGAAGCCGGAACAATTCCGATTTTTAAGGATGGTATGAGAAAATAATATTCTGATTTAGAAAAATAAAAAGAAATTTTGTGAAAATTATAAAATTTTAATAAAAAGTGTTGCAAAATTTCTTAAAATAGTGCATAATTGATAATAGCATAAAAGTGCACACCGAAAGGAGATGGTGTCAGGAATGGCTCAGGACACAGAAGTTAAAACAGTAGAATCAGGTGCCGGTGAAACCCCGAAAGCTTCAAGTGACAGTGTTTTCGGAAAAAGATATGTCGGTGCAAAAGAACTTATCACTCTGTTCGTTACAGGTGAAGTAAATAAGTTCAACCTTGAAGGTTATCTGTCTTATTTCATGCTTAACGTTTTCGGACTCGACTCAAGAATTATTGCAGCATTTGCTGTGGCAACTCTTGCGTGGGACGTTATCAACGACTCAATCTTTGCATACATAGTTGACAGAACAAGAACTCGTTTTGGTAAATTCAAACCGTGGGCATTTGCCACAATCGGTCCATACGCTATAGCAAGTATTGCTTTGTGGATAACCCCTCTGTTTATTGAAGACCAGAACTGGGGTCCTCTTTCATGGCAGAAAATTGTAATTTATTGCGTAATTTCAGTGCTTAAAGAAACTATCGGTACACTTTATTCGTGTGCAGTTAACGGTCTTAACTCAACGTATACACCGAGTATCGACGATAAGGCAGCTCTTATTGCTCTTGATAATATCGGTGACTTTGAAAAAGTTCCGTCATACGCAATGGTTATTATGCTTGACCTTGCAGCAGCAGGTGCAATCAGCCTTTCAGTTGAAAATGTTTATATCATAATGGGTACAGGTACATTGGTTGTATCATTCCTCGGTATGTTTGTAAGATTATGTGTTATCAAAGAACGTATTGTTCAGGTTGAGGAAAAACCGAAAATTACTGATGGTCTGCGTAACTTCTTCGGTAACAGACTTCAGGTTCTTCTTACACTCTCGGATATCCTTTCTTCATTCGGCAGCGTCGGCGGTCCGTTCTCTAATATGTTCTGGCTTGACGTTATGGGTTCTGCATCATTGCAGGTTATCTGCGGTATCCCCGCATCACCCCTTACATACGTTTCATATATGTACTTGCCGAAGTTAAGAAAGAAATTCTCAACAAAGACCTTGTGGTTTATGTCACGTGCCGTGCCGGAAATCGGTTGGATTGTAGCTTTCCTTGTCGGCTTCAACAACCTTGATAATCTCTGGATTATGGTTCCCGCGCTTATGTTCCGTGAAATCTGTATTTCAGCAGTTTACTCAATCGGTAAGGTTATCCCGCAGCTTATGCAGCAGGAAATCATCGACTACGGTGAATGGAAGACAGGTAAACGTACAGAAGCTATGACAAGCTTCATTGCAGGTCTTGCAACAAAGATTGTTTCTCAGGTGCAGAATGCAGTTTCAACAGCAGTTGTTTCATTCATCGGATACGAAGCAGGTGTCGGTGTTGTTCAGTCAATGAAAACAAAGCAGGCTATCTTTGCAATGTATTCAGTTATTCCGATTGTTCTCGGTATCTTCGCTTATATTCCTATGTTCTTCTATAACCTTGATGATAAAACAAAAACAATTATGTATCACGAACTCACAGAGCGTCGTAACAACATCATCAAGCAGTCACAGGAAAGAGCAAACACAGGTGAAGCTGCAACTGCAGCAGAATAATTTTTAAATCACAAAAAGCTCCGATAAGTTACCCACGGGTGGCTAAGGACAGTTTAGGTGAAATATACGGTGTAGTCAGTTACGGCTACACCGTGTTTTCATTTTTACGAAGCTTTTTTAGTGTAAGCTTTCATTTCTTCTTTTGTCTTTTCTAACATTTCAGCATCGGGGAACTGTATTATACCAACACCGACAAAGTGTATTTTTATAGGAACATGTTTTTTTCCGTCTTCTCCTCTTACTCGGTCGAAGACTTCAATTTTGTCAATGAGCTTATTAACAATAGCAGGTGTCAGTTCCTTTATATCAGTACACTGACGGATGTTAGAAAGAAAGTTTCTGACATCAATATTTTCTTGCTGTGCGGTATTGATAAGTTTCTCAGCATCCTCAACCTTTTGCATTAAATCTTTTTGCTCTTTTTCATAGTTGGTAAGCATTCGGTTGTAACGATCATCAGGTAATTTACCGAGAACATTTTGTTCAAATACTGCTTCGATGAGTTTATCCAACTCTTGTATGCGGTTCTTGTTTTTCTCAAGCTCATATTTTGCTTCTTTAAGGTTGTTCGCAATACTAAGTTTGTGTTGCTTTGCGAATAGATAAAGAAACAGACGCTCATGTTCTGTAATATATTCTGCCGCTTCTCGGATGATTTTCAATACCATTTTCTCTAACACTACATTTCTGATATAGTGAATGGAGCAACTGCCTCTGTTTTCTTTGTAAGCGGAACAGCGAAAGAACTCCTGATTTTCGTTTATACTTTTTGCTGCACAGAAATATAATCTTGAGCCACAATCTCCGCAATAAACCAATCCCGAAAATATACTTTCTCTGCCCGTTGCAGTATTTCTGCGACGGTGTTTTTTTTTTCCTGAACTCGTTCCCAAGTGTCCATATCAATAATTGGTTCTTGAGTATTTGGGATAACAACCCAATCATCTTCTGAAAAAGATACTCTTTTGTGAACCTTGTAACTGACTGTACTTGATTTGAAATTAACTGTACAACCGGTATACTGTAAATTGTTGAGTATTTTTTCAATGCTGTTTTCTGACCAACGATATGAAGTAGTAATCGGATTTCTCGTCTTTCTTCCTATTGCACTGTAATATGCAGTTGGAGTTAAGATTTCTTCACGCTCAAGTCTGCGAGCAATTTTTGTAACACCTAAGCCTTCAAGAGCCAACTGATAAATATATCTGACAACTTCGGCAGCAGGTTCATCGATTACCCATTGTTTAGGATTGTCTTTATCCTTTTTATAACCAAAAGCAACTGTTGGCGAAACTCTTTCTCCGTTATCTGACTTGGATTTCCAAACCTGACGCACTTTCTTACTTGTCTGTGAAGCATACCACTCATTAAACAGATTGTGGAACGGCATCATTTCTGTTCCCTTACCGCTTATAGTTTCAACATTCTCCTGAATAGATATAAAGTTTACGCCTAAAGACGGATAAAGCACCTGAGTATAGTGGTCAAACAGTATATGCTCACGACCAAAACGGGACAAGTCCTTTACGATAACTGTACCGATTTCACCTGTTTCTATCATGCGTTCCATACGCTGAAAATCAGGTCTGTCAAAGGTTGTACCTGAGATACCGTCATCAACAAAGAACATTGTATTTTTATACCCGTGCTTTTTGGCGTAGTCAGAAAGAATCTGCTTCTGATTGGTGATACTGTTGGATTCAGAATCCTTGTTGTTATCCTTGTCCTTGTCTTTATCCTTTATGTCATCAACGGACAAGCGACAGTATAATGCGGTGATTTTTTCATTAATATTTTTCTCGGCTTTCTTTGCCATAATTAAAATCTCCTTTCCGGAAGCCGAGCATTGCATTAGGTATTTCCATTTTACAATGCCCGACTGCCATTTTTCAAATGTGTGGTTTTATGGGAACTGCTCCGACAGTATAATTTCTTTAAACTGCTGTAACAACGACTTATTTAACTTACCATCAAATACACCCGTCACATCATAAACAATACCGTGTATCTGTTCGGAAACTTTAATTTCATCGGGAACGATGTGCAACGTTTCCGTCTCCGTTATTTCGTCAGGCTTTGGAATTACATACTCCATGAAATCTACGGGGACATCATTATTTACTCTACCTGAACCTTTTCTTGAAACGATCTTAGGGGCTATTGAAAGTTTCTTCATCCGCATCACCTCGCATCCCTATTTCTCTGTCGCTGAAGATATTTGTGATAATATTCCAAGGCTTTTAAGATATGCTCTTCTTTCTGTTGCTTAGTGTAATTTTTACCGAAGAACTTGTTAATGCGTTCTTCAGGTATTTTAATAGCCTCTGCCTGATTAGGTTTAGGTGCTGTCATAATTGCTAACACCGTATCAGCATTAAGCTGGTTTTGCTCCGAGAGCTTTCGCAATTTCTGTGCCTGTGCGAGTGAAGGTGTGACCTCATCACTCTCATAGGTTTCAAAAATCATCATCTGTTCTTCGGGAGTAAGATATGATATTTCAACCGCAGGCCTCATTGCGATTCTGCCTTCATCCACAAGGTTAAGAATCGATTTTTCAAGATTAGTCAGACGGATATACCTTTTGATTTGGGTTGCACTGTCTTCGCTGTCCTGTGAGATTTTTTCTGCAGAGTTCAACTTTGGACCCGCTGGGTCCGAAGTTAAATCCGTTCGTTTTCCCTGCTTTTTAAGTGCATCCATTTTCATCTTGTATGCAAAGGCTTTTTCCGATGGAAGAATATGCTCTCGGTGCAGATTACTGTCAACAAGGATAATGTCTGCTTCCTCTTTGCTTATGTCCAACACAACAACGGGTACCTCAGATATTTCAAGCCTTGTCGCTGCAAGGTATCTTCTGTGACCTGATACTATTTCAAACACATCCGCCTTATCGTCCTTTCGCACCATAAGTGGTTGGATAATACCGTTTTCACGGATACTATCCACCAACGGCTTCATATCTTCCTCACGGCACTTGTACGGATTTTTGAAATTCGGCACTATACTACTCACAGGCATATTTACGATTTCTGTAACTGCGGATTTGGTTTCTTCTGTTTGTTCAAACAGAGTGTTAATAAAATTATCTTCTTTATTCATTTAATTACCTCTCTTTTTTAATATCAATACTTTTATTGGTTTTCTCTTTTCGGACAGTTTTCAGCACATCCGAGATAAATGTTTTTACTTTTTCTGGTATCAGTCTCAATGCCTCAAGATACGGTGCACAGATTTGTTCAAGCTCACTAAGTTTTTTGCTTAGTCTGTTTATACTGCTTTGCAACTCCCAATTTCTTTTTCGGAGCCTTTCATTTTCACCCTCAAGGTCAAAAATCTTCCTTCTTGCTGCAACAGATTGTTTTGCCATATTGCTCAGGTCATTGAAATCTTCACTTGAAATTGTGACTTTGCCTGTAAGTGTTTTCTTACCCATACCGTCAATCTCGTGGAAGGTTTTATGCACAGTCTGTATTTCATCATATCTGATTTCTTCTGTCTGTAATCGTTCCTTGATTTTTTCAAGGCGTTTCTTATCCTGTTGAATTTCATATTGCAGACAAGACAAGTGTTCAGCCGTACTGCCTTTTTCACCACGGATGAAATCATTGAAACCGGCTCTTTGCATATGATTGAAGAAATCATCCTGCAGAATACTGTAAGACGGAATCAGCACTGGTTTGCCTTTTTCGTTAAATATGACATTACCGTTTTCATCTACCGCCTGAGGTGATTTCCATTTCTTTGAATGGCTTATCTGATTAACTGTTTCTTTCACAGTACCTATAAGAGATTTATCTTTACACCGTTTTGTCCATAGTATTTGCTTTTCGACAACAGGCAGAGCTACAAGGTGCATATGATAGTGATACACAGGTTTTCCGTACTGTTCTGTGAGAGCGACATTCAGTTCATCAGCGTGCATTACGGCAGAGATGATATTCTGTTCACCATACAAGGCTACTGCAAACCTGTATGCTTCTGCATAAAACTCTTTGGCATATTCATAACCGCCATGTGTTTCAAAGTAGTCTGTGTTGACATCAAATATCATTTCATCAAATACTTTGGCATCAGCTTTCAGACCACGCATACATACTCTCTTTTCGGATATGAGCTTATTCAATTGTTCATTGTAGGTCAGTTCACCACAATCCCTGAAATGAACGTTCATATTACACCGAGCCGTATCAACATTCATATTGGCATAAGATTCATTCTTTCTTTCGTTGTGCCTTTCACATTTACCGATTGTGCTTTGTGTATGAGTGACAACTCTTGCTACACTATAATTTTTCTTTGACATTGGTTTTACCTCCTTTCTGCATTACTGCTTTATTTGTTCCGCTGACTTTCTTCGAAAGTGCGTAACCCACTATGACACTTTCAGCCCGTTAGGTCTGCAAAGATGTCAGTGGGCTCTGCGAGGCTCATAAACTAAAATTTCTCGCTTTTCAAGGGAGCGATAAACTTTAGTTGCGGTATATACCGCAGACAAGCTTCGCTATGTAAGGGTGGCTGTAGTATCCTTTATACCAAGACGCTTTGGTGGGGGCAGTTATTATATAAAGAAATTGCATCTACAAGTAATGGGAATAAGCCACATAAAATTGTTCCTGATTTTCAGAAATACTTTTTAGAAAACAAAAAAGCCGTCACATAGACAGCACAAATAGCGGGAAGACATTTCATCCTCTCGCACAGTTTGCACTGAAACTATGTAACGGCTTAAAATTTAAGCACTGATTGTCCGTATGTTACCAACCGAGTATCGGACTATACTTTTTTCGGTCAGATAATATGTGTTTCAGATTATATTCAGTTGTAGGGCAAATACATTATTTACCAATATACTATTATAAAGAACATTTGTTCTTTTGTCAATAATTTTCTACAAATTTCTTGCCGTTTCACCTGAAATAGTTCCTGCCCCGGAATCTCACCGCAGCGTTGCCTTGCTCATATCATCGCAAAGTCGTATCACTTTCAGACGGTCATTAAATTTTCAAGGTGCAAAAAACAAAATAGTCCTCACCTCCGATGAACAGAGGAAAGGACTTTAAGAGTCGGTATCACGAAAAGGAAACAAAAAAACACCGCAGAAATAAGTACAGATTGCCTCTGTTCTTATCTTCATACGGTGCTTGGGTAGTCAATATAAATTGCTCCGCTTACGCGCTACAAAGTTAATATTTAATTTGTGACATCATTATATAGAACAAATGTATGATTGTCAATATGGTTTCTTCAAAAAAGTGTCGTGTTGAAGAAAAAGTTTTGAAATAACAAGTGAATGTAAACGGATTGAATTTTGTGGTGCTGGTGTGATATAATGTGCTTATTAGAATTATGGGGGTGAAAATATGCATAAAGTATTTGGCGTTAAAGAAAAAACTGAATATGCAGATAGAGAAGGTGCATATTTAATCCCTGTTCATAGCAATAAAATAGGTGTAATAAAAACTGATAAAGGTTACTTTTTGCTTGGCGGCGGTTTAGATAAAAACGAAAGCCACGAGGATTGCATAAAAAGAGAATGTATTGAAGAAACCGGCTATACTGCTGTAATAAAAGAAAAAATATGTTCTGCTGAAACCTATACCACACATCCTGAACTAGGATATTTTCATCCTGTTCAGAGTTATTATATTGGCGAACTCAAAGAAAAAGTTTCCGAGCCGATAGAAACAGACCATATTTTAAAGTGGGTTAAATATGATGATATAAAAGGTAAGATGTTTGCCGAAATGCAGAATTGGGCATTGGAGCAAGTATGGAGTGAGGTTGTGAAATGGAATTTATAAATCATGAAAACATAAAAGAACTTTCAAACCCCGGTGTTGTTTCAAAACAACTAATAAATCCTGAAAATTCAGAAAGTGAAAGAGTTATAATAACGGAAGTTCATCTTGAAGTCGGTGCAATTCAGCCAAGACACAAACACGATTCTTCAGAACAGATTTGGTATGCTATTCAGGGAACGGGCAAATTACTTCTTGCCGACGAAAAAGAAATGATTTTCACCGCAGGTGATGTTGTCAGATTTGCTGATAATGATATTCATGGTTTATTGAATAATGGTGAAACTGAATTTGTGTATATTTCTGTTACTTCGCCACCGATAGATTTTGGATATGCCTACAAAGATAAAAGCAACTAATACTGATACAAATACAATTGTTGATTTGACGAGGTTTTAATTATGGCTGAATCAGAAAAAGTAATCTTAACCAATAAGTATGGTATAATTCGATTGAATAAATTGTTGAGGTGACATTTATGGAAATAAAAGAGTATGAAGAAAAATATGCAAAAGAAATGTCAGAAATTATTTTAAGCAATTTATATACTATAACTATAAAAGATCATGGACAAGAAGTAGTTGATAGAATATCCAGACATTTTACAGAAGAAGAGATAAAGAAGAATTTTCCTAAACGAATCAAGTGCCTTGTTGCAGTTGAGGGGGATAAAGTGTTAGCGACAGCAAGTATAGATAATGTAAATGGTATGTATGGTGTTCAGGCAGAAAATCCAGAAAACAAATATATAATACTTACTGTATTTACACATCTTGAATATCAAAAGCGAGGTATTGGCAAAGCTCTTATACAAAAAATTGATGAATATGCTGAGGAAATTGGTGCAGACGAATTGATTATACCTGCATCAGTTTATGGTCTTGAATTTTATAGAAAGCTTGGATATGACTTTTATAATGGAAATTCTTCACAAAATAAAGATGGAGAGTATATATTATCCAAACATTTTAATAAAAAACAAAAAAGAATTTTTTAAAAATTATCGAAAAATAAAGAAATTTAATTATGGAATAATAAATTCGACAAAAAAGAATATGGAGAGGAATAGCAGAATTATGAAACATTGCGGAACACCAAGGATAGAAACATACAGATTGATTTTAAGAAGATATGAGATTGACGATGCTGCCGCAATGTATAAAAATTGGGCATCAGATTCAGAGGTCACTAAATATTTAATGTGGCAGACACACTCCAGTAAGGCAGTAAGCCAAAGCATTATAAATGAATGGTTAAAAGAATATTCTAACGATAATTATTATCATTGGGCTATCGTATTAAAAGAAAACGGTAATGAGCCTATTGGTGATATTGCCGTTGTACATATGAATGAAGAAGTTTCTATGATGCATATCGGATATTGCATAGGTAAGACTTGGTGGCATCAGGGAATAACATCAGAAGCACTTAAAGCAGTTATGGACTTTTTATTTGATATAGTAGATGTAAATCGTATTGAATCAAGACACGACCCAAGAAATCCTAACTCTGGCGGAGTAATGAAAAAATGCGGCATGAAATACGAAGGAACTTTGCGTAGTTCTAATTGGAATAATCAGGGCATCTGCGATGCTTGTTATTATGCATTGTTAAAATCAGAACGATAAATTCGTATTTGTGAAGAGGCGATAAGATGAAATATGATATTGAATTTTGGAACGCTTTAGATGAATTGGTGAATAATTCAGAAATAATAATTGATAGACCAAAAGGAACATCACACCCCAAGTATCGTAACTTCATTTATCGAGTTGATTATGGATATTTGAAGGACACAACCTCTATGGATGGTACAGGGATAGATGTGTGGGTTGGAAGCACCGAGAAAAAAGTTGTTGCAATAATGTGCATCGTTGATTTGATGAAGAAAGATTCAGAAATAAAAATACTAATCGGATGCACAGAAGAAGAAATGAAAATAGTGTACGAAACGCATAATGAAACACAGTTTATGAAAGGTGTTTTGATACGGAGATAGACTTTTTGCTAAATTAATACCAAGCAATAAAAGAAAAAATGCCTGAGAGGAGTTTTAATTATGCTTGATTGGCAAATACCAATTAATGAAATATATGAAAAGCATTGTTCAAAAATTGAGAAGTGTGATTCCGATGCTATACTATATCACTACACGTCTCCTGCGGGGCTGTTGGGAATTTTTAATAGTTCTACGCTTTGGCTTTCAGATAGCGATTTTTTGAACGATTCTTCTGAAAGTGATTATTTTGCAGGGTTGTTTCATGATACTATTCCTTACCTTGATAACCATAGCAAAGAAGGCCGATTTCGCTTTAATACAGGTATGTTTTCCTATTATCATACAAGTTCATTTTCACACCCTCGACAGACAGCTAATCGAATAAAAGAAACGAGATATATCTTATCAATGTCACTTGATAGAGATAATCTGAATTTATGGAGTTATTATACAAAAAACGCAAATAACATTGGTTATTCTATTGGTTTGAAGGAGAATGCCATACAGTATCTATTTAGACAGGATTCAGATGAAACATTGCTTTTTGGAAAAGTAATCTATAATCAAGATAAACAAAAAGAATTATTGCGTGAATTATATGAAGACTATTGGCAACTGTACTTAAAACTCAAGCATACATATCAGCGTGAGTACTTATATAGCAAATTAGAAGATAATATAGTCCGCTATTCTATTTTTATGAAAAATCCTCTGTTTGAACATGAAAATGAGTATAGAATTGCAGTTGTTAGACTTGGTTCAAATTCAACACAGCAAAGACTATTTAGAGAAATGAATGGTGCATTTATTCCGTATATTACTCAATCAATTGATTTGCGAGATGTTGTTGAGGTCGGAATTTCACCAACTCACAGAACAGACTTCGTTAAACGAAGTTTAACAGAATTATTAGGAGCTAAAGGCCTTGATGCTCAAATATATAACTCAAAAGTTCCTTTGAGATATTGAAAACGCATTGACTAAGATTAAATGGAGAATCGTACTATGATTGATTTAATCAAAAATAAATACCTCAGTAACAATAAAGAAGATGTTTTGAAGCACGTGGAAAATGTGGCAGAATTAGCTGTCGGTTTAGCTGAAACATATAGTATTGATATAGAAAAAACTGAACTCGCAGCATTACTTCACGATATAAGTGGAATAATGACACCGCAGGAAATGTATGATTTCGCCATAATGAAAGGGTTTGAAATAGATCCTGCCGAAGAAAAATATCATGCTCTTTTACATCAAAGAGTTTCAAGAACAATTGCACAGGAAGAATATGGCATTACTGATTCAGATATCCTGAATGCTATTGAATGTCACACAACTTTAAGGAAAAACGCAAGTGTGTATGATAAGGTTATATTCATTGCAGATAAAATATCTTGGGACTCAAAAGGCATACCATCATATGATGATTTGCTGAAAAGCGGTTCTGTCGAAACATTAGACAAAGCCTGTTATCTTTATATAAAATATCAGTTTGATAACAACTTATTGGTGATGGCACATCAATGGCTTATAGAGGCTTATGAGGATTTGATCAAAGTTTAACTAAAAAACGAGGATTGCTTATGACATACTCTGAATTGCTTGAAGATAAAATAAATAGTTTTATGTTTTCAGTTGTCGAATCTGATGAATACAAAAATGTGGAGTATTTGATATTTACAATTAGAAAAACATATTTAGATTATTTATCTAGCTCGAGACTAACTAAATTTGAAATTCCCATATATCTTGAGTCGTTAGTTGATTTAGTAGTGGAAAAGTTTAATAATTCAAAAATCACTGCGAATGAAATGCTTGACTATATGATGCAAAATGATATGAATGGTTGGGTTCATTACTATACATACGCTTTCATAGAGCCTGTAGCGAAAGGTAAAGCCTTGGAGGTCGTTCCGTCTTTAAATGATTTGTTTGCGCTTGTTCTAACAGCGTATATTTTAGATTTGTTTGGAGAAACCAAAATAGATATTCGAACAATTACGGAGAATGAAAAGTTATTACATACTACTAATCAATATGGTTTGTCTATTGTAAATGGTGTCGAATTCAAACGAGATTACTTTATTTTTGAGAACAAATCATATCTTTACAATATTCTTACAAGAACAAAACCAATTAAGTTTAGAGATACGATGCCTGCTTTTGCAAGACTCATTGTTGACAATGTTCAAGATGGGAATATTTTACTTAGACTTGATGAAAGATTAGCTCTACCTGCTGAGCAAGCCATATCATATTCTTCACTTGACTTTGAAAAATATTATGGACCGCAATTTCATTTTAGAGATAGTATATTGAAACAACCAAAAACTATTACCGTCCATATTGATGACGAAACCTGCGATAAATTGTTGATGGTAGTAAAACAAGATTACGATACCATAAAGGAGCAACCATTCTGGCACATTGAGATAGAAACACTTCCCTATATAGAAGAAAACACATCAAGTTCACACTGCATAACAACATTCCTTCATGGTATGTATTATCCTGAAAATGACACTTTTTCTCATATAGATTGCACAAAGAATCAGTACGCCACAAGTGACTATCTTCAGAAATATTCTGAAACCAACGAAAACATCCCTATAGACTTATATACTGAAAAAGGGTTGCATTATAAAATTTGGTGTATTGAAAATGGGCAATACTCAAAAAATCTTTGGTATGATTTAATGATGGTATCATTGTCAGATAGATACAAAGCGCTGCTTGATGAGATTTTGATGTGAACAAAAAATAACCAAATAGAATTTATTGTTTAAATTTCGACAAGGGGAATAAATCTTTTATGACACAGTATGATTTTATTAGAATGAAATATGACAACAAAACACCAAATTTAAATAGTAATGATTATAAAATACAAGTTGAAATAAAAGAAGATTATAGAAAAACCGACATAAATATCCATTTGTTTCTTTGTAGGTTTAAAGTAATTACCCTTTTTACAGAACACTTTCCTAATGAGAACAGAATTAAAATAGTTGATATACAGAACAGTAAGGAAAATAGAAATCAAGGATATGGAACTATCGTTATGAATGTTTTGTTTGAAATAGGCGATATTTTAGATGTAAAAAAATATAACGGTTGGTTAAGTTCAGAAGATTTAAATGATTATAATGACCCTGAACACCGAGATAGATTAATTCATTTTTATAGCAAATTTGGTTTTAATGTTAATATTGAAAATAATCGCATTGAAAAATTGTACGAATAAACTATTTTCAATTATGTAATATGAGGCTGTTGAACAACGAACAGCCTCATAATTGAATTCCTTAACACAAGATTAGATTAGCATAAATACATTCTTTTGCCCTTGCCTCTATATTCTGCATACGGCATACCCACTCCATCTGATTTTTCGCTTTCAGTTGTTCTGTAACACCCTCAGACTTTTTCATCTGTTCTACGAGAATATCAAACATATCACGTGCCTGTTTTTCAATTTCGGCACAGTGCTGATAGAGTTTACCCTGAGTAAGCAAGGTTGTGAATAACACTTTCTTGTGTTTAAAAAGATAATCCTTATGTAACATACCCCATTTACCGAGAGTGATATTTGCTTCTTCGGGTGGTAATATGAGATTCGGAATGAGATAATCACCAACATTGCGATAGCTGATAGAAGTTTTGTTTGACATAAAAAGTCCTCCTTAAAATTTTGTACTTTCATTGTACAAATTAAAGACGGATTTGTCGAATGTGCAAATATCAATAAAAAAAGAAAACCAAGAAAGATTTTACTCTCTCTTGGTTAATTCTTTTCCTACTGCAATGCACGGTGGTTTTTATTGACTGTTTTGGTAAACTGTCCTTAGCAACCTTCCGCATTTTATCGGAGTTTTTTATTTTATTTATTTTTCATAAAACTGTTGCTTTTTTTGAAAAAAAAGTGCATAATATACAGGATAATTTTTTTTGAAGAAGGAGATGTAGAACTTTTGGCGAAAGAACAAACTATCACAAATGCTGAAAATGATATGCCTGTTATGAGTTCAGAAAGCTCATACGGTAAAAGATATGTCGGCGCAAAAGAACTTATAACTTTGTTTGTTACAGGCGAAGTTAACAAATTCAACCTTGAAGGTTATCTGTCTTATTTCATGCTCAACGTTTTTGGGCTTGACTCAAGAATTATTGCAGCTTTTGCAGTTGCAACTCTTGCATGGGACGTTATCAACGACTCAATCTTTGCATACATAGTAGACAGAACAAGAACACGTTTCGGTAAATTCAAACCGTGGGCATTTGCAACAATCGGTCCGTATGCAATAGCATGTATTGCATTGTGGATTACACCTCTGTTCATCAGTGACCAGAACTGGGGCCCACTCTCATGGCAGAAAATTGCAATTTATTGTGTAATTTCAGTTCTTAAAGAAACAATAGGTACCCTTTATAACTGTGCAATAGGCGGCTTGAATTCAACCTATACACCCAGTATCGACGACAAGGCAGCACTTATTGCCCTTGATAATATCGGTGACTTTGAAAAAGTACCGTCGTACGCAATGGTTATTATGCTTGACCTTGCAGCAGTAGGTGCAATCAGCCTTTCAGTTGAAAACGTATATATCATAATGGGTGCAGGTACTCTGATTGTATCATTTCTTGGTATGTTTGTCAGAATCTGCGTTATCAAAGAACGTATTGTTCAGGTTGAAGAAAAACCGAAAATTACCGATGGTCTGCGAAATTTCTTCGGCAACAGACTTCAGGTTCTTCTTACACTTTCAAACATTCTCGGCTCATTCGGCAACGTTGGCGGCCCGTTCTCAAATATGTTCTGGCTCGATGTTATGGGCTCAGCTTCACTTCAGGTTATCTGCGGTATCCCTGCATCACCCCTTACATATGTTTCATATATGTACTTGCCCAGATTGAGAAAGAAATTCACAACAAAACAGTTGTGGTTTATGTCTAACCTTGTTCCTGAAATCGGTTGGATTATTGCTTTCCTTGTAGGCTTCAATAACCTTGATAATATGTGGATTATGATTCCTGCACTTATGTTCCATGAAATCTGTTTCTCATCAGTTTACTCAATCAAGAAAACTATTCCTCAGCTTATGGAACAGGAAATCATCGACTATGGTGAATGGAAAACAGGTAAACGTACAGAGGCTATGACAAGCTTTATTTCAGGTCTTGCAACAAAGATTGTTGCACAGCTCCAGAACGCAGTTTCAACAGCGGTTGTTTCATTCATCGGATATGAAGCAGGTGTTGGCGTTGTTCAGTCAATGAAAACAAAGCAGGCAATTTTTGCAATGTATTCTGTTGTTCCCATTGTTTGCGGTGCTTTAGGATATATTCCTATGTTGTTCTATAACCTTGATGACAAAACAAGAACTATTATGTATCACGAACTTACAGAACGTCGTAACAACATCATCAAGAAATCACAGGAAAGAGCAATTACGGTTGATTCTAAAACTGAAGAAGCATAATTTTATATGAATTTCAACCCGGTAAGGTTTAACTTGCCGGGTTATTTTTTATGAAAACCTATTGATTTTAAAAAAACTATTGCAAAAAAACAGAAAAAGTGCATAATAAAAATATAGTATGTTAAACAAGAAAGGGGAGATGACCTGACGTGGCACAGAATACTGAAATCAAAAAATCAGCAGTTGCGGAGGAAGTATCCCAAACAGCAATTGAAAGTGTTTACGGAAAAAGGTACGTCGGAGCAAAAGAACTCATTACTTTGTTTGTTACAGGTGAAGTAAATAAGTTTAACCTTGAAAGTTATTTATCATATTTTATGCTCAACGTTTTCGGGCTTGACTCAAGAATCATTGCAGCTTTTGCAGTTGCAACCCTTGCGTGGGATGTTATCAACGACTCAATCTTTGCATACATAGTAGACAGAACAAGAACACGTTTCGGTAAATTCAAACCGTGGGCTTTTGCCACAATCGGACCATACGCTATAGCATGTATTGCATTGTGGGTAACCCCGCTGTTTATCAGTGACCAGAACTGGGGTCCTCTCTCGTGGCGGAAAATTGCGATTTATTGCATAATATCAATTTTTAAAGAAACGATTGGTACACTTTATAACTGTGCAATAGGTGGTCTTAACTCTACTTTTACTCCAAGTATCGATGACAAGGCAGCCCTTATAGCTCTTGATAACATCGGTGGCTTTGAGAGTGTTCCCAACTACGTTATGGTTATAATGCTCGACCTTGCTGCTACAGGCGCAATCAGTATGTCAGTTGAAAATGTTTATATCGTAATGGGTGCAGGTACAGTGCTTGTATCATTCCTCGGTATGTTCGTCAAAATCTGCGTTATCAAAGAGCGTATTGTTCAGGTTGAAGAAAAACCGAAGCTTGTGGACGGCCTTCGTAATTTCTTCGGCAACAAACTTCAGGTTCTTCTTACTCTTTCAAAAATTCTCGGAGCATTCGGCAACGTTAACAGCCCGTTCGCAAATTTGTTCTGGCTTGACGTTATGGGTTCAGCATCGCTCAGGGTTATCTGCGGTGTTCCTGCAGCACCCCTTACATATATTTCATATATGTATCTGCCTAAATTGAGGAAGAAATTCTCAATGAAGCAGTTGTGGTTTATGTCTAACCTTGTTCCTCAGCTCGGTTGGGTTGTGGCATTTATTGCAGGCTTCAATAACCTTGATAATATGTGGGTTATGATTCCTGCACTTATGTTCCAGGAAATCTGCTATTCTTCAGTTCTTTCAGTCAGGATGACTGTTCCACAGCTTATGGAACAGGAAATCATCGACTACGGTGAATGGAAAACAGGTAAGCGTACAGAGGCTATGACAAGCTTTATATCAAGCCTTGCAACTAAAATCGTTTCTGAAATACAGAACGCACTTTCAACATTTGTTGTTTCGTTTATTGGTTACGAAGCAGGCGTTGGCGTTGTTCAGTCGATGAAAACAAAACAGGCAATTTTTGCGATGTATTCGATTATTCCTATTGTTCTCGGTGCATTTTCGTATATTCCGATGTTGTTCTATAACCTTGATGACAAAACAAGAACAATTATGTATCATGAACTTACAGAACGTCGTAACAGTATTCTTGAAAAATCACAGCAAAGAGCTGTTGTTTCAAAAAAAGCTGAACCTGAAAACGACGCATAAAAACTCAAAAGCCCTGACCTTTAAGGTCAGGGCTCTGTTATTGTAAGCTATATTATTTTCCCCAGAATTTTCTGTCAAGGCTTCTGTATTGCACTGCCTCTGCAATATGTTCGTCTGTGATAATTTCGCTGTTGTCAAGGTCAGCAATGGTACGTGCCACACGCAGGATTTTATCGTACGCTCTTGCAGAAAGTGAAAGCATTTCAAAAACGTCTTTCAGCATCTGCATTGCTTCGTCAGTCATTCTGCAGAATTCTCTTGTCTGACGTGCTGTCATATGAGCGTTGCAGGTGATACCTGAGCCTGCAAGTCGTTTCTGCTGGATTTTACGTGCTTTGTTTACGCGTTCTTTTATGTCGGATGATTTCTCACCCTTCTCTGAATCGGAAAGTTTACCAAAATCAACAGGGGGAACTTCAATGTGGATATCTACTCTGTCGAGCAGTGGCCCGGAAACCTTGTTCAGATACCTTTCCGCAGCACCGCCGGGGCAGCTGCATTCTCTTGTAGGATGGCCGTAATAACCGCAAGGGCAAGGGTTCATGGCACATACAAGCATTACGGAGCAGGGATATGTAACTGTTGCCTGGGCACGTGAAATTGAAATTACGCCGTCTTCTATAGGCTGACGCATTATTTCCATTGTTGTGCGTGAAAATTCAGGCAGTTCATCAAGGAAAAGAACACCGTTATGTGCAAGTGAAATTTCACCGGGTTTTGGTATTACACCGCCACCTGAAAGACCAACAGGTGAAACTGTGTGGTGAGGTGAACGGAATGGTCTTCGTGTAATAAGTGGTGTGTCTGCAGGGAGCTTACCTGAAACCGAATATATTTTTGTTGTTTCAAGTGATTCTTCAAAAGTCATATCGGGCAGTATTGTGGGGATTCGTTTGGCGAGCATGCTTTTACCTGACCCGGGAGGGCCGATAAGCAAAATGTTATGACCGCCTGCCGCCGCGATTTCAAGTGCTCTTTTTGCTTCAAACTGACCTTTTACGTCAGCAAAGTCAACCAGTGATTCGAAATTTTCTTCCTTCGGAGTATATGTTGCGGGAGTGATTTCTGCAGTGCCGTCCAGGAAAGAAATAATTTCGCTGACAGTTTCAACGGGGTAAACGTTAATTCCTGATACCACAGAGCATTCATAAGCATTTTCTTTAGGTACAAATACATCAGCTACACCGTTGTGCATAGCCTCAATTACCATAGGTAAGGCACCGTTTATTCGTCTTACTTCGCCGCTCAAAGAAAGCTCACCTATAAATGCAGAAGTTTCAGGTATCGGTTTAATCTGCCTTGAGGCAGCAAGAACTGAAAGAAGTATAGGTAAATCGTAAACAGGTCCTTCTTTTTTTGTGTCAGCAGGGGCAAGATTCACTGTAATTCTGCTTACAGGAAAAGTAAGTCCGCTGTTTTTAATGGCTGAACGTACACGTTCCTTTGCTTCGCTTACGGATGTATTGGGTAAGCCGACGATATCAAAATGAGGCAGACCTCCGCTGACATCGATTTCCACGTTTACCATATACGATTGCATTCCGAAAAGCCCCATGCTTCTGATGCTTGTGAACATAATTCTGACTCCTGAAAAACTTATTCAACGTAAGTGAAATCACCTTCGTAATCGTCATTGACTACAGATTTATCATCGTTTGAGAAGAAACCTTTTTTGATAATAAGCTTGTAATCCTGTCCGGGAATAAGGTCTTCTTTATCAAGCGTGCCTTTGATGATAACTTTGCCGTTCTCTGCAGAAAATTCTACATCTCTGTTAAGGAATCTGCCGAATGTGCCGTTTTCATTTTTGTATCTGATAGCAATGAAGGATGTAAAATTCTGAAGAGCGTTTTCATCATATTTTGTGATACCGTCAATCTGTGCAGTAACTGTGAGATAAGCTTTTCCGTTTTCTTTTGAAAGTTTAGCTTCAACATTTGAGGGAGTTACAAGCTTTGAATCTACAAATACTTCTTTTTCTACTTCAAAAAGACCTTCTTCTGTTTTAGTAACAGTGAAATCAGCTGTTATTTCACCGTTTGTATAATTTTCCTTTTTGAGGCTGATGCTGTCTTTTTTGAGAAGTGCTTTGTAAAGTACATTTTCTTTTATTTCTTCTTTAAGAGTAACACTGAGTGAAAGTTTTCCGTATTTAATCAATTCTGCTTCACTTGCTTCGTATTTGGAAGAAGAGATTGTGCAGGGGAGAGTTTTGGTTTCGTCTTTATCTTTATAAGTGATAACAAGACCGTTTTTGTCATCAATTCTGAAAGCGGTATTCTTATCCATATAAGGACAGGTGTATGAGAAAATGATGTTTTTGCTGTCGATAACCTGTACTTCTGCAGTTTCAGCAAAAGATGTTTCGTGAGGTTTTTCTTTCAGCCCGAAGTAAAGTCCCAGAGCAACACCTGCAACAACAAGCACAGCTGCAGCAACTGCAATTACAATTTTAGAAGTTTTGTTTAATTTTTTCATATTTATTCTCCTTTATAACAATTGTCGCAAATTCCGTAAAAAACACATTTTGCCCCGTTAAGGCGGAAATTATGGTGGGTGAAAATATGTTCAGTCAGTTTGTCGACTGTTTCGCATTCCATATGGATAAGTCTGCCGCATTTTTCACACTTCATATGGTAATGGTTTGAGCAGGACTCGTGTGAGTCAAGGTATTGATAACAAACACTTTTTTCACCGTCAACAGTGTATTTTTTTACAACACCATCTTCGGCAAGTTTTTCGAGATAACGGTATACGGTTGACTTGCCTACTACAGCTGAATTTTCGTTCAGCAGGGCGGTCATTTCGTCAACGGTTAGATGCCCTGACCCGTGTTTTTTAAGAACGTCAAGAATCATATCGCGTTGTCTGGTTTTATATCCGTTTGGCCTGTTTTCCAATTCCTCGCCGCCTTTATACTATATATATACTTATTACTAATTTTACTCTGTTTCTTTATAAAAGTCAAGAAAAGCATTTTTTTACTTTGAAAAAGTTCTTATAACGCAATAAGAAAGTTGAATTGTAAGAAATCGACAAAAAATATCAATAATTGTTAAAAATATTCAACTTATTTATGAAAAAAACTTGACAAGATGTTAAAAAAGTATTAATATTACCTTGTAATTGGTAAGAGGTGGATGAATGGAAAATTATAATTACCATATTATGTCAGACGAAGAATTAGTAAAACTTTGCAAAAGTTGCGATGAAATTGCACTGCAGATTCTTATAAAAAGAATGGAGAGTGTAATTGCAAATTGTGCATTGTCGTTTTCCGACAACCGCTTCGAGAATGAAGACCTTATCCAGGAAGGTATGGTTGCTTGTTTCAGAGCAATTCTCAGCTTCAACGATGAAAAGGGCGCTTCCTTCAGAACCTATGCCGCTGTATGCATTAAAAATGCTCTTAAAAATTTTGTAAGGAAGAAAGATAATGTTTTCCTTTCTGCAGATAAAGATTTTGTTCCGTTAGGTGACGAAACCGTGAGCAGCACAACGACAGAGGATGAATACATTTCATCTGAAAATTACAAATCATTGCGCGAAAGTCTCAGGAAGATTCTTTCTCAGACGGAGTATTCCGTTTTCAGTTTGTTTGTTGACGGAATGAGTTATTCTGAAATTGCAGAAAAAACAGGTCAGAGCATAAAAGGCGTTGACGGTGCACTGCAGAGAGTGAGAAAGAAGCTTAAGTCAATTCTGTAATAAGCGGGTTCCCCGTTTATAATAAAGCCCCATAACGGGACTAATACTTATCAAGAGAGGTCATTAAAATGTACGAAGACAAAACCCTCATCTGCAAAGAATGCGGAAACGAATTTATTTTCTCAGCAGGTGAGCAGGAATTCTATGCTGAAAAAGGTTTCGAAAACGAACCCTTCCGTTGCAAAGAATGCCGTGACGCACGCAAACGTGCAAGAAATCCCGAACGTGTACTTCATGACGCAACATGTGCTTCATGTGGCGGCGCAGCCAAAGTTCCTTTCGAACCCAAAGACGGACGCCCTGTATATTGCAGTGAGTGCTTCGCAAAGATGAAGGAAGAAGAAGCATAAGTTTTTTATTTCCTAAAATCGAACAACTGCCTATGCTTTTGCACGGGCAGTTGTTTTTTTGTTTTTTATGTGGTATATTTTATACGGTGATGGATTATGATTAAAAATATAATTTTCGATATGGGCGGAGTGCTTATAGACCATAACCCCGAAAAAACTCTCTATGCCCATTTTGACAAGGCTCTTGCGGATACTATTCTCAAAGAAGTTTTCAGGAATGAACTGTGGGCAGAGCGTGACAGGGGAGTTGTGACTTCCGATGAAATCATTGCTCAAAAAAGGCATCTTTTCCCCGATGAACATTTTGAAAAAATAAACGAAATGGTGCAGAACTTTTTCCCGTATATGCCGCCGTTTGAAGATATGTATGATGTTGTAAAGACTCTCAAAGAAAACGGCTACGGTATTTACCTGCTTTCAAATGTTGCTCCTGAATTTTACAGAGAAAAAGATAACATTCCCGCACTTAACCTTTTTGACGGCTTTATTGTTTCCTGTGATTATCAGATGGTAAAACCTGAAAAAGGCTTGTATCTTGCACTTCTTGAGAAATTTTCTCTCAAAGCAGAGGAATGTATTTTTATTGATGATGTGCAGAAAAATATTGACGGTGCGTTGGCTGTCGGTATGGACGGCCATTGCTACAGCCATGGAAATGTTGAAATTCTCAAGGCGGATTTACGCAAAAAAGGCGTGAAAATCTGACAAAATTTTCTTGACTAAATAATTTTCAGATGATAAAATATTTTTGATTTGAAACCGTAACAACCCCCTATGCGGGTTTGTTGCGGATTTCCGCGTTGTGATGGAGGTAGAAGAATGTCCTGCTTTGCAAAAATAATGCAGAATAACGAAGAATACCAAAAACTCATTTTTGCTCTTGAAAAAAACAGAGTGCCGATGGGTGCACTTGGCCTTTCTCATATCAATAAAGCCCACGTTATGCACACACTCTGCACAGACGGCAGAAAGTGTATTGCAGTAACGCCTGATGAAGCGTCTGCAAGACGTCTTACGGAAGACCTTGTTTCTATGGGCAGCCGTGCGTATATTTTCCCTGCAAGGGATTTTTCTTTCAGCACAACCGAAGGTCAGTCAAGAGAATATGAACACGTAAGAATCGGTGCTTTGTCAAAAATCCTTAAAAATGATTTTGACGTTGTTGCCTGCAGTATTGAGGCTTTTCTGCAGTTCACAATGCCTCCGGAAGAGCTTGAAAAAAGAACTGTCAGAATTGTAAGCGGAGAAGATTTTTCTCTTGAAGAAGCAGTGTCAACTCTTATAAAAGCGGGATATGTAAGAAGTCCTCAGGTTGACGGCTCAGGTCAGTTTGCAGTAAGGGGCGGTATACTCGACTTATTCCCGCCAGACAGAGAAAATCCCGTCAGAATTGAATTCTGGGGCGATACAGTAGATTCAATTTCTTCTTTTGAGGCAGAAAGCCAGAGAAGAACAGATATGCTTGACGAAATTGAAATCACACCTGCAACTGAAATAATTTTCGACAGCCTTGAAACTCTTAAAGATAAAATTAACGAATTTCTCCCTACAGTGAAAGGCAAAGGCTCACAGAAAGCAAAAGCATCACTTCAGGCTGATATTGAAAAACTTGCCAATGATGTAAGAGTATCTTCTCTTGACAGATATCTTTCACTTGCATATTCTTCACTTGCAACAATTTTTGATTATTGCACAAGCGATACTGTTCTTTGTGTGTGCGAGAGTGCAGGTGTGAAAGAAAGAGGGGAAGCATCAATAAAACTTCTCCATGAAGAAATTACTGCTTGTTTTGAAGAAGGAACTCTCTGCAAAGGTCTTGACCGGTTTGGCCTTTCGTGGTCGGAAGTCCTTGGAGTTTTCGGCAGAAACAAAACAATTTACCTTGATAATCTGCCAAGGGGAAGCTTTGATACCCCCGTAAAAGAACTTATCAATTTCACTTCGCTTCAGCTTAACTTGTGGAACGGCACACTTAATGTTTTGCTTGATGATATAAGTTATTTCAAAAATAAAAAAGACAGAACCTGCGTTGTTATGGCGGGTACAGATAAAGCCGCACGTGCTTTATGCGATGACCTTGAAAAAGAAGGGTATAATGTTGTATTCTTTGATAAAATGCCCAATGAATTCCCCAAAGGTTATGTAAGTGTAATTGAAGGTGCACTCAGTGCAGGTATGGAATATCCTCAGGATAAATTCCGTCTTATTTCTTACGGCAGAAGAACTGCACCGAAAAAGCTTAAAAAGCATAAAAACTACAAAGCATCAAATGCTTTCCACAGCCTTGAAGAAATGCACAAGGGCGATTATATTGTTCATTCAATGCACGGTATCGGTATTTTTGAGGGAATTACTCAGCTTGAAGCAAGCGGTGCAACAAAGGATTATATCAAAATCCGTTACGATAAAGGTGATATCCTTTATATCCCCGTAACACAGCTTGACCACGTTGCGAAATATATAGGCCCCAGAAGTGAAACCAACTCCGTCAAGCTTAATAAACTCGGCAGTGACAAATGGCTTAAAACTAAAAACAGAGTAAAATCTGCCGTTAAAAATATGGCTGATGACCTGATTCAGCTTTATTCAAAAAGGCTTAATATCAAAGGCTTTGCCTTTTCACCCGATATTGATATGCAGAGCGACTTTGAAAGACGCTTTGAATTTGACGAAACTGATGACCAGTTGAGATGTATTGACGAAATCAAAAACGATATGGAAAAACCATATCCTATGGACAGACTTCTCTGCGGTGACGTTGGCTTTGGTAAAACCGAAGTTGCTTTGCGCGGTGTTTTCAAGTGTATTGCAGACGGTAAGCAATGTGCAATACTTGTGCCGACAACAATTCTCGCTTTGCAGCATTATCAGACAATACAGAAAAGATTCGAAGGTTTCCCCATTGAAAGTGCAATGCTTTCCCGTTTCTGCACAGCAAAAGAACAGGCGGAAATAGTGAAAAACTTAAAAAGGGGAAGTGTTGATATCGTTGTGGGCACACATAAGCTTCTTTCCAAAAAACTTGAGTTCAAGGATTTAGGACTTGTAATCGTAGACGAAGAACAACGTTTCGGTGTGGCACAGAAAGAAAAATTAAAAGAGCGTTTCCCAAATGTTGATGTGCTTACTTTGTCTGCAACACCTATTCCGCGTACACTCAATATGGCAATGACGGGTATACGCGATATGAGCATTATCGAAGAAGCACCTCAGGACAGACATCCTGTGCAGACTTATGTTATTGAGCATAATATGGAAGTGCTTGTTCAGGCAATGGAAAAAGAACTCCGCCGTGGCGGTCAGGTTTATTATCTTCATAATAAGGTTGAATCTATCGACAGAAAAGCCGCAGAAATAAAAGAAATGATGCCTGATGCAAGAGTGGCAGTAGGTCACGGTAAAATGACGGAAGAAGAACTTTCAGATGTGTGGAAAAGCCTTATTGAAGGCGAAACGGACATACTTGTCTGCACAACTATTATCGAAACAGGCGTTGACGTGCCTAATGCCAACACGCTCATTATTGAAGACGCAGACAGAATGGGTCTTGCACAGCTTCATCAGATACGAGGTCGTGTGGGCAGAAGTGCAAGACGTGCAAGTGCGTATTTTACTTTCACAAGGGGTAAACAGCTTTCCGAGATTGCCGACAGACGCCTTTCTGCAATACGTGAATTTACCGAATTCGGTTCAGGCTTCAAAATTGCAATGCGAGACCTTGAACTGCGTGGTGCAGGCAATGTTTTAGGTGCTCAGCAGCACGGTCATATGGAAGCAGTAGGATATGATATGTATTTAAAACTTCTTGCAGAAGCAGTAGGTGAGGAAAAAGGCGAGGAAGTAAAAGATTCTTCAAAAGACTGCCTTATCGATTTGCACATCGATGCCAATATCCCCAAAAAGTATATCGAAAATGTGCCGCACCGCCTTGCGATGTACAGAAGAATTGCAGATATACGTAGTCAGGAAGATGCAGATGATGTTATTGATGAGCTTATCGACCGTTTCGGTGACCCGCCGCAGAGCGTAATGGGACTTATTGATATCGCACTTCTGCGTGCAGCGGCAGTTGAAAATAATATTACTGAAATAGGGCAGAATAAAGACAGACTTCTTATTTACAGTGAGGTGCTTGATATGAAAAAAATCGCAGCACTTTCCAATGCAATGCGTGGCAGAATCTCTGTTGCAACAGTGCCGAGACCTCATTTTAAAGTGAAAATAATTGACGGTCAATCCCAGACCGAAGCACTTAAACAGACAATGGCTCTGATGCTCCTTGCAGATAAAAAAGAAGAAGAGAAATAATAAAATAAATTATAAAAAACTCTTTACAAATTGGTATCAATATGTTATAATACACGAGCTTGAGTCCTTTTCTCGGAAAGTGGAGTAAACCATTAAATGGTGTTCACCTGCCTCTTGCTGGGATCTGAGATGATGCGAAATATTAAAAATGAGGTGAAAAACAATGACAAACGAAGAAAAAAAGGCTATAATGGCTGAGTATGCAACTCACGAAGGTGACACAGGTTCTCCCGAAGTACAGATCGCTATTCTCACAAAGAGAATCAACGACCTTAACGAACACTTCAAAGTTCATCATAAGGACCACCACTCAAGAAGAGGTCTCCTCAAACTTGTTGGTCACAGAAGAAACCTTCTTGCATATCTTCAGAAGGTTGATATTGAACGTTACCGTTCAATCATCGCAAGACTCGGAATCCGTAAATAAGTATTCCCAATGGGCAGGCAAAATGTATATTTTTTGCCTGCCTTTATTTGAGCAGGGTAGTGCAAACAATCCGAACACGCCAAAAAGTTAATCTTTTTAAGTCTTTTCGGCGTTTCGTGTTTGAAAGGCGTTAGCCTTCCTTCACACTCAGCCACCAAAAATCCAATAAAAATCTTTAACTTTTTGGTCGGAGATTTTTTATAGAGATGATTTTTGGTGAACCACGGCAAAAACGCAGCAAATCCTGACGGATTTGCGAGTATTTTAACAAAGGGTCAGCGGAAATCAGCCTGTAAAAAACGGGTTCGGATTATTCGCACTACCCTGAAATGATGATTTGCAGGCTGAAACTTTTTTTAGCGGTAAATCGATATTTTGAAAAATCGAAGTATGGATTTATTGCTAAAAGAGAGCCTGCTTTCATATAAAGTAGAAACCAATTTTATTTTGAAAGGATGTAAAAACTATGTTCGAAGAATTCAGAAGATTTGAAACAGAAATCGCCGGCAGACCTTTTGTTGTTGAAACAGGCAAAATGGCACAGCTTGCAGGCGGCTCAGTTCTTGTTCGTTATGGTGAAACAGACGTTCTTTGTACTGTTACAATGGCTCCCAAACCCAGAGAAGGCGTAGATTTCTTCCCTCTCTCAGTAGACTTTGAAGAAAAACTCTACTCAGTAGGCAGAATCCCCGGTTCTTTCCAGAGAAGAGAAGGTAAAGCAAGTGAAAAAGCAACTCTTGCTTCACGTGTTATCGACAGACCTATCCGTCCTCTTTTCCCCAAAGATATGAGAAACGATGTAGGTGTTGTTGCAACAGTTATGTCAGTTGACCCCGATTGTTCACCTGAAATCACAGCAATGCTTGGTGTTTCAATCGCTATTTCAATTTCAGAAATTCCGTGGGACGGCCCCATTGCAGGTTGCGTAGTTGGTCTTGTTGACGGCAAATTCGTTATCAATCCCACAGCAGAAGAAAAAGAAAAATCAGAAATGTATGTTACAGTTGCTTCAACAGCAGACCTTGTTGCTATGATTGAAGCTGCAGGTAACGAAATTCCTAATGATGTAATGTTTGACGGAATTATGTTTGCTCATCAGGAAAACCAGAAGGTTGTTAATTTCATCAACGAAATCAAGGCTGAAATCGGTAAAGCAAAAGTTGATTTCCCCTCAAACGACCCCTCTGAAGAAATGTATGAAGCAATCAAAGAATTTGCTATTGAAGATGTAAAAGTTGTTCTTGATACAGACGACAAACGTATCCGTGACGAAAGACTCAAACCCATCTACGATGCAGTTCACGAAAAATTTGACGAAGTTTATCCTGAAGAAATCGCAAAAATTGACGATTGCCTTTACAAACTTCAGAAATATATCGTAAGACGTTGGCTCCTTGATGAAGGCAAACGTGTTGACGGCAGAGGCATTGACGAAATCAGACCTCTCGCAGCAGAAGTTGACCTTATCGACAGAGTTCACGGTTCAGGTATGTTCACAAGAGGACAGACTCAGGTTCTTACAATCACAACACTCGGTCCTGTAAGTGATGCACAGATTCTCGACGGCATTGACGGAGAAGAAAGCAAGAGATATATGCACCACTACAACTTCCCCTCATACTCAGTTGGTGAAACTAAACCTTCAAGAGGTCCCGGCAGACGTGAAATCGGTCACGGTGCACTTGCTGAAAAAGCACTTGTTCCCGTTATCCCCTCAGTTGAAGAATTCCCCTATGCTATCCGTCTTGTATCAGAAGTTCTTTCATCAAACGGTTCAACATCACAGGGCTCAATCTGTGGTTCAACACTTTCACTTATGGCTGCAGGTGTTCCCATCAAAGCTCCCGTTGCAGGTATTTCATGCGGTCTTGTTACAGAAGGCGACCGTTTCATGACAATGGTTGATATCCAGGGTCTTGAAGACTTCTTCGGCGATATGGACTTCAAGGTTGCAGGTACTCACAAGGGTATCACAGCAATCCAGATGGACCTTAAAGTTCATGGCCTTACACCCGAAATCATTAAAGAAGCACTTGAAAAGACGTATAAAGCTCGTCTTTATATCCTTGATGATATTATGCTTCCCTGCATTGCAGAACCCAGAGCAGAACTTTCAAAATATGCTCCCAAAATGCTCACAACAAAAATCCCCGTTGACAAAATTGCTGAAGTTATCGGTAAACAGGGTAAAGTTATTCAGAAAATCTGTGCTGAATGCAACTGTAAGGTTGACGTTGAAGAAGACGGAACAATCTTTGTTTCAGCAATTGATATTGAAGATGCAAAACGCGCTCTCTTCATTGTTGAAACAATTGCAAACGACCCCGAAGTTGGTGCTATCTATAACGGCGTTGTAACAAGAATTATGGATTTCGGTGCATTTGTTGAAATTGCTCCCGGTAAAGAAGGTCTTGTTCACGTAAGCCACCTGGACGTTAAGAGAACAGAAAAAGTTGAAGACGTTGTAAACGTTGGCGACGTAGTTATCGTTAAAGTACGTGAAATCGACGAGCAGGGCAGACTTAACCTTTCAAGAAGAGAAGCTCTTATTGAAGTTGAAGGTTTAGTTCCCGAAAACGAAATTTCAGATGCTCCCCGCCGTCCCAAAAAGGATTTCCGCAGAGATAACAAAAGAAGAAACTAATAGGATTTTTTAAGCGTAACCACCGATTTCCAGTCGGTGGTTATGTTGCGTTAAAATATTGAACATATGGTGATATGAATTGAAAAACTTTTATCTTAAACCGAAGCTCTTTTCGGCAATGAAAACTTATTCAAAACAACAGTTTATAAAAGACCTTATTGCAGGTGTGATTGTTGCAATTATCGCTCTGCCTTTGTCAATTGCTCTGGCACTTGCTTCAGGTGTTGAACCTGCCTGCGGTGTTTACACTGCAATTGCAGCAGGTTTTGTCGTGTCTTTCCTTGGCGGCAGCCGTGTGCAGATTGCAGGTCCTACAGCGGCATTTGCATCAATAGTTGCAGGTATTGTTGCAACGCAGGGTATGGACGGACTTGTTCTTGCCACAATAATGGCAGGTATAATGCTTATTTTAATGGGTATTTTTAAACTCGGTTCGCTTATAAAATTTATCCCCCATACAATTACAGTAGGCTTTACTGCAGGTATTGCAGTTACAATTTTAATCGGTCAGATTAAAGATTTCCTCGGTCTTACATACGCAGCCGGTGTAAAACCTGTTGAAACTATTGAAAAAATTGAAGCCAATATTGCGGCAATGTCAACTTTCAGCTGGCAGGCACTTCTTGTAGGTGCTGTATGCCTTGCAATTCTTATAATTTATCCTAAATTTGAAAAACGTGTACCGCCTTCACTTATTGCAGTTATTGTAGGAGCATTGATGGTGAAATTTATTCCCGGACTTGATGAAGGTGTGTTTACTATCGGCGAACTTTACACTATCCCCACAGGACTTCCTTCGCTTAACATAGGTTCACTTGATTTCAGCTTTGAAAAAATTTCAGAACTTCTTCCCGATGCGTTTACTATTGCAATTCTTGCAGCTATAGAATCCCTTCTTTCCTGCGTTGTGGCAGACAGTATGGTCAATTCAAAGCATAATTCAAATGCAGAGCTTGTGGCACAGGGTGCAGGTAACATTGTGTCAGTTCTTTTCGGCGGTATTCCCGCAACAGGTGCTATTGCAAGAACTGCGGCAAATGCGAAAAACGGTGGCAGAACTCCCGTAGCAGGAATGGTTCACGCAGTTGTTTTAGTGCTTGTTCTTTTGTTCCTTATGCCTTATGCTGAGCTTATTCCCATGCCCACTATTGCGGCAATTCTCTTTATGGTTGCTTACAATATGAGCGAATGGAAGAAGTTTGTACACATCGTAAAAACAGCACCTAAAAGCGATATTTTAGTTATGGTAATTACTTTTGCACTTACTATAATTTTCGACCTTGTAATTGCAATTGAAGTTGGTATGATTCTTGCAGTGCTTCTCTTTATAAAGAGAATGAGCGAAGAAACAGACGTTAAGGGTTGGAAATACGTTGAAGACGAAAACGATAAAGACAGTATTGATTTAAAAACTGTTCCCGAAAATGTGCGTGTTTATGAAATAAGCGGTCCTCTTTTCTTCGGTGCGGCAGACAAAATCCTTGAAATCAATTTCAAAGATTACACAAAATGTCTTATTCTCCGTATGAGAGCAGTACCTGCCATTGACTCAACTGCACTCAACAGCCTTGAACAGCTTCATAAAAAATGCAAGGAAAAAGGAATCACACTTGTGCTTTCACACGTTAATCAGCAGCCTATGAATGCTATGAAGAAATCAGGTTTCTTTGATGCTGTAGGCAGAAATCATTTCTGTAATCACATCGATGATGCGTTAAAAGTTGCATCCAAAATCAAATAATTTAAAAATGCCCTCTTTGAGGGCGTTTTTTTATAGACAAAAAAATAAATAAATGATATAATATTATAATTATTAGTAAAGGAGGGGAAAGAATGTTTTTTGATGTTGCAATAATCGGCGGCGGTGTTTCGGGACTTGTTTCAGCCATTGAAATAAAAAGAAATTATCCGCAGAAATCAGTTGTGATTTTTGAAAAACTTGACCGCGTAGGTAAGAAAATTCTTGCAACGGGCAACGGCAGATGCAACCTTGATAATTTAACTGCAACAAAAGAAGACTATAATTCTCCCTCGTTTGTATCTTTCGCCCTTGAAAAATATACACCTGAGTTTAACCTTGATTTCTGGAAAAGTCTCGGTCTTCTTACTGTGGCAGATTCAGAGGGTAGGGTTTATCCGAGAAGTAATTCTGCTTCAAGCGTTTTGGATGCACTTCGTTTTGAAACAGAAAAACTCGGAATTAAAATTATCTTTGAAAAAGTTGAAAAGCTTGATAAGAAAGATGTTTTTATTATCAACAATAATATAAAAGCGGAAAAAGTAATTGTGTGCTGTGGCGGTTGCTCATCTCCTTCACAGGGAAGTGACGGCTCAGGCTTCAGCCTTCTTAAAACTTTCAGGTGCTGTGTCACACCGCTTTATCCGTCACTTGTGCAGATTACAACCGACACACGTTTCACAAAACCTCTTAAAGGTGTGCGTGTGAAAGGTAGACTCACACTTAAAGAAAAAGAAAAATTCGTAGGCTCATCTGACGGCGAAATTCTCTTTGCAGACTACGGCTTATCAGGTATTGCAACTATGGATTTGTCGAGATTCTTAAGAAAAGTTTCAGATATACAAAACGCAAGAATCTATCTTGATATGGCTTGTGATATGGAAGAAAAAGACCTTTATTCTTACCTTGTTTCTCACAGAAACAAAAATCCGCTTCTTGAGTGTGAAAACCTTTTATCAGGCATTCTTCCCAAGGCAATGGGTAAAACAATTATGAAAAAATGCGGAATTTTCCTTGGCGATGAAGCGGGAAAATTAACCGATAAAGATATTAAGAATATTATTGGAAATATCAGAAACTTTGAGTTTAAAGTAACAGGCACAAAAGGTTTTGATTTTTCCCAGGTTACATCAGGCGGAATCGACCTGAAAGAAGTTGATAAATATACTATGATGTCAGAAAGGGTAAATGACCTTTATTTCTGCGGTGAAATTTTAGATGTTGATTCACGTTGCGGCGGATTCAATCTCCATTGGGCGGTAAGCTCTGCAAGACTTGCAGCTGAATTGAAAGGATAAAAAATGATTAGAATTAATTCTGTTAAAATGCCTCTTGAAGCAGAAGAACAAGATTTGAGAAATGCTGTTTCAAAGACATTGCGTATAAAAAATGAAGATATAGAAATGGTGCGTGTTTTCAAACGCTCGGTTGACAGCAGAGATAAAGAAAATGTTTTCTTTGTTTTCTCTCTTGATGTGGCTGTACGTGATGAAAAGAAAGTGCTTAAAAAATGTTCATCAAACAAAAATGTTCTTGAAATTCAGGAATACGAGTATACTCTGCCTGAAAATAAAAGAAAAAGCAATCTCCGTCCCGTTATTGCAGGTTTTGGTCCTGCAGGAATGTTTGCAGCACTTACTTTAGCACGTTCAGGACTTAAACCCCTTGTTCTTGAAAGAGGTAACGATGTTGATACAAGAACAAAAGATGTAAGTGTTTTCTGGCGTGACCGAAAACTTAACACAGAATCCAACGTGCAATTCGGTGAAGGCGGTGCAGGAACATTTTCTGACGGTAAGCTTACAACGGGTATCAAAGACCCCTTGTGCAGACATTGCCTGAATGAGCTGGTAAAACACGGTGCACCTGAAGATATTTTATATAATGCAAAGCCTCACATCGGCACAGATAAATTAGTTGAAGTTGTTAAAAATATACGTAAAGAAGTTATATCTCTGGGCGGTGAAATTCTTTTCGGTGCAAAGCTTACTGATATTATCGTTTTCAACGGTGTAATTCAGGGAGTTACTTATGAGCAGAATGGAAGAAGCTTTGATTTTGAAACAGACACACTTGTTTTAGCAGTCGGACATTCAGCAAGAGATACAATTACAATGCTTTACAATAAAGGCATTAAGATGATGCAGAAAGCATTCTCTGTAGGTGCAAGAATTGAACATCCCAGAGAATTTATCGATAAAGCGCAGTATGGCTCATTTGCAGGTCATCCGAAGTTGGGCGCAGCCGATTATAAAATGGCTTGTCATCCGCCCCACGGCAGAGGTGCATATACTTTCTGTATGTGCCCCGGAGGTACGGTTGTAGCATCTTCTTCTGATGAAGGAAGTGTTGTTGTTAACGGAATGAGCGAATTCAGGCGTGACGGAGAAAACTCAAACTCTGCCTTGCTTGTAGGTATTGAGCCTGAAGATTTCCCCGATGAAAATCCGCTTTCAGGTTTCAGCCTGCAGAGAGAAATAGAAGAAAAAGCATTCTTCCACGGCGGCAGCACCTACGCATCTCCTGCACAGCTTGTAGGCGATTTCCTGAACGATAAAAAGAGTACAAAATTAGGATTTGTAAAACCCACTTGCCCCACAGGCGTAGAGTGTGCGGATTTAAGGCAGGTTTTACCAAAGCGTGTTACAGATACACTTGCAGATGCACTTCTTAAAATGAACAATATGCTCAAAGGCTTTGCAATGCCTGAAGCAGTTCTGACAGGTGCGGAAACAAGAAGCTCATCTCCCGTAAGAATTTTACGCGATGAATTTTTCCAGACAAATGTCAGCGGTCTTTTCCCTTCAGGTGAGGGTGCAGGTTATGCAGGCGGAATAGTTTCTGCCGCAGTTGACGGAATCAAATGTGCTCACGCAGTTTTAAATGATGAATCATAAAGGTTGATGAAAATGGAAACTAAAAGAATTGTAGTCAAAGTGGGAACTTCAACTCTCACTCACAAAACAGGCAGACTTAACATAAGACGTGTTGAACAGCTTGTAAAAACTCTGGCTGACCTGCAGAATGCAGGCAACGAAATTATGCTTGTTTCAAGCGGTGCTATAGGGCTTGGTATGAGTAAGCTCGGTATGAGCAAAAAGCCCACAGACACGCCCACAAAACAGGCTTGTGCTGCAGTAGGTCAGTGCGAACTGATGTATATGTATGATAAGCTTTTTTCAGATTATTCACTTACAGTTTCGCAGATTCTGCTTACAAAATATGTTCTTCTTGAAGACAGAAAGCAGAATGTTGAGAATGCAGTTGAAAGACTTCTCGAACTCGGTACAATCCCCGTTGTAAACGAAAACGATACCGTTGCCATTGATGAACTTGAACTTGAAATGGGCGAAAACGATTCTCTCGCTGCAATTATGGCGAAGGTTGCAAAGGCAGATATGCTTATTATTCTTTCGGATATTGACGGACTTTATGATAAAAACCCGAAAGAAAACGAAGATGCCCACCTGATAAAAGTTGTAGACGGTGTTACTGAAGAAATGAAACAGAATGCAGGCGGAGCAGGTTCATCTCTCGGCACAGGCGGAATGATAACAAAACTCAAAGCCGCAGAAATTGCAAATGAAGCGGGCATTGATATGGTAATTATGAACGGCGATAAGCCCGAAAAATTATATGACCTTTTAGAAGGTAAACCTATCGGAACATATTTCAGAGGGGTGAAAAAATGAGTTACATTCTCACACTTGGCGAAAACGCAAAAAGAGTAAAATCTGAACTTATGACTGCATCAACAGGAAAGAAAAACGATGCTCTCATTAAAATTTCAGAAGAATTAAAAAATAATATCGGTCTGATTATCGAGAAAAATAAAATTGACCTTGACAATGCCGAAAAAAACGGAATGTCAAAGTCAATGCTTGACAGGCTTATGCTTGATGAAAAGAGAATTCTTTCTATTGCAAATGCCTGCGTGAATCTTTCAAAGCTTGACGACCCTGTAGGCGAAGTTACAGGCGGGGGAGTAAGACCAAACGGAATGAAAATCGAAAAAGTCCGTGTACCTATGGGTGTTATCGGAATTATTTACGAGGCACGTCCCAATGTTACTGTTGACGCTGCGTCTTTGTGCCTTAAAAGCGGTAACACAGTAATTCTCCGCGGCGGTAAAGAAGCATTTGAAAGCAATAAAATTTTAATGAAACTTATGCGTAATGCAGTTGAAAAAGCAGGTTTTTCAGCCGATATTATGCAGCTCGTTGAAGATACTTCCCGCGAAACCGCAACCGAAATGATGAAGTTAAACGGCTACATCGATGTGCTTATTCCACGTGGCGGTGCAGGTCTTATTTCATCTGTTGTGAAAAACGCAACAGTGCCCGTTATTGAAACAGGCACAGGTAATTGCCATTTATACGTTGACGAAACGGCAGATTTGCAGATGGCAGTTGATATTTTGAATAACGGCAAAACACAAAGACCGTCTGTTTGTAACGCACTTGAAAGTCTTCTGGTTAACGAAAAAATAGCAGGTGAATTTCTTCCTCTCGCAAAGAAAAAGCTTGATGAATCAGGTGTTGAGTTCAGAGGTTGCGAAAAAACAAAAGAAATTCTGCCTGATATCACTCTTGCAACAGAAGAAGATTACGGCACAGAATTCCTTGATTATATAATTTCAGTGAAAGTTGTGGCAGATGTTGACGAAGCAATAAGCCACATTTCAGAATATACAACAGGCCACAGTGAATGTATCGTCACAAAAAGCCTTGAAAACGCAGAAAAATTCCAGCTTGGTATTGATGCTGCGGCAGTTTATGTCAACTGCTCAACACGTTTTACAGACGGCGAAGAATTCGGCCTCGGTGCTGAAATCGGAATTTCAACGCAGAAACTTCACGCAAGAGGACCTATGGGTTTGCGTGAACTTACAACCACAAAATATTTAATTTCAGGAAAGGGACAGATAAGGTGATTAAAATGGAAAACTTCAATCCTATTCTCAGATTTGTAGCAGTAAGCGATGTTCACTATAAATCAGAACGTACAGCAGAAACAGAAAGAATGGAAAAGGCAATGCAGGCAGCTTACAGATTTGCCGATAACCATCCTACATACAAAAATCTTGATGCACTTGTTGTTGCAGGTGACTTTGCAAACAGCGGTGAGCAGGTGCAGATGGATTTGTTCAAAGAAACACTTGATAATTTCACAAAAGAAGAAACAAAGAAAATTATGCTTATTTCAAGCCACGAATTCCACGGTACAGGCGGAATGGAAGGCGGATATGAACGCTTTGAAAAAACATTTAATCAGAAAGGTGACCAGCATAACGTAATCAACGGCTTCCACTTTGTTTCAGTTTCTTCAAACAACGGTGCAGGTTTTCAGGAAGACAAAGTTGAATATATGGCTGAAGAACTTGCAAAAGCTGCAGCTGATGACCCGAAAAAACCGATCTTCGTTTTCCAGCATCCCCACATTCAGTCAACAGTTTACGGAAGTATTCTCTGGGGTGAAAGTGATTTCACAGCAGTAATGATGAACTATCCTCAGATTATTGATTTCTCAGGTCATTCACACGCGCCTATCAACGACCCACGTTCAATCCATCAGCAGCATTTCACATCTCTCGGCACAGGTACACTGTCCTATTTTGAACTTGACGAGTTTGACAAAATCTACAGCACATTCCCGCCTGAAAAAGAAAATGCTGCACAGATGACAATCGTTGAAGCAGACGCAGAGGGCAGAGTGCGTATTTATCCTTACGATGTAATCACAGACAGACCTTTCCCCAGAGTATGGAAAATTGACACTCCCTACGACCCCGATTCATTCCTTTACACTGAAGCAAAGCATTATGCTGCACCTGAAAAAGTGTATTTCACAGGAAACGAAAAAATTGAAATTGAAGCGGAAGAAAACGAATGCACAGTTACATTCGACCAGGCAAAATGCGATGACGAACATGTAAACGGTTATGAACTTACAGTAAGAAGAAAATCGGACGGTCTTATCGAAAGACACCTTTCTGTATGGTCAGGATATTATTTCAACGATATGCCTGAAACAGTAACACAGAAAATTGAAAACCTGAAAGCAGACACAGAATATATCCTTGAAATCAAAGCATACGGTTTCTGGAAAAACTATTCAGAAAAAATCACAAAAGAGTTTAAAACAAAATAAAGCATAGTAAATTATAATTTATATGATTATTAATTCCTTCATTGTAGGGGACGATGCCCACATCGTCCCGCTTCAGATTACAAGAGATTTTTCGGGTCGATGTGGGCATCGACCCCTACGAAAATTAAAATAAATACACAGTTAAAT
>JAFUIO010000037.1 GCA_017468425.1 Clostridia bacterium | reverse complement strand
CATGTTTTATTCCGTCCTTCAGGACTAATTCGCATGCCTTGACCTTAAATTCCTTGCTGAAAGTTCTTTTCATTGTGAACACCTCTTGAAGTTATTTTATCATTAACTCTTCTATGTGTCCACTTTTACTATACAACTTTCCCACTTATTACCTCTTCACTATTACTTCTTACCTAAAAATAAACCGCCCATCAATTTGTATTGATGAGCGGAATTATTTTTAATTAAATCAGTCTGCTGTGTAGGGCATAAGAGCAACCTGACGAGCACGTTTGATAGCTGTTGTAAGCTCTCTCTGGTGTTTTGCACAAGTGCCTGTTACTCTTCTGGGGAGGATTTTAGCTCTGTCGGATGTGAATTTACCGAGTTTAGCAATATCCTTGTAGTCGATTTCTGTTGTTTTGTCTACACAGAAAGCACAAACCTTTTTACGTCCTTTTCTGTTAGGACGGTTTGATTTATCGTAAGCCATGTGATTTACCTCCTTATAAATTTAGGTGTTCTGCGAATCAGAACGGAAGATCATCGTCACCCTGAAGTTCCTCAAAATCTGAAGCAACTGCTGTTGAATAAGAAGTTGCAGGAGCAGAGTAGGGGTTAGCGTTTGCGGGAGCAGATGCAGCACCTGTTTCACTCTTTGAACCGCAGAAACTTGCAGTTGCAACAACAACATCTGTTGCAACACGTTTGTTGCCGTTCTTATCTTCATAGTTTCTTGTCTGGATTGAGCCTGTAACTGCAATCATCTGACCTTTACGGAAATATGAAGAGATGAATTTTGCTGTCTGACGCCAGGCAACACAATTGATAAAATCGGTCTGGCGTTCTTCACCCTGACGGACATAACCTCTGTCGATGGCGATGGAGAAAGATGTTACCTCAATACCTGTACTTGTCTGACGAAGTTCAGGGTCAGCGGTAAGTCTTCCCATAAGAACAACATTGTTAAGCATAATTCAATACCTTTTCCTTTCGTGTTATCCTTATTTTCTTACTGTGAGAATACGAAGTACGCCATCAGTGATCTTTGCACGACGGTCGAGTTCAGCGATGAACTGGGGTTCTGCAGAGAAGTTTGTAACTACATAGAAACCTTCAGCTTCATCATCAATGAGATAAGCGAGCTTACGTGTGCCCCACTCATCTACAGAGTTGATTGTGCCGTTCTTTTCAATGAGAGCCTTAAACTTTTCGTAGAGAGCCTTTGCGCTTTCTTCACCGTTTGCAACTGAGAAAACCAACATGGTTTCATAGCTGTTTGCTGCCATTATCAAGCACCTCCTTCTGGTCATAATGGCCCTGTCTTTTTCTTTATTTTATACAGAGCAAGGATAGCCGCACAAATACCGTGCGACAGTTTTATATTATAGCAGTAAAAATCAGGATTGTCAAGCAATTTAACAATACGTTCATTTATAATTTTTAAATAAGACTTGTATTTTTACTGTGAATATTGTACAATAATTACCATATTACAATAATTTTCAGGAGTGAATACATTATGGATTCAGGAAATTTCAATGGTGCGAATGTTTTCACTAACATCTACAACAAAGATGAAGTAGTGATACCGCCCGAAAATGCCGGCAAGAAAGCGATTATCAATGCTGTTCTTACGGTTATTGTTGCAGCAGTAGGCTATTATATAATGCTTCCTGCATTCAACTTCAAGGATATCAAACTCTATTTCTGGCTCGGCCTTATTGCAGTTGCATATCCTGTTTTTTCTTTCTTCACAAGCAAGGCGCTTATGCGTCCCGAGTATCTGCCTTATGTTAAGAAAAACACGCTTATTCCCGGCTCAATAGTATGCGTGCTTGTTGTTCTGGTGGTTATCGGCTCTCTTGTTTCTTCTGTTTTCTTCAGAGCGAAGGATTTCAGCCAGTTGATTACGGTAGAAGAAGCGAACTTTACGGAAGAATTCAAAGAACTTGATTTCAAATCAGTTCCCATGCTTGATGAAGATTCGGCAAAAAACCTCGGCAGTAAACAGTTGGGTGAACTTTCAGAATATGTTTCACAGTATGTTGACGCTGAAGATTACACACAGATTAACTACAAAGGAAAGCCTGTACGTGTAACAACTCTCAAATATGCAAATATCATCAAATGGCTCACAAACACAGAGCAGGGTATTCCTGCATATATGATTGTTGATATGACAACACAGAAGGTTGACGTTGTAAAACTTAAGGATCTTGGAATGGAAAACATCAGATATTCTCCTGCAGAGCATTTCGGCAGACTTCTTGCACGTCATCTCCGTTTCCAGTATCCCACATATCTTTTCGATACACCTACTTTTGAAATTGACGATAACGGCAGACCTTACTGGATTTGCCCGAGAATGGATTTCACAATCGGTCTTTTCGGCGGTGAAGATATAACAGGTATTGTTCTTCTTGATGCAACAACGGGCGAAAGCAAATACTACGATATCGAAACTGCAAAAACTGATGAAAACCTTCAGTGGATTGACAGAATTTATTCATCAACACTTATTTCACAGCAGTACGATTACTATGGCCAGTACAAGAACGGTTTCTTCAACTCAATTCTCGGTCAGAAAGACGTTAAAATCACAACTCAGGGCAGCAACTACATCGCTCTTAACGATGATGTTTATATGTACACAGGTGTTACATCTGTTACAGCCGACGATTCAATCATCGGTTTCATTCTCTCAAACCAGAGAACAAAAGAAACAAAATTCTTCAAACAGTCAGGTGCTACCGAATATGCTGCACAGCAGTCTGCAGAAGGTAAAGTTCAGCAGTACGGCTACAACGCAACATTCCCCTTGCTTATGAATGTTGGTAACGAGCCCACATTCTTTATGGCTCTCAAAGATAACGACGGTTACGTTAAGATGTATTCACTTGTTAACGTTGAGCAGTCACAGAAAGCAGTTGCAGCTGAAAAACTTGATGACTGTCTGCAGGCATATTACAACGAAATGGGCATCGACGGCGATGCAAAAGCAGAACTTGATAAGCAGTCAATTATTATTGACAGCGAAGGTGATAAGGAAGAAGACAACAAGAAAGAAGAAATTGTTGCCGAAGGTACAATTGCCGATATCCGTTCAGCAGTGCTTGACGGAAACACATATTACTATATCAAGCTCGACGCATACGATGCATATTTCTCAATTTCTGCGAAGAAATCAAATATCGCAGTTGTGCTCAATAAAGGCGATGCAGTTAAACTTACTGTTAAAACAACAGAAGGCGATATTGCAGAAGCATTGACATTAGTTAAGAAATAAAAAAAATTAACGGAATGGTTTTCAGTTTGAACACCATTCCGTTTTTTGTTGTCTGTTTTCAGAATCTGTTCCAAAAATCAATTCCCCACGGGTGGGACTGTTCTTCCCATTCATCGCGGTGTTTGAGAATTTTCTCTCTCATTTCATCAACCTTGCTTCTGTAATTTTCGTCATCAGCAAGGTTTTTTGTTTCCCACGGGTCATTCTTTATGTCATAAAGGAATGTCCATTTGTCTTCTTCGCAGTCGCCATTGCGGTATTCAATAAGCTTATAGTTTTCATCTTTCACACCGCGTACGAATTTATCAAAAATCAGATACAGTTCATCGCGGAAATTTTCGCCGTGTTCACCGTCGAGCAGATGCGCAAAGCTTCTGCCGTCAACGGAAGAAGGAACTTCAATTCCCGCTTTTTCGCAGAGCGTTGGGAAAATATCGTAAAGGTAAACGTAAGCATCGTTTCTTTTGTTTTCCGCAATTCCCGGACCTGCCATAATAAGGGGAATACGCACACCATGCTCATAAATATCTTCTTTGCCGAGCCATCCGTGCTGACCTACTGCAAGACCGTTGTCGCCTGTGAAAACGATAATTGTGTTATCTTCTTCTCCTGATTCTTTAAGTGCATCAAGAAGTCTTCCTATTTCATAATCAAGATGGGTTATCATTGCAAAATACTCCGCAATATGGCGTCTGATTTCTTTTTTATCGCGGGGGTAAGCAGCAAGGTGTTCATCGCGGTGTACCATAAGAGGATAGTTTGTATCGATGATTTCCTGAAAATTCGGTGGCAGAGTAATTTTTTCAGGGTCGTACATTCTGCGGAAACTATCGGGCATAGTGCGTGGGTCGTGAGGTGCGAGAAAAGCAAGGTACATAAAGAAAGGATTTTCTTTGCCTGTATTTTTCTTAAGCAGTTCAATAGCAGAATCCGTAAGCAAAGTGCTTGAGTGTTTACCCGGGTCAAACTCGTCGCAATGTTGCTCCTGAGGTTGATTATCTTTATAAAAGTCAACAACGAAGTTAATTACATTATCGTATTTTCCTGTAGGGTCAAAGCGGCAGGTGGGCACATTCCAGTGGTCCCACATTCCGCCGAAGAAAATTTTTGCGCCCTGAGTGAAACTGCGTGCATAAGCAGGGCATCCGTTATGCCATTTTCCCAGACCTATCGTCTGATAACCGTTGTTTTTGAAAGTTTCGGCCAGAGTTTTATGTTCCTCAGGGATATTACCGCCTAATTCCTCAAGGTGAAAAGGGTTTCTTCCCGATAAAATCATAGCTCGGCTCGGCATACATACGGCACCGCACGTACCGCCTGCAATATGTGCACGTACAAAAGATGTACCGCGCATAGCAAGTTTATCAAGGTTAGGCGTAATGATTTCACTGTTTCCGAGAGCGTGGATTGTGTCAAAACGCTGGTCATCTGTGACGATAAATAAAACATTCGGTTTTTTATTCATAAAGCACCACCTGTACTGCAGAATAGATTTTTATATTATATCATAATTATTATAAGAAGAAAATCATCCGATATTTTAAATTGTATCGGATGATTTTTTGTTTCATATTATGAACCTGAAATAACTTCCTTATCAATTTTGCCGACAAAAAGGTTGTCTTCAGTTTTCAGAGCTGATGCATCGGGATTTTCCGAAATAATACCATAGCTTGGTGAATCGATGTCTTCAGGAGCGAGAAAAGCATTGTTTTTCACTTTGATATCGTAAACCAAAGTTTTGAAGAAAATGTATCCTCTGCTTTTTCCTTCTCTGCCTGAAGGTCCATCGAAAATATTGTTTTCAATGGTGATATTATTGTGAGCACCGTCACCGTGCTGACCTATTCCGGGGAAACCGTCGCATTTGAAAATATTATTTCTGATTATAATGTTACGGCAAGCTGTGTCGTCATATTTGAAATCAATAAGTTTTCCGTCGCAGTTGTAAACAGGTCCGTAAGAGCCGTTGCGTGAAAGGTCAAGCTGAAGCTGCTCGTTGAAAAGACCTTCGTTGCAAAATGTGTAAGAAGGACCGTCAAAAATACAGTTCTGCACAACAGCGTTTTCTGTGCCGTTGATTTCAATGCAATGCCAGTGTGCACAGTGAACAAAACGGCAATTCTCAATAGTAATGTTTCTGCAATGAACGGTGTTTACCAGAGTTGTACGCTCTGTAAGATTTGCGTTTCCGTCAAAAATACCGCCTGAAATCACAACATCGTGTGTTCCATCATATTCGCCCCATTCAGGCTCTGAATATGATGCAAGCAGATACCTTGTAAGCGGCTCGCTTTTTTCACTTCTGAGCACAGTAGCCTTATCAGAGAATTTAAGGTGCTGATTTGAATAGAAAATAAGTGCACCTGAAACAAGATAAGTTCCGTCGGGGAAATAAACTGTGCCCCCGTCTTTCACTTCATCTATGCACGCCTGCAAGGCCTTTGTGTCGTCGTGAATGCCGTCAGCATAGACGTTTTTGTTTGCCATTACATTTACAAATTTCATTTACTGACACCTCTTTTTGTGTTTCTGTATATGACAGTGAATATGAGCTATTTTTCAAAATACATTGCACCGCTCTGTGCAAAAATCAGCGGAGGTAATTTCATACCTTTTTGCTCGGGGATTCTTGATGCAATTGCATAATCGTGAATTTTGCTGTAAATGAATCCGGGCTCAAAAACAACGTGAGCGCAAAGGAATCCCTCTTTCTTTACGGGGAGAGTAACAGAATAATCCTCTGTTTTCTTTGCTGTGTATGTGAAACATTCTCCGTCGTTATCAAAAACAATAAGTTTATGGTTTTTCTTGAGTTTCTTCACTTTGATGGTAACAGTTGTATTTTTATCAAGTTTTACTGTGTCGCCCATAACGGCGTTGCCGCTTGTGATATCGATAAAAGTTGTGCCCATAGCAAAGGTAATTGTTGTATGACCTTTTACGATAGCGTCAAGGATATCTTCAACAGATGATGACTTAGCGTAAACATAAGTAACGGGCCAAGTAAGAAGATTTGTTACAACGTAGTCTCTGTGATAGTCACTTCCGCCAACAATTGGGAGTTTGTGACCTTTTCTCATCTGCTCATGCCACCACTCGGTGCAGGTAAGATTATCGAAATGAGTGGGAGCATTCCACACTTCAAGCACGTCAACATCTTCCGGGTTCTTTTCCCATCTCCAGGGGCACTGCATACAGTGCGGGTGATTCATACAGATAACGGCACCGCGTCTTTTGGCTTCGTTTTTAATCCGCAGAAAGTCTTCGTATGTTTCGCAGGTTTCGTAATCTTCGCGGTCGATAACGTCTTTAACACCCCACATATTGCAGTGGCCGCCGTGTTTGGTAAGTTCAGCACCGTAAATTAGTGTCAGACCGTCAACTTCAGGTAATTCCCCGCAGTTGACGTTGTGGTCTGTAATCATAAGGAAATCAAGTTTATTCTTTTTTGCTTTTTCAATAACCTGCTCAAGAGTCAGGCCACCGTCAGAAGCAACTGTGTGACAATGTGGCACACCTGCATACCATTTATAACCTGTGTAATTCATTTTGTTTCTCCGATTAATATATATTTATTTTGATGAAATAGCTTCGTTTTCGATGTGTCTTTCTTCACGCATTTTTTCAAGCTCGCGATACATCTGTTCTTTCTTTTCGCCTTCAATATCGTACATTGTTTTAAGGATGATAGCCTTGAAGGTGTTGCTTAATGCATATCCGAATAAAACGAAAGCGAGTAACCACAGGCAGGTGCTCATATATGTGGGCTGAGCCTGCATTGTTGCAACAAGGTCGCCTTCAGAAGAAGACTGATAACCTACCCATGCAATCATAAAGGGGATAAGGAGTTCTTTTACATAGTTAAGAGCAGACTGAACCCAGCCGGGTACGATGCCCTGGATAGCTTCCATACGGTCGCCTGTCTGCCATTCAAGGTAGTCGTAATATTCAACGTTGAAGTGTGAGTTTGCAAGTTCCTGAATACCGATACCAATACCGAAAACGAAATAGAAGAAATAGAAGAATATGCTATTCCAGCCTGAGAAGAACATAAGTCCCATTTTTGCTTCAATAAAGCATATTCCGAAGAGTACACCTGCAGAAATCATAGCGTAAGGTCCGCTGAATTTAAGCAGTTTTGTGGGTTCATATTTTTTAGAAAGTTTTGTTGCAATAACGTTACCCACAACTGTGCCCACTGCAGACGGAATGGTGAGAAGAAGGTTCTTTGAAGAACCGACTGTAATTGCAACCAGATATGTTGAGAATCTGCCGATAGCAGCAAGTGTGTTAACCCACTGCATAAACTGATATGCACGATAGTTCTTGTATCTGAAAAGATTGAATAATTCTTTTGAAATTTTGATTTTATCTTTCTTCGGAAGTTCAATACGTTCTTTGCAGAACAAGCCGCACATAAGGTTACCGAATGCAGTAACAATCGCAGCAACTGTAGCCAATGTCATATACATTGCGTTTTTGTCGTCGCTGAAAAGGCCGTAAACGAAAGTGCCGAGATATGCTGCGCCGTATCCGAGATAGTAAGACAACTGCCAGATTGTTGCAACAGTTTTCTTTTCTTTGGGGTTGGGAGAAATAACCTGAGCCACGTTCTGACCTGCATTATTGAATGCGTTGAACACTGTCTGGCAGCAGGCGATGCCGTATCTGAGCATAGTCATCTGTTGAACTGTCCAGCCTTCGGGTACGTAGAAATAAAGCACCGTCATAGCAAAAACGGGAACTGCACAGATAACGTACCAGTGGCGGTATCTGCCCCAACGTGATTTCCATTTCTGGATAATAATACTTGAAATAAATCCGATTACTATACCGAGGATTGTTGTAATAGTTGTCTGCACAGCCATAATGTTTGCAATTTCTTTTGCATCCACACCAACAGGTCCGAAGTACAATTCGTGCAGGAATGCTGCTGCGAGAGTACCTGTAAGTGTTGTGCCGAACTGACCGCCTATGCGGGCGAGCATAAGGCATACGTACTCAAAGGTTGTAATGTGTTTACCTGTATCAGAAGGCAGAGCGTTTGCCGGAGCTGTACAGGCAGTGGTTTCTTTGTTTTTCACATAACCATCTCCTTGTGTGCTTTTGTTTTATATAATTTTAATATATATTGCATATTAAGTCAAGGATTTTATGTTCAATTCCGCCAAGATTATGCATACAATTTACGTATTTGTGTTGAATTTTATTGACTTTGATATATAAAAGTGTTACTCTTGTTTCATGAAAAAACAGGAGGATGAAGATATGAAAAAATTTATAAGTATTTTTCTTGTAATTGCTCTTGTGGCAACAAGCTTTACAGCTTTTGCGGCAAAACCTATTCCCGAATACGACCACACTTGCCTGACAGATTGTAAGGGTGAATGTGAATATTCACCTATCGTTGTTGTTCACGGCATTATGCAGTCGCAGGTTTATGTGCAGGACAAGGAAGGCAATGATATTCTCACAAGCGATGGTTTCCCCATTGTTGAGGGTATGGATATGCAGTTTATGTTTGATATGAAAACTATCACAGATGCAATTCCGTCAATTCTTCTCAAACTTGTTCTCGGACTTATCACAGGCGACAGGGATGTTTTTGTTGATGAACTTGTAAATGTTGTTGACAAAGCGTTCAATGCCCATTATTTCAGTGCCGACGGCACACGTGAAAACGGAGTGCACGTTGATGAATACTGGTATTCAGATGAAGTTGCAATGACAAAGCCTGATAAATCTTACGGCTATGCACAAGGCTACAGAAAAGATGATAACGGCAACACTCTTCCTTCATATAAATATGAGCATGAGTATGATTTCATCAAATCTCAGGTTGATATCACAGGCTATTGCGAAAAAGCAGGTTATGACCACGCATACTACTTTGCATACAGCTCATTCGGCGATACTCTCGAAACTGCCGAAAGACTTGATTCTTATATTCAGATGGTAAAAGAGCAGACAGGTCACGACAAAGTAACAGTTGTTTTCATAAGTCTAGGTGGTACAATCGGTAACGCTTACCTTGCAAAATACTGTAACCCTGCAGATATTGACAGAGCAATTTATGCTGCTGCGGCAACAGACGGCTCATATCTTCTCAGCGACCTTATGAATGCGTCTCTCAGCTTTGATGACAGCGAACTTTTCTATTCAGAAATGCTTCCTCTTATTCTCCAGCTTACAGATAGCGGTATGGACTGGCTGGGTTATCTTCTCAACTTCGTAACAAGAGCGATTCCCCACAGCTTTTTCACAGACCATATAAATTACATAGCAGGCAGAGTTATCAAAGAAGTTCTCGGCAATCTCCTTATGAACTGCCCGTCAATGTGGGCACTTGTGCCGAGTGCGGAATATGAAGCCCTTGCACAGAAATATATTTCAGACGAAGCACACGCAGCTCTTAAAGCAAAAACAGATGAATACTATCAGATTCAGAAAAACGCAGGTGCAACTGCAAAGAAACTTACTGAAGAAGGTATGGATATTTTTGTAATCTGCGGTTACGGTCTTCCTCTTCCGAGTGCTATTAAAAACTGGGATTACAGTTCAGATAATATCATTCAGATTCAGTCAACATCTTTAGGTGCAACATCTGCGAAATACGGTGAAAAACTTCCCGAAGGATACAAACCTGCAATAGATGCAAGTTATATTTCTCCTGACGGTTCACTTGATGCAGGTACTTGTGCACTGCCTGACAGAACATGGTTTATCAAGAATCAGAGCCACCTGAAACTTCAGTCTTCAGTTGAAGATGTTATTCAGCTTTGCATTGATATTGCCACAAACAAATCAATTACCGATGCAAGAGTGAATAACGGCGGATATGCTCAGTTCAACGAATACCGCAATAACAAAGGTCTTCGCGATGTAATACGTAAATACGAAAATATTACGGAAGAACAGATGGCAGCAATTTCCGCTGAAGATAAAGCAGAGCTTGACGCTTTGTATAATTCAGCAGTAGCAGAAATGGCAAAACGCATATGGAGTTATGATAACGCAAGAAATACTGAAATCGCCCTTTATACAAAACTCTATGACCTTGGTTTTGAAGATGAGAAACCTTTTGAAAAATATGAACTTAACGGAAAACTTACTCCCGTTTTCAAAAAGTTAAGCGATTTAATGCTTGAATACTACGGAGCAAGGGATTATTACAGTTCAAAATAAATTCATCCTGAAATAGAAGAAAACCCCGGAAATTCTCAGAAAAGAGTTTTCGGGGTTTTTATTATTTTTTAAAAAGTGTCAGTTGATTTCCATAATTCTTCTGAATTCTTCGCTGTTTTTAAATTCTTCCGAAAGCTCGGGTCTGTTAAGAAGACCGTCTTTCATATCTTCAAGGAATGAGCCTTCCCAGAAACGGTATGCTTTTGTTTTGTCAAATCGGAGACCTTTAACTGCCGTTGAAGTGTGCACAAGAATGTCAGGGCTTTCATCGTAACTTTTTGCAAGGAGAAGACCTTTTTCAAAATGTTCAAGAGCGGATTTTTCATCACCTGCAACGTATTTCTTTACACCGAGACGGTGGTGATTGATTACCATAAGATAATGGCTTTTGCCGTAGTCGCCGTCAGGCATAACTTTTTCAACAAGGTTTATATAGGCTTCTGAAATATCACCGTCAGCATCAAGAAAATTCTTATATTTTCTGTTCATAATTTCACCGAAAAGGCGGAGCATTTCGGAAATACCGTTTGCACAGGCACGTGCTCTTTTTTCATCATCGTGGGGATACATATACATTGCCTCGTAGTCACGTGTATTCTGCATAATCGGCATCTGTTCAAGAATTTTTTCAGCATCGGCAATGTCAACGCCGCTACCTTCAATAAGGCTCAGGTCACGCAGATAACGGCACATAAGCTTCTTGGTCCATATCCTGATACTGTCAACAGTGCAGTAATTCTGTACAATGTCGTAAACTCTGTTTACTTCCGTTTTTATCGAAAGCAGATACTCATCGTCATATTGCGCGTGAATAAGTGCGTTCAGATATTTTGACAACAAATCATAGTTGCCCGGAAATTCAGTAACGGCAGATTTAAGCATATCGCGGACATCTTTAATTTTACCTTCACTCCACAGACGCGAATACTCTTTGGCGTACTCATTGATTTTCTTTTCTTTTTCTATCATATCAGTGCCGAGAAGGCTGTCAACAGTAACGCCGAAGAATGATGCAATCACAGGCAGCATAGTTATATCGGGATAAGTTTCTCCACGCTCCCATTTGCTTATCGCCTGAAATGACATACCGAGGAAATCCGCAAGAGCGTCCTGGGTGAGGTCTTTTGATTTGCGGAGTTTCTTAAGATTTTCACCGAAATAGATTGTCATAGCATATCACCTTTCTTTTTTAGAAATGACCTTTAGTTAACTCAACGTTGGTTACAGTCAGATAATAACAGTTTTTTGGGTAATAAACAATAACCTGTTTTTTGAAATAAATTCTCTTGCTGAGAGAATTTTTCTATTGTTACGATTTCTACAAAGAAAAACCATCCGAAAAATCGGATGGTTATTTGTTTATCCGCAATAAAATCTGATTGCACTACCTGCATATTCTGCAGTGCCGTCAGCGTTTTTGTCTATGTTGGTTCTGAATCGTTCATCAAGCACATACATCTGTCCGAGACCTGACAGAATTTCTTTTGTGCAGGTGTAATAATTTTCCGTAATGAATGTCTGAAGTTTTTTTACAAGGCTTTGTGCGTTATCTGAATCAGGCTTTTTTCCGCTTTTCATACAAACCGCAAACTCTGCAAAAATATCGTTCATTTTTTCGGCAAGTAACGAATATTTTTCTTCGGTGTAGTCTGAAGTTTTATGGGAGTATTCTTTGTAAGCCTCTGTTTTGCCCCATTTTTCCTGTACTTCGGCTTTGTAGTTATCATTAAAGTTTTTCATAAATTCACCTTGCTATATAATCTGAAATTATTGTTCAGCCGTATAATTTTCCACTGCATATTTAAACCCGTTTATAAGAAATTCATCTGCTTCTTTTGCGGGAGTTGTGAATTTCAGCAAATCGAAGCCGTGGAAACAACCTTCGAACATTCTGAAATGCACTTCAACACCTGCTTTTTTCAGGTTTTCAACATATTCCACCGTTTCATCGGTAAACGGCTCAATTGTGCCTACATAAGTAAGTGTGGGCGGAAGATTTGTATAATCGGTTTCGCGGGCAGGTGAGGCATATGTCGGCACATCGTCTGTGCCGTATTTTTCTCCCAGATATAACTTCCAGCCGACTTCGTTGGATGCAGTATTCCATACGGGGGCATCATTATTCTGTGAAGATTCTGTAATCATTCTGTCGTCAAGCATAGGATATAGGGGCATCTGGAAAGCAATATTAACGTCGCCTGTATCTCTTGCTTTAAGTGTAACTGCTGCACACAGTCCGCCGCCTGCACTGTTGCCGCCTGCAAAAATCTGGTCGTCACGCATACCGTATTTTTTGCCGTTTTCTTTCAGCCATAAAAGTGCATTGTAGCAGTCGTCGAAAGCTGCAGGATAAGGTGCAGCAGTTGAATTTGTATAATCGGGAGCCACAATAACACAGCCCGAGGCATCAATGAAATTCTGAATAAAAGCAAAATCCTGTTCGGGGCAACCAAGTCCGTAGCCACCGCCGTGTATCCACAAAAGGCCGGGTACATTTTCTTTTTTATCTTCGGGTGAATATACACAGAGACGCAGCTTACTGCCGTCTTCACGCTCAATATAAATTTCTTCGCGGTTTATACCTTTTGTAAGGTCGGGAAGTCCGATGTTATCAAGGAACAAGTTGGCAATTCTGAAAAATCCCACAGTAAACTTCGGCATAATAATCCTGATAAGGTTACCTGCAAGGCGAAGTTCAGGGTGAATATCGCTTGTTTTTACATTCCATAAATTATCTGATATACTGCTGATTGTTCTGCTGTCTTTTGTTTCAGTCGTTGCAGATACCGTAAGGGGCGTTAAAAGAAAAATAAGTGAAAGTAAAATTGCAATTAATTTCTTCATATAACTCATCCTTTCTTTATCTGATTTTATAGTAACACATTTTCTCCCGAAAGACTATAGCAAAAAAGAAAAAACTTGTTTTTCTTTCGGTGTATTGTTGATTTTTGCAAAATCAGATTCAGTATTATTAAAGTCTATATTGTAGACCAACTATGTTAAGTCAAGCGAAATTTTTGTGAAAATCAATATTTTTAGAAAGCAAGTGAAAAATGATACGAACAAGCTTTTTGGCAACGTGAGAAATAGCGACGTTGTAGTGTTTACCCTCATTGATTTTCTTAT
>JAFUIO010000020.1 GCA_017468425.1 Clostridia bacterium | reverse complement strand
TTCACCTGCTTCTTTTTCACCACCTGAAACTGTAGGCTCAAAATCAAAAAATTCTTTAAGATACCCGAAATACAGGGACCCTTTCTGCATATTTGAAGCACAGGAAATACATTCATTTATAACGGAATTCAGGTTACTTACAGCAGTCATTACAACAGAAAAATCTGCAAGCGGAAGATTCCTTTTCACAGCATAGCGGTAACAAGTATAGAGATATGTAGCAGCAATAGGAAATGCTTCACTGAACGCACTGACGATGAAGTCGATAACAGCAACTCTTACACCGTATTTTTTTATAATTGCTCTGTTATTTTCAACTGCTCTTTTCATCTTCTGATACATAACACCGAAAATATCAGACGTACGCATATCCTTGGCAAAATCACGCAAAAAAACAGTTCTCTGAACATAAGATTTTTCTCTTGTGTTAGGAGTCATTTCTCTGTCCTTCTGAATTTCAAGCTTATTTTTGTAACCCAGAACAAAAAAGACGATTAAAAGCATCGACATAATAAGCAGAATCCATGGATCAATCGAAATAATATAAATCAAAAGGAAAATTCCTGTAACCATACTTGAAATAAAACGTGCTACATTAAAACAAAAATCAATATATCTTTTATTTGTTACTATTTCTGTAGCGCGTGTATATTTGTCATAGAATTCAGGATTTTCGTAACATTCAATATCTACTCTGCTCGCCTGAGTGAAAATCCTTTTATTCAATGAATGGTATACTTTTCTGTAGCACAGTGTAACATAATAATCACTGAAAATTTCCAACGCTTTTGCAATTATACCTGAAAGAACAAAGACACCAACCATCAACATATACTCTTTGTAAGTGGATTTATTTTCAATCAGACCCAATAAAACCTGCAAAAATAATATCTGCTGAATAAAATTGCCAAAAAACCAATATGCTGTCTGCGTCAGTGTCATCATCGGAATAGCCATCGGCGATGCTTTTGAGATAACACTGAATGCATAAGCAATATTTTTAAGCGATTCAAAAAATTTAATTTTTTCGTTTTTCATTTGCTGATCACCCTATTTTAAAGCCGGTACTTTCTTTTCTTCTCTGTCAAAAATTTTGTCATAGTAAGCTTCAATAACAATATTTCTGTCATAATTTTCTTCTACAAATTTTCTTCCTTTTTTGCCCATTATAACTTTATCTTCATAAGGCATTTCAATAAACTCTTCAAGTGCACGCACTAAATCGTCAACATCTTTTACATTGAAACCGATACCTGTTTCACCTTCTATGTAAGTTTCTTTACAACCTGTTACGCGTGTTGCCAGGACAGGCCTTGCACAAGCAGAACCTTCGAGAAGAACATTTGCAATCCCTTCGTGATAAGACGGCAGAATATTTGCCCACCCTTGTTTTACATAGGGGTGAATATCATTCTGTGAGCCGTGGTATTTAATTATACCCTGTTCATCAAGTTCTCTGATATATTCAGGGTCAACATCTTCTTCAAGAGGGCCGATTACATCAAAAATTACATCAGGATATTTTTTCTTGATAATTTTTGCAGCATCAAAAAGTTCAAACGAGCCTTTATCACGCATTACTCGGCTGACAAAAACAATTCGGATCGGTGAATTTTCATCAGGATAGTCTTCTGCACAGTGATATACAAGGTTAACACCTGAGCCGGGAATGATAGAACTGTTACCATCGTTTATAATACCTGCATTTTTAAACAAGTCATAGTTAGGTTGATTCTGGAAGAAGGTGTGATGGTTTTTCCTCAGACCTGCTTTATAAAGAAACATTGTAATTTTGCTGAGAAGTCCGCCGTTGGCAATAGATGTGCCGAGACCTGTGACGTTAGAAATACATTTGTTATTTGTCAGTCCGCAAGCAAGACTACCGTATATATTTGCTTTGATTGTATATGTTAAAACAGCATCAGGTTTAAGCTTTTTCAGCGTTTTAATATAAGAAAGTATGAGCTTAAGATCAGCTACAGGATTGGTACCTCTGCGGTCAACCTCTGTAGGGATAATTCTGCAGCCCATCTCTTCAAAAAGTTTATTATCTTCACTTTCAGAAATAGCAAGATAAACTTCATTTCCCTCGCTGATAAGACGCTCCATAAGTTCTCTGCGGTAATAATATAAGCCTGTAAACCCATGTGCTAAAAACAGAATTTTTTTCATAACAACCATCCTTTGATGCATTATCATATAATTCTATCATTTATTATTTTCGATGTCAACACAGTCTTTTCTTGACTTTGTTTTAAAGATAATTTATAATTTTAAAAGTATTTATCGAGGTGTAATTGATGTTAAAAGAAAAATTCAAGAACTTTAATCCCAAAAATCTCATAACTAATCCCATGGCACTACTGAAGTGGCTGTTTATTTCAATATTAACAGGTATAATTGTAGGTGCAGTCGGTGTTGGTTTTCATTATGCTGTTGATCTTGCAACCGAATTGAGAACTGAACATAATTGGATAATTTATCTTCTGCCCATCGGCGGATTAATTATAGTTTTGCTGTATCATTTATGTAAACAAGATAACAACAAAGGCACAAATGATATTCTTGTGGCTACAAGAGAAGATAAAAAACTGTCATTTTTCATCGCACCGCTTATTTTTATTTCAAGTACAATTACACATCTGCTTGGCGGTTCTTCCGGCAGAGAAGGTGCAGCCTTGCAGCTTGGCGGTTCAATAGCGTCTTGCCTCGGCAAATTATTCAGACTGAGCGAAAAAGACAAAGAAATTCTCGTTATGTGCGGTATGTCTGCTGCCTTTTCGGCATTGTTCGGCACACCTGTAACAGCAACAGTTTTTGCACTTGAAATCGTAAATGTAGGTGTTATGCATTTTTCAGCAATTGTGCCTTGCGCTGTTTCTGCGATAGTCGGCACTAAATTTGCAATGCTTTGCGGAGTTACTCCTACAAGCTTTAATATGACAGGTATACCTGCCCTTGAATTATTGCCACTGGGCAAAGTTGTGATTCTGGCAGTTTTATGTGCTCTTATGAGCATTGTATTCTGTGTTGTAATGCACAAAGCGGAAAAGTTATATTCAAAATATATCCCTAACAGATACATACGTATAGCTGTTGGCGGTTTACTTGTAATAATTCTCACATTAATTGTCGGTTGTTATGATTATAACGGCACCGGAATGAACATAATTGAAAAAGCTTTTTCAGGCGAAGCAAAATATGAAGCTTTTCTTCTGAAAATTATTTTCACCGCAGTAACACTCGGTGCAGGATATAAAGGCGGAGAAATAGTGCCCGTATTTTTCACAGGTGCAACATTCGGCAATGTTGCAGGTAAAATTTTGAATCTCTCCCCTTCTTTCGGCGCGGGAATCGGACTTGTTTCACTGTTCTGCGGTGTTACAAACTGCCCGATTACTTCAATAATTCTCAGTGTTGAGCTTTTCGGTAATGAGGGAATTATATATTTCCTTCTTTCCTGTGCGATAAGTTATATGCTTTCAGGCTATAACAGTTTGTATAAGGAACAGAAAATTCTTTACTCAAAACTTTCCCTTGAATTACTTGACCGAAAAACTCAATAAAATGTGATATTATTATTGAAATCCACGATATAATGTGGTATGATTGATAAAAAGTACAGAAAGCAGATGATATTATGAAAAAATTTCCCGTTGCACTTCAGCTTTATTCTGTAAGAGATAATATGGCAGAAGATTTTGAAGGCACACTTAAAAAGGTTAAAGAATTAGGCTATGACGGTGTTGAATTTGCAGGACTTTTTGACAAAACACCTGATGAAGTAAAAGCACTTGTTGATGAAATCGGTCTTACTCCCATTTCTGCTCATGTACCCTACGCCGATATGGTTGAAGACACTGAAAACGTACTTTCAGGCTACGCAAAAATCGGTTGCAAATACGTAGTAGTACCCTATATGACAGAAGAATATCGCCCCGGTGCAGAAAAATTTGATGAACTTATTGAGGGTATCAAAAAAATCGGCACTAAAGCAAAAGAGCTGGGTATGACACTTCTCTACCATAACCACGATTTTGAATTTGTTAAAATCGGTGAAGAATATGGTCTTGATGTGCTTTATGCATCAGTTGATGAAGAAATTTTCAAAACTGAACTTGACACTTGCTGGGTAAATGTAGGCGGTGAAAATCCTGCAGAATATATTCTCAAATATTCAGGCAGAAGCCCTGTTGTTCATCTTAAAGACTTTGTTATCAACGGTGAACAGAAAGGTTCTCTCTACAAACTTATCGGTATTGATGATGAAGAAGCATCTGACAACACAGAAGAAGGCTTTGCCTTCAGACCTGTTGGTTACGGTTGTCAGGATTTCGGCGCAATCCTTGAAGCAAGCGAAAAAGCAGGTGCTGAATGGGTTGTTGTTGAGCAGGACGAAGCTACAATGGGTAAAACACCTGTTGAAAGCGCAGAAATGAGCCGTAATTATCTCAAAGATAATTTTGGTATATAACTTAAATCCTTATTAAAAGAGAGGTATATAAAAATGGCAACAGAAGAAAAAGTAAACATTCTTGACGAATTCAAAGTTAAACACGAAAAGAATGAAATCGACACAAGCAAAAAACTTAAAGTAGGTATCATCGGTACAGGCTGGATTGCAGATGCACATATGGAAGAATATCTGAAAATGCCTGATATCGAATTTGTCGGTGCTGCAGACCTTATCCCCGGCAAAGCAGATGCTTTCCTTGAAAAATGGGGTGTTAAAGGCGCAAGAACATACCTTTCACACAAAGAACTTCTTGATAACGAAGAACTTGACGCTGTAAGTGTTTGTACATACAATGCTACTCACGCTGAATGTACAATTTACGCTCTTGAAAAAGGCGTTAACGTGCTTCTTGAAAAACCCATGTGTGTTACAACTGAAGAAGCTGTTGCTATCTGCAAGGCTGAAAAAGCAAGCGGCAAAATCGTTTCTGTTGGTTTCCAGCCCAGATTTGACGAAAATATGAAAATGATTAAAGAAATCGTTGAATCAGGTGAACTTGGTGAAGTTTACTACATTCAGACAGGCGGCGGCAGAAGACGCGGTATCCCCACCCCCTTCGGCACATCATTCATTGAAGAAAAAACTGCAGGTATAGGTGCGCTCGGTGATATCGGTTGCTATTCACTCGATATGCTCCTTAACGCTATCGGTTATCCGAAGCCCCTTACAGTTACAGGTTATAAATCAGATTTCTTCGGCAAAGCAGACGATTACGAGCATAAAGATGTATTCGGTGTTGACGACTTTGCAGCAGCATTTGTTCGTCTTGAAGGCGGTATTATCCTTGACTTCCGTATTTCATGGGCAATGAATATGGATACTGCAGGCGACGCTCTTATTCTCGGTAAAAAAGCAGGTCTCAGAATCCCCTCAACAGAATGCTGGAACGGTTCAATCGGCGGTCCTCTTAAAATTTACCGTAACATCGGTTCAAGCGAAGTTTGCACAGAAATCCCCGAAAAGAGAAACGACGGCGAAGGCAACTTCTACAAGAAAATCCGTTCATTCCTCGATGCAGTTAAAACAGGCGGTCCTGCTCCTGTTCCCACAAGCCAGATTCTTTACAACCAGGCTATTATCGACGGTATCTGCAAATCAGCAAACCTCGGTAAAGAAATCGAAATCGAAATCCCTGAAGTATAATAAACAGAATAATAAAATTAAGAACTACAAGTCTGCAAAGGCTTGTAGTTCTTTTTTACGTTTAATGTTGAAAACAGATTATTTATGTGATATTATGAAGAAAAAAGAACTTAAGTAGGTGGACTGAATGATCGAATCAAAATGCGGAATACTTTGTTATTCCTGTAATTTCCGAGATACTTGTGGTTGCGGTGGTTGTATAGAAACAAATGGACATCCGTTTTACGGTGAATGTCCTGTTGCGAATTGTTGTCAAAATAAGGAAATCGCTTATTGCGGAGAATGTCCTGATATGCCTTGCGAATTGCTCACAAAATTTTCCTGTGACCCTGAACATGGTGATAATCCCAAAGGTGCAAGAATTGAGCAATGTAAAATATGGAAGGCTGAATCCTGATATGAACAAGAGCATCTTTGACTATATAGCTAAAAATTTAAACGGTGATATGAAGCAGACTGCTCTAGATTTTGCAAATCATTTACAGGATAGCCATATTGAGTTTACAAAAGATAATGGCTATTGGAAGGATAAAATATACTATCTCTGTAAATTCAACGGTGAATATGTTTGTTTTATTGCAATCAAAGACCCGGATGAGCCTGAAAATCATTGGACAATATGGTCTGAGGACAGTAATGCTTACGAAGATATAACTGCTGATGATAGTGTAAAAAATGCAGCGTGGAAACACGTTGACCACTGCGGAAACTGTGGCTCTTGCGGTGGTGGAAAAACAAAAAATATCTTCGGTAAAGTATTTGACGATGTATGTGGTTGTACTTTCCGTATTGATAATGCAACTCAAAGTGATTTGCCGTTTTTGAAGAAAATGATTAAATTGAGAATTGCCGAGATTTCAGGCAAATCTATATAAGTTCCGAGGATAAATATATGAACAAAGAATATGACAACATCTTAAGAGAGCGATTTAGCACAGATTCTCTTATATCAATTGCGACAGTTGACAACTGTGGTGTTCCGTGGGTAAGAACAGTTGATGCGATTTATATTGATGGAGCATTTTATACCATAACTCACAATTCAACTAACAAAATGAAACATATCAGCAGTAATCCCGTTGTCGCAATTTGTGGCGAATGGTTTTCGGGACACGGCAAGGCTGAAAGTTTAGGCTATATTCGTAATGAAGAAAACAAAGATTTGGCAGATAAATTAAGAGATGCCTTTGCATCGTGGTATGATAACGGTCATACAAACGAAAATGATGTTAATACTGTAATATTAAAAATCACAGTCACAGATGGTATTATTTACGAGAACGGAAAAAGATTTGAATTTTAATTGAAAGTGTAGTATAGAGACAAAAAAGGATAGCTCTTTAATTGGAGCTATCCTCTTTTAATAACTTTACTACGTTATCTATCTTTCAATATCTTCCGTAAAGACTTAAGAAACGCTTCATCCTGCTCTTTCGTTCTTTTTGAAGGGCCTTTTGTTCTTCCGCCCGCCATTCTTACTTTCTTTGCAAAATGGCGTTGTTCAAGCAATGAGCCAATATTGAACTCGGTAAAAATAAGACCATTCTGATTAAGAACATTTGCTTTTTTGGCAAGGCACATTGCCGCAAGACCATAATCCTGGGTTACAACCACATCCCCTGCTTTTACAAGGTTTACAAGTGCAAAATCTGCGCTGTCTGCACCTTTTGATACAACAATAGTTCTTGCGTTTTCGCGTTCTATCATATGAGAAGTATCGCAGAGTAAAATACATTCTTCAACTTTATATTCTTGTGCACATCTGAGTGCAATGTCGGTTACAGGACAAGCATCTGCATCAATTAATAATTTCATTTTAATCACCGTAACTATATTATCATAAATTTGATTAAATTGCAAAAGTATGTTATTATAAAACAGAAGTGTGGTGATTTTTATGAAAACAGTAATCGCTATTGATTCTTTTAAAGGCAGTCTTACTTCATTGCAGGCAGGAAATGCTGTAAAAGAGGCAATTATTAAGGCTGATTCACTATCAGAAGTTGAAATATTTTCTCTCGCAGACGGTGGTGAAGGCACTGTTGAAGCAATGCACGAAGGTCTTGGCGGCAAAATTCGAGAAATTGAAGTCACGGGACCAATTTTTGATAAAGTAAAATCCCGATATCTGATTCTGCCGGACAAAACCGCAGTTATTGAAATGGCAGCTGCTGCAGGTCTTAATCTTGTGCCTGAAAACAAAAGAAATCCGATGAATACAACTACTTTCGGTGTTGGTGAACTGATTAAAGACGCAATTGATTCCGGTTGCAAAAACTTTATCATCGGCATCGGTGGCAGTGCTACAAATGACGGCGGAATCGGTATGCTTGCTGCATTGGGTTACGATTTCAGAGATGAAAACAAAAAATGCATTCCCCTTTACGGTAAAGGACTTGAACACCTTTATGAAATTTCTGCTGAAAATGTTTTGCCTGAACTTAAAGAATGCAATTTTCGCATTGCTTGTGATGTAAGTAATCCCCTTTGCGGTAAAAACGGATGCAGTTTTGTTTTTGCACCGCAGAAAGGTGCAAGTGAAGACGACATTATAAAAATGGATTTATGGCTTGAAAAATATGCTGCAATTGCAAAAACTATTTCGCCAGATGCAGATTCAGACTTTCCGGGTGCAGGTGCTGCAGGCGGTCTCGGTTTTGCTTTTCATACCTTTACTAACTCAGTGCTTGAATCAGGTATTGATATAATAATTGACGCAATCGGTCTTGAAGATAGCATAAAAAACTGTGATATAGTTGTTACAGGTGAAGGCAGACTTGACAGCCAGACGGTTATGGGAAAAGCTCCCATTGGTGTTGCGAAGCTTGCAAAAAAATACAATAAGAAAGTCATTGCCTTTTCAGGAATAATCGGAAACGGTGCTGAAATCTGCAATGAACACGGCATTGATGCATTTTTTCCTATAATCAGAACAATTACTACTGCAGAAAATGCAATGAAACCCGATAACGCATATAAAAACCTGACCGATACCGCATATCAGGTTTTCAGATTAATCAAATAAAAGGAGAATAACAAAATGGAAGCAATATTTACTAAAATTTCGGCATTCTTTATGTCAATTATCACAGCAATTACTCTTTTACCCACAAACATAGTAAACACCGTTACAAGTGATATAGGTCCTATCGAAAAAATCGGTTTTTCTGAATATAATAAGGCATCAGAAAAATTCTGCGAAATTCCTGCACTTGATACAGAATTTGTACCTCAAGGTCTTGCTTACAGCGATTACCTTGATAAAGTGCTTATTTGCGGTTATATGGATGAAGATGATTCTGCATCAAGAATCTATGTAATTAACCCTGAATCAGGCGAATGCGAAAAATATTTAGCACTTATTGAAACTGACGGTGAAAAATACACAGGTCACTGCGGCGGAATTGCAGCATTTGAAAAGAATGCCTGGGTAGTTTCAGGCAAATATGCACGCAGACTTTCGCTTGACACACTGAAAAATGCTGAAAACGGCACTTCAATTCAATTTGCTGATAAATTTAATACAGGTACGAGAGCTTCATACGCAAACTGTTCAAACGGTATTTTATGGGTTGGTGAATACCACAAAAACGGTGACACATACAAAACAGAAGAAAGCCACCATTTAACTTCTCCCAACGGTGAAAAAATGTTTGCATGGACCTGCGGATATATCCTTGAAAGCGGGAATGAAACAGGTTTTGATTACGACGGAACATCAAAAGAAATCGTTGCTCCCGACTATATTCTTGCAACTGAATCAATGTGTCAGGGCTTTATGCAGTTACCTGACGGCAGATTTGTTACAAGTATTTCAGGCTCTATCATCAATTCACAGCTTAATACCTTCGAAAATGTTCTTGAAAATAAAGAAGATGCAACAGTAACAGTTTCAGGTAAAGAAACAAAGCTCTGGTTCCTTGATTCAACAAAAATGGTTTCTTCACTCAATGCTCTCCCCCGTTCCGAAGGTGTCGATAATTACAACGGCAAAACCTTGGTGCTTTATGAATCAGGATGTAAAAAAATGTTCGCTGCTCAGATTGTCAGAACAGAAAATGTGTGGAGCGTTGCATTATAAATCACTTGATTTAATCAGCAATTTATGTTATTATAATAAAAATTCAGATTAAGGATGTTGTGTTTTGAAAGTTCTTGAATCAGGCGAAAATTACCTCGAAACAATACTTGTGTTAAACAAACAGAATAATAATGAAACGCGTGCAATAGATGTGTGCAATTCCCTCGGATTCTCTAAACCTACGGTAAGTGTAATGCTCAAACAATTGCGCGAGAATGGCTATGTTACTGTGAATGAAAAAGGTTTTTTAAGCCTTACCGATAAAGGCTTCGAGATTGCTAAAAAAGTTTATGAAAGACATAATGTTATTTCTGAACTGCTTATGGCAATCGGTGTCAGCCGTGAAACAGCCTTGAAAGACGCATGTAAAATAGAGCACGATATAAGCGACGAAACACTTACTCAACTTAAAATCCAACTTGAAAAACTCAAAAAATAAAGCTGAACCCACAGAGAAAACTCTGTGGGTTAATTTTTTAATCATATAACTTGGCAAGTCCGCCTTCGGACGTTTCTTTATATGTTCTTGAAATATCCCGTCCTGTTTCATACATAGTTTTAATAACAAGGTCAAGTGAAATTTTTCTTGAATCACTTAAGAAATTGGCAAGGTTAACTGCATTTAAAGATCTCATAGCAGCAACTGCGTTGCGTTCAATACACGGAATCTGAACAAGGCCGCGAATCGGGTCGCAAGTAAGCCCTAAAAGGTGCTCTATTGCAATTTCCGCTGCGTATTCGATTTGTTCTATACTTAATCCGTAGAGCTCAGCAAGAGCCGCTGAAGCCATTGCGCACGCGGCACCGATTTCTGCCTGACATCCGCATACCGCACCGCTTATTGAAGCATTAGTTTTAATAAGGTTACCAATAAGACCTGCTGTTGCAATGGCATGGAGAATATCTTCATCATCAATTCCCCTTTTTTCACTGACATATTTCAGAACCGCTGGCATAACACCTGATGAACACGATGTAGGTGCAGTAACAATTTCAGCAAATGCAGAATTCTGCTCACTTACTGCAAAAGCATATGAACAAACAAGACGATTTTCACGCGTTTCGTGGCTTTCGTCAATATAACGCTGACGGTAGAGGAATTTTGCTTTTCGCTGAACATCAAGACCACCGAGAAGTACACCTGTGCTTTCAAGTCCGTCTTTGACGGATTTTTTCATAACATTCCAGATATTAAGCAAGTAGTCCCATATTTCATTACCTTCAACTTCTTCAACATATTCCCAGAGTCTGATGCCTTTTTCACGGCAATAATCGGAAATTTCTGAAAAAGTATTGTGCGGGTAAACCAACTGCCCTTCCGAAGCATCTTCGCCGTATACTTCAACTGCTCCGCCACCAACACTGATAATATACTTTTCATCAGTAATTTCACCGTCTTTGAAAGAAATGAATTTCATTGTGTTGGGATGAGGAAGATTTTCAGTATCAAGATCAAAAACAACTTCTGTGCTGACCGGCAGAAAAACATTTCTGATTAAACTGTCAACGCTGTAAACTCTGCCGAATTTGCCCAGTGAAGCATATAAAATTACTTTAAATTTATCTGCCTCCGGGTGTCTTTCTTTAAAAAGTTTTGCAGCTCTTTCAGGCCCGATTGTGTGTGAACTTGATGGTCCTCTCGTAACTGTGTACAGTTTTTTCAGTGAAAACATTTTTCTGCACGGCTCATAAGTAAAATCACTTTTTGTCAAATCATTTTTTTCGCTTAATAATTCTTTTATACTTACATTAAGTATTTCAGAAATAGGTTTCAGGAGTTCAATACTCGGGTATGATTCCCCGTTTTCCCACTTAGACACCGCTCGGTTAGACACATTAAGTTTTACACCTAACTCACTCTGCGTAATCCCCGATGCTTCACGGTATTTTTTAATTTTTTCGCCAATATTTAATTTTTCCATAAATTTATCCTTTGCTAATAACGGTTGATGATAATTATTTTATCAACTTTCAGTTGATATGTCAAGAAAAAATCAGCCGACTTGACGTCGACTGATTATTTAACAATAATTATTTGTTTTTAGCAAGTTTTCTCTGAACTGCCTTGATGATTTCAACAATGGGAATTACAAGGAATGCAAGACCGATTGAAATTGCATATGCTGTGATATCAAGATGTGTGAATTCAAACATATCAGCAAGGAAGGGAATTTCAATAATTGCAGTTGTCAGAAGAAGAGAAGCAGCCATTGCACCGTAAAGAACAAGGTTGTGTGACTTCTGCTTGAATACCATTGAAATTACAGAACCGCGCTGTGAACGCATATTGAATGAGTGGAAGATTTCACACATTGACATTGTAAGGAATGCCATTGTCATACCAACGCCTGATTCAGGAACATCATAGAATACCCAATGACCTGTTTCAAGGAATTCACCGATGAAGAATGCAGCAAGTGTAAGGAGTGTAACAAGTGCACCCTGATAGAATACGTCAATACCCATACCGCCTGCGAAAATGCCTTCATTTGATTTTCTGGGTTTACGCTGCATAATGTCGTGTTCAGGTTTTTCAAGACCAAGTGCAAGAGCAGGAATACTGTCTGTAACAAGGTTGATGAAAAGAAGATGAACGGGTTTAAGAATTGTGAATTTAAGAACTGTTGCTGTGAAGATTGAAAGAACTTCTGAAAGGTTTGAACCAAGAAGGAACTGAATTGCTTTACGGATATTGTCGTAAATTCTTCTGCCTTCTGAAACTGCAGAAACGATTGTTGCAAAGTTATCGTCTGCAAGAACCATATCAGCAACGTTCTTTGTAACGTCAGTACCTGTAATACCCATACCAACACCGATGTCAGCACTCTTGATTGAGGGAGCATCGTTAACACCGTCACCTGTCATTGCAGTGATCATGCCTTTAGCACGCCATGCATTAACAATTCTTGTTTTGTGTTCAGGCTGAACACGAGCATAAACTCTGAATTCTGTAACTCTTTCAGCAAATTCTTCATCACTGATTTCATCAAGCTGTGCACCTGTAATAGCAGCAGAATCATCTTCAATAATACCAAGCTGAATAGCAATAGCAACTGCTGTATCTTTATGGTCGCCTGTAATCATAATGGGTGTAATACCTGCTGAACGGCATTCTGCGATAGCATCTTTAACCTCAGGACGAGCAGGGTCAATCATACCTGTAAGACCGATAAATACAAGGTCTTCTTCAAGTGCTTCAGGTTCAAATGAAGCGGGTGCTGAATCGTATTTTCTGTATGAGCAAGCAAGAACACGAAGTGCTTTGTCAGCCATACGTTTGTTATCTTTAAGTGCTTTTTCTTTAAGTTCAGCTGTGAACTCAACAACTTCACCATTAACTTCAGCATATTTACATTTGCCGAGAATAACATCGGGAGCACCTTTAGTGTACTGAACAATTTTGCCATCGATATTGTGAACAGTTGACATCATCTTTCTGCCTGAATCAAAGGGAGCTTCACCGATTCTGGGAGCAGATTTAACAAGGTCATTTTTGTTATAGCCAAGGCTGTTTGCATAGTTTACGAGTGCTGCTTCTGTAGGTTCACCGATAACTTCACCGTTTTCATCAATTTCAGCATCGCAGCAAAGAGCCATTGCTTTTGAAAGGAGTTCTTCATTGTCACCGTAATGGTCAACAACTGTCATTTTATTCTGTGTAAGTGTACCTGTTTTATCTGAACAGATAATCTGTGCACAACCAAGAGTTTCAACTGCAGTAAGCTTTCTGATGATAGCGTTTTTCTTTGACATATTTGTAACGCCGATTGAAAGAACGATTGTAACAACCGCTGCAAGACCTTCAGGAATAGCAGCAACTGCAAGTGAAACTGCAACCATAAAGCTGTCAAGAACTACGTGGAACGGGAAACCGTTTGCAAAAGCACCGCCGATGTATTCTGTAACCATTGTGAAAGCGAAAAGGAATACGCAGATACCGAGAACGAGCTTTGTAAGGATACCTGAAAGCTGTGAAAGTTTAATCTGGAGAGGAGTCTGACCTTCTTCAGCCTGTGCAATAGCATCAGCAATTTTACCCATTTCTGTTTCCATACCTGTAGCAACAACAACTGCTTTACCACGGCCGTAAACTACAGTTGAGCCCATGTAAGCCATGTTCTTTCTGTCACCAAGAGGAACTTCGCCTTTTTCGCCGCCGATAAGTGTATCAATAAGTTTACCAACAGGAACAGATTCACCTGTAAGTGCAGCTTCTTCAATTTTCATACTTGCGCATTCGAAAATACGGCAGTCAGCAGGAACAGCGTCACCTGCTTCAAGAAGAACTACATCACCAACAACTAAATCCTCACTCTTTACAGACACAATTTTGCCGTCGCGAAGAACTTTTGATGTTGCTGCAGACATTTCCTGCAATGCTTCAATAGCAGCTTCGGCTTTACTTTCCTGAATAACACCGAGAACAGTATTGATAATAACAACAACAAGGATAATTACAGTGTCTGTGGGGAAAACAAAGTGGAAAGAACCTGATTCAAACCATTCAGTAACAGCTGAAACAACAGCAGCCACGATAAGAATAATAATCATCGGGTCTGAAAGCTGTTCAATAATACGCTGTAAAATAGTTTTCTTTTTGCCTTCTTTTAACTTGTTTTTGCCGTTTTGTTCCAGTCTTTTTTCAGCTTCCTGTGAAGAAAGACCGCTTTCGCTTGATGAAATGTTTTTAAACACTTCTGCGATTTCCTGAAGATAATACTTCATATTTTTACCTTCCTTTCAAATTATAATTTGAATTATTATAACCAAATTATGTCAGGGTATTAAAAAAGACCCTTAACAGAGGACATAAACTCTGTTAAAGGTCTTGCTTCCACTTAAGGTTCATCTGCCAGCTGATAACACAGCGAATGTTGACAGAGAATTTTCAAAGCTACTCCCCTATAACATACTATAATTTTATCAAAATTACATATTTTTGTCAATATACAAAACAAATTTTAACAAATAGTTTAAATACACGGAATCAGCAGCATTGAGTTTTCTTTTATTGTACTTTCACTGATATCATTTTCAATTTTTATTGCTTCTACAGTGGTATTGTATTTCCTTGCAATATTCCATACGGATTCATTTTCATCGCAAAAATAAATTGTGAGAGCTGAATATTTTTTCTCTTTTATTTTAGTTTCATCACATGTAATGTCAGTAAGTAATTCAGCTGTATTTCTTTTCGAAAGTGTACCGTTCAATCTGATTTCAACACGCAAATCAATTCTGTTACTGTCTGCAAGAATAAATCCGACTGCATTTACTACGCCATCAGTTGTACAAATCAAATCCTTGCAACCACCACTTATATTTTTTGTTTTTTCGAATGAAAGAGTTCTTTCGGCATAAAACGGTTGTGATGCATCGTCTTTTCCAAGAATTGACACAGTTGTTGAGCCTATTATTTTCAGCTCATCTCCTGTGCAGGTATATGTTGTTACAACATCATCGCACCAGATATTAATAATTTCAGATATATTTGTGTTTGTAAATTCTTCAGTTTGCTTAATCATAACAGCTTCATCAAAACTGTCACAGATTTTTTCAAAAGTCGCTTGTCTGCGCTCACAATCTACCTGATATTCAGTTGAATAACAGTCACTGGGATACACGTGGTCGACATCTTTTTCAGCTTTTGTTATTGATGTGATTTTCACAGTAACATCAAGAAGTGTCTTTTCGCCTGATGTATTTGCTTTAGGAATAACCGCAAATGATGAAACGTAAAGACGTGTCTGCTGATTAGCTTTTTCGTCAATTCCATCGAACTCAATAATCTGACTTACAGGCAAAGAATTCTCAAAAAATTCGTAACCGCCTTCAGATTTATCTGCACAGTAAAGTAAAGAAATTTTCACATCACCTTTAATGAGCAATTTATTGTTAATAACTTTTATCTGTTCAATAAACGGTGTGGCTTTCTGCCTTATTATCTGTCGGACAGGCGGTTTATTTTTAGAAATTTCCATTACTTCACTGAGTGTAAAGGTTTTTACTGTATTACCGATAAAATCTGATGCATTTTCGATATTTTTCAATAATTGTATACCACACTCTGAAGCGTCGCTTACAAATTCAATTTCCTTTCTGCTTGTAATTGTCACCGAAACTGCAATAGATGCGTGAATATCAATACGCCTTTGCGACACTGCTCTTGTGTTGGCATATGCAGTTTTCAATCTTACTTCCGCAACAGGATTATCAATCTGTTTACCTGATTCAACAGTTTTAGAAAACGGAAAAACCTTATCATAACAGAAAATATTATTATTATCATCTACATAAATCACCTGAACAAGCGCATTCGCATCAATAGTAACCCTGTCGCCGACGCACTGCTCGGAAATCAGACAAGGTGTAACCATACACTTTAAGATTCTTTTGATATCTGGGCAATAATCGGGCAAAGTTATATCGCCGTCAACGGATTGTTCCGAAGTGTTTTCAAACATAAGTTCAGAAATATGCAGCATCTCTTTTTTTACATTAAGTTCCATACATACAACTCCTTTTATAAAATCTTTGTAATTACTATGCTGATTTTAAAAGAGTTATTACAAATTCTAAAGAACTTCAAAAAGGTGTTGCATATTAAAAAAATTAAAAGCTCCCTTGAAAACAAGAGAGCTTAATTTCGGAAATCAGATTGAAATTTCGTGTGCAATCTGATAATACTCGTCGTTGAGAGTTTTCTTCATCTGAAGTGCTTCAAAAATATCATAATCAACGATTTTGTCATCTTTAACTGCAACAACACGGTTACCGATGCCTTCCATAAGAAGTTTAACTGCTTTGTTACCCATAACACTTGCCATAACTCTGTCACGTACCGTGGGTGAACCGCCACGCTGAATATGACCGAGAATTGAAGAACGGCATTCAACACCTGTTTCTTCTTCGATTCTTTTTGCAAGGTTTGCAACACCGCCGATACCTTCAGCAACAACAATAACAAAGTGTCTCTTACCTGTTTTAAGAGTTTTCTTCATTCTGTTGATAACGTCTGTAAGGTCATAGGGTTTTTCAGGAACGATAATATAAGTAGCACCTACTGCAATACCGCCTTCAAGTGCAAGGTAACCTGCACTTCTGCCCATAACTTCAACAACTGTGCATCTGTCATGTGATTCAGAAGTATCACGGATTCTGTCAACAGCGTCCATAATTGTGTTAAGGCATGTATCAAAACCGATTGTATAATCTGTGCATGCAATATCGTTATCAATTGTTCCGGGAACGCCGATACAAGGAATTCCTCTTAAAGACAAATCTCTTGCGCCTCTGAATGAGCCGTCGCCGCCTATAACAACAATACCTTCAATTTCTCTTTTTTTACAAACATCAATAGCTGCCTGCATACCTTCTTCTGTTTTGAAGTTAAGGCTTCTTGCAGAACAAAGGAATGTACCGCCTCTGTCGATAACGTCTGAAACGCTTCTTAAATCCATTTCAACCATATCATCTTCCATAAGGCCGTTGTAGCCACGGTTAATACCGTAAACTTTCATACCTTTTTCGCACGCTGTTCTTACAACCGCACGAATACAAGCGTTCATACCCGGTGCGTCACCGCCGCTTGTCAATACACCGATAGTTTTCATTTCATTTATCCCCTTGGTTAAAAAATATTATTACTATGATAAACTAATACGCGACAAAGTTCAAGTGTTTTTTGCAAAATTTTCTAAAATTTAGTAATTATCTTAATAAAATTAGTTTGCATACCTTGTATTATTTTATGCCGATATTCTTATCGCCGACAATTCTTTTCAGCTCTTTCAGCATAGAATCGTTGACATCACACAATCTGGAATGATGACGGACAAGTTTATTATCATCTGTAAAATAATAATACACAGGCATATTACCGTCAAAAACATCGAGCACGTGCTGAATTTTTTTGTATTCATCGCAATCTTTGTTTTTAACTCTGAAATAAATACCCTTATTTTCTTTTTTCTTTGCAGGCTGAATATTCACCTTTTCAGGTGCAACTGAAATATTTTCGCACACAAGCTTACAATCTTCGTCCTCACGTACAGAAAGTCTGCCGCCGATTAACAGTACATTACCAACAGACAAAAGATTAATATAATCAATATAATTCTTGGCAAATACAATAACTTCCATACTTGCATCTGTATCTTCAACGGTAAGGAAAGCCATTGTATCGTTATTTTTTGTAACCTTCTTTTTTACTGATGTAATAATAGCAAGAATATTGACACGCGTATTATCACGGTATCTGCTGACACCTGTTTCATTATCAGCCGAAGTTTCTCTGATAATTTCTCCGATACTGTCTGCTTTGAGTGCTTTTTTTACAGAATCATAATGTGCCAGCGGATGGCCTGAAATATATATTCCCGTATATTCTTTTTCAAAAGCAAGTTTATCGCTTATTTCAAACTCAGATATATCAGGAGCTTTAACATCATATAGTTCAACCTCGTCGCCGAAAAGTCCCATCTGACCGCTTGCAAGTATCTTTCCGTCAGTTTCAGCCTGTGCCATAACTTCAGGAAGAACAGTAATCATCTGACGACGGTTAAGGTCAAGTGAATCAAGTGCACCGCTGTAAATAAGTGCTTCAATTGCTCTTTTATTCAGGTCTTTTCCGTACATTCTGAAACAGAATGATGAAAATGATTCGAATTTACCCCCTTCTTCGCGTTCTCTGATGATTGCTTTTATAGCATTTCTGCCAAGATTTTTAATCGCAAGCATTCCGAACAGAATATCATTGCCTTCAACAGTGAAATCATCAAAGCCAACATTGACATCAGGCGGAATAATTTTAATTCCCAAACGGCTACATTCTGCAATATAACCTGAAACCTTATTTGAATCTTCAAGAACACTGCTGATGAGTGATGCAAAATATTCGTTGGGAAAATGTGTTTTTAAATAAGCTGTTCTGTACGCAAGAAAAGCGTATGCTGCCGCGTGTGATTTATTAAACGCATACTGCGAGAAATCAGACATTGTATCAAAAATTTCATTTGCAGTTTTTTCATCAACGCCATTATTTACAGCACCTATACATTCGGTGGTACCATCTTCATTTTTAAGACCATAAACAAAATTCTTACGCTCTTTTTCCATAACATCGTGCTTTTTCTTACTCATGGCTCGTCTTACAATATCAGCTCTGCCGAATGAATAACCTGCCAATGTTCTGAAAATCTGCATAACCTGCTCCTGATACACGATGCAACCGTAAGTAACATCGAGAATATCTTTAAGAAGCGGTGTTGAATACTTAATTTTGTGCGGATTATGTCTGTTTTCAATATATGTGGGAATTGATTTCATCGGACCGGGACGGTAAAGAGAAATAACAGCTATAATATCTTCAATAGAATCAGGTCTGAGCTGAGTGAGAACATTTTTCATACCGCCTGATTCAAGCTGGAATATGCCGTCTGTAAGACCTTTTGAAAACAATTCGTAAGTTGCTTTGTCTTTTAAATCGATTTTTTCAATATCGAAATCAGGATATTTTTTTCTGACTGCCTTTTCTGCATTATCGATAACAGTGAGATAACGCAGACCAAGAAAGTCAATTTTTAGAAGCCCTAATTCTTCAAGAGTTGTCATTGTAAACTGAGTTACAACTGCATTGTCGTTGAGTGCAAGCGGCACATAAGTGTCTACTGCATCTCTTGTTATTACAACACCTGCTGCGTGAGTTGATGCGTGCCTGGGCATACCTTCAACGCTTTTTGCAGTATCAATAAGATTTTTAACTTCAACATCGGAGTTATAAATCTCAACAAGTTCAGGCGACATATCAAGTGCAGCATCTATTGTAATATTAAGTTCTCTCGGAATAAGTTTAGCAACGCGGTCAACATTTGCATAAGACATACCCAGAGCACGTCCCACATCACGTATTGCAGCACGTGCAGCCATTGTTCCGAAAGTTACAATCTGTGCAACGTGGTCATAACCGTATTTATTAATTACATAATCAATAACTTGTCCGCGTTTGACATAACAGAAATCAACGTCAAAGTCGGGCATAGTTACTCGTTCAGGGTTAAGAAAACGCTCGAAAATCAAGCTGTACTTCATCGGGTCAATACCTGTGATTCCGATACAGTATGCAGCGAGTGAACCTGCACCTGAGCCTCTGCCGGGACCTACGGGTATATCGTGACTTTTTGCATAAGCAATGAAATCGTGCACAATGAGATAGTAATCAGTATATCCCATTTTATTTATGGTCTCAAGCTCATACAAAAGCCTTTCTTCATATTCCTTCGGATAGTTTTCACCGTATCTTTTAACAAGACCTCCAAAACATTGTCTTTTGAAATAGTCAAAATGGTCTTCATTATCGGGCACTTCAAAATGAGGAAGTTTGGTTTTACCGAACTCAAAATCAAGGTTACATTTATCCGCAATTTCCTGTGTTCTTTCCACAGCATCAATATCATCAGGGAAAGCCTGACACATTTCGTCATAGCTTTTCAGATAAAATTCATCAGTTTCAAAGCTCATACCTGTAGGCGTGCCCACAGTGTTATTGGTCTGTATGCAAAGTAATACTTCCTGAATCTTAGCGTCTTCTTTTCTGACATAGTGCGTATCGTTAGTTGCAACAAGCGGAATTCCTGTTTTATCGGAAACAGTCCTCATTCCGCTTATAACGCGAAGCTCATCCTGCAGAGAATGGTTCTGAATTTCCAGATAGAAATCGTCGCCGAATATAGTTTTATACCACATTGCCTTTTCAATTGCAGTGTCAATATCATTTGCAAGAATTGCTCTTGGAATTTCACCTGCAAGACACGCAGATAAAGCAATAAGCCCCTCATGATGCTTTTCAAGGAGAGACTTATCAATTCTCGGTTTACCGTAAAAGCCGCGTGTCCAGCTTTCAGAAACCATTTTTATAAGGTTTTTATACCCTGTTTCATTCTTACAGAGCAAAACAAGGTGATATCTTTCATTATCAAAGGCTTTTTCTTTTTTATCAAGGCTTCTCGGTGCAACATAAACCTCGCAACCGATTATAGGCTTGATACCTGCAGACCTGGCCTTTTTATAAAAATCAATAGCGCCATACATTACACCATGGTCAGTAATCGCAAGAGAAGACTGACCTAACTCGACAGCGCGTTCAATAACTTCGCCAATTTTACACGCACCGTCAAGCAAACTGTATTCACTGTGAAGATGTAAGTGAGTAAAGCCCATGGAAAATCTCCTAATCTAATTCATCTGCAATTTTAATAAGCCTGTTCAATCTGTGATTAACACCTGAGCGGGAAATTTCACCGCCAAGCTCATTCCGTATTTCATCAAGTGACATATCAGGGTTATTTTTTCTGATAACTGCAATTTCTTTCAACTGGTCCGGAAGCCAGGAAAGACCCTTTACTTTTTCTATTTTTTCTATGGCCATAATCTGAGCCATTGCAGCATTAACAGTCCTTGAAATATTTGCCGTTTCAAAATTAATTTTTCTGTTTATTTTATTTCTTACATCTTTCATCATTTTAACGCCCATAAGTTCAAGTGAACTTGATGCAGCACCGATAAGTGTAAGAAAATCTTCAATATTTTCACTGTCTTTAAAGTAAACAACATACGCGTTGCCACGCTCAACCATTTTAGGCGACAACCCCATATCACCAAGAAGTGTCATAAAATCATTGGTAAGTTTGAGAAAAGGAATCACAAACTCAAGATGGTAGTTTTTCATTGGGTCTGCAATAGTACCGCAGGATAAGAAAACGCCTCTTAAAAAAGCAGCATAACAGCAATCATCTTCTAAATTTGCTCTGTTAATACGTAAGGCAATATCCTGTCTGCTTTGCCCAAAAAAACGCATAATTCTGATAATATCGCTCTGCATGGCAACAGATAAGGAAAAATTACCTGCTTTAGTTTTAAGCATTCTCGGTTTCACACCACAGACTTCTTTGCAAAAAACAGAATATGCACTTGCAACATTCTTATTTTCGGTAAGTAATCCGATTCGTGACTGGCTGTAATACTTGCCGAAAAGTAACATTCCGTAAGCCTGTGCCTTCATACAACAATCAGACAAATCAGTAAGTAACGCTAATTCACTTTTCACATCCTGTGAAAAAGACATAAAAATCCCCCAATTTATTTAAGACAATCTCTGTGATGAACTGTTGTCCTGTAGCCTAACGAATCCATAAAATCGTTAAAAATTTCTGCAAAAGTAACTGAGCGGTGATGTCCGCCTGTGCAACCAAAACCGATTACGAGCTGACTTTTGCCTTCAAGTTTTGAAAGCGGAAGAATAAACAGAATAAATTCTTCCAGCATTCTTTTAAGCTTCTGACTGTTTTCATCACGCATAACATACTCGCGTACCTCTTTATCAAGACCTGTTTTTTCACGTAATTCAGGCACATAATAAGGGTTGACAAGTCCACGCATATCAAAAACAAAGTCACAGTCACGGGGAATGCCGTGTTTATATCCGAAAGAAATAAAATGCAACACGAATGAATCTTCAGGGCGTGACAAGAAAGCATCTTTGACCCTGTTTCTCAACTGAATTACAGAAAGATTGGTACTGTCAATTACGATATCCGAAATATTCTTAACCGGTTGCAGGTACTGCCTTTCCATAGTAACAGCATCAGTAACCGAAAGAGTGGAATCTCTGTTAATAAGAGGATGAAGGCGTCTTGTTTCCTTAAATCTTCTTATTAATACATCATCATCAGCATCAATAAACAATATTTTAAACTTATAATTACTGCTTCTTGCTTTATCAAGTACAGTAATAAGGTTTGAAAAAGAAAGACCTGCACGCATATCAATAACAACAGCAACTTTGTCTGCTTCATCGCTTTCTTTTACTTCTTTGAGAAACGCAGGCAACAACGTAGGAGGAATATTATCGGCACAAAAATAACCGATATCCTCCAGAGCGTTAACTGCATTTGATTTTCCTGCACCTGACATTCCGGTTACAATTAAAACTTCCATTTGCCACACCTGAATTATAAAAACTTAACTTCTGTTTCTAAAAATATGCCTTTTTGTTCTAAAACTTCATCACGGACAAATTCAATGAGGTCTCTGATATCAGCAGTAGTTGCGTTATTTTTATTAATAATAAAACCGCAATGCTTTTCGCTGACCTGAGCACCACCAATTGATTTACCTCTGAGACCGCATTCTTCAATAAGCTGACCTGCAAAATGACCTTCAGGTCTTTTGAAGGTACTGCCTGCACTTGGGTATTCAAGCGGCTGTTTAGCTTTTCTTTTACCCATAAGTTCATTCATTTTATTTTCAATTTCAGTCTTGCTGCCTTTTTCAAGTTTAAAAACAGCAGAAATTATTATTTTATCACTGTCTACAAAGGCACTGTTTCTGTATGAAAGGTTCATTTCCTCATTTGAATAAGTGCCTTTATTACCATTAAAATCGACATAATCGCAACTTACTGCAACATCCTTCATTTCTCCGCCGTATGCACCTGCATTCATATACATAGCACCGCCGACTGAACCGGGAATACCGTATGCAAATTCAAGCCCTGACAGAGAATTTTCAAGAGCAAAACGGCAAAGCTTCATCAGGCTGCAACCTGCCTGACAATAAATGGTTGTATCATCAATAAGTCTGATTTCATCAAATCCTTTGCCTATGTGAATAACAACATTATCAATACCGTTATCGCTTACAAGAATGTTACTGCCGTTACCGAGAATAACGGGTAAAATATTATTTTCTTTACATTTTTTCACAGCTTCAAAAAGAGATTTTTCATCTTTGGGGCAAAGCATTATTTTAGCATTGCCCCCTGTTTTGAAGCTCGAATACATCTTCATCGGGACATCCTTAATGATTTCACAGTTGATTTTATCATTGAAATCAAACATTTTTTCAGAATATTCCATGAAAACCTCCAAAATTAATCTAAATTATCTTTCAAGAAGTGCTGCACCGATAATACCTGCATCATTCTTAAGTTCAGCTACGCAGATTTTTGTTCCTCTCTCGAACTGTTTGTTATAAACTTCTTTATGTACCTTTTCTGTAAGCGGTACAATAAGATTGTCTTTTTCGTTACTGATACCGCCGCCTACACAAAGAACGTCAGGCTGAAGTGCATTAATAATATTTGCAACACCAATAGCGACATACCAGATATATTTATCTACAACCTCTGCACCTGCTTTGTCGCCCTTTCTCATAGCATCCCATGCTGTTCTGCCACTTGCTTTGTTAATATCTCCGCCTGTAAGTTCCCACATAATGCTGTCTTTATTTTCCTGCATTTTTTCTTTTGTCTGTCTGATAAGAGCAGTTGCAGATGCATATGCTTCCCAGCAGCCTTTTCTGCCGCAGTTACACTGAATACCGTCAGCAAAAATAACTGTATGACCGCATTCACCTGCAGCATCACCGATGCCTGATACAAGCTTACCATCAATAATAATACCGCTGCCGACACCTGTACCGAGAGTAACAGCAACAAGGTTTTTACATCCGTTACCTGCACCTGCATATGCTTCACCGAGAGCTGCACAGTTAGCATCATTATCGATATGTACGGGCTTGCCTGAAAGTCTTTCGCTTAACATATCTCTTGCGGGTACCATATGAAAATCAAGGTTATTTGAAAATTCAATTTTACCTGTTGTTTTATTTATAGAACCGGGAATACCAACACCGATAGATTCAATATCATTAATTGATAATTTTGCATCATCAAGTGCAAGGTCAACCGCTTTCTTGATATCATCAAAAATTTCTTCTGCAGGTCTGGGAGCATTTGTTTTTACTGTTCCTCTTCCGATGATATTGAATTTTTCATCAATAACACCTACTGCAATGTTTGTTCCGCCAAGGTCTACACCAATTTTATACATTTTAATTACCTCCGTAATTTTGTTAACTTAATTAATAATTTATGATTTCTGCCACGTTTCAAGTTCATTTTCGTCAGGCATAATGTCATCTGTCATACCAAGACTGTGAAGAAGTTCACGCGCAGCATTGTATCCCATTTTTTTCTGTCTGTTGTTCATAGCAGCAGCTTCAATGATAATTGAAAGGTTTCTGCCGGGCTTTACAGGAACTGTTGTAACAGGAACATCTACACCGAGAATGTTCATTTTTTCATCCTCGAGACCAAGACGGTCATATATTTTTTTATTATCCCACAGTTCAAGCTGAACAACCATATCGATTTTTTCTGTAAGCTTAACAGCACCCATACCGAAGATTCTTCTGGCATTGATAATACCTACACCGCGAAGTTCAATATAATGCCTTATATTATCGGGAGCAGAACCTACAAGTGTCTTTTTCGATACCCGTCTGATTTCAACTGCGTCATCTGCAATAAGTCGATGTCCTCTCTTGATAAGTTCAAGAGCAGTTTCGCTTTTACCTACACCGCTGTCACCTAATATCAGCACACCTTCACCGCTTACTTCAAGCAGAACACCGTGACGTGTAACACGAGGAGCAAGTTCAACATTAAGATATGCAATAATAGCCGACATACATGGTGAAGTCTGGTCAAGAGTAAGAAGTAAAGGAACTTCATATTTTTTTGCAAGTTCAATACATTTTTCAGGCAATTCAAGACCTCTGGTGATAATAATACAAACAGGTTGTTTTTCAAGAAGTCTTTCGAATTTCTTTTCACCTTCATCAGCGGGAAGGCTTTTTACATATTCAAGTTCAGTAAGTCCGATAAACTGAATGCGGTCAGGGTCAAAATATTCCTCGTAGCCGCACAGAAACATTCCCGGACGGTTTACATCAGCACTTGAAACATAAATGTCCGATGCAACTTTAGGCATATAAAGTACATCCAATTTCTGGTCCTTGATAAGTTTTTCAAGTGACACAGTATATTTTTGCATCATATTTTCACATCCTATGCATATGGTCCATATTATTATAAACTATTTTTCAGAAACTTCCAACACTTTTTTCTAAATTTAATAAAATAATTTTAAAAAAATTTCTTGCAATTTAGTTTGAGTTATGATATTATATTGTGCGTTGAGTATGTGCTGCTATGGCTCAGGAGGCAGAGCACATCCTTGGTAAGGATGAGGTCACCGGTTCGAATCCGGTTAGCAGCTCCAAAAATCGACAATCTTCTTTGGAAGGTTGTCGATTTTTACTTATTACTTCTTCACTATTCACTATTCACTAATATTTGACTTTCACTGTGTAAGCAGTTATAATAATTCAGGTGGTGATATTTATGAATAGGCTTGAAATAAAAGAGTTTATAAGCTCAGCAATAGAACCTAAAAATATGTGCAGAATATTTTTTAAATATAACTACAACTACAGTTATCATTTTCCGTTAATGGTCAGCGATAAATTATTTCTTTCTGCTAATGAAGATGATTTTATTATAGATGGTTTTTCAATAAGACGCTTCAGGGATATAAAAAAAGTAGAATTTAAGAACGACAAATGTGATGAAATAATAAAACACGAAGGCATTTTAGACAATATCGAAGTACCGCAGATAGATATTACAGATTGGCACAGCACTTTTTCATCTCTTTCAAAATTGGATATGAATGTAATCGTCGAAAAAGAAAGTTTGGATGAAGATGAATGGGCGTTTTATATAGGTAAAATTGTAAAAGTTCTTAAATCTAAAGTTATTTTTAAACATTTTGATGCTGACGGCATCTGGCAAGAAGAAAATTATGAGATTCCATATTCACAGATTACCTCTGTTACATTTGCTTCTCGTTATATTGACATTTTTTCGAAATATGTATAAGAAATTAATTAAGGGAGAAAACATATGACCGCTGCTTTTTACACACTCGGATGCAAAGTTAATCAATATGAATCTGAAGCAATGGCTGAACAGCTTATAAAAAACGGTTACAAAATTGTAAGCCATACAGAAAAAGCAGATGCTTTCATCGTAAACTCCTGCACTGTTACAGCCTCAGGCGACCAGAAAACCCGTCAGGCTGTAAGAAGATTCAAGAAAAATAATCCTGATTCATGCGTTGTGCTTACAGGTTGTATGCCTCAGGCCTACCCTGAAAATTCAGAAAAACTCATTGAAGCTGATATTGTTATCGGCAACAAAAACAACGATACACTTGTTAAGGCATTAAATGAATTTTTTGATAGCAAAGAACGACTTGTGAATATTGAACTTCACGAAAGCGGTGACCGTTTCAGAGGTACACTCATTTCTGATTTTCAGAACAGAACACGAGCTTTTCTTAAAATTCAGGACGGCTGCAACAGATTCTGCACTTACTGTATAATACCCACTTCACGTGGTCGTTCACGTTCAAAGCCACTTGCAGATATTCAGAAAGAACTTGATTCAATCGCCGAAAAAGGCTACAAGGAAGTAGTTCTTGTTGGTATTAACCTTTCTTCATACGGAAAAGATATCGGTGAAAAGTTCACAGATGCTGTAAAACTTGCCTGCAACACAAAAGGAATTGAAAGAGTAAGACTCGGCTCACTTGAACCTGACCATATTACTGATGAAGTAATTGAAGAACTTGCAAAATTTGACAATTTCTGCCCACAGTTTCACATTTCACTGCAGAGCGGTTGTGACAACACACTGAAAAGAATGAACAGACATTACACTGCAGAAGAATATTATAATCTCTGCAAAAAACTCCGTTCAACTTTTGTTGATGCCACCATCACAACCGATATTATGGTAGGATTTTCACTTGAAAGCGATGAAGATTTCGAGGAAAGTCTTGAATTTGCAAAGAAAATCGGTTTTGAAAAAGTTCACGTCTTCCCCTATTCTGTAAGAAAAGGAACAAGAGCAGAAAAACTGCCCCAGCTTGAAAAGAAAGTCAAGGAAGAACGTGCAAAGAAAATGACTTCTGTTTGTGAAGAAATAAGACAGAAATATCTTAAAAGTCAGGTTGGCAAAACCCTTGAAGTGCTTATTGAAACAACAAACAAAGACGGATTTTACGAAGGTTACACCCAAAATTATACCCCTGTGCTTGTTAAATGCACAGAGGATATGTGTTCAGAAATTATTAAAGTTAAAATCACCGCAGTTGAAGGTGACTATTGCATAGGAGAGTTTTAAATAACTCTCCTGTTTTTTTACTTAATAATCACAATATTTTCAGTTTTTTCAAGCCCGCAAGGAAGATTTTTTTCACCTGTCAATGCAAAGATATCGGTTGCAAAAGACTCAATATCAAAAATTCTTTTTGCATTTTCATCTAATTCTTTAATATCCGAATACTTCATAACTATCGGCAGTGTTGCAGTAGACCTTGCTGTCTTAAGTATTTCTCTGCCTTTTTCATTAAAACCGATAACTCTTACGTAAGGAACTTCCCTCTCAACATCTTCTTTGTTTATCCCCAGCAATGCACAAAGGCAGATTCTCCTTATTCTGGACAAAGTGTATCTTTTTGTTTTAACAAGTTCAAAAAACTCGCTTAAACTACAGGCTTTTTGTGCAGCAGAATAAAGTCTGTTTTCTATTCCTTCCGATACATCGGGAATTTTTAAAAAGTCATTTTCTGTAAAGCTTCTCAGCTTTACAAGAATTGCAGTTTCAAGTTTTGCAAAGTCATTAACTTTACAATTATTTCTGTACATTTCAAAAACTTCATCACATGAAATTGAGTTTTGTTTTATCATTTCACGCAAAAGTGATGCAGAATAAAAACCATTATTTTCTTCAGCACTGTCGTGGTCAACGCTTTCGCGCCTGATTGTATAAAAATCAATGTCAAGACCTGCTTTTTTACATTCAGAAATGTACTCACAGGCAAGAATGTTATTGGGTGACGAAAGTATATCGCCCATATTGTTGCCATATTGCTCTCTGATTGCCATTTCACGTGCTTTAGGATACGATAAGCCATTGTTAAGAAACTTTTGTACAACGGCAAAATAATCATCTTTTTCGATAATATCCGAAACTTCAGTGAGTTCATCAATCTTTCCGCTTTCGCTGCCGAAAGATAATTCATCCACACAACCTAATCCTTTAATGACATTAACACCGCCGAAAGCAAAACGTTGTGCAGAAGCAGTGGCAAAAACCAAGGGATTTTCAACAACTAAATCAACACCGTTTTCAAGTGCCTGTTTTGCTCTGTCCCACTTAGAAAAAACAGCACATTCCCCTCTTTGGACAAAATTGCCGCTCACAACCGCAACAATATGAGTTGCACCGTTTTCACGCATTTTATCGATTATGAACTTGTGACCTTTATGAAAAGGGTTAAATTCAGAAATTACAGCAGATATTTTCATTTTAGGGCCTTTCCTTTCGCAAAAACATCTTGAAAATTTGTTTTATATAGTATATAATATTACAGTAATTTGCATTTTTCAAGTTAAAAGTAAAATTTGGAGGTTTGAAAATGAAAGTTCTTGTTATCAATGCAGGTAGTTCATCTCTCAAATATCAGCTTATTGATATGGAAACAGAGCAGATGATTGCAAAAGGTATTTGTGAAAAAGTTGGTTTTGCAGGTCAGATTGACGGTAAAACTGCTGACGGCAGAAAGTTCTTCTACGAAGTTCCCCTTAAGAACCATACAGAAGCTTTTGTTGAAGTTAAAAAAGTTCTCACTGAAGGCGATTGTAAGGTTATTGACGACCTTTCAGAAATCGGTGCAGTCGGTCACCGCGTAGTTCAGGGTGGTGCACTCTTCCAGAAGAGCGTACTTATTGATGAGAAAGTTATCGAAGGCATCGAAAGCCTTTGCGACCTTGCTCCCCTTCACAACCCTGCACGTATCCAGGGTATCAGAGCTTGTTTTGAAGTTTTCGGTCCTGATGTTCCTGAAATCGCTGTATTTGACAATGCTTTTCACAGCACAATGCCTGAAGAAGCATACACATTCCCCATTCCTTATGAATACACAGAAAAATATCAGATCCGTCGTTACGGTTTCCACGGCACATCACACCGCTTTGTAAGCGCTCGCTGTGCAGAAGTTATGGGTAAAGATATCAAAGACCTTAAAATTGTTACATGCCACCTTGGCAACGGCTCATCAATCACAGCTGTTAAAGGCGGTAAGGTTATCGATACAAGTATGGGTCTTACTCCCCTTGACGGTTTTGAAATGGGTACACGTTGCGGTGCAGTTGACCCCTCAGCTATCCTCTTCCTTATGGAAAAAGAAGGTTGGGATACAAAAACTACAAGCGATGTTCTCAACAAGAAATCAGGTTACCTTGGAGTTTCAGGCGTTTCAAGTGACGACCGTGATCTCCTTAAGGCAATTGATGAAGGCAACGAAAGAGCTGCTCTTGCAAGAAAAATCCTTAAATACCAGGTTCGCAAAGTTATCGGTAGCTACATTGCTGCAATGGACGGCGTAGATGCTATCGTATTCACAGGCGGTATCGGCGAAAATACAACTGATCTCCGTGAAGATGTTTGCTCAAACCTTACATACCTTGGTGTTAAGTTTGATAAAGAAATCAACGATTCACTCATCAGAGGTAAAGAGGGCGAAATCAGCACAGCTGATTCAGCAGTTAAAGTTTATGTTCTTCCCACAAACGAAGAACTTGCAATCGCTCGCGATACAAAGGAAATTGCAGAAAATCTTTAATTTTAAGTTTAACGACATTCAGCCAACCCGTAAAAAGGTTGGCTGATTTTTTTGAAAATTTTTATAAATTTATTTTTAAGATATAAATTTATAAAAATAATTTTCTGCTATATAAAAACAGCTTTTTCATCTTGAAAAGAAAAAGCTGTTTTTATTTATATCTATTTTTATCTTCTCTTCTCTACTATTCTCTTCTCTACTATTCTCTTCTCTTTCTCTATCTCTGTGTTACATTGTAACATTCAAGCGTTACATTGTAACGGTTAGGTGTTACATTGTAACGTCACCATGTTACATTTTAAAATTTTTATAATATATAATCTGTAATACAATCATACCAGTGAACAAAGGTTTCTCCGTTAACAATAAGCTTCTCATTACCGGGAAGCATTTCTGTCCACAATTTATTATACTTTTTAAACATCAGGTCATTTTTATTGAATCTTCGCCACAGAATTGTCCTGCCGTTTTGGTCAAGATATTGCTCAATAACAACAGAATTGTCAAAATGACCTAAACTCATCACACATATGGTATCATAAGTTTTACCGCAGATTTCTACAGTATAGCGACCTGCAATGTCTGAAAATTCCTTGTCTGATTTGTATGATATGTTATTTCCGTTCCGCTTTACCAGATTATTACAGGTAATCAGAACTTCGTTACCGCAGTTATTCTCACCGAATCCCCAGTTTTTAACAAAAACATCATCAAGAAATGTAAATTGCTTTTTACGGTCTTTTTCATAGTATGTTGCTGCAAGATATCTGCAATGAGTATCGGTAAGCTGAGCCGCGAATTCGATTTTCTGTTCACGATTATCTACAACATCATGGCGATTACTTAATATTTCAACACCTTCAACACCATGAATCTCAGCCTTTCCGCATACTTTTGTTTCAGAATACTCTTCAAGTTTTTTTGATCTGAACTCATACAGTCCCCAAAGAACTTTTTCATTCAATTCAGGTATTATACTTAATCCTTTTAATTCTTTACAAATAACATCAAATGGTTTTTCATCTGACTCGATAATCTTATAATCAGGCAAGAGCTGTGGAAGTTTTTTCATAAAATCATCAACCTTTCTTTCAGAATATGTTTTTCTGATTTTCTGTTTTGCAGTATGCAACCTGCTTTTTACTGTTCCGAGTGGAATATGAAGTTTTTCAGCAATTTCATTCTGCGACAAATCATCAAAATAAGTAAATTTCAATATCTGTTTGTCCTTATCACTCAGATTATCGAAAATATCATCAAAAGGTTCATCATCAGCTAAACCGAATTGAGTGTAAGTGAAAAGACTTTCATCAAAATCATTTACATGCAATGCATCATATTTAGCTTTTTTTCTATAATAAGCATTACACTTATTACGTGCAATACCTATTATCCATGGTCTGAATGATTGGATATTTTTCAGTTGACCAAAGTTCTCAAATGCGCTCAGAAGAACATCCTGCATAACATCCTGAGCATCACATTCGACGTGAATTTTATAATTTACAAATCTTTCAACAGCATCATAATGAGCTTTTATAAGTTTCTCGAAATCTGTCATATTACCACCTCCTGTCAGAATTTAAAACCGGTTTCATATATATAGTTGCAAAAATCAACAAAAAGGTTCATTTTAAAATAAAAAAACCGAAAGTTTTTACGCTTTCGGTTTAATATCTAATATTTACATTGATGCAACAATATCTTTCATTGAATACATTCCGGGGCCTTTACCTGCCATAAACTTTGCAGCGTTAAGAGAACCGTTTGCGAAAATCTGCTTTGACATTGCACTGTGGCTGATTTTGATTACCTCATCCTGACCTGCAAAGATAATTTCGTGTTCGCCAACGATTGTACCGCCGCGGACAGCGTGAAGGCCGATTTCATTTTTTGTTCTCTTTGCACGTTTAGAATGTCTGTCAAACTCATATTTAGGAGCATTTTCAAATTCTTCGCTGATTTCGTCAGCAAGCATAAGAGCTGTACCTGACGGAGCATCAATTTTCTGATTGTGATGTGCTTCAACAATTTCAATATCAAATTGATTACCAAGCACTGCAGTTGCTTTTCTTGCAAGTTCTGCGATAAGATTAACACCAAGTGACATATTAGCACTGAAGAAAATTGCAACCTTTTCAGATGCATCTGCAATCGCTTTTTTCTGGTTTTCATCAAGTCCTGTTGTGCATATAACTGCAGGAGTATTTGTTTTCAACGCATAATCAAGAATACCCTGAAGTGCACTCGGATGTGAAAAGTCAATTATAACATCAATTTTTTCTTTAACATCTGTCGGAGAGGAATAAACAGGATAAGAAGAAACAGTTGTGTTAACATCTGTTCCGCAAACAATCTGCAAATCTTCAAAGTTATTTGCACAATCTGTGATTGTTTTACCCATTTTACCGTTGCATCCGCTTAATAAAATATTGACCATTTTAAAATTCCTTTTATTTCAGATTAGATAAGATTGTACTTCTGAAGAACTGCCTGAAGTTTTGCTCTGCCTTCTTCTGTCATACCTGTAAGAGGAAGTCTGCATTCACCAACATTCATACCCATCATATTCATTGCTTCTTTAACAGGAATGGGGTTAACATCAGAGAAGAGTGCGTTGCAGAGTTCTGTATATTCAAGCTGAAGTTTAACAGATTCTTTTATTTTACCGTCTACACCAAGCTGTGCGATATCGTGAGCAATTTTGGGGCAGATATTTGAAAGAACTGAAATTGAACCTTTACCGCCCATTGCTGTAAATGCAGAAACTTCGTCATCGTTACCGCAGTAAATATCAAGGCTGTCACCACAGAGTGACATTGTTTTAGCAAGTGCTGAAATGTTAGCGTTTGCTTCTTTTGTTGCAACGATTTTTTCGTTCTCAGCAAGAATAGCATAAGTTTCAGGGAGAATGTTAACACCTGTTCTTGAAGGAACATTGTAAAGAATAATAGGAGTATTAACTCTTTCTGCGATATATGTGTAGTGTTCAATAAGACCTTTCTGAGATGTCTTATTGTAGTAAGGTGTTACCATAAGAAGGCCGTCAACACCTGCGTTTTCACATTCATTTGCAAGTCTTACTGCGTATTTTGTCGAGTTGCTGCCTGCACCTGCAATAACAGGAACACGTTTGTTTGTAACGTCAACTGCATATTTAACTACATCTATGTGTTCAAAAGTAGAAAGTACAGAAGCTTCACCTGTTGTACCTGCAATAACAATAGAATCGGTGCCTTCTTCAATCTGCTGGTCAATAAGTTCACCAAGGCGTCTGTAGTTAACATCCATATTCTTATCAAAAGGAGTAACGATAGCAACGCCGGCACCGGTAAAAATAGTTTCTTTCATTGGATATTCCTCCTAAAACTTAAATCAATCCATATATCCTTCTGCACAGAGAAGTTCTGCCATAAGAACAGCACCGCCTGCTGCGCCTCTTAATGTGTTGTGAGAAAGGCATACAAATTTGTAGTCGTACTGTGTATCTTCGCGAAGTCTGCCGATAGAAATTGCCATACCGTTTTCAAGGTCGCGGCAAAGCTTTGCCTGAGGCATATTGTCTTCTTCAAAATAATTGAGGAACTGTTTGGGTGCAGAGGGAAGTTCAAGTTCCTGTGCTCTGCCCTGATAATTTTTCCAGATTTCCTTGATTTCCTCAATTGAGGGTTTGTTTTCAAATCTTGCAAAAACTGCGCCCATATGTCCGTCAGAAACAGGAACACGGATGCACTGTGCTGTGAAATTGGGTGAAGTTGCGTTCTCGATGTGATCGCCTTCAATTTTACCCCAGATTTTAAGAGGTTCCTGTTCACTCTTCTGTTCTTCACCGCCGATGAAAGGAATTACGTTATCCACCATTTCGGGCCATGTTTCAAAAGTTTTACCTGCGCCTGAAATTGCCTGATATGTGCAAACAAGAACATCTTTAATACCGAATTTTGAAAGCGGGAAAAGTGCAGGTACATAGCCCTGAAGTGAGCAGTTGGGTTTTACAGAAATGAAACCGCGTTTTGTACCGAGACGTTTTTTCTGTGATTCAATAACCTTTGCGTGGTCAGCATTAAGCTCGGGAAGAAGCATGGGAACGTCGGGTGTGCCTCTGTGAGCACTGTTGTTTGAAACAACAGGACATTCAGCCTTAGCATATTTTTCCTCAAGAGCTTTAATTTCATCTTTATTCATATCAACTGCACAGAAAACGAAATCAACCATTGAAGCTATTTTTTCGACATCTTCTGTTGCGTTCATAATTACTAAATCAGCCATTTTTTCAGGAATCGGTTTATTCATACACCAACGTGCACTTACAGCTTCCTTATATGTTTTACCTGCAGTTCTGGGGCTAGCTGCCAGAACTTTAACATCAAACCAAGGGTGGTTTTCAAGCAAAGTTGCAAAGCGCTGGCCAACCATACCTGTAGCGCCGATGATACCAACATTAAATTTTTTCATAACTTTACCTCCGATTTTGCAATTTGGCATTGAAAAATCACACAACAAGTGTTAATATATTAAATACCATAGATACATATATGATACCATTATATGTTTTCGTTGTCAAATATTTTTATGTACAAATATATAATTTTTATTGAGGATTTATTATGAAAAAAAGCGACTTTTTTTACAATTTACCACCTGAACTGATTGCTCAGACCCCTATCGAGCATCGAGAAATGTCAAGACTGATGAAACTTGACAAAAATTCTGATGAAATCACGCATTGTCATTTTTACGACATTGTAGATTTTCTTAATGAAGGCGATTGCCTCGTACTCAACAATACAAAAGTTCTTCCCGCACGACTTTATGGTGTAAAAGAAGAAACAGGAGCAGTTGTTGAATTTCTTTTACTCAATCAGAAAGAACTTGATGTATGGGAAGTTATTGCAGGACCCGGCAAGCGCGCAAAACCCGGCACGAAGTTCTCTTTCGGCGAAGGACTTCTCCGTTGCGAAGTGCTCGAAATACTTGACGGCGGAAACCGCGTCGTAAAATTCAGCTATGACGGAAACTTTTATGATATACTGGATAAAGTCGGCGAAATGCCACTCCCCCACTATATCACTGAAAAGCTTGAAGATAAAGACAGATACCAGACAGTTTATGCTGAAAATTTAGGTTCGGCCGCTGCACCTACTGCAGGACTACACTTTACACCTGATTTGCTTGAAAAAATCAAGGCAAAAGGCGTAAAAGTATGTTTTGTAACATTACATGTTGGTCTTGGTACATTCAGACCTGTAAAAGCCGACGATATTCTTGAACACAAAATGCACAGTGAGCATTACTGGCTTCCGGCCGAAACTGCCGATACGATTAATGAAACACACAAAAACGGTAAACGCGTTATCGCTGTCGGCACAACCTGCTGCAGAACGCTTGAATCTGTTGCAACATTCCGCGGTGAAATTAAAGAAGACGAAGGTTGGACTGACATTTTCATTTATCCGGGATATAAATTCAAATGTATCGACGGTCTTATCACAAACTTCCATTTACCGGAAAGCACACTCATAATGCTTGTGAGTGCTTTTTACGGATATGAAAAAACAATGCAGGCTTACGAAACTGCCGTTAATGAAAAATACAAATTTTTCTCTTTAGGCGACGCCTGCTGCATTTTATAATTCAGAGGAGCATAATCTATGTACAAACTTATAAAAAAATGCGGTAACGCAAGACGAGGAGAATTTACTACAGTTCACGGAACCGTTCAGACACCTGCATTTATGAACGTAGGCACTTGTGCTGCAATAAAGGGCGGACTTTCTTCATATGACCTTGATGAAATCAGATGTCAGGTTGAACTTTGCAATACATATCACCTTCACGTAAGACCGGGCGATGAACTTATAAAAGAGCTTGGAGGCCTGCATAAATTTATGGGCTGGGATAAACCAATTCTTACCGACAGCGGCGGTTTTCAGGTCTTTTCGCTTGCCAAACTCCGTAACATAAAAGAAGAAGGTGTTACTTTTTCTTCACACATTGACGGCAGAAAAATTTTTATGGGGCCTGAAGAAAGTATGCGTATTCAATCGAACCTTGCTTCGACAATCGCAATGGCTTTTGACGAATGCGTTGAAAACCCTGCTCCCTATAAATATTCAAAAGAGAGTTGCGAAAGAACAACACGTTGGCTCTACAGATGTAAAGAAGAAATGGAAAGACTTAATTCTTTACACGATACACTTAATAAAAAGCAGATGCTTTTCGGCATTAATCAGGGATGTACATATGATGATCTTCGTATAGAACATATGCAGAAAATTGCCGAACTTGACCTTGACGGATATGCTATTGGCGGTCTTGCTGTGGGTGAACCTAAAGAAGATATGTACCGCATAATTTCTGCAGTTGAACCGTATATGCCCAAAGAAAAGCCAAGGTATCTTATGGGTGTGGGAACACCGGGAAATATTATTGAAGCCGTAAGCCGCGGTGTTGACATATTTGACTGCGTTATGCCTTCAAGAAATGCACGTCACGGACATCTTTTCACTTGGGACGGTATCATTAATCTTAACAATGCAAAGTTTGAGAATGATTCCGAACCCATTGAACCAGGTTGTCAATGTCCCACATGTCAACGTCATTCAAAGGCATATATACGTCATCTTTTCAAAGCAAAAGAAGTATTGGGACTTCGCCTTGCTGTTACTCATAACCTTTATTTTTATAACACACTTATGGAAAGAATTCGCGAAGCGCTTGACAACGATACTTTTGATGAATTCAAAGAAAAATATGTTGATTTACTTGACGCAAGAAAGAAATAATGAGGTGAAAGTATGAAAAAAATCATCAGTATATTCTTGGCAATTTTATGTTGTGTTGCAATATTTTCAGGTTGCGAAAAAACTGACCGAAATCAGCAATCAACAACTACAGAAACAGAATCAGCTACTGTTTCAATGACATTACCTGAGGTTGAATCGTCTTACAATAAAAAAAGCAGAACAATGAAATACATTTATCGGGATTTGAACGGCGAGATTATGAGTATTTCTGTTATTACTTACACTGAGAAAAAACAGATAGAAAGTGAAAGCACATACGACGCTGACGATAAACTTATAAACAAAAAATCTTATAAGTACGATGAAAATTCAAACATTATTGAAGAGGCTTTATATAACTCTGAAAACAAGCTTGAATATATTTACAAAGACTATGAGTACAAAGAAATCAGCGACGGAAAATTCATTCTCATCAGACATAACCGATATAATTCAGAAATGGAATGCGACACAATTTTCAAGTATAAGTATGACGAAAATAACAACAGAATAGGAATGGAGACTTACTCTCCCGAAGGAAACTTACTTACTAATAACGAGTTTTAAAAATCAGGCTGTACCCCAGAAGGTACAGCCATTTTTTTGTCATCAGCAACGTTGTGACGGCGGGAAAAATTCATCGGTCGGGAATCTGATTTTCCTGAAAGAATCACAAGGGTCTTCCGTGTCAATGCAACACTCTTTTTTAGGAATACAGAAATCATATGCAGGAATAAGTAACTGCACATCTCTCTCAAGCTGAACAATTGTAAAAAGACCGAGTGTAACTTTAACTGTTTTTTCGCTGTTTGTGCAGAAATCACCGTCATAACAATCAGCAACACAACGGGGAATTTTACATACACATTCGCAGCAGCATTCATCTTCTTTGCACAGTGAAGCGTCAAGTACAATCGGGTCAACCGTCTGTACTTTTGCACGAGGTACGTTTTTGATACACGGAAATTGTTCGTCTTTACCATCAGCACAAAATTCAGATGAAAAAGTTTTTGCAGCACCTTCACCGCCGAAAAGTACACATTTTTTATTGAATGTTGCAAGACCGCAGACTTTTTCTGTATCACAGCCGTTCGACATAAATACATCAAACCAGATTTTAAAGAAAAATGTAATATCAACAGAATAACAACCTTTATTAAACGGAACTTCTTCCACATCAATACAGACATTTAAAATTTCCGCTTTTCTTGCACGGACAGATTTAGCACAGTTGATAACATTCTGTGCTCTGTCTGTAAAATGAACCTTCAAATCAGCAAGACAATCTCTGTCACAACAGGAATCATACACGCGGCTTGTGTCAATGCATACAGCTTCCTTGAATTTCTGACCGTGATTGTTATAATTGCAAAATCTGTTATCCGCCATTTCTTTTCCTCCTTATATTAAATTTGAAATTACTAAAACTTCACTACCATTATATGAGTTCAAAAGAAAATGGTTAAAACTTAAATCTTAAAATAAAAAATGCGTACAACCGAAGTTATACGCAAAAATGATTAGTATTATTTTTTATTATCTTCTGATTCATAATATTCTTTCAGGTCGTCTGCTGCAACCTGAAGACGGTCGGGTAAATCTTTTTCGTAAATATCCGAATACAAAAACTCTCTGACCGCAAACTCTTTTCTGTTAGCAGCATTTGTTTCGGTTTTTGGCTCCTGAGCTATAAAATCAATCGCAAAGAACTTAATGTTATTTTTATCAAAAATTTCTTTAGCTTTAAGAAGTTTCTCAGCCGCTTTTTCCGCAGTCAACTCTGTTTCATCATAATAAAGTATAATATGACCTGCTCTTTCAGCAACCTCATTTATGTCATAATTATGGTCAACTATAAGTTCATCTCTCGGTATACCGTAAGGCTTTCTTCCGACGTAATCATCTGATGAATCGGAAGTTTTAATCTCACCGAAAAATATATCTGTTGTGAATTCTTTTTTGATTTCGTCTTCTACTCCGTTAACAAGTGCTCTGTATTCGCTGTCAAGACGCATTTCAGTATTCCAACCGTTAGTAATGTTTTCATATGTATCGTACACAGGTTTGCCGAGCAAATCAAAATAAACACTAAAATGAGTATCAGCACTGCCCGGTAAAACTACCGATGCGTAATAACCTGAACTTTTGAAATCATAACCGATTTTTTCAATTTCAAAAGCTTTATCAGGATATTTTTCTGCAATGTAATCATCAGCAGAATTTGAAGCCAGCAGATATGACACAGGGTTACCGAAAAATGCACATACAAAGTACAGTACAACACACAATAATATTACGCTTAATGTAATAAGAATGATTTTAACTGACTTTTTCATACACATCATCTCCTTTTAATCAAATCTTTCAAGAAAAGTGTGAAATTCATCATTCAGCTTATACTCAACAAGAGTATCGACATTTGCATTATGTATTGAACGGAAAATATTGATTTCTATATTCGGATTTACTTTTTTCATACTTTTTATAAGATCTTTGATTTCCTGGCGTTTTGAAAGACCTTCTTTGTTTTCGTTTGTCTTGTAGTCTTCTGTAAATCTGCAGGCACATCTTATAAATTCAAGATTATTGTATTTAGACCAGGCAATAATTGCATCTTCTTTAATACAATACATAGGTCTTATCAGTTCCATTCCTTCGTAATTTGTACTTTTAAGCCTGGGAAGCATCGCCTGAATCTGCGAACCGTAAAACATTCCCATAACTGTTGTTTCAATAACATCACTCATATGATGACCCAGCGCAATTTTATTGCAACCGAGTTCTTTTGCACGAGAATACAGATATCCCCTTCTCATCCTTGCACAAAGATAACAAGGATTCTGTTCAATTTTAACGACTACATTAAAAATATCAGAGTTGAACACATCGATAGGAATGTTTAATATTTTTGCATTATCTTCAATGCGTTGTCTGTTTTCAGTGTTATATCCAGGGTCCATCACTATATATTCAAGTTCAAAAGGAACTTCACTGTACCGTTGAAGCATTCGCATCAATACAGCAAGAATCATTGAATCTTTACCGCCTGATATACACACCGCAATCTTATCACCCTCCTGAATAAGTTCATACTTTTTGACTGCCTCAACAAAAGGATTCCAGATTGTTTTTCTGTAAGTTTTTGAAATTGAACGCTCCGCAATCTGCCACGCTTCAAGCTCTCTTTTCATCTTAATCACCAAAACCGATTAAATCTTTAATTACTTCCCCTGCCATTATAAGACCCATTACAGAAGGTACAAAGGAAAGACTGCCGGGAATTGACCTTTTTTCCGAATTAACATCAATTAATTCTTCTTTGCGGGTAGGTAATTCCTGAGAATAAACTACTTTCAATTTTTTTACATTATTTTCACGACAGAGTTTACGCATTGCTTTCGCAAGCGGACATCCTGATGTTTTATAAATATCAGAAACCCTGAACAGTGTCGGGTCAGTTTTATTACCTGCACCCATTGCGGAAATTATAGGAATATTCAGCTTGTCCGCTATCATAGCAAGAGCAAGCTTCCCGCTTACAGTATCGATTGCGTCAACAATGTAATCGAATTTTACAAAGTCAAATTCACTTTCGTTTTCTTTGAGGAAAAAGCAATTATATGTATTCACGGTTATTTCAGGGTTGATATCAGTAAGTCGTTCTTTCATAACATCAACCTTAAATCTGCCCACAGTGCTGTTAAGAGCGATAATCTGACGATTTATGTTGGAAAGAGAAACCGTGTCGTTATCAACAATATCAACAATTCCCACACCGCTTCTTGCCAACGCTTCGCAGACATAACCGCCCACACCGCCTACACCAAAAACGGCTACTCTGGAATTTTTTAATTTTTCAAGAGACTCAGAGCCAAAAATAATATTCTGCCTTGAAAAAATCTCATTCATCAGATATCAACTTCTTCTCTTTCTTCAATACAAACTGTTTCAGTAAAAAAATCTTTCGGATTATTCTCGTCAATTTCAATCAATCTTCCGCCACGACGCCATCCGTATGTCATAAAACCGCCACAAATAGTCTGACAGAGTTTAATTCCGTCTTTTTCAACGATAAAATCATTCACATGGTCGTGACCGCAGAAAAGTGCCAGAACATCGCCCTGAGCCTTAAAGGCATCAAATTCACCGTCATAACGGCTTTCAGGTGGGCTGGGACTTTCATTAAGTTCACCTGTTGCACTTTCAGGAAGAACATAGAATTTGCCGTCACCGCATTTAATGGCACCGGGTGTTTCTTCATCAACTTCAAGGAAAGCATCATGAACTTCCGGAACACATATATGCTGAAAAGCAAATGAATACACAGGTTTTCCGTCGTTTTCGGCTTTTAATTTGTCAGATTTTCTCTTATACCAGTCAAGCTGGCTTTTATGTACACAGTCATATCCCGTGCCTTTTATTCCGTCGAGGTAATCGTTGGAATCAAACATCCACAGATTAAAAGCGGTCTTTTTGCCGTCAGACGAAAGAATTGGAAGACTGTAGTTTCCGCAACCATACATTTCTTCTTCATTGTACACACCGCGGAAATTTTCATACTCCATAAAAATTCTCATCTGAAACTCTTTATGTGTGTTTCTTTCGCCATCGTGGTTACCGAAAGTAATTGCAAGCGGGAGATTATATTTTCCGATAGTCTCATAAATTCTTCTGATTGTTTTTGCCGCATAGTCATATGTAATCAGTTCATAGTTACTGCTTACATTATCACCTGTAAAAACAACAAGATCAGGATTTGTACGTTTAATGCACTCTTCAAAAAGATTCAGTGTATCAGCAATCTGCTGTTTTGTAATTTCAATCGGCTGTTCTTCTTCCATAAGTTCGTGAACAAGATGAACATCTGTTAAGTGTAAAATCCTGAATTTTCCGTCTTTATTGAACTTTAACGGTTTTTGTGACTTTCTTTCTGTGTAAAGAAAAGGACCGCCTACAGCGCCGATAAACGGGAAAGTAAGCATTTTTAATGCATTTGTCAAAATTTTGCTTTTCATATGTACCTCCTATTGAAAAGCGGAGCCACAGTTATGTAGCTCCGCCGAGACCAAAGCTTACACTTAAAGCTTTATCAATTCTGTCCATATCAATATCATCAAGGTTGCCCATACGTTCTTTAAGCCTGCGTTTATCAAGAGTTCTCACCTGTTCGAGTAAAACTATGGAATCTTTTGCAAGACCGCATCCGTCTGCATTTACACGTATATGAGTAGGTAAACTGTTTTTGTATTTCTGGCTTGTAATTGCTGCTGCAATTACTGTTGGGCTGTATTTATTGCCGACATCGTTCTGGACAATCAAAACAGGTCTGATTCCGCCTTGTTCTGAGCCTACAACCGGGCTCAGGTCAGCGTAATATATGTCTCCCCGTTTTATCATCATTTAAAATCACTCTCCATAAATAACATTGACAATAATATCTTTGCCAACATTTTTCAAAAATAAACATCAGTTCAGAATTTCGGGGAGAAAATTATAAACTGAAACTTGTCCTCTGAACATTATATGCTCAAAAATGAGAACTGACAGTATTTACGGAGATGAAAATATATTAATACCAGAGCCAGCCGAAAAGAAGGATTACGATAATCCACTGCCACCAGGTATATTTAACTGTAACTTCTGCATTGAAACGCGTTTTACCGTCTTCTGAAACTGCAGCAACATATGTTTTGCCTGTTTTCAAACCGTTTAATGTTGTTTTTCTTGCTTCAACAATGCTGTTATCGGCTGAAAGCCAATCAAATGTTTTTGATGAATTGATGACGTCACTTGCATCATATGCACTCTTGTAATTAACTGAAATATTGTAATCAGGTGCCATTTTTTCAACTTCTGTGCCGAAAACAACAGCCTGCGACAAATCAATAGTCTGTCCGTATGAAGCAATAGCTTTGTCACCTAATGTTGCACCGCCATGTGCAGCATAAATTCCGCTTCTCATACTGTCATTTTCTGTTTTTATATAGACAGGGTCAACGCCGAGGAAGCCATTACCGTCTGTGGGAGCATTTGATTTCATTTTAAATTTAACAGTATAAAGGTTTTCAAAATCTTTAAGTGTTGTTGTAGGAGTTTCCTTACCTTGTGAAGAAAGCGAAGGAAGCCATGTGACACCTGCAAAAACAATTTTATACTGCTTTGCCATTGCACTTGAATAACTCTGATGATACATCGCAAGAGGAGATGCAGTTGACTGATTAAGAGAAACAGGCATCTTTGTTGCTTTTTTGACTGCAGCACCGCTTGATGTGTCAAGTTCAAAATAACGTGTATCATAGATAATCATTGTGTTTACATTAATTACCGGATAATCAGTTTTAGCACTTACAGTAACTGTAAATTTGTCACCGGGTTTGGGATTCTGATTACTTGATGTCAGTTTAATATAAGCAGTATTGTCTTTTTCTGCAGCAAAAGATAAAACAGAAAGTGCAGAAAGAGCAAACATAACTGACAAAACTACCGCTAAAACTTTTGTAAAAACTTTAATAGATTTTTTCATAAAAAATACCTCCTGTTAAGCTTTAGTGTAAAATATTTCAAGAATGGTTTCATAAACCGCTTCTTTGTCTAACCTGTATTCAGGAAATGAATCTGTTTTTACATATTCACCCTTAAGAGACGCAACTTTGGAAATCTCAACCGAATTTGATATCAGTTCACCTGCGACATAAACTGCACTTGATAACGAAATATCAGTAACAGCATACTGCTTTGCAGTGTTATATAATGTGGTTATAATGCCGATATCTTCTTTTGCCAAAGACAGAGTTTTTGATGCAAAAGCTTTAATATATTGAATCTGACGCTTTCTGCGTAATGTGTCGGAGTCAATTTTTGAACGGTCACGTCTTGTAACATAGAAACGGGCATCAGTGCCCTGTAAATGAAGTTTTTCGCCTTCTGTAAACTGTCCGATTGTTTCAAGAGATGTAAGCTCAATACCACCCACGGCAGCATTCAGAGCATCAACACCTCTGACTCGTAATGAAAAATACGTATCAATCGGTATGCCAAGTAAAACGCGTTCAAGTGATTTAATTACATTTTCACAACTTGATTCGCCACCATCGCCATACGCAAACGACAAGCATATCTGCATTTCTTCAGTTCTTGCGAAGCTACCGCTTGCAGAATAAATGTCAACATCTGCAATTGTGTCACGCGGAACAGTTATAACAGAAACTGTTCCGGCTTTAGTATCGTATGCCAGTACCATAATGGTATCAGCCTGACCTGCAACGCCATGTTCTTCGCTGATATTCACGCTCACACTCTTGTCATCAATTCCAAGAAAAGCCATTGTTACAATATCTTCATTGTAAACATACTTCTCGCCTTTATATTCAACAGTTTTACCGCTGTCATCAAAAGCAACTGCATTGTCCCCCGTCTGAATAACGACATCGTCTTTCTTCTTACTGATGTCACTCATGCCTTTATGTCGTAAAACAAGCACAGCACCAACACCTATAAGAGAAAGCAAGAACAAAACGGCTACAATTATAATAAGAATACGCAAAAGTAGTGAAGACTTTTTCTTCTCATCTTTCGAGTCTGTTTTCTTACTTTCTGAACTGTGATGATGGGAATGAGAATGCTTTTCAACATCAGAGGAACTACCGTTCTTTGAATGACTGTGATGCCCCGAAGAATGGTGGTGTGATGAGTGATGGTGATGATGGTGTCCTGATCTGTTATCATAAGCCTTCATAAACTCATTGACAACTTCTTCACTGCTCAGATTAAAATCATTATTGTGTTTTCTCTTCACTGATCATCACCCCACAAACAAGATATCTCGACCTTCTGCTGCCAATGCATGTGCTTAAAACGAGTATCTTAGAATAATCATTCAGTTCAACATCATCTCTGACATTTTTCACCAGGCTGTCAGGATTTTTTACAATAGACTGAAACTCTCTTCTCTGATTCAAATCATTAAAATCGAATGAATTCATAATATGTCGATTATCAAATTTGAACGCAGAAATAATCTTATAAGTCAGGATATAATTTTCTGTATAAACATAGAAAATATCATTGTTTTTGAAAAACTCTTCATCCTGAAACTTGTGAAGTGATGCAAACATTGAACCGTTATTCATATTGTGACCGTACAGCACCGTAACAGGGTCATAGAAATCAAGTGTATTGCAGGACTGTGAATAAATCATTCCCGCAAAAAGATACTTTTTATCAATTGACCTGTTCAGATAATAGTTATCGTCAACTTTGCTCTGTACAACAGGATAATTCACCTTCGTATTCGGCACTTCAATCCACGCATAAACTTCATCATTTTTTTCTTTAAGTGATTTAAAATCAATAGGATTAACAGGTAACTCTTTTTCTTCCTGTTGGATAACTTGTTCAGATTTTATTGAATCAACAAGCTGACCATATGTTTCGTCAGCGGCCAGACCGCCATACCAATGAAAAATATAGTAACCCAATCCCGCCAGAAAACATAAAAGTAATAAAATTATCAGAATGAGAATAGCTATTTTATTAACATTTCTTCTTTCATTTTCTCTACTGCTCATAATAAATTCCCTTATAAAACTCAAGACCTTGGATTCAAAGTGAAAACAAGGTCTTAAGAAATTAAACAATTAAATTATTTTGTTTTCTCTGTGCGTTTTTTGTAAACAAAAGCAACAGCCATAAGACCTGCCACAGACAATGCGATTACTGATACAGCCTGAATTTCAAAAGAACCTGTCTGCGGTGCTGTAGCACCATCGTCGGGCTTAGCAGTTTCCTGTTCGCCAACACCTGTAGTAGCCTCACTATCAATGGGTTTAAAGTGAGCCTCACCCATAATATCAGCATAATCGCCAAGGTCGCCATGTGTCTTATTGTCAGCCTCAGGAACAATTTCAACCTTAATTACGGGGTCATAGATTGTACCTTCAACAATTTCGAACTTACCGTCAATCTGCCAATGGTCAAAAACATAACCTTCAGCAGCAACTGCTGTAAGAACAACAATCTGACCTGCTATACCTGAAGTGGGAGCAGCAAAAGCAGTACCAGAACCGACAACGCCAACGTTAGTTCCGATTGTATAATATTTGTCGGGTGTGGGGCTTACTTCTGCAAAAGCAGAAACGCTGCACATAAAGCAGAGAACAACTGCAAGTAAAACTGATAAAACTTTTTTCATCATTTACACCTCTGATAAAATTAAATATTATAAGCCAAAATAATACAAGTAAATTCTATCATATTGTTGATAAATTGTCAACAATTTAATAATTTTTAATTAGCAGTGTAATCAATAACTTCAGCTTTTTTCATTACGATGGGCTCTGTAGGCTTGGAAAAACTATTGTCAGAAGCTGAAAAAGATCTTTCAATCTCAAGGAAAGAATCAACAACTTCCATACCCTCAATAACTTTACCGAAAGCCGCATATTTACCGTCAAGTGCATCTTTATAATTACCACTGTAGCAGATAAAGAACTGACTGCTTGCGGAATCAGGTTCATTTGACCTTGCCATTGAAACTACACCTCTGTCGTGAGAAAGTGTATTCTGAGTAAATCCGTTTTCTTTGAATTCACCTTTAATTTCTTTGTCGCTTCCGCCTGTACCATCACCTTTAGGGTCACCGCCCTGAGCCATAAAATCCTTAATAACTCTGTGGAATGTAAGACCATCATAGAAGCCTGATTTTACAAGAGTAACGAAGTTCTCAACAGTTTCGGGAGCATATTCGGGATAAAGCTCCATAATGAAACTATCGCCGTTTTCCATTGTAATCTTTACAAAAGAATGTTCAGCAGGTTCAGCATTCTGATTACCTGTGCAACCCGCAAATGAACCAACAAGTATTGCTACAAGACAAATTGAAATAAGTTTAAAAAATACTGACTTTTTCATTATTTTACTCCTAAAATTTCTTTAATGTTACTTACACCTGTAAGCAAGTTGAATTTAAGTGTTTTAGCGCCTGTGCCGTCATCGAACACAACTTCCATATCGTCGCCGAGATTAACTCTTTCAGCAGAAATAATTTTAGCATCATTCTCTTTGAAGAACATTTTGAGAAGCTCAATTTCTTTGTCTGAATAATCACCTGCATTATCAGAAACGAAAAGAACATTACCCATAAGATGGTTGATAAACGCAAGAAGGAGTTTCTGTTCGAAATTGAACTTAAGATTATTACTACGAAGGAAGAATACATCAGGGTCATTACAGAAAACTCTGCCGTCAAGATGACGTCTGAAGATCGTATTATTGATTGCATTCTGTGCTGAAGGCAATTCATTGGAAATGTTAAGAACGTTTTCAATTTTCGGTCTGTATGAAAGACTTACGTCACAGCTGATACGGCAAGCATCAACAACACCGAATGAAGGAAGAAGCGGCACACCGCAACCAAGGAAAAGCTTGTCACCAACGCATTCACGAAGGAAGTCCATAGCTTCGCACATAATCTGACCTCTTGTTTTGCCGTTTCTGGGAATTGCACACTGGCTGTAAAGGAAGTCGAGCTTAACCATATCATAACCCCATTCATTGAGGATAACATCAAAATAGTGCTTGATATAGTTTCTTGCTTCTTCGTTATAAATATCGAGTGTGTAAGAACCGTGCCATGCAAAAGTACCGATATGACGTTTATCTGTACCTGGAACTTTAATGAACCAATCAGGATGTTCTTTTGCAACAACTGAATCTGTCTGACAACTGAAAGGTGCAATCCAGATACCTGCAAGATAGCCTTTTTCGTGAACTTTATCAGCAATATATTTCATTCCGTTGGGGAAATCCTTGTTAGGAAGAAGCCAGTCGCCAACTTTAGGTTCATAACCGTCATCAATCTGATAAATTGAAACATCATCTTTTGCTCTGTCAAGGCCTTCGAGGTCACGGAGAATGATTTTTTCATCAATTTTCTGGAAATAGTTATACCATGATGTGTAGCCTGCAAGGTGTTTAAGTCTTGGAGCAGGAACTTTCATTGCTTCAAAGTATTTATCAAACACTTCATCATATGTACCTTTGAAAGATACAACATCAACAAGCTGATATTCTGAATCGATAACAAGACCTTCAACATCTTTAACGATTGAGAAATCAGATGTGTTCATATCATACTTAAAGAGTGTGTAACCGCTTCTTTCAGTAAGTGAACCGAAAAACTCTACATTTTCACCGTTTCTGATATATGTATATCCGTTACTGTGGAAATAACCTTTCTGTTTTTTGTAACCTGCGAATGTATAGTCGCCACCAACTTCTGCAGCATTCTTTGACCAGTTTGAAATATTTACAATGGGGTTTGTAGTTTTAAGAATTGATTCTTTCTGTACTTCAAGTGAAGTTGACCAAGACTGATAACCGTTAGAGAAGAACAAATCACCTTTTCTATAGGGAATTTTTGTATCAAGCTTAAATTCAATAAGCTCAATTTCAGTTGCAGGAATAACAGATGCTGTTATTTTTTCATCCTCAACAGAAGTTACGATTTTACAGAAAGAAGTTTCTTTTTCATAACTTGTGTAAATTTTACCGTTTGCTTTGTACTTAATAAAAGTTGAAAAATTGTACATAATTTCAGCTCCTAATATCATATTTAAATAATTTTATCACATTTTATAAAACTTATCAACCTAAAACAGAAAAAATTTAGAATATATTATAGGAGAAAATTATCTTGAAAAATATGCCGATATATAGTATAATGATTAAGTATTATTTATATGTGAGGGAAGATGTGTTTATGAGCAAGAAAGTTATTTTCGATAATGAGAAATATCTTAGTTTCCAGTCAGAAAACATCAAAAAAAGAATAGACTACTTCGGCGGTAAACTTTATCTTGAATTCGGCGGTAAGCTTTTCGACGACTATCACGCTTCACGTGTACTCCCCGGTTTTGAGCCTGACAGCAAAATAAGAATGCTTCAGACTCTCAAAAACGAGGTTGAAATCGTTATCGTTATCAATGCAAACGATATTGAAAAGAAAAAAAGACGCGGTGACCTCGGTATTACTTATGACGACGATACGTTGAGACTTATTGATATTTTCCGCGAGCTTGAGCTTTTTGTCGGCAGTGTTGTAGTAACTTGTTACACAGGTCAACCCTCTGCAAATGCTTTCCTTAACAGACTCACCTCTTTAGGTATTAAAAACTATAAGCACTACCCTATTGACGGCTATCCTACAGATGTAAATAAAATTGTAAGCGACGAAGGATACGGTATGAACGAATACATTGAAACCGATCGTTCTCTTGTTGTTATTACCGCACCCGGACCCGGAAGCGGAAAAATGGCAACATGTCTTTCACAGATTTACCACGACAACAAGCGCGGTATAAAATCAGGTTATGCCAAATACGAAACATTCCCTATCTGGAATTTACCGCTTAACCACCCTGTTAACCTTGCGTATGAAGCCGCAACTGCTGACCTTAACGACGTTAATATGATTGACCCGTTCCATCTTGAAGCATACGGAATTACAAGCGTAAACTACAACAGAGACGTTGAAATTTTCCCTGTACTTTCTGAAATGTTCACAAGAATACAAGGATTTTCTCCATATAAATCCCCCACTGATATGGGCGTTAATATGGCAGGTTTCTGCATTATTGATGACGATGCTGTATGCGATGCTTGTAAAATGGAAATTCTGAGAAGATATTATGCTGCACAGGCTGATTACGCAAAAGGCAAAGGAAGTGCAGAAACAGTAAGAAAAATAGAAATTGTTATGAAACGCGAAGGCATCAAACCTGATATGTGCCCTGCTATCGGTGCTTCTATAAATAAAGCAGAAACAACAGGTGCTCCTGCCGGTGCAATGGTAATTACTGATGATATAATTATCACAGGTAAAACATCCGACCTTCTTGGCGCATCATCTGCCCTTCTTCTTAATGCGCTGAAAAAACTTGCAGGTATTGACGAAAACATAAACATTATCAGTCCTGAGGTTATCGAACCTATCTGCAAATTGAAAACAACTAACCTTCATCACAGAAACCCACGTTTACATTCAGATGAGGTTCTGCTTGCTCTTTGTGTCAGTGCTGTAACAAACAGCGATGCTCAGTCTGCGCTTAATCAGCTTGATAAATTAAGAGGATGTGACGCTCACTTTTCTGTAATTATTTCTGAAGTCGATGAACGCACATATAAACGACTCGGCATAAACGTTACATGTGAACCGAGGTACGAAAAAAGAAAATAACTTTTAAAGCAGTCGCATCTTGCGGCTGTTTTTTCATACAAAAAAGCCGATAACTTTTGAGTTATCGGCTTTATCACTGACTATTAATTATTTACCTGAATCATCAAGACCTTTCGACAACTCAGCAAGACGCTGTGAAATTTCAGAAATTGACTGCTCCAGCTGTCCTGTAAGGCTCTTAAAATCACTTGAAACAGTGTTAAGACAGCTCTTTGCTTTATCAATTTTATTTTTTGTTGAAATATTGAGAGATTCAGAAACTCTCTGTGCATTTTTAATGCAGGATTCAGAATAACGCAAAGAATCCATCATCAACTGATTGGCTTTTTCTTCAGCACCCTCAATTTCATTAACCTTTTCAGCTTTTTCTGTTAATTCAGTAATTTTCTCATTGAGAGATTCAATCAGTTTTTGATTTTCAGCAATTTCTTCTTCAAGAGCTTTATTTTTTGCCACAAGTTCAGCGTTTTCATTACGGAAGTTTTCGCTTTCCTGTCTGCATTTTGCGATTTCAGCATTAGCCCCGTTAAGGCGTCTGATATTTTCAGCATTAACTTCACAAATCGAAGAAATGTACTCCATTACTTCTCTCTTATCAAAGCCGAATGCTGCACTTCTGAAAATCACATTATCATGCATATCTTTCACACTCCAAAAAATTAATAGTTAATTGTACCGTTGAAAATCATAGAAACGTTACCTGAAAGAAGAATTCCGTCATCAGTGTAGTTAACAATAAGTTCGCCACCCTTTGTTTTAACGGTTATATCTTCGTTTTTACCGCAAAGACCATTAGCAACTGCTGCTGCAACTGCAGCGCAAGCACCTGTACCACTTGAAAGCGTGAGACCGTAGTCAGATTTCCAAACGCGAAGTTTGAGTTCACGTTTATTTACAAACTGAACAAGTTCGGTATTTATTCCCTTGGGGAACATCTCATGGTTTTCAAGAGCATAGCCGACTTTTGCAAGGTCAAAAACATCAACATTATCACAGAAAACAACGCAGTGAGGGCTGTTAAGTGAGAAACAGTTGATTTTAAGGTCTCTGCCTGCACAAGAAATAGCATAATCTTTAATTTCACTATCTCTTACTGCAGGAACTGATTCAGGTGACCAATCAGGAAGACCCATATTAACAGTTACAGAACGAACTTCATCATTAATTCTGTGAACTTTGACTTTTCTTACATCCTGTGAAGTTTCAATTGTGAATGAAGACTTCTTAATCATACCTCTGTCATAGAGATATTTAGCAACACAGTGTATGCAGTTACCATAAAGGTCTGATTCTTTACCGTTTGAACCGAACACACGCATTTTGGCATCTGCTTTTGAAGAACCTTCTACAAGCACAAGACCGTTAGCGCCGATACCGTAGTTTCTGTCTACAAGACTTATTGTAAGAGATTCAGGACAAGAAATGTCATTCTTGAAGTTATTGAGAATAATAAAGTCATTACCGCAACCCTGCATCTTATAGAAATCAAGAGGTTCTTTTTCAAGACGCATATTGTTGATATCAACAAGCTCTGTATTATAAAGATTATAACGGCTTGCAATAGTATCAACAAGTGCATTTGCAGTATCCATTGATGTGATACATGTAATAGCAAGCTGAACTGCTCTGCGGTTGATACGGATATAGTCGGCAATTGTATTTTTCTTACCTACACCTGTGTAAACAATATAGTCGAGTTTACCGTCCTCAAGAAGCTGCATAACTTCATCGTTTTCATCATCGTGAAGTTTCTTCACAACGTGAACTTTGATACCAAGCTGTTCAATAAGTTCTGCAGTTGATTTTGTAGCATAAATCTTAACACCAAAATCATTGAATTTTCTTGCAAGTTCCTGAACCTCAGGCTTATCATTATCACTTACAGAAAGGAGAACACCACCGCTCTTCTTGCTATAGTCGTGAAGTCTGAAGCCGGCACTTGTAAGTGCTTTATAAAGTGCTTCTTCAAGGTTTTCACCAAGACCGAGAACTTCACCTGTTGATTTCATTTCAGGACCAAGTGATGAGTTAACATCTGAAAGCTTTTCAAATGAGAACACAGGTGCTTTAACAGCGAAATAAGGCGGAGTTTTGTAAAGGCCTGTTCCGTAACCCAATGATTTAAGAGATTCGCCAACCATAATCTTAGTTGCGAGTTCAACCATTGGAACGCCTGTTACTTTACTGATATAAGGAATTGTTCTTGAAGCTCTGGGGTTAACTTCGATAACATAAAGTTCATTTCTGTAAATAAGATACTGAATGTTAACAAGACCCTTTGTGCCGAGTTCAAGTGTAAGTTTTTCTGAACAGTCGATAAGTGTTTCAAGCATTTTATCGTTAAGGTTGAAAGGCGGATAAACTGCAATAGAGTCACCGCTGTGAACACCTGCACGTTCAATATGCTGCATAACACCGGGAATAAGAACATCTTTGCCGTCAGAGATAACGTCAACTTCAAGTTCAGCACCCATCATATATTTATCAACAAGAACAGGATTTTCGATTTTCTGTTCAAGGATAATCTGCATATACTGTCTGATATCATCAGGATTATAGCAAATCTGCATATTCTGACCGCCGATAACATATGAAGGTCTGAGAAGAACAGGATATTCAAGTTCTTCAGCAGCTTTAAGAGCATCATCAGTGTTCATAATTGTTCTGCCCTGAGGACGTCTGATGCCGAATTTTTCAAGAAGCGCATCAAATTTTTCTCTGTCTTCAGCAATATCAATACCTTCAGCAGATGTACCGAGAATCTTAATACCCTGCTCATCAAGGAATTTTGTAAGCTTAATAGCTGTCTGACCACCGAATGCAACAACAACGCCAATGGGTTTTTCAACCTCAATAACGTTCATAACGTCTTCTTCGGTGAGAGGTTCAAAATAAAGTCTGTCAGCAGTATCAAAGTCAGTTGAAACGGTTTCGGGGTTATTATTGATAATAACAACTTCGTAGCCGAGTTCTTTAAGTGACCATACACAGTGAACTGATGAATAGTCAAACTCAATACCCTGACCGATTCTGATAGGACCTGAACCGAGAACCATAATTACATCTTTGCCGCTTCTCTTGAATGCACGGCTTTCGCAATGATTATCAAATGTTGAGTAGAAATAAGGTGTTTCAGCCTTGAATTCAGCAGCACAAGTGTCAACCATTTTGTAAACTGCTTTCTTACTTTCCATTATGTTTACACCTGAAATACGTTCAATAGCAGCATCTGTATAACCGAGTTTCTTACCTTTTTCATAGTAATCATCGGTGAGCTCGCCGCTTTCAAGCATAAGCTCATAATCAGCAAGATTTTTAAGTTTATAAAGGAACCACTCATCGATTCTGGTAATTTCGTGAATTTTATCAATACTGAAGCCGTTTTTAAGTGCTTTAAAGATAGTGAACATTCTCATATCGTCCATATCGTGAAGCTTAGCTTCAATATCAGTAACATCATCGAGACGCTTTGTGTTAAGCGTATCCATAGAAATTTCAGCACCGCGTACAGCTTTCATAATGGCCATTTCAAATGAAGTACCGATTGACATAACTTCGCCGGTTGCTTTCATCTGTGTGCCGAGAGTTCTGCTTGAATTTACAAATTTATCAAAAGGCCATTTGGGGAATTTAACAACAAGGTAGTCAACAGTAGGCTCAAAACAAGCACATGTTTTCTTTGTGATATCGTTCTGGATTTCATCGAGTGTATAACCGAGAGCAATTTTTGTTGTAACCTTTGCAATTGGATAACCTGTTGCTTTACTTGCAAGAGCAGATGAACGTGAAACTCTGGGGTTAACCTCAATAACTGCATATTCAAATGATTCAGGGTTAAGAGCAAACTGACAGTTACAACCACCCTCAATACCAAGTTCAGTAATAATATCAAGTGATGCATTACGAAGCATATTATATTCTTTGCTTGAAAGAGTTACTGCAGGAGCAACAACAATACTGTCACCTGTATGAACGCCGACAGGGTCAACGTTTTCCATACTACAAACAGCTATGCAGTTACCTGCGCTGTCACGCATTGTTTCAAATTCTATTTCTTTCCAGCCATAGATGTATTTTTCAACGAGAATCTGTGAAATAGGAGACATCATAAGACCTGTGTTTGCAATAACCTCAAGTTCTTCAGGATTGTTACAAACACCGCCACCTGCACCACCAAGTGTGAAAGCAGGACGGATAATTACGGGATAACCGATTTCAGCTGCAATTTTTCTTGCACCTTCCATATTTGTAGTAATATCAGAAGGAATACAGGGCTGACCGATTTTAACCATTGTATCACGGAAAAGCTGACGGTCTTCAGCTTTGTCAATTGCTTCAGCATTTGTACCGATGAGTTTAACACCCATTTTATCGAGATAACCCTCTTTATTAAGCTGCATAGCAATAGTAAGACCTGTCTGTCCGCCGAGACCTGCAAGAATACTGTCGGGGCGTTCTTTTTCAATGATTCTCTTGATTGTTTCAGCATTAAGCGGCTCAAGATAAATTTCATCAGCAAGAGCCTTATCTGTCATAATTGTAGCAGGGTTTGAGTTTACAAGAACAACATCAAGACCTGCATCTTTAAGTACACGGCAAGCCTGTGCACCTGCATAGTCGAATTCAGCAGCTTGTCCGATAACGATAGGGCCTGAACCGATAACGAGTACTTTTTTAATATTTTCTTTAAGCGGCATCAGTCATTACCTCCCAACATTGCTGCAAAACGATCAAATATTTTATCCACATCTCTGTCGCGTAAACCAGCTTCAGGATGGTATTGAACAGAGAATGCATTTTTATCTTTATAATCAACACCTTCACAAGTGCCGTCATTAACATTGATAAACGCAACTTCACCGCCACATTTTTCAAGACTTTCAGCGTTTACGGTATAACCGCTGTTCTGGCTTGTGATATATGTTTTACCTGTTTTAAGACTCTTGACAGGCTGGTTAGAACCACGATGACCGAACTTAAGTTTTGAAGTTTCAGCACCGTTTGCAAGAGCAAGAACAAGATGACCGAGACCAAGTCCGAAAATCGGAAGTTTGCCTACAAGTTTTGAAACTTCAGCGATTGCTGATTCATTTTCAGCAGGATTACCGGGGCCATCAGAAAGAACAACTCCCTGAGGATTGGTTGCGAGAATTTCTTCAGCAGTTGAAGATGCGGAAACTGAAGTTACTTTCATGCCGAGATTCAACAAATCTTTGACAGCATTTTTATCATAACCGAAATTAACAACAGTAACTGCTGCACCATCATTATCCTGACCGTAAACTTTTGTTTCTCCATCAGAAACAGCAGCAACGGCATTTTCAATTTTATAGTTCTTGATTTCATCATAATCAATATCATCAAGGCTGGATACAATTTTAGCATTCATCACACCATTTTCGCGGATAAGCTGAGTGATTTCGCGTGTATCCACATCATAAACACCGATAACACCCTGTTCTTTAAGATATTCATCAAGTGTTTTTTCGCATCTGAAGTTTGATGGGTTTTCACACCATTCTCTCGCAATGAAAGCCTTTGCCCATACTTTATCACTTTCACGTTGTTCACTGATATAGCCATAATTTCCGATAAGCGGAAATGTCTGTAAAATTATCTGGCCGTAGTAGCGGGGGTCTGTAAGTGTTGCAACATAACCAACCACGCTTGTTGTGAAAACAAGTTCGCCCAGAGTTTCTCCCTCTGCACCGAATGCCTTGCCTTCAAAGATGTGCCCGTCTTCGAGGACGATGTAAACCTTTTTCATAGACATACTTCCCATACTTAGATTTTTGCCCGAAGCAAATATAATAAATGGCCGATTTTAAAAAATCAGCCAATACTTAACAAATAACATATTGGCTATTGTTATATAAACAATTATAGCCGTTTGTTGATAAATGATTTTTCAGATTTTTGAGATAACAATGCCGATGTAACAGTAAAACAAGACATCTTTTCAATTGTCAACGCGTATAATATACGTGCTTGTTTCACTTCTGACACCTTCCTCACAATTCAAATCAAATAATTATACCATAAATCAGCAAAAAGTCAATATATAAAATCAATTATATATATCAATTTTCAAAAAAAGTCTTCCTTTTTTTGAAGTGCCTGAAATCTCTTTGATAACAGCCTTACCTTTGGTGCGGAAAACTATTTTATCGCCTTCACTCACCTTTTTATCGCATTTAATAGCCTGAAGGGAATTAACAAAAACACTTCCGGACAAAATAGCATCCGAACTGTCTGACCGGGAAAGTTTATAACAGGCTGCGATAACATTATCAAGTCGCATTGAAGATACATTAATTGTAATCTCCTTTGCTGAAGAAACAGAAGATGAAATTTCTGAAAAACTGATTTCTTTGGCTTGTAAAGTTGCACGTCCTGCAGATTTAAGTTCAGACAAAATAAATGGCGCTATTGATTTCAGAACAATAATATCTGCACCTTTGTCCGTAACAATTATATCCCCTATTGTTTCTCTTTTGATACCAAGTCCCATCAGTGCACCGAGATAATCACGATGTCCTGCCTGCGAAAAACTATCTTTTGTAAAACGGATGACCGTAAGCGGATTTTCATCAGGATTTTCAGAAAAATATGACGCAGGTTCTTCTTCAAAATAATAAGGAACAAAAACTGCAACAAGCCGCTCAGCAGTGTCAAAGCCACCATAAAGCAGTATTTTGGCTTCGTGTATTGAAGAAAACTCAGATAAAACAAGTGATTGCTGTCTGACATCAAGAAAAGCTGTTGATGTAACAACATAATCGTTTATGCATTTTGACATTCTGTCGTGCGCAAATGAGAGTAAAATGTTGTCTTCTGTCATATTATCTCCTTAAGGAATATGATATCATAAATGAAGGGTTTAATCAATGTTTTTAAGAAAAAATCGTCTTAACGTTTTACACAAAAAATCAGAGCAATTTTTGACTAATTACCGCCGTCAGACTTTATTAATTTCTTCAAGAATATCAATTACATCAAGAAGTGATTCCCTGATTGCATAAGTTTTTTCTCTCATTTCATCATCAGGCTCTACCATATCAGGAATCATAACAGCCTTCATACCTGCCGCATAAATTGCACGCACACCGTTGTAACTGTCTTCGAGACCCATCGCATTAGCAGGGTCAACGCCTACTTCCGCACAGGCTTTAAGATAAATATCAGGTTCAGGTTTACCTTTTTCTGTCATATCGCCTGTAATAATTGCATCAAAATAATCAAACACACCGGCATCTTTAATATGCTCAACTGCCGGTCCGTATGTTGTTGAAGTTGCAACCGCAGTTCTGATATTATTATTTTTCAGATATTCAAGAAGTTCAACAAGACCTTTTTTGTGAGGCACACCTTCATCTTTAAGTGTCTGACCTGTAATTTCAATTTCTCTTTTTACAAAAAGGTCATAGGGAAAATCTTCTCCTAAAACTTCAGCGAAATATTTTCTCTTGAAATTATGATTTGTACCAAAACAGGTATAAATCAAGTTATGAAGTTTCGGATATCCTAATTCTTCCGAAAGTTTATTCCATGTTCTGATGCCGATTTTTTCAGTATCAAACATCAGACCATCCATATCGAAAATAACAGCTTTTATCATAATATCCCTCCGTTATTTTTCAGCATTTGCCTTTTCTTCAAGATATTCATCATATGTCTGTTTCTTATCATAGAAACCATCTTCATCGATTTTGATAATTCTGTCAGCAACGGTCTGAACGAGCTGATGGTCGTGTGAAGTAAACAGAAGTGCACCGGGGAATTTTGCAAGGCCATCATTGAGTGCAGCTATTGATTCAAGGTCAAGATGGTTGGTAGGTTCATCAAGAATAAGAACATTAGCACCTGAAAGCATCATTTTACAAAGCATACAACGCACTCTTTCACCACCGGAAAGAACACTTGCTTTTTTAGTTGCTTCTTCGCCTGAGAACATCATTCTTCCGAGCCATCCTCTGACATCTGTTTCAAAAACGAGGTCTGAATATCTTCTTATCCAGTCAAGAAGATTATCTTCGCAACCATCAAAGTATTCAGAGTTATCACTGGGGAAATAAGACTGTGAAGTTGTAACACCCCATTTGAAAGTACCTTCATCAGATTCCAATTCACCTGCAAGGATTTTAAAGAGAGTAGTTTTAGCAACCGCATCAGTGCCTATAAAGGCAACCTTCTCGTTGGGAGTAATTACAAAGCTTAAATTATCAAGAACTTTTCTGTCACCGACTGTTTTTGAAATATTCGAAACAGTGAGCACTTCATTACCGATTTCTCTGTCAGGCTTAAAAGCAACATACGGAAAACGGCGTGATGAAACCGGAATTTCTTCAAGCACAAGATTTTCAAGAAGTTTTTTACGGCTTGTAGCCTGCTTTGATTTAGAAGCGTTAGCACTGAATCGTGCAACGAATTCCTGAAGTTCCTTCATCTTTGCTTCTGTCTTTTTATTCTGTTCTCTCATCTGGCGCTGTGCAAGCTGAGTATAGTCATACCAGAAATCGTAGTTACCCACATACATTGTGATTTTACCATAGTCAACATCAACTGTGTGTGTACATATCTTGTTAAGGAAATGTCTGTCATGGCTTACAACTATAACAACACTTTCAAGCTCCATAAGAAAATCTTCAAGCCAACGGATAGCATCAATATCAAGATGGTTTGTCGGTTCATCCATAAGAAGGATGTCAGGATTTCCAAAAAGAGCCTGGGCAAGAAGGACTTTAACTTTGATATCATTATCAAGTTCAGCCATTTTCATATAATGATATTCATTTGTAACACCAAGACCGTTGAGAAGAATTTCAGCATCACTTTCGGCACTCCAGCCGTCCATTTCGGCAAATTCTTCTTCAAGTTCACTGATTCTGATACCATCTTCTTCAGTAAAATCTTCTTTTGCATAAAGTTCTTCTTTTGCATCCATTATGTCACAAAGCTTTTTGTTACCGAGAAGAACAGTTCTTATAACGTCACAATCGTCAAATTCAAAGTGGTCCTGTTTTAAAACTGACATTCTTTCACCGGGAGTTATAATAACTTCACCTTTATTAGGTTCAATTTCTCCTGAAAGAATCTTAAGAAAAGTTGATTTACCCGCACCGTTTGCACCGATAATTCCGTAACAGTTGCCCTGTGAAAAATTAAGTGATACGTGTTCAAATAATGTTCTTCCGCCATACTGTAATCCTATGTTTGATGTACTTAACATTTTATTTCTCCTAATTACCATATTTCATCTTTATATTTTACTATATAAGGCAATTTATGTCAACGTAACTCATTGACAGTAAATTAAAATAATGTTATTCTAAATTATAAAAAATTAACAAATAGGGTGTTTATATGACAAATCTTCTACTAAAGCTTTTTGTAAAGAATTACAAAGACACACAAAATAACATCGTGCGCGAGAAATATGGTGTTCTCGCCGGTATGGTGGGAATAGTATTAAATATTATTCTTGCTTCTGCAAAATTAATTATAGGTACTTTTTCAGGAAGTATTTCAATAACCGCAGACGCTGTGAATAACATTTCTGATGCCGGTTCGTCAATAATTACATTGATCGGTTTCAAAATGTCCAACAAACCCGCAGACACTACTCATCCGTTCGGTCACGGCAGAATTGAATACATTTCCGGGCTTATTGTCGGTTTTATCGTTCTTCTTTTCGGATTTGATTTTATCAAAACTTCGGTTGAAAAGATAATTAATCCGACTGAAATAACTTACAGCATATGGGTGATTGTTGTACTTATTTTGTCTATCGCAGGAAAATTATGGTTAGGGCTTTTCAACAGAAAACTCGGTAAATCAATCAACTCTGCAGCGATGACTGCTGTATTTACCGATTGTATCAGTGACAGCGGTGCGACTGTTGTAACAATTATATCAATGCTTCTTTCGCATTATGCAGGACTGAATGTCGACGGATATCTCGGCATAATCGTTGCAGTTATTATAATTATTGCCGGCATTAACATTGTAAAAGACACAATCAATCCCCTGCTCGGTCAATCGCCCGAAAAAGAATTAGTCAATGGAATTGAAAAACTGATTATGTCTTATGACAAGGTTGTAGGCATACATGACCTTATTATCCACAACTATGGCTCTGCAAAAACCTTCGGAAGTGTTCATGTTGAAGTACCTGCAAATGAAAACGTGCTTGTTGTGCATGAAATTATGGACGACATTGAAGTTGCGATAAAAAAAGAGTTCGGCATCGAAATAGTGGCACATACTGACCCCATCGAAACCGACAATAAGATAGTAACCGAAAACAGAACTGAACTGATTGAAATAATCAATGGAATTGACTCATCTCTGAGCATTCATGATTTCAGACTTGTTTCAGGCCCTAATCACACAAATCTGATTTTTGACGTTGTTTTACCATACGAATCTGAAATGACAGAAAACCAACTTACTGAAATCATCAAAGGAAAAGTCAAGGAAAGAAAGCCTAATTTCAACTGCGTTATTACTGTTGACAGAAATTATTCCAATCATTAAAAAGCAACAATTTAACAACTTTTGTAGCATTCTACAAAAGTTGTCAAAATTTTTTTACTTTTTTTTTCGTAAATTTTGCTTTTACCCCTTTTCAAAACTGAAAAACAATAGTACAATATATATACGAGTTTGTCCAGAATTCGACTAAATGATGTGGAGGAAGAAAATATGCCGGATTTGAACGGAAAATTTGAAACTATCCCTGTAGGTCAGCTTGGCATCATTGCTTTGCCGGGATGTGAAGAACTTGCAGAAAAAATTGACAAATATCTTGTAAGATGGAGACAGGAACGTGATAGTGAGCATAAAACCACTATTGCTTTCGCAGGTTATCAGAGAGATACTTATTTACTTAATATGCACTTTCCCCGTTTTGGTACAGGTGAAGGTAAAGCTACTATCAGCGGTACAGTAAGAGGTTTTGACATTTTCATCGTATGCGATATGTTCAACCACGGCTTGAGTTATAAAATGTACGGCAAGACTCATTATATGAGTCCTGATGAACACTATGCTAATCTTAAAAGAGCTATCAGTGCTATTGCAGGTAAAGCAAGAAGAATTACAGTTATTATGCCCATGCTTTATGAAGGCAGACAGCATAAACGTTCTTCAAGAGAATCACTTGACTGTGCAAACGCACTTCAGGAACTCTGCACCTATATGGGCGTTGACAATATCATCACTTTTGACGCTCACGACCCCAGGGTGCAGAACGCAATTCCCCTTAACGGCTTTGAAAACGTTCAGGCAACATATCAGATGATTAAAGCTATCGTTAAAAATGTTCCTGATATCAATATTGATAAAGACCACCTTATGGTTATTTCACCTGACGAAGGCGGTATGGGCAGATGTATTTATTATTCAACGGTTCTTGGCGTTGATCTTGGTATGTTCTATAAGAGACGTGACTATTCAGTAGTTGTCAACGGCAGAAACCCCATCGTTGCTCATCAGTTCCTTGGTGACAATGTTGAAGGCAAAGACGTTATCATTGTTGACGATATGATTTCTTCAGGCGAATCAATGATTGAAGTTGCTAAAAAGCTTAAAGCTCTCAAAGCGAACAGAATTTTTGTATGCTCAAGCTTCGGTCTTTTCTGTGAAGGTCTTGATTCATTCGACAAAGCATATGCTGACGGAATGATTACGAAAGTATTTACAACTAACCTTATTTACAGAACACCTGAACTTCTTGAGAGAGAATGGTATTGTGAAGTTGACCTTTCAAAATACATTTCATATATTGTTGATACTCTCAACCATGATATGTCTGTAAGCAAACTCCTCAATCCTGCTGACAGAATCTACAAACTTCTCACTTCTAAAGGTTTTAACGTACCTGACCATTCAGAGAAATAATTGAGATTTTTATGACCTGATTTTCATTTGTGAAAATCAGGTCATTTTTATAATAAGTAATGATTGAATTATTTTTTAATATATGATATACTATACAAAAAGTTAAAGGAGGCGGAATTTTTGGAAATTTCTGCAGCAGCACAGTGGATCAATTCAACTTTTGCAAGTTTTGACTATGCTCTTCTTGAATTCTTTCACAATTTAAACATCGGACCCGCAAGTGGTTTTTTTGACTTCTTTATGGGTTACTTCACAAAGCTGGGCGATGACGGTATCTTTTTGATTTTACTTTCTTTATTACTGATGGTATTCAAGAAAACAAGAAAAGTCGGCGCAGCAATGCTCGGTGCTATCATAATCGGCGCATTATTCACCAACATAACTATCAAGCCTGTTATTGCTCGCCCGAGACCTTATCATGACGAACTCAGCATTTTCCATCAATGGTGGATAGATGCCGGCTCTCACGTAGAAAGTGAATTCTCATTCCCCTCAGGTCATACAACATCTGCAATGGCAGCAATGACCGGTCTGTTCTTCACAACAAACAAAAAAGTCAGCTGGACTGCCTTCCTGTTTGCAATTGTTATGGGCATAACAAGAATTTATCTCTGCGTGCATTTCCCCTCAGATGTTATAGGTGGTCTTATCATTGGTTTCATCGCAGGCTTACTCGCAGCTATTATCGTGAACATCTGTTATAAGAGTGACGCAAAGTTATTCAAGTGGATTTTTAACTTTGATTTGTTCAAGAAAAAGAAAAGCTAAAAATTGATTTATTAAAAAAACCTCGTAAGTATAATCCCAACTTACGAGGTTTAACATTTTCACTAATTTACAACAACGCTTACAGGTAAATCATAGCTACCGTAAGCCCAACAATTAAGGCTATTGACAGATACCTTTGCTTTTACAATATCTCTGCCCGTTTTTCCTTTGTAACCGGTCATATCAACAATTGCATAAACTTCATCAGCATTCACTGCATCAAGCTCATCCTGATTGCCAAAAAGAATAACATCAGATATTGTTGACTGTGTATCTACAAAAGAAACTGTGCAATTATCAGGCACATTTGTGAAAGAAATTCTGCTCTTATCAACATCAACTGTTTTCTGAGCTAAGTCAGTCACAGTAACAGTTACTGTAACTTCGTCAATATTTTCAAGAACTTTAAGGTTTGTAGAAAACTCATCTTTTTTAAAGGTAAAAACATTTACACCGCTTTTAAGTGACGAAAAGTCAATAGTGCCTACTACAACATTTTCAAGCGAAGAAATAACATCTTCAGTTGCGCAAACATTTAAAGTTTCCGGTGTAACAGCAACGTTTTCTATAAAATCCTTATAGTTATCGGGTGTGTTTGAAAACTCAACTGTAGTGGCAAATTCAGCCTTTTTCATAACAGGAACTGTAATAACCACGGGTGCTGTTTCTTTAATTTCAACATATTTGACTTCATTACCATAGTTATCAACAAGTTCAATCACTGAAGAAAAATGAGTAGTTTTTGTAAGATTCTGAACACCCCTCAATTCATCTTCATCGATTTTCGCAAAAATATTCTCTTTATCTAATCTGTTAATCTGCGTTGCAGCACCACCCACAACAACGGTATTAGCGGAAAGAACAGGACCATCACTGTAATAACCGTCTGTAATCAATTTACCGGGTAATTTTTCAGTTTTAAGGTCGACTTGTATTTCTTTATATGCATCAAAATATACTTCGATTTCTTCGCTTGAAATTGAAACAATCTCATAATCAGCATTTCTGTTATTTTTAGTCGGCACAAGTTTTAAAGAATGAGCACCAACAGAATCAACATAGCTGAGATTTGCAGTAACAGTAATGTCATCTGCAGACAAATCATTTGGTGTAATTGAATATCTTTTTCCTTCAACAGTAACATCAACTTTATAGTCTTTTTCCGTAAATGCCTGCAAATCAAGTTTCTGAGCAGTGCTGTCTTCAAGATTGATAATTACAGGGACATCTTCTATTTTATAAGTTGTTTCAGGGCTGAAGGCCATAACAACAACAATCCATATAATAAATGCTGCTACAAAAGAAAAGAAAGCAAGATATTTATTATTGTAAAACAAATTATGAAAGAAAGGCTTTTTAGTCTGATTATTTCTTTTCATCAAACATACCTCCCATTCTGTTTTTTGTAAACTCCAAGAAAGATTCAATATTACCTTTTTCTTTCTTTTCCGTTATGAGACCTTTAATAAGAATTTCCTCAAGTTCTTCAGGAGTCAAGTTACGCACAAGGTTACCCTTTTCTGCAACAGAAATAATACCTGTTTCCTCGCTTGTAATAACAAGTAAAGCATCACTCTGCTCACTCATACCAATTGCTGCTCTATGACGAGTTCCTAATTCTTTATTCACATTATTATTCTGCGTAAGAGGAAGAATGCAGCCTGCAGCATGTATTCTGCCCTCACGCACTATAGCAGCACCATCATGCAATGGTGAATTCGGGAAAAACACATTACCAAACATCTGTGAAGTTGCTGCTGCATCAATTACAGTACCTGTTTTTATAATTTCACCAAGAAGTGTTTTTCTTTCAAAAACAGTTAGCGAACCGACTTTGTTTTCGCTCATATTCGAAACTGATTTTACAAATTCAGATACTGCAGTTTTAATTTTACTGTTGCTTTCTACTCTGTCACCCTTTACAAAGAAACGTTTGGCAAAGCTTTTTAATCCGTTTCTGCCCGCCGTTTCAAGAGCATGTCTGATTTCAGGGCTGAAAAGAATAATAAGCACAAGAATAAGGTTTGAAAAAAGTGTTTTAAAAATATATTCACTTGCCTGCATATCAAGAGCCATAATAATACCAAACGCCACAAGCACAAACAGCAAACCTTTAATAAGCTGAAAAGCCCTTGTATCACGTAAAAGTTTTATAGCCTGATATATAATAAACGCAACAAGAAGAATATCCAGTAAATCTGTGATGTCAAAAGACAAAAATATATTTCTCAGTTTTAACGCATATTCAGAAATTGTTTCCAAGAACATAACTGTTAACTCCCATATTTTTTAAAGTACTTATATAATATCACACTTTTTTGAATTTGGCAATTTTATTTAAACAATTCGTAAGATATAAAATGTCTTTTTTTGTATTGAACGCAGAAACAGACACTCTGACAGTACCTGTTAATTCCGTTTTGTAATATTGATGTGCTGAAATGTTGCAGTGAAAACCACCTCTGACTGCAATATTGTTCTCTGCAAGAATATCAGCAGTTTTTTCTGACGGTATACCAATTAAATTAAATGATAAAACAGGCACAAAATTTTCACTGTTGAACCTGTTATAGACATATATAAAATCGGCATCAATACAATAACGATAAAAAATATTTATTAATTCATTTTCGTGCTCTCTAATATACGACAATTTTTTTCTTCTGACAAACTCAATACCTTTGCCGAGAGCAATAATACCCAAAGTATTCTGTGTGCCGCTTTCAAAACGGTCAGGCAAAAAAATCGGTTGGGAAAAATCTGTACTTTCGCTGCCGGTGCCACCCTCAATTATTGTATCAGGCAAACAATCATCTGACAATAAAAGAACGCCTGTCCCTGCAGGTCCGTAAAGCCCTTTGTGTCCCGGCATGCAAAGACACGAAATATTATCGCGTTTAATATCTATATCAATTATTCCGGCTGCCTGTGCAGCGTCAACAATCAGCGGAATATTATATTTTGCCGCAAGTTCACCTATTTTTCTTACCGGGAGAATATCACCAAAAACATTTGATGCATAAGTGCATACAATAAAATCAGTATTGCTGCGGATTTTACTTTCAAAACTTGCAACGGTTTTGTTTTCATCCGAAAAAACATTGGCAACATCATAACTGAAATTACCATTTTCACATAGTTTATTCAAAGGTCGCATTACAGAATTATGCTCTAAACAAGAAGTAACCGCGTGACCACCTGTTTTGGCTAAACCTTTAATAGCAAGATTCAGTGAATGTGTGCAGTTTGATGTGAAAACAACATTTTCTTCAGTTTCAGCATTAAACATTTCAGCAATCAGACTTCGTACTTTATAAATCTCATTTGCAGTATCAGTACTCATTTTATATCCGCCTCTGCCCGGATTTGCACCAAAAAGCATCGGCGATGTTTGTAATGATTTTTGCACAGCTAACGGTTTTGGATAAGTCGTGGCACTGTTATCAAGATAAATCATAGCGTATTGCGGATTATGCCTGAGCCGGAAAATTTAATATGATTATTACGGAGAATAGTTTCAGCCATATTAATATCGCCACTGAAAGTTACGGCATAACCACAGCTTTCTCCGGGATTCTGCACAGTATTTCGCAGAACCTGTGCTCTGAAACCGTTGGAAATCAAAATATCTTTAGCTTTTATAGCGTGTGTTATAGATTTCACCTTAACGTAGGCTTTGTCCATTAATTCACCCCACTTCATAATGATATCACTATCATTATATTAAAATGAGTGAATTTTGCTATCTGTCAATCTATCAGAACAACAGCGTGAGATGAGATTCCGAGACCTTCACCCGTAAATCCTAACTTTTCTTCAGTAGTTGCCTTTACACTCACAAAGGAAACATCTATACCGCAGCTTTCTGCAATATTTGCACGCATAGTGTCGATAAAAGGAGCGAGTTTCGGACGCTGTGCAATAATTGTTGAGTCGATGTTAATAATTTTATATCCGTTTTCTTTAAGCTTTGATACAACAACTTCAAGCAGCTTTCTGCTATCCGCATTATGAAAACGTTCATCATTATCCGGAAAAAGTTTTCCGATATCACCCATAGCTGCAGCGCCAAGAAGTGCATCGCTGATAGCGTGAAGTAACACGTCAGCATCAGAGTGACCGAGTAAACCTTTTTCGTATTCAATTTCAACGCCGCCGAGAATTAATTTTCTGTTTTCAGTTAATTTGTGTACATCATATCCGTGTCCGATTCTCATAAAGTATCCTCAATCTCCTTCACAATTTTTTTATATTCATCTTTAGTTAAAAATACGTTCAACATCTGTACAAGTGCATTTGTTGAAAGTTTCGATGGAAGAGACACTTTTTCAAGCAACAATTTTCTTTTTTCAGTACAATTCTCTCTGCCGAAAAATCCATCATCATATAAATCAATTTTAGTTATCGATTCTCCTGTATTCTGAGAACTTTCAGCGGTTACCCCTGCCCTTTCAAGGCAGTCAATAATGACACTGTCACGTACACCTTCAACACCAAGCAATCCTTCAGCAGATGCCTGTGCTTTGCGTTTTTCTTTACCGTAAAGTTCCGGAATATATGCGTGCTTGATATATTCTTTTTTTATACTTCCGCCAAGAAACGAACGAATCATAAGACCCGCAGAATCGCTGTCTGTAAGAATAAGAATACCGCGCTTTTCAGCAAGATTTCTGATAAATTTCTGTTTTTCTTTATCTTTGAATATTGAAAACCCATCTGTGGTAATTATAGGTGCATCTATAATTGAAGAAAGTTTGATTTTATCATATTTCCCTTCAACAATAACGGCCTCTTTAATTTTAATCATTATATTGTTACCCTTTCGCCATTAGCAGCCAAAATAAGTTTAACTATTGTCTGTTCAAGAATCAAGCCTTTATTGACAGCTGAACTTTTGAGTTTATTATCTGCCTGTGCAAGTATTTCAAGACATACTCTGATTGCAGATATATCAATTTTCGAAGCGTCTCTTGCAGCATTATTGAGTCTGAAGGACTTGTTCTGATAGTTATAGTATTTCGCAGCACCGTCAGCTCTTTCACCTGCAGCAATAAAAACCTTTGCTCTGTAAATGTCGACATACGCATTTATAAGCTGACTGTTTATATTAATAGGTTCTTCTTTCTGCGAAAGCAATGTTTTAAGAACTTCAAATGCCTTTTCATTTCTGCCCTGAACAATATCTGTTGCAAGGTCAAACACACGCACAGAAACCGATCTGACAGCCAGTGTTTCAATATGATTTTTTGTAATTTCACTTTTATCTGCAAAGAAGCAAAGCTTTTCAAGCTCATTAAGAAGATTGTTCATATCATCTCCGACGAGATTAATAAGATATTCAGCATTCTGAGAAGATAAAGTGCAATCTCTCTTGTTTGCTCCTGATACAAGAAGTTTCACAAGTGCACTACGGGTTTTCTTGTCAAGTAAAATTGTGCTCCCGTATTTATTCATCAGATTAAGTGTTTTCTTCCACTTATCATTCTTTTTTGCGTCAACTTCAGTATTCTGCATCCAGAAAACAAGCACAGTTGTTTCAGGTAAATCGGAAATTATCATTTCTATATGCTTTCTGTCTTCCTCACCGGATTTATCAAACCTGTAATCCTTAACAACAACACAACAGTGCTCATCCATCATCGGCAATGACTCGCAGCAAGATGCAACATCATCAAGTGTTGATTCTTCACCGTCAAACACATGGAGATTAAACATTGAAAAATCTTTGTTGACTGATTTTTCAATAATTTTATTTACATAAAAATCTTTCAGATACGGTTCATTTCCATAGATAAAATACAGATTTGAAAATTCGCGGTTTTTGATATGAAGTTTTATGTCATTTTCAAAAATCTCAGGCATAATTTAACTCCTTAGGGTTTTAATACTTTGATATAATCAGAATCATTCGCTGTGAAATGTATACTGTCAGCACTTTCAGGCACAAAACCTGAATTTTCAGAAGAAACTACATATTTCTCTGTTGCTGAAAAATCAGTTTTAAATGTGTTTGAATACATTGTAACATAAATATCAGGGTTGATACAACTGTACGGTAAAATTTCTTCTTTTAAACTTCCGTAAAAATTAATCAGAATTCTCGTTTTTCCAACCGTTGCAAGAGCAAAAGAACAATTTTTATCTGTAAAATAATCAATTCTTAATTTGCCGAGAAAATACTCAGCTGCAACATAATCAGCAGAAGTATAGTTTTCCGAAACAAAAGAAAATTTGTAGTCAGATGAAGTCACAACAGATTCAACATCTATTTCATCATTAATCTTACCCGCAAAAGACACAAGTTTTGCATTTTTGTCAACAGGTAGATAAAGTGCTTTGATTTTGTCTGCTTTTCGTATTTCCAAATAATCAGTAATATTCTGCAGTTGATAATCATTACCGCCACAGCCGAGCATAACCGTTTCACCGTTGTGAGTAAAAGTTGCACACATACCGTCACCGACATCAATTACTGCAAATTCTACTGAATTACTTTTATACGCTGCCGGTAACAAATATGAAATTAAGGCAATCGGCACAAGTAACATTGCTAAAATACTGTATTTCTTTTTGGAAGAAATATTTATAAACGGAAGCAAAAACAGCAGTGTGCCGGTTAAGATTATAAACAAATAATTCTCAAACGTTGTAACATTCTGATAAAGAAAATCGTAAACAGACAGTTTATCAATAATATGTAAAATAAATTCAGAAGATATAATTGAAGTGCCTAAAAGAATTTTCGTCAGCAAAAAATCCGGTGCAAAAGATAATAATATTGTGCCAAAACCTCCGCAAACCATTGCAATAGTGGAAAAAACTGTTATAAAGAAATTCGATATGACACTGATAAAAGAAAAATCAATATTATACAAAACCGATACCGGAAATGTAAAAATCTGCGCTGACAATGTAACAAGAACAGTACTGATTATAAAATCAACAATTTTTCTTATAATCTTCGGTTTTATATGCGAAATTAATCTTTTAACTGTTGGGTTAATATATTCATTCATCAACAGTATACCAAGAACCGAAGCGAAAGAAAATACTGTTCCTACACTATACACTGAAAACGGAGATAAAACAGAAATTATCAAAGCAGCAATTCCCAGAGTATTCAGCGAATCAGGTCTTTCACCACACATCACAGCAAGATAATGAATAATCATCATAACACCTGCTCGTACTACAGACGGAGTAAATCCTGTAAAAGCCATAAACAACAGAATAAATGCAATTGAAATTACAGTTGCTGCTTTTGCTGACATAAGTTTTTTGAGCAAATAATATATAAAGCCGGACCATATTGCAACATGCAGACCGGATACAACAAGAATATGCGAAGTGCCTGTTATCCTGAATTCAGAATTCAGTTCAGAGGAAAGTAAATCCTTTTCACCAAAAACAATTCCTGCAATAAAAGCTCCGACATCATTTGGCAAAATATTCCACAACAAATCTGTCAGTTTATATTTGTATGACAACAGATGATAATTTAAAGGTTTATTGTGATTCTCATATGCCGATAATGAATTACCTGCACAGCTACCGGTTAACACTATGCCTTTTGCTCTGTATGAGGACTTAACACCATCATCAAGCGAATCTGTTTTGTATAAATTCGCCTTTAACTTTACTTTATTATATAAAGTCGCTTTTTCAGGCAAAGTCAGCGATTTTACTCTTATTTTCATTGATACTTCCTGATTGTTTACTTTATCAGTTTCAACATAAAGTATATAATTCTCTCCGTTAAAATACGGTTTTTGATATAATACACCTTCAACTGAAATATTTTTTCCTGAAAAATATTCTTCTTTAACTGTAAAATTCCTGTCAGTAACAGAAAAAATTATACACGCACAAAAAATCGCTGATGATATAAGAATGAAATACTTTATCTTACTCTGCTTAAGAAAAACGAAAAAGACCGCAATGAGAAATAACGGCAAAATATATATTGATTTTTCAAGACCAAATCGCGATAAAACGACCATAGTCAAGAAAAATATTGCGCCGATAATTCCGAGCGGTCTTTTTTCCATTTGATTTCAGCTCCGATAAACTAATTTGAATCAGCCTGCAGGCCAGGTAAAGTTTCTTCCTCCCATAAGATGGAAATGAAGATGTTTTACAGTCTGTCCGCCAGCTTCTCCGATGTTAGTAACGATTCTGTATCCGTCAGCTGACAAATTGTTTTCTTTAGCTAATTTTGCAGCAACCTCAAAAATGTGAGCTACAACAGAACTGTTTTCTGCTGTAATTTCGTCAGCAGATTTAATATGTTCTTTCGGGATAATGAGAATATGGACAGGTGCCTGAGGGTCAATATCATGAAATGCATATACAAGTTCATCTTCATATGCTTTCTTTGACGGAATTTCAGCTGCAATTATTTTACAAAATAAGCAATCCATAGTTTAAACTTCCCTTCAATTATCTTGCCATTGAAGTAACAATTGCTTCAACACCTGCAATTGCTTCTTCAGCTTTTGATATATCTTTACCGCCTGCCATTGCAAAATCAGGACGTCCGCCACCGGAACCGCCTGCAAGACGAGCAACTTCGCGCACGATGTTACCTGCATTCATACCTTTTGCAATTGCACCTTTAGCACATCCGCAAGCGAAATTAACATTACCTTTTTCTTTGTTTTTATTACCTACAACAATAACTGCGTCATCGCTTGTGTCACGAAGAGCTTCACACATAGAGCGAAGATCATCTGCTGACATATCTTCAACAATTGTTGCAATAAGTTTAACGCCTGCAACATCTTTAGCTGATGATGAAAGGCTGTTTGCTTTAATTGATGAAAGTTCAGATGAAAGTTTAGAAATTTCTCTGTCTTTATCTTTCATTTCAGCCATAACGCTTTCAGCACGTTTATCAAGGTCGTTTACATTTGCAAGTTTAAGGGTCTCTGCAGTGTTAGCGATAAGAGCGAGTTTCTTTGTAATGAATTCAAGAACACCATTACCTGTTACAGCCTCAATACGTCTTACACCTGCTGCAACAGAAGATTCACTTACAATTTTGAAAAGGCCAAGGTTGCCTGTTGAAGAAACATGTGTACCGCCACAAAGTTCAGTTGAATATTCACCTGCTCTAACAACTCTTACAACATCACCGTATTTTTCACCGAACAATGCCATAGCGCCGATTTTCTTTGCTTCTTCAATGGGCATTTCTGTCATTGAAACTTCTGCTGCTGAAAGGATTTCTTCATTTACAATCTTTTCAACTTCTGCAATTTCTTCAGCTGAAAGTGCTGAGAAATGAGTAAAGTCAAAACGAACCGCATCTTTGTTTACAAGCTGACCTGCCTGTTCAACATGAGTGCCAAGAGTCTTTCTTAATGCAGCCTGAAGAAGATGAGCAGCTGTGTGGTTACGCATAATTGAAAGTCTTTCTTCTTTGTTGATAACAGCCTTTACTTTATCGCCAAGTTTGATTCCGTCACCTTCAACAATTGAACCGTAATGAAGGAATACACCATCGTGTGTTTTCTTTGTATCAATTACTTCAAACACTGTTTCGCCAAGTGAAATCACACCTGTGTCGCCAACCTGACCACCGCTTTCAGCATAGAATGAAGTTTTATCGAGAACTAAAACAGCTTCTTCGCCGTTTTCTATAAATTCTTTTCTTTCACCTGCAGAAATAAGAGCGATAACTTCAGCATCATTTTCAAACTCTGTATAACCTACAAAATCTGTTGCAGGAATACCCTTTGTTACAACACCACTGTCTTTCCATGCTTCTGCACCTGCATCTTTACGTGCATCCCTTGAACGGTTTCTTTGCTCAAGAACAAGGTCTTTGAACTTATCTTCGTCAACACTCATACCTTTTTCTTCAAGGATTTCTTTCGTAAGGTCGATGGGGAAACCATAAGTATCTGAAAGTTTGAATGCATCTTCACCTGAAAGAATATTGTTCTCAGTGTTTTCAATCATAGTATTAAGAAGCTGCATACCTGAGTCAATTGTTTTATTGAAGTTTTCTTCCTCAATCTTGATAATTTTTACGATGAAATCGCGTTTTTCAACAAGGTTGGGATATGCTGATTCATTCTCTTTAATTACAGTATCACAAACTTCATAAAGGAAGGGCTTGTCAATACCGATAAGTTTGCCATGTCTTGCTGCACGTCTGAGGAGACGACGAAGAACATAACCTTTGCCTTCATTTGAAGGCATTACACCGTCACCGATCATAAATGTTGTTGAACGGATGTGGTCTGTAATAACACGAAGTGAAATATCAGTTTTTTCGTTATCATGATATTTGATTTTTGAAATTTCCATTATGTGTTTCATAATGTTCTGTACAGTGTCAACTTCAAAGAGGTTGTCAACATCCTGCATTACACAAGCAAGTCTTTCAAGACCCATACCTGTATCGATATTACAACGGTCAAGTTTTGAGTAATTTCCTTCGCCATCGTTTGAGAACTGTGTGAACACAAGGTTCCATACTTCAATAAATCTGTCACATTCACAGCCTACTGCACAATCAGGTGAACCGCAACCGTGTTTTTCTCCACGGTCAAAATAGATTTCAGAGCAAGGACCGCAAGGACCTGCACCGTGTTCCCAGAAGTTATCTTCTTTACCGAGTCTTACGATATGGCTGGGGTCAACGCCTACCTTCTGTGTCCAGATATCAAATGCTTCATCGTCTTCTTCATAGATACTGCAATAAAGCTTGTCTTCAGGAATTTCGAGAACTTTTGTAAAGAATTCCCAAGCCCATGCAGTTGCTTCATTCTTGAAATAATCGCCGAATGAGAAGTTACCGAGCATTTCAAAATATGTTCCATGTCGTGCAGTTTTACCAACACGTTCAATATCAGGTGTTCTGATACATTTCTGGCAAGTAGTAACACGGTTTCTGGGAGGTGTTACTTCGCCTGTGAAATACTTTTTCATAGGTGCCATACCTGAGTTGATAAGAAGAAGGCTCTTATCGCCCTGAGGCACAAGTGAGAATGAAGGCAAACGAAGATGATCTTTGCTTTCAAAAAATGCGAGATACTTCTCGCGAAGTTCATTAAGACCTGTCCATTTCATAGTTTTTACTCCTTAATATATATTCTGAAAATTTTAAACAAAAAAATAAATGCCTTATGCACACAGAAAAGGATACAAAATCCCCTTCTTACAAATCGGGACAAGACTACGTCCTGCGGTACCACCCGAATTGTGCAAAAAGCACCACTCAATTTATCTTTAACGCAGAAATACGGCACTGCTCATCGCAGGCAGTTCAGAGCTGGCACGTTTAATACCTCTCAGCAGGAAGCTTTCAGCCCGGGCTCCCCTCTCTGTAGCATCAAGTAAAAAACTAAACTCATCACAACTTTTAAAATATTACTGATAAATTATATAACAATATTCAATTTTAGTCAAGTTTTCAATTAAAATTTATATTATTTAATTTTTTAACTATTGATTATAAATTTATGCAATGGTATAATTCAGTAAAAATAATGAAATCAACATAAGTTTTGAATTTTGTTGTTGAGATTAGTTAATATCTAAAGTATAATCTTGTTATAATGACACATTATTTTTTAAGATAAGGGAAGTGAAAATCATATGAAAGTTGCTAAAAAATTTTTTACAGTTATTTTATGCATTGCCATTGTGTTGTCAACTTCAGTTATTTCTTATGCAAAAAATACCGAACCTGAAAACAAATATCCGTTAATTTTTGTTCACGGAATGTTCGGATGGGGTCAGGATGAAGGCATCAACAAAATTGCCCCCTATTGGGGAGGTACAACAGGAAGCCTTATGGAATATCTGCGCGAAAACAATATGGAATGCTACGATGTTTCTGTAGGACCTATTTCAAGTGCGTGGGACAACGCATGCGAAGTTTATGCTCAGCTTACGGGCACAACAGTTGACTACGGCGAAGCTCATTCCAAGGCACACGGTCACGACCGCTACGGCAGAACATACGAAGAAGCACTTGTACCTGATTGGGGTAACGGCAGAAAAATACATATCATCGGTCACAGCCACGGCGGACAAGTTGCACGACTTCTTGCTCATTTATTGACACATGGCGACAGTGAAGAAATAAATGCTACACCGGGCAATGAAATTTCGGGACTTTTTACAGGCGGTAAAGAAAACTACGTTGAAAGTGTTACAACTCTCTGTTCACCTAATAACGGAACAACTACATTTGATGTAGCAGATGCTATATATCTTAAGCCGATTTTAGAAACAGTCGTAAACATTTATGCCGGCATCATGGGCAGAAGCTTTCTCAACGGAAAACTTGTTGATTTCCATCTTGAGCAATTCGGTATGACATGTATTCCCGGAGAAAGAGTAGCAAAGGATGAGCTTTTTTCTGCAATAGATAAATTTTCAAAAGCTAACGACAGTGTAGTTATTGATTTATCAATTGAAGGTGCACAGAAATTAAATGAAAAAATTGAAATCAGCGATAACATTAATTATTTCTGTTATACATATGACTGTACATCTGAAAAACTCAATCTTCCAAAAAACTTTGATTTCTTCTTCCTTGCTTTTACAAGCATGCTTATAAGATTTTACGGCACACCTGATGATTCATTCGGAATTGATTTTGATGATTCCTGGCTTGCAAACGACGGACTTGTAAACACCGTTTCAGCAAAAAATCCCATAGATGAACCTGCAAAAGATTACGACGGAAAAATTGAATCCGGAATCTGGAATGTTATGCCCACTCTCGAAGGTGACCACGGCACACCAATCGGCCTTTTCTCAAGCGAGGAATATGTACATAATTTCTATAATAATCTGACCGCAATGCTTATATCTCTTGAAAAATAAGTTTATCCCTCAACATTCGATGAGTGTTGAGGGAATTTTTATCTTCTTTTCTTATTTTTAGATTTTTCTTTCTGTTTTCTGAAAGACTTTTCTTTATTTCTGTCACGTTTGCCGTTTTTGAAAGGTTCAGATTTATCTTTAGCAGAATTTTTCTGATGCTTTTCAGGCTTGACTTTAGCATTTTTATCCTGATAAACTCTTGTGTCAACATTGAATCCGTTAATTTTGCAACCGACCATTTTCAGAATAATTTCATCGACCTTATCTTTTGGTATACCAACTAAAGTATATTCATCGTAAATTTCAATTTTACCAATTTCTCTGCCTGAAATGCCCGTTCTGTCTGCAACAGCACAAAGAACATGATTTGGTGCAACTTTTTTCGCTCTGCCGATTGAAATACGGATTTTCTGAAAATCCTCATCTTTTCCTCTTTGCTTTTTGCCGAAAGATTCAAGAGAAGATATCTGTTCAATCTTTTCACCCATAATAATCTGCAGAAGTTTGGCACTCAATTCGTAAAGTGAAAGACCTTTACTTAACAGTTCATTGAGAATCTTGTTGTATCTGTCATCAGCATTGATTTCAAGCTGATTTTCAAGAAGTGTAAGCTCTCTTTCAATAAGCTTGTTTCTCAGATCTTCTGTGCTCGGCAAATCAAGCTGTTCAATTTCAGATTTAGTGCTTTTTGCGATATCCTTAATCGCAGTTATCTGACGTCTTCCGCTGCAGATTGTAATTGCAGTACCGTCTTTACCTGCTCTGCCTGTTCTGCCGATACGGTGTACATAATATTCTCTGTTCTGCGGAATATCATAGTTAAACACAAAGTCAATATCATTTACGTCTATACCGCGTGCTGCAACATCTGTTGCAATAAGGATATTACTTAAACCGCCTTTGAAAGAATCCATAACACGCGTACGTGATGATTGCTGCATATCGCCATGAAGGCTTTCGGAATCAAATCCGTTTTCTTTCAGGTATTTTCCTAAATCTTCAACCATCGCTTTCGTGTTACAGAAAATCATAGCACGTTTAGGTGAAAAATAACGAAGAAGCATATTCAGTGCATCCATCTTTTTGCCCATCGGCACTTCAATAAAATGCTGTCTGATATGTTCAACAGTAAGGCTGCGTGATTTAATTTCAATCATCACGGGGTCGTGCTGGAATTTCTCTGTTATATCAAGAATTTCCCTGGGCATTGTAGCAGAAAAAAGAACGGTTTGTCTGTCATCCGGTGTATGCGAAAGAATTTCTTCAATATCTTCTCTGAATCCCATACTGAGCATTTCGTCTGCTTCGTCAAGAACAACCATTTTCACATCGTGAAGCTTAAGTGTTCTTCTGCGCATATGGTCCATAATTCTGCCGGGAGTGCCAATGACTATATTTGCACGCTTGATTTTTGTGATTTGTCTGTCCATAGCAGCACCGCCGTAGACATCGCATACTCTTACACCATTCATAAAGCGTGAAAGTTTTTTAATTTCCCCTGCTCCCTGCATTGCAAGTTCACGTGTGGGACACAGAATTATAATCTGAACTTTCTCAAGGCTTGTATCTATAGTTTCAAGGGCTGGAATTGCAAAGGCAACAGTTTTACCTGTACCTGTCTGTGAACGGCCGATAACGTCACATCCTGTGCGTATAAGAGGTATTGCCTGTGACTGAATATCAGTCATTTCATTAAATCCCATTTCATCAACTGCACGTTTGAGTTCAGGTGACAAATAGAGATTTTCAAAAGATTTTTCCATCAAATTTTCCTTCCGAAAAATAGCGGAGACATCAGAGTGTCTCCGCTGTTTTAATTATTTAAAGTATTTAACTGCCGATTCGAACATCTGCATATCGTAAACGCCGTCAACATTTTTGTAAAGTCCGTAACCTTTACGTTCAGAGTGACCCATTTTACCGAATACTCTGCCGTCAGGTGAAGTGATACCTTCAATTGCACAAACAGAATTGTTGGGATTGAAACGGATATCATCTGTGGGATTACCTTCAAGGTCAACATACTGTGTTGCAATCTGACCGTTTTCAGCAAGTTTCTTGACAAGTTCTTCACTTGCAAGGAAACGACCTTCGCCGTGTGAAATCGGCACTGTGTAAACGTCACCTACGTTTGTAGCTGCAAGCCAGGGAGACTTATTAGAAGCGATTCTTGTTCTTACAAGTCTTGACTGATGGCGTCCGATTGTATTGAATGTAAGTGTGGGACAATTTTCATCAGTATCAATAATTTTACCGTAAGGTACAAGACCGAGTTTGATAAGAGCCTGGAAGCCGTTACAGATACCGCACATAAGACCGTCACGGTTTTCAAGAAGATTTGTTACACCTTCTTTAACTGCAGCGTTACGGAAAAATGCTGTGATGAATTTACCTGAACCGTCGGGCTCGTCACCGCCTGAGAAACCACCGGGAACGAAAATCATCTGTGCTGTTTCAAGAGATTTTGCAAATCTTTCAACACTTCTTGTGATACCGTCTGCTGTAAGGTTATTAAGAACAATAATTTCAGCTTCTGCACCTGCATATTCCATAGCTTTTGCTGAGTCAAATTCGCAGTTTGTGCCGGGGAATACGGGAATAAGAACTTTCGGCTTTGCAACCTTGATTGCAGGAGCTTTTCTTTCATTTGCTTCGAATGAGAATGCAGGAATTTCCTTGCCTTCTGTTTCGATGTTGCAAGAATAGATAGGTTCAAGTTTATCTTCATAAATCTTGAGAAGATTATTAAGGCAGACTTTTTCGTCACCTTTAACGATTGCTTTTTCTTCTGTAGTTTTACCGAGAAGAATGCCAACCTGTGTATCATCAGTCATTTCAAGAACGAATGCACCGTAGTTATAACCGAAGATTTCATCATTTGAAATTTCTGCGTTATATTCAAAGCCGATATCATTACCGAAGCACATCTTCATAACTGCTTCTGCTACACCGCCAAGTGTGGGTGTGTAAGCTGCAACAGCTTTACCAGATGAAAGAAGTTCATTAACTTTATCGAAATTAGCCTTAAGTGATGCAGTTACGGGAAGCCCGTTTTCATCGTATTCAGGCTTAAGAAGACATACATTGTGGCCTGCTGCTTTGAATTCAGGAGATACGATGCTGTCAACTTTTTCTGTTGTAACAGCGAAAGAAACAAGTGTAGGCGGAACATCAATATCTTCAAATGAACCACTCATTGAGTCTTTACCGCCGATTGAAGCAATTTCAAGTTCAAGCTGTGCTTTGAATGCACCGAGAAGTGCTGAAAGAGGTTTACCCCAACGTGTGGGAGATTTGAGAGGTTTCTCAAAATATTCCTGGAATGTAAGGTATACATCTTCAAATTTAGCACCTGTTGCAATAAGTTTTGAAACAGATTCAATTACTGCAAGATATGCTGAATGATAGGGGCTCTTACAAGCGATGAACGGGTTATAACCCCAAGACATAAGTGAACAACTGTTTGTTTTTGCTTTTTCAGTTGAAACTTTATGTACCATTGCCTGAATAGGAGTCTGCTGATGCTTACCGCCGAAAGGCATAAGAACTGTACCAGCGCCGATTGTTGAGTCAAATCTTTCAGAAAGGCCTCTCTTTGAGCAGACATTAAGGTCATCTGCAAGAGCTTCAAGGTTATCTTTGAATGAGCCTTCAACAATTTTCTTATAACATTCAGGTTTAGCAGGCGCAATATCAATATGCTTTTCTGCACCGTTTGAGTTGAGGAATTCTCTGGAAAGGTCAACAATTTTCTTGCCGTTCCAGTGCATTACAAGACGAGGTTCAGCCTTAACAACTGCAACGGGAGTTGCTTCAAGGTTTTCAAGAGAAGCAAGTTCAAGGAATCTCTGTACATCTTTTTCTTCAACAACAACAGCCATTCTTTCCTGGCTTTCGCTGATTGCAAGTTCTGTACCGTCAAGACCGTCATATTTCTTTGGAACTTTGTTAAGGTCAATTTCAAGACCGTCAGCAAGTTCACCGATAGCAACTGAAACACCGCCTGCACCGAAGTCGTTACAACGTTTGATAAGGTAAGATGCTTCTGCATTTCTGAAAAGTCTCTGAAGCTTTCTTTCTTCAGGAGCATTACCCTTCTGAACTTCTGCACCGCAGGATTCAAGAGATTCAAGTGTATGTGATTTTGAAGAACCTGTTGCACCACCGCAACCGTCACGGCCTGTTCTGCCGCCAAGAAGAATAACTACATCGCCATCTTCAGGTCTTTCGCGACGAACGTTTTTAGCGGGTGCTGCTGCAACAACTGCACCGATTTCCATTCTCTTTGCTACATAGCCATCGTGATAAAGTTCATCAACCTGACCTGTTGCAAGACCAATCTGGTTACCGTATGAAGAATAACCTGCAGCTGCAGTTCTTACAATTTTTCTCTGAGGAAGTTTACCTTTCATTGTTTCAGCAACGCTCTTCAAGGGGTTACCTGCACCTGTAACACGCATAGCACCGTAAACATATGAACGGCCTGAAAGCGGGTCACGGATAGCACCGCCGATACAAGTAGCAGCACCGCCGAAAGGTTCAATTTCTGTGGGATGGTTATGAGTTTCGTTTTTGAAGAGAAGAAGCCATTCTTCATCTACTCCGTCAACGTCAACTGTCATTTTAACTGTGCAAGCGTTGATTTCTTCAGATTCATCAAGCTTTTCGAGTTTGCCGTTTGCTTTGAGAACTCTTGTTGCGAGAGTTGCAACATCCATAAGATTGATGGGCTTTGTTCTGCCGAGTTCTTCACGTTTTGCAATATATTCTTTCCATGCATCTTCGATAAGCTTATCTTCAAATTTAACGTTATCAATAGTTGTAAGGAAAGTTGTATGACGGCAATGGTCAGACCAATATGTATCAATCATTCTGATTTCAGTGATTGTAGGGTTTCTGTTTTCAGTTTTGAAATAATCCTGACAGAATTTAATATCATCATTATCCATTGCAAGTCCGTATGATTTAACAAACTGTGCGAGACCGTCTGCATCTAAATTAAGGAAACCATCGAGTGTTTCAACTTCTGTGGGGATATCATAATCAACAGCAAGAGTTTCAGGCTTTTCGAGAGAAGCTTCACGTGATTCAACGGGGTTGATTACATATTTTTTGATTTCAGCAAGTTCAGCATCGGAAATTTCACCGTAGAGAGCGTAAACTTTTGCTGTTCTCACAAGGGGTCTGTCGCCCTGTGAAATAATCTGAATACACTGAGCAGCTGAATCAGCACGCTGGTCAAACTGACCGGGAAGGTATTCTGTTGCAAAAATGATAGCATTATCATCAGAAAAATCATCACTGATATTATCAAGCTGAGGTTCAGCAAAAACTGTCATTTTGCTTTTTTCAAACAAATCTGCGTCAATATTTTCAACGTCATATCTGTTGAAAAGTCTTAATTTTTCAAGACCTTTAATTGAAAGAAGTGAACGAAGGTCGTGCTTGAGTTCATTTGCTTCATTTTCAAGGCCTGCTTTTTTTTCTACAAAAATTCTGTAAACCATATATTATTCCTCCGTTTTCAAGAGTGCTCTTCTGCCGATATCTTTTCTGTAAAAAGCATTGTCAAAGCTTACTTTTTCAACTGACTTATATGCTTTTTCAACAGCTCCCTTAAGCGTGCCCGCCTTTGAAACTACGCCAAGCACACGTCCGCCACCGGTCAAAAGTTTGCCATCGTCTGAAAGTTTTGCACCTGCAATGTAAAGCTCGTAATCATCTGATTCTTCAGCCTTAATTTCAAAACCTGTAGCATATTTTTTAGGATAGCCTTCAGATGCCATAACAACGCAACAAGCGTTTTCATCTGAAAAATTAACCATTTCTTCAGTAAGTGTACCGTCAGCACAAGCAATCATAATGTTAAGCAAATCGCTTTCAAGCAACGGCAGAACAACCTGAGTTTCAGGGTCACCGAAACGGCAGTTATATTCAATAACTTTAGGTCCTTTTTCAGTAATCATAAGACCGAAGTACAAGCAACCCTTGAATTCCCTGCCCTCTGCTTTCATTGCATTGATTGTAGGAAGGAAGATTTTTTCCATACATTCTTTTGCAACATCAGAAGTATAATAAGGGTTGGGAGCTACTGTGCCCATACCGCCTGTATTAAGACCTTCATCATTATCAAGTGCACGTTTGTGGTCCATTGATGAAATCATAGGAACAACTGTTTTACCATCTGTAAATGAAAGAACGGAAACTTCAGGACCTGTAAGGAATTCTTCAATAACAATATTGTTACCGCTTTCACCGAAGACCTTATCTTCCATAATTTCTTTTACTGCAGCAACAGCTTCCTGACGGCTCATCGCAATAATAACACCTTTACCGAGTGCAAGACCGTCAGCCTTGATAACAGTGGGAATGGGGCAAGTTTCAATATATTTAAGTGCATCTTCTGCATCTGAAAAAACTTCATATTCTGCAGTTGGAATGCCGTATTTTTTCATAAGATTTTTTGAAAAAACTTTACTGCCTTCAATAATAGCTGCATTTTTCTTCGGACCAAAGCATTTGATTCCGGCTTCATTAAGTGCATCAACCGCACCTAAAACAAGGGGATCATCAGGAGCAACAACTGCAAAATCAATACTGTTTTCTTTTGCAAATTCCACCTGTTTTTCAATATCTTTAGCACCGATAGCCACACATTCTGCATCTGCAGCAATACCACCGTTACCGGGAAGTGCGTAAATTTTCTCAACATCTCTATTTTCTTTAAGTTTTTTGATGATAGCGTGTTCACGTCCACCACCACCGACAACTAAAAGCTTCATCGGGTCTACCTCCAATTATATTACTGGTAAATCGGGAACTTTTCACAAAGTGCCATTACTTCTTCAGCAATTTTGTCCTTTGAATTTTCAAAATCTGTTGCAACAAGCTTAATCCATTTAGCAATAAGAAGCATTTCTTTTTCTTTGAATCCGCGTGAAGTAACAGCAGGAGTACCAACTCTGATACCGCTTGTAACAAAAGGACTCTGTTTTTCGTTGGGGATTGTGTTTTTATTTACTGTAATATGAACTTCGTCAAGTCTTCTCTCAAGTTCTTTACCTGTAATATCAAAAGGAGTAAGGTCAACAAGCATAAGGTGGTTATCAGTGCCGTCAGAAACAATTCTGAAGCCTTCATCTTTCATTGCCTGACAAAGTGTTGCAGCATTTTTAACAACCTGAGCCTGATATTCTTTGAATTCGGGCTTAAGTGCTTCACCGAAAGCAACTGCTTTTGCAGCGATAATATGCATAAGCGGACCGCCCTGTGTACCGGGGAAAACAGCCTTATCAATCTGTTTTGCATACTGTTCTTTGCAAAGAATAAGACCACCGTGAGGACCACGGAGTGTTTTGTGTGTAGTTGAAGTTACAACATCTGCATAAGGTACCGGACTGGGATGAAGACCTGCAGCAACAAGACCTGCGATATGTGCAATGTCAACCATCATATATGCACCGACTTCGTCACAGATTTCTCTGATTTTAGCAAAGTCGAGTGTTCTTGAATAAGCACTTGCACCTGAAACAATCATTTTAGGTTTGCATTCAATAGCAATTCTTCTCATTTCCTCATAGTCAATCATTTCAGTATCATCTGCGACACCGTAAGGAACAACGTTGAAATATTTACCTGAAATGTTTACGGGTGAGCCGTGAGAAAGATGACCACCGTTTGCAAGGTTAAGACCCATAACAGTATCTCCGCATTCAAGTAAAGCAAAGAATGCTGCAAGGTTTGCGTTTGCACCGCTGTGAGGCTGAACGTTAGCGTGTTCTGCACCAAAAAGTTCTTTTGCTCTTTCTCTTGCGATATTTTCAACGATGTCTACCTTTTCACAACCACCGTAATATCTTTTTGTTGGATATCCTTCTGCGTATTTATTTGTAAGAACTGTACCTGCAGCGAGAAGAACTGCTTTTGACACAATGTTTTCAGATGCAATAAGTTCAATGTTGTGCTGCTGTCTTTTCAGTTCAAGGTCACAAGCTGAAAATACTTCGCTGTCATAATTTGCGAGTTCATCGAAAAAGTTCATTTTATAATAATCTCCTTAGCACGTTACATTCAATTAGTGGTGGAATAATCTCATTCCTGTAAATGACATTGTCATATTGTATTTGTTACAACAGTTAATAACTACATCATCTCTGATAGAACCACCGGGCTGTGCGATATAAGAAACACCGCTTCTCTTTGCTCTTTCGATGTTATCATCGAACGGGAAGAAAGCATCAGAGCCGAGAGCAACACCTGAAAGTGAAGAAAGATATTCTTTCTTGATTTCTCTTGTAAGAGGTGCGGGCTGTGTTTTGAAGAATTTCTGCCAGTTACCGTCAGCAAGAACATCTTCATAATCATCAGAAATATAAACATCAATTACATTGTCTCTATCAGGTCTGCCGATTGTATCAAGGAAAGGAAGATCGAGCACCATGGGATGCTGACGAAGATGCCATATATCAGCTTTGTTACCTGCAAGACGTGTGCAGTGAATTCTTGACTGCTGACCTGCACCTACGCCGATAGCCTGTCCGTCAACTGCATAGCAAACTGAGTTTGACTGTGTGTATTTAAGTGTAATAAGAGCGATAATAAGGTCCCTTTTTGCACTATCGGGAACATCTTTATTTTCTGTTACAAGGTTTGAAAGAAGTTCTTCGTTAATTTTGAATTCGTTTCTGCCCTGTTCAAATGTAATACCGTAAACATCTTTGTGTTCAACAGGATTTGGAACATAGTCAGGGTCAATTTTTACGATATTGTAACTACCCTTTCTTTTACCTTTAAGGATTTCAAGAGCTTCGGGTTCATAACCGGGAGCGATAACACCGTCAGAAACTTCACGAGCGATAAGTTTAGCTGTTGTTACATCGCAAACGTCTGAAAGTGCAATCCAGTCGCCGAATGATGACATTCTGTCTGTGCCTCTTGCACGTGCATATGCACAAGCCAAAGGAGAATCATCAAGACCTTCGATATCATCTACAAAACAAGCTTTTTTAAGGCTTTCGGGAAGTTTTGTACCAACTGCAGCTGAAGTGGGGCTTACATGTTTGAATGAAGTAGCAGCAACTTCGCCTAAAGCTTCTTTGATTTCTTTAACTAACTGCCAGCTGTTGAAAGCATCAAGGAAATTAATGAAACCGGGTCTGCCGTTTAAAATTTCAATAGGCAGATCTTTTCCGTCTGACATAAAAATTTTTGCAGGTTTCTGATTAGGGTTACAACCGTATTTAAGTTCAAATTCTTTCATAATCTGCCTCCTGATTATTTGTTTTTATTAACAATTCTTGTTTCAGCTTCTCCGCTTTCGATATCAATATATCTTACAAAAAGTGAAACTTTGTTATCTTCGTTTAAATTCGTCCAGATAAGGTCTGTGAGTTCATCAATTGAAACATCGGGAAGTTCAAGTGTTTTCGGTTCACCTTCAAATGAGGGAAGCGGATTTCCGTCACAGTTATATGTATGGATAAATTTTGCTTTACCTGCGATGGGGTTTGAGTATGCATAAGTAAATCTTTCACAGGAAGAATCGTCACCTTCTGCGCTCTTAAGAATCGACATTGCATAATTCATACCGTCATTTTCAAGACGGATAATACCTGAAATTCTGGGAGTGAAGTTAGGAGCATCGTCTTCAAATTCTCTTGTGCGAAGAGCCTGTTCAAATGTCATCTGCTTATCCATAAGATCATAAATAGTATCTGTCTGGTCACCGTTTGTAACAATTGTTTTGTTACCGAGAACTCTTACAGGATAATAAATAATAAGATGAGGGTCTGTCATTTTTGACTCGTCAAAAGCTTTTGTTCTCATTGCATCGCCTTCTGCAACAAAAACACGGTTACGGCTGTTTTCGCTTCTGCCCATAATGAAATAAGCGGTTACGGCTTTTTTACCGTCAGCGCTTTTACCTATAATAATACCTCTGCCGTGATAAGCAAGAGAATTAAGTTCATTAGCTATAGTTTTTATCTCCATATCATCATTCCCTTTCGTCTATAATAACTATGTTATCTTCAACTGTTATTCTGTCCTCACAGAAGAGTTTTACTGCAAGGGGTAATATTTTCCACTCTGCTTCTTCCATAATTCTTTTCTGAAGTGTTTCAGGAGTGTCTCCTTGTTTTACTTCAACTGCTTTCTGCAGAATTATAGGGCCTGCATCACATTCAGGTGTTACGAAATGAACTGTGGCACCTGAAACTTTAACGCCCTTTGCCAAAGCTGCTTCGTGAACATGCAAACCGTAAAATCCTTTACCGCAGAAAGACGGAATAAGAGCAGGATGAACGTTTATGATTCTGTTAGGATATGCTTCATAAACCTGTTCATCGATTATTGTAAGGAAACCTGCAAGAACTACTAAATCAATATCAGCATTCTGCAGTGTTTCAACAAGTGCTTTTGAATAAGAAGCAATATCTTCATAGTCTCGTCTTGCAAGTACAGTGCCTTTTATACCTGCGTTTTCAGCTCTTTCAAGAGCATAAACACCGGGTTTGGATGCAACCACAAGAGTAATTTCACTGTTGCCGAAATATCCGTTTTTCTGGCAATCAATAAGACTCTGAAGATTTGTTCCGCCGCCTGAAACGAGTACGGCAATATTTTTTTTACTCAATGATAACACCCTCTTCAGAAGCAACAACTTCACCGAGAATATAAGCATCTTCGCCGTTTGCACGGAGAATTTCAAGTGCTTTATCAGCATCTTCTTTAGCTACAACAATGCTCATACCAACACCCATATTGAATGTATTGAACATATCTCTTTCGGGGATATTGCCTGTTTCTGCAATGAGTTCAAAAATCGGAAGAACCTGAACATCACTTCTCTTGATTTTTGCACCAAAGCCTTTGGGAATACTTCTTGGAATATTTTCGTAGAAGCCACCGCCTGTGATGTGAGAGATAGCCTTAACTTTAACTTCTTCAAGAAGTGCAAGAACAGGTTTAACATAAATTCTTGTGGGAGTAAGAAGTGTTTCACCGATTGATTTACCGCCGAGTTTTTCAACGGGAGTTTTGATATCGCTGTTTTCAACATCAAAAACTTTTCTTACAAGTGAAAAACCGTTTGAGTGAACACCGCTTGATTTAAGAGCGATAATTGCGTCGCCTTCTTTAACTGTTTTATTATCAACAACTTTTTCTCTGTCAACAACGCCTACAGAGAAACCTGCAAGGTCATATTCATCAACAGGATAGAAACCGGGCATTTCTGCAGTTTCACCACCGATGAGAGATGCACCTGACTGAACACAGCCTTCAGCAACGCCTGAAACAATGCTTGCAATTTTTTCAGGAACGTTCTTACCGCATGCAATATAGTCAAGGAAGAACAAGGGTCTTGCACCGCAGCAAATGATATCGTTTACACACATTGCAACGCAGTCAATACCAACTGTATCATGTTTATCCATAATAAATGCAAGTTTAAGTTTTGTACCTACACCATCTGTACCGCTTACAAGCACGGGACGTGAAATACCTGTTAAATCAAGTTCAAAAAGTCCGCCGAAACCGCCGATATCGGATGCGGCACCTTTAGTAATTGTTCTTGCAATGTGCTGTTTCATAAGTTCAACTGCTTTGTAACCGGCAGTAATGTCAACACCTGCTGATGCGTAGCTGTCAGATTTAGAATTGTTCACAGTGAATCTTCCTTTCAATATAAAAATTAATAATTTACTTATTCTTTACCGTTCCAGCAATATGTGCAAACCTTGCATGCCGGCAATCCGATAGATTTTATAACACCATCGAGTGACTGATATTCAAGAGATGAAAAATGAAGTTTTTCGCAGATTGCTTTTCGCATTGCTTTACCTCTTTCAGTTTCACCGTCGATGTATTCTTCAATATATTTAAAGCCTTCTTCGCCTTCAAGTTCCATAATTGTCTGTCTTGCAATAAGCTCCATTTCAGATGTACTGCGTGAGAAATTAAGGTACTTACAGCTGTACATAATAGGAGGACAAGCCGAACGGATATGAACTTCGTCTGCACCGTTTTCATAAAGAAAATCTACAGTTTCGCGAAGCTGAGTACCACGTACGATACTATCGTCAACGAAGAGAAGCTTTTTGTTTTCAATAAGTTCATGAACGGGAACGAGTTTCATTTTTGCAACTCTGTTTCTTTCGTTCTGGCTTGACGGCATAAAGCTTCTGGGCCATGTGGGTGTATATTTGATAAATGGTCTTGCAAAGTCTGCGTTACTTACGTTTGCATAACCTATTGCGTGAGGAGTGCCTGAATCAGGAACACCAGCAACATAATCAAGGTTTTGTGCAATACCGTTTTTCTTATCTGTTTCAGCCATGATTGCACCGTTACGGCAACGCATTGCTTCAACATTAACACCTTCATAAGTTGATGTAGGATATCCGTAATAAGTCCAGAGGAATGCACAGATTTTCATTTCTTTCTGTGCCTCAGAGAGTATTTCCAATTTATCAGAAGTAATTGAAACAATTTCTCCCGGACCTAATTCCTTTTCAAAAGAATAACCTAATTTGTCATAAGCAAAGCTTTCAAAAGTTACGCAGTAGCCTTCATCATCTTTACCTACAAGTACAGGAATTCTGCCGAGCTTATCTCTTGAAACAATAAGTTCTCCGCCTTCCTTGAGAATCAGAATAGACATTGAACCTACAACAATATCCTGCACGAATTTTATACCTTCAACAAAGCTCTTTTTAGTGCCGATAAGAGCAGCCACAAGCTCTGTTGAATTGATTCTGCCGCCTGTCATTGCACTGAAATGACCGCCGTCAGACAAATAGTTTTCTACAAGTTCTTTTGCATTATTTACAGCACCGATTGTACATATAGCAAAAGTGCCGAGCCTTGAACGCATAAGCAACGGCTGCGGGTCATTATCACTGATGCAACCGATGCATGAACAACCTTTCATTTCTTCAGTTATACCTTCAAACTTTGTTCTGAAAGGTGAATTTTCTATGTTATGAATTTCTCTCTGCAGACCGATTTCTTCATCATATGCTGCCATACCGCCACGTCTTGTACCAAGATGTGAGTGATAGTCAACTCCGAAGAAAACATCTGTTACGCAATCTCTTTTTGAAACCGCTCCGAAAAAGCCGCCCATTTATATCATTCCTTATTTAGAGTATTTTGCTGAAATTGCCGCATCCTTTTTGAGAACCGTTTCGGCGCCATCTTTTCTCATTTTATCAAGTTTTTCTGCAAGTGAAGCATCTGTTACAGCAAGAATTTCAATAGCAAGAAGTGCTGCATTTGCCGCACCGTTGATAGCAACTGTTGCAACGGGAATACCTGTTGGCATCTGGACTGTTGAAAGAAGTGCGTCCATACCGTCAAGGTTTGTTGATTTAACGGGAATTCCGATAACAGGCAGTGTTGTGTTAGCTGCAATAGCACCTGCAAGATGAGCTGCCATACCTGCTGCTGCAATAATTACACCGAAGCCGTTTTCTCTGGCTGTTTCTGAAAACACTTTAGCCTCAACAGGTGTTCTGTGAGCTGAAAAAACATGGACTTCAAAATCAATGCCGAATTCTTCAAGTTTGGCAATACCTTTTTCAATAACAGGCAGGTCACTGTCGCTGCCCATAATAATAGCAACTTTTTTCATTATTTATCCTCCTCGTGTCAACGTCATCTAAAAATAAAGGCAGTTCTCTCCCACAAAAATGAAACAGAACTGCCCAGACGGTCGACAAAATTGTGTTTTTCTGCTCCCCGGTGTTTAATCACCTTATCCGTCAGTTGCAGAAACACATAAATTTTCACTTAAAAATATTATACCTTTTGCCGATTAGATAGTCAACGGTTATACTTACAAAAAAAGTTCATTTTTGATTCGAATTTTATCAGTTTTATTACTTTGCCTGACTTTCGCAATAAATGCATCTGTAAATTTTCTTATCAGCATTTGTGAGTTTGAAGATATGGTCAAGCTCCTGCTCTGTTGAAGTGATACAACGAGGATTTTTGCATTTAATTACGTTTGTAACAGTTGAAGGAAGCTTCATTTCAAGTTTCTTTTCAACCTTACTGTCTTTTATAATGCTGACAGTAATATTAGGGTCAACGTAACCCAAAACATCAAAATCAACATCAAGAAGTGTGTCTACTTTAATTATATCTTTTTTTCCTTTTTTCTTACTGGGTACATTGATTAAAACTGCAACTGTGCAATCAAGTTTGTCAAGTTCGAGAATTGAGTACAACTCCATAGCATGTCCTGCAGTGATATGGTCAATAACAATACCGTTTTTTATTGCATCAACTATCAATTATTCCACCCCCAGAAGTTTAAGAATAAGAGCCATTCTTATAAATTTACCGTTAAGAACCTGTTTGAAATAGCAAGCTCTGCTGTCGTTATCGATTTCAGTCGAAATCTCGTTAACTCTCGGCAGCGGATGCATAATGCATAAATCTTCTTTTGCATTCACAAGTTTTTCAGGTGTAAGAATATAACTGTCTTTAAGTCTTACGTAATCATCTTCATTGAAGAATCTTTCGCGCTGAACACGTGTCATATAAAGAATATCAAGTGTTGGCATAACTTCTTCAAGATTTGTTGTCTGAACGTATTCGATATTATGTGCTCTCAATACATCGTGTTTGATGTAACTGGGAAGTTTAAGTTCAACCGGTGAAATAAGCACAACTTTTATGTTCTTATATCTTGAAATCGCTTCGATAAGTGAATGAACTGTTCTGCCGAATTTAAGGTCACCGCAGAAACCAATTGTAAGATTATCAAATCTGCCTTTTTCGCGGTGAATTGTAAGCAAGTCAGTAAGAGTCTGTGTAGGATGGTTATGACCGCCATCACCTGCATTGATAATCGGTACAGATGCTTTTCTTGAAGCAACTAAGGGTGCACCCTCTTTAGGATGACGCATAGCGATAATATCAGCATAACAGCTTACTGTTTTTACTGTGTCAGATACACTTTCGCCTTTTGCAGCTGAACTTGACTGTGCTTCAGAAAAACCTAAAACATTACCGCCAAGCTCATACATTGCAGCTTCAAAGCTGAGTCTTGTTCTTGTTGAAGGCTCAAAGAAAAGTGTTGCAAGTTTGAGACCATCACAAGCGTGTGCATATTTTTTCGGATTTTCTATGATATCGTTTGCCTTTACAATAAGTTCATCGATTTCTTCGATGGACAGGTCTTTAATATCAATAAGACTTCTCATATAATTCACCCGATCCAGCTTTCGTCTGAAGGATTATTTCTGAATTTAATAAGTCTTTCAACATCTTCTGCTTTGATGTAGCCTGTTTCAGCTGCAACATTAGCAATAACGTCAAAATTAGTAAGTGATACATTTTTAACTTCTGCAGCAGCAAGTCTGTCAAGACCTTTCTGCATACCGTATGTGAAGATGCTTACGATACCGAGAACTTCTGCGCCTGCTTCACGAAGAACATTTACAACTTCGATAACACTGCCGCCTGTTGAAATAAGGTCTTCAACAACAACTACTTTCTGACCTTTTTCAAGCTTGCCTTCAATCTGGTTCTGTCTGCCGTGGTCTTTTGAACCTGAACGGACATAACCCATAGGAAGGTCAAGAATGTGAGCTGTGATAGCTGCATGAGCAATACCTGCTGTGCTTGTTCCCATAAGAACTTCACATTCGGGATATTCTTTTTTGATTGTTTCTGCAAGTGCGTTTTCAACATCATTTCTCACTTTGGGAGCTGTGAGAGTAAGTCTGTTATCGCAATAAACAGGGCTTTTGATTCCGCTTGCCCATGTGAAAGGCTCGTCCGGTCTGAAAAATACAGCTCTGATTGAGAGCAAATCCTGTGCAATAAGTTTTTCCATAATTTCTTTCTCCTTTATATAAAACTATTAATCAACAAATTCGTTTACGCATCTTTCATATGCTGCAACGGGATCTTCTGCCTGAGTAATAGGTCTGCCTACTACGATATAGTCAGAACCGATTTCTTTTGCTCTTGCAGGAGTTGCAATTCTCACCTGATCACCTACATCACCGTCTGCAAAACGAACGCCGGGTGTTACTGTAAGGAATTCTTTACCGCAAACATCTTTAACCTTGCTTGCTTCAAGGGGTGAGCAAACAACACCGTCAAGACCTGCAACTTTCGCACGTGATGCGTAGTGCATAATAACTTCATCGATAGGTTTTTCGATAAGCAAATCTTCTTTCATTCTTTCTTCGCTTGTTGAAGTAAGCTGAGTAACAGCTATAAGAAGGGGTCTTGTGCCGTCAGGACGTGTAAGACCTTCAATTGCTGCTTCCATCATAGCAACTGTACCGGCTGCATGGAGGTTGCACATATCAACATCCAATTTTGATAAAACTGCCATTGATTTTTTAACTGTGTTCGGAATGTCATGAAGTTTAAGGTCGAGGAAAATTTTATGTCCTCTTGCTTTGATTTCTTTTACGATTTCAGGACCTGCTGAATAATACAGCTCCATACCGATTTTCACGAAAGGTTTTCTTCCAGTGAACTTATCAAGAAATTTAAGCACTTCCTCCTTACCGTCAAAATCACACGCGATAATTACATCTTTTCCCATTAGTGTGCGCCTCCTATTATATCTTTTAAATTATTAATACCGTATTTAGCCATAACGCGGGGTAAATCTTCAATTATGTTCTTACAAGCAAAAGGCTCTGTAAGGTTTGCAGCACCAACCTGGACTGCAGTTGCACCTGCAAGCATAAGTTCAATAACATCTTCTGCTTTTGATACACCGCCCATTCCGATGATCGGAATATTTACAGCTTCATAAACCTGATACACCATTCTTACAGCTACGGGGAAAATTGCGTTACCCGAAAAACCGCCCATCTTATTTGCAATAACAGGTTTTCTTGTTTTTAAATCTATCTTCATGCCAAGAAGCGTGTTTATAAGGCTGATACCGTCTGCACCAGCTTCCTCGCAAGCTTTAGCAATTGACACAATGTCTGTCACATTAGGGCTGAGTTTAATAAACACAGGCTTTGTTGTAACTTCTTTTACAGCTTTTGTTACCGCTGCTGCACTTTCGGGAGAAGTACCGAAACTCATTCCGCCGTTGTGAACATTGGGACAACTGACATTGACTTCAATGAATTCAACCTGGTCTTCTTTATCGATTTTTTCACAGCATGCTCTGTATTCATCGATTGAGAAACCGCTGATATTTGCCATAATCGGCTTATTGAAACAAGCACGCAATTTCGGAAGTTCTTCTGAAATTACCTTTTCAACACCGGGATTCTGAAGTCCTACAGAGTTAATCATACCGTTTTCTGTTTCTGCAATTCTGGGAGTAGGATTACCGAAACGAGGTTCAAGGGTTGTACCTTTGAAAGAAAGTGAACCGAGAACATTTATATCATAAAGCTCTGCAAATTCGTAACCGAAACCGAATGTACCGCTTGCAGGGATTATCGGATTATCAAGCTCAACGCCTGATAAATTAACTTTTGTGTTTACCATATTATTTCCTCCTTGCAGAGTACGGGTCCTTCTTTGCAGATTCGTTTATTGCCGTATTTTGTTTTGCAGCTGCAACCCATACAAGCACCGAAACCGCAACCCATTCTTTCTTCAAAACTGAACTGACCATCTTTGTCTGAAGCATTGTAAACTGCTTTGAGCATCGGCTCAGGGCCGCAACAATAGGTGTAAGAGAAATCAATATTTTTCATTGCGTCAGTAACAAAACCTTTTGTTCCTACTGAACCGTCAACAGTTGTAATGTAAACTTCTGCACCTAATTTTTCAAATTCATCTTTGTAGAAAATTTCTTCTTCTTTGTTAAAGCCGAGAACAGCAGTTACCTTTTTGCCTTCTTCAATTAACTTTCTTGCGAGGTTGAACATAGGAGGAACGCCTACACCGCCACCGATAACAACGGGATTATTACCGCTTTCTGAAGTGTCAAAGCCGTTGCCGAGACCTGTGAGAATGTCAAGCTTTTCACCTTCACACATTTTACTCATAACTTCTGTGCCTGCACCAACAACTTTGTAAATGAGTGTAAGTACGTTTTCGTCGTAATCGCATACAGAAATCGGTCTTCTTAAAAAGAATCCGTCAAGCTTGATGTTTACGAACTGACCGGGCTTTTTCAGGTCAGATGTATCACCGATAAGTACCATTTTGTAAACATCTTTTGCGATTTTTTCATTTGCTTTTATTTCAAATACTGTCTGTAGCATTTTCTTTCCGCCTTTCGATATTGCTGTACGCTATTTCACCGCCGCAAACTGTCATAAGACATTTGCCGTAAACCTTTCTTCCTTCAAAAGGAGTTGCTCTGCCCATTGAAAGGAATTCTTCAGGATTTATTTCGTATTCTTCACTGACATCAAACACAGCAAAATCTGCAATTTTTCCGTTATCAAGTCCGCTTTCGAAGCCGAAGCGTTTTGCAGGATTGATGCTCATTATTTTCACAAGGTGTTCTGCTGTGATTATATTTTTCATAACAAGCTCTGTCCAGAGAACAGGGAATGCAGTTTCAAGCCCTACAACACCCATTAAGCTTTTTTCAAGACCCCTGCTCTTTTCTTCTGCTGAGTGAGGTGCATGGTCAGTTGCAATCATTTCAATGGTGCCGTCTTTTATACCCTCAATAAGAGCTAATCTGTCTTCTTCACTTCTTATAGGCGGATTCATTTTGAATCTGCCGTTTTCCTGTAAATCCATATCATTGAGAACAAGGTAATGAGGAGCAGTTTCACAAGAAATATCCACGCCGTCTTTTTTGGCTTGTCTGATAGCTTCAACGCTTTCTTTTGCAGAAATATGGCATACATGATAACCGCAGCCTGTACGTTTAGCAAGCGGAATATCGCGTTTAATGGGAAGATATTCACTTTCAGAGCAGATACCTCTGTGACCGTGAAGACGTGCATATTCACCATCGTGAATGTAACCGCCGTGAAGAAGTGAGTTATCCTCGCAGTGAGCCACAATCATTTTACCGCAGGCCTTTGCTTCTTCCATTGCCATAATCATCATTTCAGCTTCCTGAACACCTTTACCGTCATCAGAAAAACCTGCAACATAATCTTTCATATCATCCATATCTGAAAGTTCATCGCCCATCTGACCGACTGTGATTGAACCGTAAGGTGTAACCTTGATAACAGCATCGGTTTTGATAACATCAAGCTGCTGTTTAAGATTCTTCATTGTGTCAGGCACAGGATTCAGGTTAGGCATTGAACATACGTGTGTATAACCACCGCGTGCTGCAGCCATCGTTCCGGATTTTATCGTTTCTTTAAAAGAAAAACCGGGCTCCCTGAGATGCACGTGTACATCAACAAGACCCGGAATAATAATACAATTTTCAGCGTTATAAACGATAGCATCACAAGGTACGGATGAAAAACCGAAAAGATGACTGAGGCGACCGTCTTTTACAAGAATATCGCCTTTTATGAACTTGCCTTTACGATAGACTTTTGCATTTTTTAAAACAAAGTTCATTTTTCATTCTCCCTAAAAAAATCCCTGTCGGAAAGACAGGGATACAAAAAATACAAACAAATTTAATATATTTTCAATCCCTCGGCAAATCAAAGCCATAAGATTTTCTTTATTATATCAAATTAAGGTTTGTTTGTCAATAAAATTAACGATTTCGCAAACATTTTTCACTGTTTTGTTACACATTTTTTCCTGATGATTTTCAGCCATCGTTTTTACCTGATATCATCCGACCAGCTTTCATTGAAACACGCACTTGTTCTGTAATTTCCGACAGCTCTCTCAACAACATTATACAGGTTTGCAGTACATTTGGGAGAGGCAGTGTAATTAGCAGCACGGTTTCTGTCAATGCCTATTTTTTCAGCTTCACAGGCAGCATCGATATTGGCGCCGATAAAAAGAAATTCCCAGCCGTATTTTTCTTTCTGCTTGCCTATCATACGCTTTACATCATGTGAACTGTATAAGTGGCTTGCGTTTTCCATACCGTCTGTGATGATAACAAACATTGTTTTTTCAGGTACATCTTCAGGTCTTGCGTATTTGTGAATATTGCCGATGTGATGAATTGCACCGCCAACTGCATCAAGCAGTGCAGTGCAGCCCTGCACATAATAGTCTTTTTCTGTCATCTGCGGAACTTTTCTTAAATCAATTCTGTCGTGAATTACTTTACTCTTATCGTCAAAAAGAACTGTTGATACATAACATTTGCCGTCAATCAATTTCTGTTTTTCTATGAGAGAATTGAATCCGCCGATTGTATCTTTTTCAAGACCGTACATTGAGCCGCTTCTGTCAAGGATAAATACCATTTCTGTTGTGTTGTTTTTCATTTCAAATACCTCCAAAAAAATAATATAGTCGCTAAGATGTTTTCACCTTACGACTATATTATAAAGATATTTAATTGCAGTATGGTCGCTTGAAAAGCGACAAAATCAAGCACCTAATAAACATTGGTCGAATTCAAAGAGTGCTTCGTTTATTTCGAAAATGTTATAGTTTTTATTGACTATAAAATACTCAATGATTATATCAAATTTATTGCTGTGTGAAAGGGCGAAACCTGCTTTCATGAGCATATCTTTTGTTTCTTCAAGCGACAATTCAAGAGCAACTGCAAAGGCAATGGCCGTTGTTTTCTTCGGCTTGTAATTAATATCCTTACGTATTTTAGAAAACAGTTTGCGGTCTATATTCGCTTTTTTGTAGCACTGTGCATCAGTCATACCTTTTTCATCGATTTTGCGCAGAAGCATCTGCGAAAAGCTTTCATCAATCTGACCCAACGCGTCTTTCAGAGATTTTTTATCCTGCGGAGTGCTGCAGCACTTACTTGCCATCGGCATTGGCGGTGCACTCTGGGTATATGAAGCGTCAGCTATAGCATTATCAGACAGATTATATAATTCCGTTTCTTCGAAGGAAATTACAGATGCCGACAAATCCATATCATCAGGTTCCAGCCCAATAGTACGGTTTCTCGCATAATAACTTCTATCATCAACGTATCTGTCATCAATATAAGATTTGATATCTTTAAACAGCTTTTCGCTTATACCAAATGACGATTTATCATAAACCACAATAAAAACTTCCATATCGTTTTCGAACAAAAACGAACTGATGGCATCCATAGCTACCTGAAACGCTTTATCTTTCGGGTATCCGTACGCACCTGCTGAAATAAGCGGAAAGGCAACAGACTTACAGTTATTCTGTTTTGCAAGCTTCAGACTTTCAACATAGCACGAATACAGAAGTTTTTTCTCACCTAAAAGACCGCCTTTCCATACAGGCCCTACTGTGTGAATAATATATTTACAAGGAAGTCTGTACCCTTTTGTTATTTTAGCCTGACCTGTTCTGCAACCACCTAAAGTTCTGCATTCTTCGAGCAAATCATGGCCGGCGGCATCGTGAATTGCACCATCTACTCCCCCGCCGCCAAGCAGAGTTTTGTTTGCAGCGTTTACTATTGCATCACATTCAATTTTTGTAATATCTTGTCTTATTATCTTTAAAGGCATATTCATCACCATTCCGAGAATAGCATATAAATAATTTTTTGTCAAATAAAAGGAAAAACCGAAAGTCTGTACGACTTCCGGCAGTTCCTTTTTGTTAGTAAGGCTAAACTATTAAAAGCAAATAAATTATGCTTTAATAAACTTTTTAATATCAGAAACGCCCTGATATTTTGCCACACCGTTTTCATCAACAACTACTAATGTGGGAGCCTGTTTGATACCGAGTTCTTTTGCAAGGTCGGCATTTTCTTCTGCAATTACTTTCTCAAATTCAACATTTGCTTTGTTGAGGAAAGATACTGCTGCCTGGCAGTTGGGGCAAGTTGCTGTTGTGAAAAGGATTGTTCTGTTTGAAATGTTTGTTTCTGCAACTTCTGCAGTTTCACATTCACAAACTTCAGCTTTTTCAGAAATTTTTGAATTCATTACATCGTAAAGCTTACGGTGTTTGTATTCCTGGAGTTTACCGTCATTCCAGTTCTGAACGGGACGATAGTAACCTGTGATACGGCTGTAAACTTCTGCTGATTCACCGCATTCGGGGCAAGTGAAGTGTTCGCCTGCGATATATCCGTGGCTCTTACATACTGAGTATGTGGGAGAAATTGAATAATAAGGCAGTTTGTAGTTTTCTGCAATTTTGCGAACAAGGTTTGCAGCAGATTTCCAGTCAGGCATTTTTTCACCGATATATGCGTGGAAAACAGTACCTGATGTGTATCTTGTCTGAAGTTCATCCTGAATATCAAGAGCTTCAAAGATGTCTTCTGTGTAACCAACAGGAAGATGTGAACTGTTTGTATAGTAAGGTGTTTCGTCACATTTTTCTGAAGCAGTTTTAATATCGGGATATCTCTTAAGGTCGTGTTTAGCAAGTCTGTAAGATGTTGACTCTGCAGGTGTTGCTTCAAGGTTGTAAAGGTCACCGTACATTTCCTGATAGTCTGAAAGTTTTTCTCTCATATGGTCAAGAACCTGCTGTGAGAAAATCTGTGTTTCTTCGTGAGTCATATCTTTACCGAGCCAGTTAGCATTGAGACCAACTTCGTTCATACCAACAAGACCGATTGTTGAGAAGTGGTTTTCAAATGTACCGAGGTAACGTTTTGTGTAGGGATAGAGACCTTCATTGAGAAGTTTTGTGATAACAGTTCTCTTGATATGAAGTGAACGAGCAGAAATATCCATCATTCTGTCAAGACGTTTGTAGAAATCTGCTTCATCTTTTGCAAGGTAAGCGATTCTGGGCATATTGATTGTAACAACGCCGATTGAACCTGTGCTTTCACCACTGCCGAAGAAACCGCCTGATTTTTTACGGAGTTCTCTGAGGTCAAGACGGAGTCTGCAGCACATACTTCTTACGTCACTGGGTTCCATATCACTGTTGATATAGTTTGAGAAGTAAGGTGTGCCGTATTTTGATGTCATTTCGAAGAGAAGTTTATTGTTCTCTGTTTCTGACCAGTCAAAATCACTTGTGATTGAGTATGTGGGAATGGGATACTGGAAACCTCTGCCGTGAGCATCGCCTTCAATCATAATTTCAATGAATGCACGGTTAACCATATCCATTTCTTTTTTACAATCTTTATACTTGAAGTCCTGTTCTTTACCGCCAACGATTGCATTGAGTTCTGCAAGGTCATTGGGAACAGTCCAGTCAAGAGTGATGTTTGAGAACGGAGCCTGAGTACCCCAACGTGAAGGAGTATTTACACCGTAAATAAATGATTCAATGCATTTTTTAACCTGCTCGTATGACAAGTTGTCAGCCTTTACAAAGGGAGCAAGATAAGTATCGAATGACGAGAAAGCCTGTGCACCTGCCCATTCGTTCTGCATAATGCCGAGGAAGTTAACCATCTGATTGCAGAGTGTTGCAAGGTGTTTTGCGGGTGCAGATGTAATTTTACCTGTTACACCGCCGAGACCTTCTTTAATAAGCTGTTTGAGTGACCAACCTGCACAGTAACCTGTAAGCATAGAAAGGTCATGAAGGTGGATATCTGCGTTTCTGTGTGCATCAGCAATTTCTTTGTCGTAAATTTCTGAAAGCCAGTAGTTAGCAGTAATAGCACCTGAGTTTGAAAGGATAAGACCGCCTACAGAATATGTAACGGTTGAGTTTTCCTTAACACGCCAGTCATTAACATTAACATAGTTATCAACGAGATCTTTATAGTCAAGGAGTGTGCCTTTGATATTACGAAGTTTTTCACGCTGTTTTCTGTAAAGAATATATGATTTTGAAACATCTGCATAGCCTGCCTGAACAAGAACAGATTCAACACTGTCCTGGATGTTTTCAACTGTAATAAGTGAATCTTTGATTTTGGGTTCAAAGTCTGCAGTAACCTTGAGAGCAAGGAAATCAATTACACTGTCGTTATACTCTTTTTCGCATGATTCAAATGCCTGTTTAATCGCATTAGCGATTTTGATAATGTCAAAATCTACAATTTTGCCGTCTCTTTTCTGTACGCGATACATATTACTTCCTCCATTACTTAATATTTTCTTATTTTATTTCTACATTGCTGGATTATAATATCACAAGATATTATAATTGTCAATAGATTTTACACAATATCTTGTAGTTATTTTTTCGCTACTTTCTAAATATTGTATTGTTTCTGAATATTTATACAACCGATTTTCTTATATAAATGCAGTAAAAAACCGCATAACATCAAGGTTTTACGACATTTAACGATAAATTTCTTTATACCACAAGATATAGTATTTCACAGTATAATTATGGAGAAAATTAACACAAGATACAAGATATAGTTTTAAAAAACACAAGATATAGTAATAAATGTACTATTCAACATATAGAACTATAAAAAGACACTCTTTTGCAAGAGTGCCTTAAAATCAAATTAATACCATATCCATCCGAAAAGGAAAATATATATCACCCATTGACGTGAACTGAATTTAACAGTTACCTGAGCCGTATCTGTAACCACATTACCATTGTCATCCGTAACTTTTATTGTAATTTCAGCAGTTCCTCTTTCACCTGCTATAACATATCCTTCTTCGTCTACAGTAAAGATATTCTCATCAGATGAGAAATATTCAACCTTGTATCCAAGGTTCTTATCTGTTGTGTGGAGAGTTACATTAACACCTTGTTTGCCTCTGTAACGAACTGTCATATCTTCAATTTCAACTTTTTCTACTTTTGCTTTATCACTTACTTTAGCGGCAGAAGCATTAAGCCCTATCGTAAACAACATCAGAACAGATAACAAAACTGAGAAAAACCGTAATATTTTAATTTTCAACATAACTCCCCTCGCAACCTATATATTATCGTAATAACATTAATTAATTTTACAAGCACAAAACTCCCCTGAGCTAACTCAAGGGAGTTCAGAACTAAAACACACGTGTCTGTACAATTACGCCTGTACCAATACCTACATCTTCCATAATGAGAGCATCGATTTCATCAACAACTCCGTCGTGGTTTACATCCATCGCCTCAAGTTGTGCGGCTGTAAACTGATCGTCTTTAAACCAACCGTAAACATACATTTTTGTAACAAATGAGTCGTTGGCATTAACGTCACCATCGCCATCTGCGTCACCGTAAATTACAACAGACAACTCTCTGTATACAGTACCGCTTGAATCGAGCAATACAACTCTATCTCCCGTACCAACCTTTTCATCCTCTGTCTTAACAACAGAATTCTTGTTAACAACAGCAATATTTGTATTTTTATACTGGAGGCAAAGACTCTTGACAGTATAAGAATTAATTGAGAGATTATATGTATAATCATCACTAAGTTTTATAGTCGCATTGTCTTTGAGTTCATGGTAATCAGCACGAAGAACACTATTTTCATCAACATAATATGTCGGATCAACCACATTGAATTTACCTGAATATTTGCTTATATCATCTTTGGTAGAGATTACAGGAGTATCAACATAGTATTTTTCGTAATCAATGGTAGCAATCTTATCAGGAATAACATATTCCTGTTCGATTTCATTACCATCTTCATCATAAACAGGGTCAGGCTCCTGAACATTGATAACCTTTCCGTCAGTCAGATAAACAATATTTGATTCATCAACACCGGCTCCGTCATAAATATTGAATATTCCGTTCGAATAAACGCCAACATCTGTATTATCAAAGATTGTACCTGCAAAGAAATTAAATGAACCATCTGCTACGTGAACAGCACCAACGTTTACTGCGTTTTCGGTAATTTTACCGCCGTACATTTCAATAGCATCAACAGATTTAATCGCACTGTCTATTTTATTGGCACCAAATATTACAGTACCGGAATAAACTTTGAGAATACCGTCCTGAACATCAATAATTGTATCCGCTGTTACATTTGAACCATTCACATAAAGAACGTCTGAATCATAATCATCGCCGATACTTCCGAGAGAAAGAACTGCACCATTAACTACTTTAAACATCGGACCTTCAAAGCCGGCAGGAGCAGAAATTGTGTGTGCAATACCGTCTGACTGAATAGTGATATCACTCTTAATCAAAAGAGTTTCTTTTAATGTAATATCGTCAAGAAGTTCAATAATAGCGGGATTTTCTCCTATGTCAGCCATTGCTTCTTCAATAGATGTATAGGGAACATCATCAGACTGGAAGAAACTTGCTTTAAGAACATATTTTATCTCACTTGAAGTAAGCCTACCACCTGAATTGATATGCCACTCAGTTTCAGCTTCCGGTGTTATTGTGCAAAGATTTGAGTTCATAGCTGTGAAATCGCCATTAAGTATCTGTGCACCATCATAATATGTTTCAGGTGTAATCGTGACTATAGGAGACGAATAAACTGATTTCGCCATCATTGTAATTGTTTCACCTGTCGGCAGGAAAACATCGTTTGTTGCATCAATAAAGCCACCTGAATAGAAGTTCAGTGTACCTTCAGTATAAACAGCATTACCACTGACAGTGGCAGTATTGCTGTAAACAGAACCATCATAAAGCATTACTTTACCGTTACTTGCAATTGAAATTGCACCACCATATGAAGCTGAGTTAAGGTAGATTGAGCCGCCGCGGACATTTACAGTACCACCGCCGGCATAAATTGCGCCGCCTTCACCTGATGTATTGTTATGAATATCGGCACCTGTTTCAACATTCACAACGCCGCCTGCCGAAAAGAGTACACCACCGGCAAGTTTAGCGCTGTTATTTGACATTTCAACAGCATAGATATTCATATCACCTTTGTTGTAAATCACGCCACCTGCCTGAATAGCAGTACCATCGGTTATAGTTCCGCCATAGAAATTAGTTGTACCCTGATTGTATACAAATCCACCATTAAGTGCAGTATTGTTGTATGTATTTATGTCATAACAGTTAAATGTACCGCCATCCTCAACAGTAACAAGAGAACTTGCAAAATTACTGTTAGTGATGTCTGTAACATTATTACCGTCTATCGTAAGTGTTGCATATGTATCATCATCTGCACCGAAGTTGAGTACACCGCCATCTTTTACTGTAAATACCTGTCCAAAATAATGCTTCACTCTTGTAACCTTGATATTTTCACCTGACGGTATAATTGTAACATTACCTTCAATAACAACCTCTGAGCCTACTGTAAGGTCAGCCATTACTTCAACTATACCTGAACCGGCACCGATTTTTGCTGCAGCTTCAGCAAGAGTTTTATAATATGAAGTTTCATTAACGCCGATAACTTTACAAACAAGACCCTCTTTGAGATACTGAACACTTTCAACTGAAATATCATACAAATCGTAGTCAGCAGATGAATTAAAAGTATCAAGCTGAGGATAGTTTACAAAGAATTCAGTGTCTGCAGTAGGAACCCAATACTCATGAGAAAAGCCTGAAAGGTTTGACATTGCTCCGGAACCTGTCATTTGTTTTGTTCTGAGACCGGTTGCATATGAATCAGTGACAGCATACCTTTCTTTATCAAAATACGAGTTGGTAATTGTACCGTTTACAAGATTACCAAGTATAGCATTAATATTATCTGTGCTGCCGTCTATGCCTAAAACATTGCCGATTGAATAAGTACAATCAATTGTACTCTGCTGTCTGAGCTGACCTGCAATACCGCCTGCTCTTGATGCCGCTGAAACAGAACCTGTATTATAGCAGTTGGAAACAATTGCACCGCCGCTTATTCTGCCGGCAACACCACCTGCATAAGTATCATCTGCAACAACACTTCCTGCGTTGAATGAACGTGAAATATTTGCTTCTGTTTCACCAACAACACCGCCAACCGCCTGCTGTCCTGCAACATCGTTATATGAGCAACAAGTTTCAATAACTGAGTCAATCAGAGCATAACCAACAATGCCACCTACATTATTTTCACCTGTTATATCTGAATAAATGCTGGATGATTCGGTAATCTGTCCGAAGTTACCATTTTCACCAACGATACCACCAACATTTTCAACACCGTTTACAGTCGAATAAATAACCTTTATACCACGTATTGTACCAAAATTGACACCAACAACAGGAGCAACCGCATTGCCGCCGTTGATAACTGATTCTGTGATAGTAAGATCGGTAATTTCAGCAGTTGCACTTGTGGCACCGAAAAGACCAACTACATCACCTTCAGGTATGTACATACCACGAATGCTGAAACCATTACCTGAGAATTCACCTGTATATTCACTGAATTCAGATCCGATAGGAGTCCATATGTTTGAATCCTCACCTAAATTACCAACATTGAGCACGATACTGTTAAGCAGCATAGCATTTGCAGCAGTGTTCTGCGGCACACCCTCAAGTGTACCATTTACAAGACCTGCAAACCATGCAAGTTCACGTCCGTTATTGATAAGATAATAATTTCCATCAGTTGATTTTTTCGGTTCTTTAACAGAGCCGTCCCACAAATTCTGGTCAGCTTGCCATGACATAATAGGATATCCGTTATTTTTCAGCAAATAGTCAAAATAGAAGTTACCAGCCGAACTATTGAGTACAGCAATAAAACCATGACGTTTCATCTCATCAGAAGCCATAGGTAATCCATTATCTTCTTTACCTGTGAAAAGTTCTGCATCATAATAACATTCTGTGATATTGGACATATAGTAGTAAGCTGCAATAGCACCTGTAAGTCCGGGAGGATCAGAAATTGATTCAACCTCAGATGCATTATAGCAAGAAGCAATATCGCCAACGTTATTACCGACTATACCGCCTACACGAAAATCACCTGAAACTTTACCCCTGTTATAGCAGCTGATAATTTTACTTGCTGAGTTTGTACCGGCAATACCGCCAACAAACTTAGTTGAAGAATAAACAGTACCCAGATTATATGACTGAGAAATTGTACTTTCGTCAAATGAACATCCGACAATACCGCCTACACGAACACCTCTGGCATTGATATCACCTGCAAAACCGCAGAAAGAGATATTACCCGAACCTTTGAGATAACCTGCTATACCACCAACATCTTCACCGCCGACGATGTGTCCGTCTGTTACAACAACCTGAGTAATTGAGCTCATGTTATTCGCGTAACCACACACAGCGCCTACAAACTTTTCGGCATAAACATAAGTTGAAACAAGATTAAGATTTTTTACCTGCCCGTTTTCAAGATAACCACATAAGCCCTGATAATTTTTTGTATTATCAATAACCAAACCATAAATGGTAAAACCTTTACCATCAATAATGCCACTAAAAACTCTGCCGTTTTCAGAATAGTTACCAATAGGAGTCCAGCTTTTGGGGTTTTCAAGATTCTCTACATCATTAAGATAAATATCATTAACCAGACGTGCTTTCATAGTTGCATTACCTGCATCACCGTTAACCTGACTTGCAAACCACGCAAGGTCTTCAGCTGTCTGAATAAGATAAAATCCATCATTGGTCTGTGCAGGTATAACCTGAGATATACCTCCTGACCAGATATCTGCTGCGAGAGATACAACCGAAGTTGTGCTCATAGCCATAATAAGTGCAAGAATGCACACGATAATTTTTTTGAATTTTACTGATTTCATAACATGCCTCCGAGAGGATTCAATTAGGTAAACAAATACCCATATAATAATATACCAATTTAAGTAAAATTTCAATGTTTTTTTATTAAAATTTATCAAAAAAACTTTATTTTTTATACAAAGCTGAAAAAACCACCGATTCGGAAACAAATCAGTGGTCTTATAATTACATATCAAAAGTATTTTTTAACCATTTTACAGAAAGCTTCACCCATCTTGCGGCATATTTATTCTCTTCATGGCACACTTCTTTAGTGCCTGTAGACATTCCATGACCGCCGAACGGGAACACGTGAAGTTCGAAAGGAATATTATTTGTTGAAAGTGCTGTTGCAAAGCTGAGCGAGTTAACAACAGGAACAGAACCATCTTCTGCAGTGTGCATAATAAATGTAGGCGGAGTATCTGCAGTTACATTATTTTCAAGTGAATATTTTTTAACTAAAACTTCATCATCACAGTATTTGCCGAGAAGATTATCTCTCGTGTCGCCGTGAGTACGCTTACCGAACGTTATAACAGGATAAGCAAGAATTGCAGCATTCGGCTTATTACTTTCTGCAGGAATATCAAGTTCATTCCAGATTGCTTCATCCTTCCACATAGTTGCAAGACTTCCGGCCAGATGACCACCTGCAGAGAAGCCGATAACAGCGATTTTATCTGAGTCTACATTCCATTCATCAGCGTTTTTTCTGATAATAGACATTGCAAGAGAAGCATCAAGTAAGGGTTGGCTGAATTCAGGCATTTTTCTTGATGCGTTTTCGCCAACAGAATAACGAAGAACAAAGCAACTTAAACCTGCAGCAAGATACTGGTTAGCTATAGGCTCTGCCTCACGGTCAGAACACATCCCATATCCGCCACCCGGTAAAACAAGTATTCCGGGACGTACATTTGTAGGATATTCACGTGAAGTATCTCTTACATATGTATCAAGATAAACATCTTGCCTGTCTTCGTAAAGATATATTCTTCCACACTTCATAGCATTATTCTCCTAATACTTTAACACCGCCGCAAGGACGAATTGACAACACATAACAAGCTTTTTCGCCAAATATGCTCTTCATTTCTGATAAATACTCTTCAAGTTTGTTTTCGGGAACAAAAGCCTGCATTGTGCCTGCAAAGCCTCCGCCGTGAACTCTCCATGCTCCTGCATCTTTAAGAAGTCTTTCGGCTACGCAAAGACCGATGCTTACGGGCTGATCATCAGGTGCTGATGAAGGATACACATTCTGGTTATACATATATGATGAACGTCCGCTTTCGATAACACCTTTTTTGAATGATTCAAAATTACCGTTATTAAGTGCATCTGCTTCAAAATCGACACGTGCATTGTCTGCGAAGAAGTGCATTGCGCGAAGAACAGCTCTGTCCCCTGCTTTTTCACGTACAAGTGCAACATTTTTGTAGAATTCTTCAGGACAAACTTCTCTTAAAACTTTCTTACCGAAAACTGCAGCTGCAGATTCCATTTCACTTCTTACTGCACCGTATTCAGGTGTAAGATCAGCGTGGCTACCGCCTGTATTTACAATACAGAGAGCGTGACCGCATGATGCAAAATCAAAATCAAGTTTTGTAATAACAGGTTCTTTTGTGTCTTTGAAATCAATTTTAACAAAACCGCCAACGGATGAAGCCATCTGGTCCATAAGTCCGCAAGGTTTACCGAAATATTTATTTTCTGAGAACTGAGCAATCTGTGCAATTTCAACGGGAGATATTTTTCCGTCATTAAACATATGGTTAAGCACTGTACCGATGAGAACTTCAAAAGCTGCAGAACTTGAAAGACCTGAACCTGAAAGAACCGAGGAAGTAGTATAGGCGTCAAATGCACCTACATTGTAACCTCTTTCAATGAAGCCTGCATACATACCTCTGATAAGTTCACAAGAAGTTCCGTAAGCATCTTCGTGAACATTCATATCTGTAATGTCTACAGTATCCATATCATAACCTACAGATTTAACTCTTGTTATATTACCGTCTTTCTTTGCACAAACAGCAACGGCATCAAGGTTAACTGCTGCAGCAAGAACTTTGCCGTTATTGTGGTCAGTGTGATTGCCGCAAACCTCTGTTCTGCCCGGTGCACTATAAAAAGAAAGTGCATCATTCTTGCCGTATTCTTCTTCAAAAAGAGTTGCAAGATTTATATATCTTTCTCTCTGTTCAAGCACAGAAGCATCGCTTACATAAACTCTTTTGAGTTCATTATCATAAGCACCTGAATTAATTTTAGATTTTAACATCTTCTTCACCTTTCTTCCTGATGATTAAAATTATTCTTCTTGTCAACAGCAATCCAACCCCCGAAAACATACACGATAGCATCAGAGGTACAATAAAAGATGCTGAAAAAGGATTGAACGCGTTGCGTCCTATAATAGTATATGAAATTATTTTAGGCAGAAATCCGAGCAACGACAGAAGCAAATATCTGCAAAAATCATATCTCATACTGCCGTAAATATTGCTGACTGTATTTACAGGAAACAATGGAATCATTCTGCATCCGAGCAGAATCCACGGATTTCCTTTTGAATCATTTTCAAGAAATTTCCATATTGCATCGTAGCTCTTTAAAAATCTGTATGAAAATGTCTTTTCGCCCCGACCGATATAATATCTTAAAGAAAACAGCAAAGCAAACCCTGATAAATTCACAAAAAATGATGCCGCTGAATTAAAGACCATTGACGAAATAACACAAACACAAGAAATGGGGAAAACAGGTATGGGTAAAACTGATTTCAAAGAAAAAAGGAATAATACCGAAACAATAATTATCTGTTTCCCACCCAGAGCAACAACACGCATTTCAAGATTATCAAGAAAATGCTGATATTGTTCATACCAATTTTCCAGAGTTGATATCTTAAAAAACATCAAAAATATGAACAGGATAATACCAATCAGTATTAACAACACCGCAGTAAGTGTCATTAAATCCGGTTTTTTTATTTTAAAACAAAAACTTTTCTGCATAAATTACCGCCTGAATATTGAATTTAAAACATATAACCTATATAATTATATGTGAAAATTTGCAGAAAAGAGGTTTTTTATGAAAATTATTATTCTTGACGGATACACCGTAAATCCCGGAGATTTAAGTTGGGATTGGCTTGGTGAATACGGCGAATATACAGTTTACGACAGAACAGATAAAGAAGATATTCTTCCGCGTTGCAAAGGCGCTGACATAGTAATTACAAACAAAACACCTTTAGGAAAGGATATTCTCGAAAAACTGCCTGACGTTAAATTTATTGATTTACTGAGCACAGGCTACAACATAACCGATATTTACTACGCACGTGAAAGAAACATTCCCGTTTCAAATGTGCCTGCGTACAGCACAAACTCCGTTGCACAGCTTACTTTTGCATTTATTCTGCAATTTGCTTCACGTGTGAAAGAGCATACAATTTCAACACATAACGGAGATTGGCAGAATTGCAAACATTTCTGCTATATGGCAGCACCATTAACAGAGCTTGCAGGCAAGACACTGGGAATTATCGGATATGGTTCAATAGGTAAAGCCGTTGCAAAAATTGCAGAAGCTTTTTCAATGAATATACTTGTTAATACAAATCATCCCGGTGAAGATACGGAAAGCATAAAATTCTGCGATGTTGACACTTTGCTTGAAAAATCAGACTTTGTAAGCCTTCACTGCCCTCTTACTGATAAAACGACAGGAATGACAAATGAAGAATTTTTCAAAAAAATGAAAAACACTGCTTACTTCATAAACACCTCCCGTGGTGCTACCGTTGACGAAGATGCATTAAAATATGCACTTGAAAACAAAATAATTGCAGGTGCAGGACTTGATGTGCTTCTGAATGAACCACCAACAGATGACAAAATCACAAGCCTTGAAAACGCTCTCGTTACCCCGCATATTGCCTGGGCTGCTAAAGAAACAAGAGAAAGACTTATGGAAGTAACAAAACAAAATATAAAAGCTTTTATTCAAGGAAAACCAATAAACGTTGTAAACTGAAAACAGGACTGTATCAAGATTTAATTTATTGATACAGTCCTTTCATTTTAATTATTTATAAAATCTGTCAAGATAATTTCTGTGTGCTACTTTCATTTCTTCGTAGCAAGCTTTTGCATTTTCGTAATCGCCGATAAGCGGATGAACCATAAGTGCTTTCATTGCTGCTTCGTCGTCACCGTTAAGTGCTGCTTCAACAGCATATTTTTCATAAGCTTTTACAGACTGCATAAGACCCTGCATATGTCTGTTTGTCTTTTTCTTAACAGGAACGGGAGTTGCGCCGTCAGCACCGATTACTGCACTGATTTCAACAACGTCATCATCTTCCATAAAGGGAAGTGTACCGTCATTTTTGATATTAACAACGTGAACATCTCTTTTATCATTTGCAATTGAATCAATAAGTGAAACTGCAGCAAGTGAATATTTATGTCCGCCACGTTTGTCGAGAAGTGCAGGTTTAATGCAGAGTTCTTCATCACTATACATTTTAAGCAAATCTTCTTCGATTTCCATACAAACCATTGCACGGCTCTTTTTATCTTCTTTAAGGTGCTCAATTTTAGCGTTTCTGTTATAGTAATACTGAAGATATGATGAAGGAATACCTTCAATAGCTTTAAGGCATTCAAGTGAGAAACCGTCATCCTTGATATTAGCCATAACTTTGGGTGAGAAACCTTCTTCAATGAGTTTGGGAAGAAGCTCTTCACCGTCTTTAACGATTGAAGTAATCCAGCTTAAATGGTTGAGACCAACATATGTAACTTCAGAGTCAGGACCTGTGATTTCCTTAACATCGTCAATCATATCAATGGGCACATTGCAAAGACCGATTGCTTTTACCTTTGTGTGATTAAGAAGGAATTCTGTGATGATACCTGAGGGATTTGTGAAGTTGATAAGCCATGCATCAGGACAGATTCTTTCCATACAATCAGTGATTTTCTGAATTTCAGGAATAGTACGGAGTGCTTTGAAGAAACCACCGATACCTGTTGTTTCCTGACCGATAAGACCATACTTAACGGGGATAATTTCATCAAGATGTCTTGCGGGAAGTTTACCTACACGCATCTGTGTAAGAACGAAATCTGCACCCTGGAGAGCTACTTCAAGGTCATCTGTGAAAACTGTTTCACAATCAATACCTGCTTTTTTAAGCATACGAACGCAGAGGTCACCAACAATTGTACGTTTTCTTACGTCAATATCCATAAAAGATACTTTTTTAAGTTTAAGTGAATCCTGTGCGTTAATAAAGCCGTCAAGAAGTTCGGGGCAATATGTGCTGCCTGAACCGATAACTGCAACATTAATTTCTTTCATTTTGCATTCTCCTTAGTTTTTATATTCCTGAAAAATCCAGTTTACACAACCTGTAACAGGAGCCTGTGTAAGCTTGATATATTTTATTTTTTTATCTGAACGTTCAGCAATTTTCTTTTTAAGGCAATCAAGATAAACTTCGTTCGGAAGTTTTGTATGGATTGAGCCTGAAAGAACAACTTCAACTTCATCGTCACCGAAATTAAGAGAATTAAGGTGAGAAACTATGTAGTCAGCTCCTCTTTCTGACATTTCGTCAATAGCTTTAAGAACAGGTTTATCACCCATTTTTGAAGCTGCAAAGAAGAAATCGATAAGATTCATAATAAATCTGCCTCTTTCTTCGTTTTCAGCCATTGCAAGTGTACCTAAAAATTCTTCTTTTGTATTAACGCCGAATTCTTTTTTGAACATTTCAGTCATTGCTGTTTTTTCAAGACCAAGCACAAGTTCATCATATATAAGCTTGAATGATTTTGTTGCAACCCATGTGCCGTTTCCTTTATCGTCTGAAAACTCACTGAAACCGCCAAGCTGAACCATTTTACCATCAAGGTCAATAGCATTACAGCATGTACCTGTGCCACAGTTATAACCTATAGCAGCTTTACCTGTTGCACCTGCTTTTACAACTATAAATCCGTCATTGAAAATTTCAAAATTCTTAAGACCTCTCTTGGTCATCTGTCCGCACATTTCGTCATGCTGATAAGGATGGTCAATACCTGCAAGACCCATAAGTGTGAAGCCGATGTCATCAAGTGTTACATTGCCTGCCTCAAGCAACTTTGTAATACCGCTCCAGATAATTGTTGCAGCTTCATCAAAACTACCTTCAAGATTTTCATGGTTACTGCCTTCAGTTTTCACTTCAGCAACAATATTTTTTTCTTCGTCGAAAAGTGCATAAGCAGTTTTTGTTCCGCCGCCGTCGACACCAATGTAAAATGACATAAACATTCTCCTAACTTTTTCCAAATTTCAATAAATTATTATATCATCATTTTTTAACTCAGTCAACAAAATTGACTTAATTATACAAATCGATAATCTCCTGAGCTTTCTCCTTAAGATGATTGCGGAGTTCTTCAGGTTTTCTGACATAAACAGAATTTCTGTATTGCATAAGCCAGGAAACAAATCCTTCACTCAATGCAACCTGAGCTCTTAAATAAAATCTGTTACTGTCTTCATTTCGTATTGTTGCATTTTCACCGAATCTGTCAACAATATCTTCCAGCATATCATTTTTACAGACAATTTCAATCTCGCAAAGCTTGCCCGAAAACATATTGAACATTTTGTTGGAATAATCTGCAACATCAAATTCGCCTTTATATTCAGAAACCTCTTCAAATGAACGCGCAGGTGTATTGACAATCTTTACTTTTCTCATTCTGTCAAGCCTTGTATGCATAAGGTTATCATATTTCGGATTGTTGCAGATGAGGTAATAGTGGTCATTTGACCATACAAGAGCGTACGGATTAACAACAAACTCACGCGATGCCATAACTATCTTTTTTCCTGCTTCGATTTTATGCCTGATATAATTGAATGACACCTGCTTTTTTTCTTCTATTGCACGGTTAAGCACATCAATTGTGTAGAAAATTTCTTCATTCATCGTTTTTACACGATTGGATATGCTTAACTGACTTTTAAGCATCTGGAACTGATCCTCACTGACAAGTGTTCCGATTTTTTCAATCAATTCTTCAGTTTTTTTCGGTGTAATAAAATCCGCTGACTGCACAGCATCAACAATCAACCTTACTTCCGGAAACTGAAAATTACGTGAAGCTAAAAAATACCCTGATTTCGGAGTTTTGACTTTGATAATATCATACCCGTTATCTATGAGCAAAGCGATATCTGCATAAATAGATTTACGTTCCGCAGTCATACCACGTTTAGCCAATTCCTCAACAATTTCGTTTGTTGAAATGATATTATTTTCATCTGTTAACTTTTCAAAAATATCAATAAGGCTTAAAAGCTTCTGTTTTGAACTTGATTTAATAGCCAAGTTTTTTCACCCTATCTTACAAGAATTGAAAACAATCGTTTATTAAGCTTGATAATTGTTTCTTTATCAAGTTTCATAATATCACGGTCATATGTCATAATGCCGTTTGTTTCGTTTTCAACGTCGCTGAGCTGTGTATAAACAACTGCACTCAATCCCTTACTTACAAGCGGAATTATCTGTTTATTGAACAATTTTTCGTACGCTTTTGTGAGAGATTTCTTATTCTTATACATCAGATAACCAAAAGCTTTATTTTCATCCATTGTATGGTCAGCCACTATACGTGAATAACCGCCGAATTCAGAAAGTACAAATGCTCTGTCATCAGGCTTACCTTTTGTAACAGGAACAACGTATCTATGCATACTTCTAAGGTCGCCACCCTTCTGGTCAAACCATCCGCTTGCATGGTCAACAATACGAGAAGGGTCAATTGCCTTAACCTTTTCTGCAATTCTCTTTGCATCAAACTGTCCCCAACCTTCATTGAAAGGAACCCAGCAACCGATTGATACACAGTTATGGAGAGTTGACATCATCTGTTCAAGTTCATCCTCAAACTGATCACGCCATTCCTGCTCATCACGATGGAAAAGTGAATATGCATCATCTTTTACGCTCATCTGGAAAAACGGAACAACACCAACAAGGAAATTACCCGGATGTTTTGCACCGCTGACCATATCCTGCCAAACTATCATACCGATTTTATCACAATGATAGTACCAACGGAGAGGTTCGACCTTAATATGCTTTCTGAGCATATTGAATCCAAGAGATTTCATTACCTTGATATCAAAAATCATCGCATCGTCAGTAGGAGCTGTCATAACTCCGTCGGGCCAGTAACCCTGGTCGAGAAGACCTATCTGGAAATAAGGTTTGTTGTTGAGGAAAAGACGAGGAATACCGTTTTCATCTTTTTCAACTGAATATTTTCTCATACCAAAATAGCTTACAACCGTATCTACAAGTAAACCATTATGATAAAGTTCAAACATAACATTATAAAGATTAGGCTTTTCCGGACTCCAGAGCTTAAAACGTTTCATCGGAATAACATCAACGCATCCGATACCTGATGAAAATACAACTTCATCTTCATCATCAAAAACAGTAGCAACGATTTCATAATCAGACTCTGCAGTTGTTTCCACATCAACATGAACGCAGTATTCATCGATATCAGGTGTCAGTTTAACAGATGTGATATGTTTTTCATCCACTGCTTCAAGCCATACTGTCTGCCAGATACCCGTTGTGGGTGTATACCAGAAACCAACCTGTTTGATAGCCTGCTTACCTCTCTGCTGCCAACCGGCATCTGTAGGATCAAATACAGAAACATTAAGAACGTTTTCACCTTCAACAAGATATTCAGTAATATCAAAGCTGAAAGGACAATATCCACCGGTATGTCCGCCTACAAACTGACCGTTGATATAAACACGGCACTCCCAGTCAACTGCACCAAAATGAAGAATAACGTGTTTTGAATTGTATTCTTCAGGAAGATAAAAAGACTTACGATACCAAAGGATATCCATAGGATTCAATCTTTTCTCAACTCCTGAAAGCGGAGCTTCAATAGCAAAAGGTACAGTAATTTTCCCTTCATATTCTGTCGGGATTTCTTCCATTGAATCACTGATTGCATAATCAAACTGGCCATTAAGATTCGACCAGATATTTCTCTTCATCTGAGGTCTCGGATATTCCTGAAGAGGAGCATCCTTATCGACCATATCAGTCCATCTTGTTTTCATAATAATCCTCCGTTTTTCAATATTGATAAAATCTGAACAATTCAAGTAAAACCTTAAACAAAGGTTATAAGATTCAGGTGGTGCGGATAACAGGGGTCGAACCTGCACGGTTTAACCACAAGATCCTAAATCTTGCGCGTCTGCCAATTCCGCCATATCCGCATATTTAAATCATATTGTATCAATTATACACTTTTTAACATTTAATTGCAATATATTATTTGTAAAAGAAGTTAATTATTGCAGCTTATTAAAAACTATTTCAGCCAACACTGACACATTCAAAAGCTCCGGAAGCACATCAAGCGTTTCCGGAGCTGAATTCACACTATATTATTTGTTTTCTTTTTTTGCCTGTTCAGCAGCGTATGCTTCTTCAATCATTCTCTGCTCTTCCTGTTTTCTCTGTTCTTCTTCAAGTTCAGCAGCCATCTTAGCAGCTTTTTCAGCAATTTCTTTCTTTCTCTTTTCTGCTGAAGAAACAACAACGATGGGATTCTTCTTAATCAAAAGATTGATAACAATAGGAGCAATAGCAAGAACAAGAAGAATCGGATAACCAAAAGAAATTGATGATGAGAAGCCTTCACCAAGTACAGATGTGAACTGTGAACCTGAAAGGATAAACATCAGACCGCTCAACACATAGCAGCCTAAAGCAATTCCTGCAAAACCAAGGTTACGCTGAATGCCTTTGGGCGCACATGAGAGGAAGATAAGAATAAATCCTACAAGTGAAGCAACAGCACCAAGAGCAATAAATACTATAGAAAGCGCATAGAATATTACTGCCGTTGACAAAGATGGCGATGAAAACATTCCGAACAAGCCATCAAAATCAAGAGTTGATACTGCGTTATATATTGCCAATGCATCAATTGTAAAATCAGCTGTTACAAACGGAACATTAACAGAAATCTTTGCAAGAGGGAGAAACAAAGCTCCGATAGGAATAAGACTGAGAATAATTCTTACAATTGCAAGCTTTGAACCTATGTAAGAAGCCTTTGCTCTGTCAAGCATTCCGTACATTCTGTTGAGTGATGCCTCAGCAGTAATTATATCGCTCTGAAGACGTTCCTGCATGCCGTTATAGAAAATATTAACGTTGCAATTAGGACAGTTAGGTTTCCAATAAGTTTTTTTAAGGTGTACACCACAGTTCGGACAATTTGCCATTTTCCATTCCTCCAATTTCGGAAGTTATTATATATCCATATAAATTTACCATAAAACTTTATAAAAATCAAGTGATTTTTAATATTTATAATAAAAATATTGAAAAAATTATATAACCATACCACCATCAACCGAAAATACCTGACCTGTAATATAATCAGATTTTTCAGAACAGAGAAAATATACCATCTGAGCAACATCATCCGGCTTGCCGATTTTCATCAAAGGTATTTCTTCTACAAATAAATCTATATCTTCTTTGTTGATATTTGAATTCATTTTGGTATCAATAAGACCGGGCGCAACACAGTTTACATTAATTGATGATGGAGCAACCTCTTTTGCTAAAGCTTTTGTCATACCTATAACGGCCGCTTTTGTGGCTGAATAATGAACCTCACATGAAGCACCGCAAATCCCCCACATAGAAGAAACATTCACAATTTTTCCGCTCTTATTATTAATCATATACGGAAGAACAACTTTACAACAATTGAAAACCCCTTTGACATTGATATCAAAAATTCTGTCATAGTCTTCATCTGTTACATCGCAAAACAATTTCTGCATCGCTATACCTGCATTATTGATGAGTGCATCTACCCTGCCGAATTCTTTTTCAGTATTTTTAATAAACATTTTTACTTGTTCAGAATCAGTAACATCACATCTGTCGCAATATACAGATGCTCCGTATTTTTCAAGTTCGCTTTTTAATTCAAACGCTTCCGTTTCAGAGTTCAGATACATTATTGCGGCATTCCAGCCATTTTTTGCAAAAACACGTGCAATTGCACTGCCGATACCGCCTGATGCACCTGTAATTACAACAGTTTTACTCATTGTTGAACACCTAATGAGCCAAGAACATTTTCAAAAGAACTGTTGAATTCTTCAGGTGAAACCTTTTTATATCCGGAAGGAATTGCGAAATAACTTGCAGAAGGATTTTTGACAAATTTATTTACAACAATTACTACTTTTGCTTCAGGATTATCGTGTTCAATACGTTTAAGGTCTTCTGTTTTCTGGTCAAAATAATATTTTGATGTACCCATTTCAGTTTTATACTCTTCACAGATATATGTTACACCTTTTGATTTAACCACACTTGTCTGAATATAGTTTGCATTTTTATCTATAACAAGCGTAGACATCATATCTTCAGCTTCAGATGTATCTGCTGCTGATGAATCTGATTCACAATACTTCTTTGCATTGATGTCTATCGCGTAAGATTTACCGTCTTTCTGCAAACCTGCATAACCCATTTTAAGGCCAAGAAGATTAACATTGAACCCGAAATAAATGTCGCTTCCGTTTGTCGCAAAAGTCATTGACATAGGAGCACCAAGCTCGTTTTTAATTGACATATCCATATAGAACTTGCCTGATGAAAAAGCTTTTTCAAGGAGTTTTTTGTTTTCTTTGATTGTAGTGCCTTCCGGTAATGTTTCAACCTCAACTGTGGGAACCTCAGCATCACCATTCATAATATCCTGAATGTTTCCAAGACCAACAGTTGTCTGTTCGGGATTTGCAGAAGTGTGTTCTTTAGTAACGGGTTCTTTATTTTCGTTTGTAACAGCATTACCTTTATCATCAACATCTGTTACATAATAGTGAAGAATAGTTGCCTCTTTGCCGTCATCATCAAGAACTTTGTTACCCTTATCATCTGTGACATATTCAACTGACACATCCTCAATAGCAATTGTAACATTTTCACCTTTGGCGTTTGTTACTGTTTCACCATACGCGTCAGTCTGATAGACTGTAACGTCATCTACATCAATTTTGTCCTTTGAACAGGCAGCAGTAACAGTAAGTACAGTTGCAAGACATATTAATCCTGCAATCAATTTTTTCATTTTCATAATTATTTATCATTCCTTTCAATAATATTAGATTACACTAATTCTGAAAATAAATCAAGAGAAAGTTTATATTTACATAAATTACTTTTATGTATATTATCTCTTGTGTATACTATACCACACTTTTGCAAAATATTTTCTAAAAAAGTGTTGCAATTATATTAATTTTTATGTATAATTATTCTGCTTGCTGGTGTGGCTCAATGGCAGAGCAGCTCATTCGTAATGAGCAGGTTGCAGGTTCGATTCCCGTCACCAGCTCCATATGGACCTTGTTTCTACAAGGTCTTTTTTTGTAAGTGACCAGATACAGGAGGAAAAACTATGTTAGACAAAATCATCTCATCTGTCGAAAATATTATCTCATTAGTCAACGATGCCCTTTACAGCTATATTCTTATTATATTGCTGTTGTTGGGCGGTATTTACTTTCTTATAAGAACACGTTTCGTTCAGTTCAGACTTTTCAAAGAACAAATACTCGCAGTTACTGAAAAGCCAAAAGACGGCAAAGGTGTTTCATCTTTCCAGGCACTGATAGTGTCAACCGCTTCACGAGTAGGCACAGGCAACATCATCGGTGTTTCAACTGCCCTTTGTCTTGGTGGCTTCGGCTCTGTTTTCTGGATGTGGATAATCGCAATAATCGGCGGTGCATCAGCATTTATAGAAAGTACATTGGCACAGATTTATAAGAAAAAGGGACCTGACGGTTGCTATGGAGGACCATCTTACTATATTCAATCTGCTTTAAAATCCCGTGCATTGGCATCCCTTTTTGCAGTGCTTATTATCATTACATATGCTTTTGGTTTCAATATGCTTGCATCATACAATCTGCAATCAACTTTTTCTGGTTATTCTTTCTACAATCCGACTTACACTCCGTGGATTATCGGTCTTATAGTTGCTGCACTTGTTGCTTTCTGCCTTATGGGTGGTGGTAAAAGAATTATTAAAGCAACAAGCTTTCTTGTGCCTGTAATGGGTATTGCATATATCCTTATTGCACTCGTAATTGTTGTTATAAATGCACCTGCACTTCCGTCAATTTTCAAAAGTATTTTTACTGAGGCATTTGACTTGAAAGCGATTTTCGGTGGATTTTCAGGTTCTTGTGTTATGTACGGCATAAAAAGAGGCTTATTCAGTAACGAAGCAGGTGTTGGCTCTGCTCCTAACGCATCAGCATCAGCAGAGGTAAGCCATCCCGTAAAACAAGGCCTTGTTCAGATTCTTTCGGTATTTATAGATACACTCCTCGTATGTTCTGCAACAGCATTTATGTGTATGAGTTCCGGAGTGGAACCTTCTGCCGAACTTTCAGGTGCACCGTATGTTCAGCAGGCATTGAGTGCAACTCTCGGTTCATTTGGTCCGATTTTTATTACAATAGCAATGATACTTTTTGCTTTCACAACACTTCTCGGTAACCTTTATTATGTTGACAATTGTTTTGTTTACCTGTTCAGACGTCAGCCAAGCAAAAAATTTATTAAAGTATATCAGATTATTGCTTCACTTGTTGTATTCATTGGCGCTGGGCTTTCTTCAGATTTGCTTTGGGGGATAGCTGATATCACTATGGGTGCAATGACAATTATTAATATGCCTGTTATTCTTTATTTAAGCAAATACGCTGTGCGTGCATTGAAAGATTATGAAAAACAGCGAAAAGAAGGCAAAGACCCTGTTTTTAAAGTTAAAGACATTGAACTTCCACATAAAGTTGATTATTGGAATTAAAAACGTAAAAGCTCCCGTAAAGGGAGCTTTTTTCAATAAATATCATCAAGTATTTCAATTACATTTGCAATAGCACCGTTGTTATTTGACCTTACAATATAGTCTGCGACTTTCAGGACATCTTTATTGCCGTTTTCAGGTACAAAGCCTTTGGACGCAGCAACTATCATTTCCATATCATTAAGGCCATCACCTACCGCATATGCATCTTTTGGATTAACATTAAGAACCTTTGCCATTTTAAGAAGTCCGCTGCCTTTATCCACACCTCTGGCAAGCACCTCAATAAACTCACCGGTTGTTTTGATATAGGATATTTCAGGAATGTATTCATCCATAAATTTATGTACTTCACGCGGGTCAGTATCACCACAGGCAAGCATCACTTTTGCCCAAGGTAACGACGTTTCATCAGGACTGTTAACAACATCATATTCAATTCCCTGGCTTGAAAAATGTCTGTGTGACGTGTCAGTAAGATTAATGGCATATGTCCGGTTGAACGGATACATTTCAACAGCAATACGGGGAAACTCATTAAGAATTTTTTTGATCGCTCCCCTGCCTTCTTCTTCAAGGCCGTCACAGAAGACAATTTCTTCTTTACTGTAATCATAAGCCATAGCACCGTTAGCAAGAAGAACAGGTGCATTAATGTATTTATCGCTATAATGATGAAAACCCTGAAATGTTCTTCCTGTAGACACTGAAAAGTGACCTCCGTGCGAAGTGAAATACGAAATCATCTCAATGTTATCATCAGTAATTATGCCTTTATCGTTGGCAAATGTTCCGTCAAAATCTGTAAGTATGAGAATATTTTCAAACTTATTCATTACTATTCTCACTTTCAAGATATGCTTCTAAACGGTAAATAGGAAAGCCCATTTCAGAAAAACGTTTTTCATATTCCGTAACAATATTGCCCTCGAAATCACTTTTGTGTAAGTCAAGTGAAATATTTTTCATTTTGTAGCCTGCAAAAGAAAACTCTTCAAGGGAATATTCAAAGAAATGCATATTGTCGGTTTTCTGATGAATTTCGGCGCCATCAGCTAAAATGTCAGAATAAATTTTCAGGAATTTTCTGTTTGTAAGTCTGTGATTTTTGTATTTATTTTTAGGATAAGGACAAGAGAAATTCAGATAAATTCTTGAAATTGATTTCGGTGGAATATACTTCTGAAGATACTCAGCAGAACATTTAAGAAATCTGACATTTTTCAGGTCATTTTCCTTTGCTGTTTCACAAGCAGACACAATAACATTGCCGATTTTTTCAACAGCGAGAAAATTGATATCAGGATTCTGCTTTGCTTTTTCATTCACAAATCCGCCTTTACCGCAACCTATTTCTAATTCAACAGGATTATCATTACCAAACAATTCTTTGAAATCAAAATATTCTTTTGTTTCAATTGACGTTTCAAAATTCAGATCATCCGTCATTGCTTTTATAAAATATTCTCCGCAAGCCTCAAGACGTTCATCAAGATGCTTTTTCTTTCTCATTCTCATAAAGGATATCTCCCAAAATAAAAATATTATAAATCAAGTTTTAAATCGTTTTCCTTAATCCATCCGATTTTTCTCAGAGGTAATGCGATGATTGGAGTTATGACAGCAGGAATCACTACTGATATCGCTATAAGACCAATCCAGTCCATAGCTGTAATTGAAGCTTTAACACCTGCAGTAATATCGTTGAGCCATCCTGTATAAACACCAATCTGTCCTACAAGACCGCAAGTACCCATACCGGAAGAAATTGCTGCACCATTCATTTCAAGTTTGAAAATACAGGTTGCAATCGGTCCGCTGATTGCAGAAGCTATAATTGGCGGAATCCATATTTTAGGATTTTTAACAATATTACCCATCTGAAGCATACTCGTGCCGATACCCTGTGCAAACAAACCACCTATTTTATTCTCTTTATAACTCATTACAGCAAAACCTACCATTTGTGCACAACAACCTGCCAAAGCAGCTCCTCCTGCAAGACCTGTCAGACTCAGTGCCGCACAGATAGCCGCACTGCTGATAGGAAGAGTGAGAGCAATTCCAACTATCACTGAAATAACAATACCCATAATAAACGGTTCTTGCTTCGTTGCCCACATAATTGCTTCACCTACTGCACTTGCAGCCTTACCAATATATGGAGCACAAAGTATTGACAGCAAAACACCGCTTCCGATTGTTACAAAGGGTGTTACTATAATATCAATTTTTGTTTCTTTGCTGACCGCTTTACCAAGCTCTGAAGCAACAATTGCAACAAACAAAACAGCAAGAGGGCCACCGGCACCGCCACATTCATTTGCAGCAAAACCTACGGCAGCAAGAGAAAACAGTACAAGAGGCGGACAGTGCAAAGCGTAGCCTATAGCAATTGCCATTGCAGGACCTGAAACGGCTTTGGCATAATCACCTATCTTAACAAGAATATCCAGACCAAATTGTGTACCAATGGTACCGATTATAGTGCCGATAAGTAACGATGCAAACAAGCCCTGAGCCATCGCACCAAGAGCATCAATACCGTAACGTCTTGCAGAAAACACAATGTCCTTGCGTTTAAGAAAAGCTTTGAATCCTTTTGTCTTTTTGTTCTCCACAATTATTCGCCTCCATTTATAAGATGTCATATTTTAGCACATTAAAGCAGATTTTTCAATGAAATCAAAGCAATTTTACAAAGTTTATAAAGGATTCCCCCATCTGCCAAAACAGTGGGGGAATTTTTATGCTTGATGCACAATTCTGTTAAATTTTTATCGTTGTTCAATAGTAGCGCTGAGAGCACCAACTTCTTCAACAAGTTCAACGTCAAGTTCATCAATAACGCCGTCTCTGTTAGCATCAGCAGCGATGTTATAAGCGTTTACTGATGTGTCGCCTGACCAGATGATCATCCAGATGAATAATGAATCCTGACCATCAACGAAACCATCACCGTTTACGTCACCGAAGATTACAATTGTATAAGAATCAACAATTACGCCTTCGTCGTCAACAACATTGACTACAGTACCTGTGCCGAAACCATCTTCAGTTTCAACATACTCGAGTGTACCGTTTACGACTCTTACATAATCTTCAACATCAGTGATACCTTCATCAACACCGTAGATGAATTTTTCTTCTTCATCAACTGTTGCACCAACTTCTTCTATTGCTTCAATCTTTGTTTCTTCAGTAAGAACAAGGTTGTCAATAGCATCGTTGATATTCTGTGCAATTGCATCAACAGCATCCTGAGAAGTTACATTGTAATCCCATACAACAGCATCAATAATATCCTGAACATTTTTGAGTGAATCTTCTGTGTAAAGGAATTTATCAACAGCATTGAATCTTTCAATTGCCTCGTTAACTTCAATGTAGTCTGCAGAAGTATTGAGTATTTTTTCAACTTCAGCAATAATTGACTGAGCTAACTCATCAACAACAGCCTGCATTTCAGGTTCAGTAAGTTCTGTAGCAAGAATTTCGTTTGCTTCATTTACAAGCTGTGAAAGAACCGAATATACACTGCCTTCAGCAATTTCACCTTCAGGAAGAATTGCATCAGCCTGTTCAACAGCAGCTTCAAGTTCAGCAGTTTTGATTACAACTTTGTAACTTGCTTCAACCGCATTATGAGCATTAATAATTTCTTCTGCTTTTGCTTTGATTGCCGCATTATCAAGAACTGTAAGTTCATCATTATCGTACATTTCCTGACCCTCAGCAACAAGTGCTTCCCAGACAGCTATAAGTTCAGCATCATAATACTGGGGATATTCCTGATCAAGAGTAAGTGAAAGCGCAGTTTCAAGTGCTGATTTATCTGCTGCTTTATATTCGAGTTTTGAAATTGCTTTTTCAAGTGCTTCTGCATATGCATCAAGCTTATTCTGTTCAGAAATCTTATAATCTTTTTCTGCAGCAGCAATTGCATTTGCAAGTGCCGTGTCGATAACTTCAGGGTTTCTGTAGTTATCAAGTTCAAGAGCCTGAGCTTTTTCGATAGCCTGATTAATTGCAGTATAATCAGCACTGATTTCCTCAAGTTCAGCTATTGCAACATTAATTTCAGATGCAATTTCTTCAACTATGTACTGTTCAGAAATATCAAGATCCCAATTGATGTTATCAATCATCTGCTGAATAGCATCAAGGTCTTCAGCTTTGTAATACTCTTTCTCAAGAGCATTGAAATCTTCAATAGCAATATTTACTGATGTGTAGTCAGCAGGAACATAAACAAGCTGGTCTCTTGCACTGCCAAGAAGTGCAATTGCATCATTAATCTGTGTTGTAGTTGCAAGACCCATGTTATAAACACGTTCTGCTTCTGTAATTGCGTCAGCAAGGATAGCATAAGAGTCTTCAGTATAGAGACTTGAATCTATCTCTTTTGCTTTTCTGATTTCTTCTGCAAGTGCGTTCTTTGCTTCTGTAGCAACAACGGTTACTTTACATGTAGCAGTAAATCCGCCTTCAACTGTAGTTACAGTGACATAACATTCACCGCCGTCAACGAAGAATACTTTACCGTCCTGATTTACAGTAGCAACCTTTTCATCTGATGTTGACCAGATAACATCTTTCACGTCTGCGTTTGTGATACCATTAGGTTTAACAGTACATGAAAGTGATTCTGAACCGCCGCTATAACCGTAAATTTCAGTTTTGCTGATTTCAACACCTGTTACAGCTGTAAATCTTATGAATGAAACAAGCACTGACTTAGTATATTTAACGCCATAGTAGTCCGTTACAGTAAGTGTAATGTTAGCAGATCTTGCATCGTTAACATTAATAACAACTCTACCGTTTCCGTCAACAGAAATGTCATCATTGTCACTTGACCATGTAATTGTTTCATACATTGAATCGCCGGGATTAATCTGATAAGAAAGGTTTACTTCCTTACCTTTGATGTATGCAGATTTCTTAGTGATGTGTTCGTCTGTGCCACCTGTTACATCGTTAGAAATAATAATTGATTCAACATGAATGTAAGGTTCAAGAGCGTTGATTGCATCTGTAAGCTGTACAGTAGCTCTGTCGATTTCTTCCTGGGAAGCTTCATTGTTACTGTAAACTCTTACTGCATAGTCATATGCTTCCATATAAACATTATATGTTGTTTCGATATAGTCAAGTCTCTGATAGTTTTCATCAATTGTCTGCTGAAGAACAGCTTCAAGAGCAGACTTGTCAGTTGATACATAAACTTTACAGATATCGTAATAGCCGCCTACAACTGATTCAGCTTTGATTTCAGCATAACCACCGGCATGAACTGTTACAACACCATTTTCATCAACAGATGCTACGCTCGGATCGCTTGATGTCCATACAACTTCAGTAATGTCTGCAGGGCCACCATTTATACCGATTACTGATGCAGTAAGCTGGAAGTCTTCAGAGTTAACAGTTACTTCAACAAGGTCCTTATCAACATCAACATAGTCAATGGGATTTCTTGAGAATGTTACATAGCTTGTTGCTTTGTATTCATTACCGAAATCGTCTGTAAGTGTAAGATAAATTCTGCCGAAGCAAGGTTTATTGTAAAGGGGTGCTACAAGACCGCTTGTAGGGTTGAATACGATGCTTCCGTCATATGACCATTCAACATCAGTATACATAGCCTGTTCAGGATCTACAATGAATCCTACATTTGCATATGCAGCAAGATATGCCTGATCTTCAGGAACAATTACGTTTATAAATTCTGATGTACTGCCGTCGCAAACAATTTTAACATCTGAAACGTAAATGTATTCAACAAGGTCAGAAACCGCAATTGAAAGGTTATCAAATGCAGCGTTAACTTCTGCCTGTGACGGGTCTTCAGCATCATAAACTGATTTTGCTTCGTTATATTTTTCCTGAAGTACTGCCCATGTTGCAGGTGTATAGTTTGTATACACAAGAGTATCAACATAGTCAATCATTTCTTTAAGCGCGTTTTTATTTGCATATACTTTGATTGTTGTTGCAGCCTGGAAACCACCATCACAAGTTGTTGCAATAATCTTAACTATACCTGTGTTACGGAATTCTACTGTACCGTTGTAAACAACAGCGATAGATTCATCAGTTGATGACCATGTAACATCTTTGATGTCTGCTTTTGAAACACCATCGGGTTTGATTGAATATGAAATCTGAGCTGTATTGCCTACAACAGCATCAGTAATTTCTGTGGGAGAAACTGTAATGCCTGTAACGGGAGTTTTTGCAAATGCAACATAGATTGTATCTGTGTAGCTTCTGCCTTTAGTATCTGTTACACAGAGTGTAATTTCAGACCAACAAGCCTCATTTGCTGTGGGTGTACATACACCTGCACTTGAAACAGCAATTGAACTATTGCTTGAAGACCATGAGATTGATGCCCATGTTGCGTTTGAGGGAAGGATTCTGTAGCCGAGAGCAACAGAAGAATTTGTATAGTTTGCTGCAAGACCAACACTCTGAGTTACATGAGTGATTGTGTCGTTATCATTATAAGTAATAAGTACATTCTGAATCTTGATGTATTTTTCAAGATTATTATAAGCATCCCAAAGAGCCTGTGAAGCAGCGTTGATATCTCTCTGTTTCGGGTTCTGTACAGCGAGAACTTTTGCTGCATTAGCGTACGCTTCAGCATAGGGACCCCATGATTCTACTGTATACTCATCCTGTTTGAGGTTGAGAGCAGTAGTCATAGCATATACTTCCTGAAGCGGGGTTGTATCAGATGTAACAGTAACGTCACATGTTGCAGAATATCCGCCGTAAAGTGTAGAAGCAATAATCTGGCAAGTACCTGCTTCAACAAATGTTACAACACCGTTTTCAACAGTAGCAACATCAGGATCAGTTGTTTTCCATACAACGTCTTTAACGCCGTATGTATTGAAGAGATAGTCAGTTGTGTTATGAGATACTGTGGCAGTAATTGTCTGCGGTTCTGCACCGTAATTTACTGACATCATTGATCTGTTAATTGAAATACCTGTAGGCTGATAGTTACCGAATGCAACATGTACTTCTTTAACAATTGTGTTGCCGTAATGGTCAGTTGCAGTCAATGTGATTGCAGCACCACATGCTTTGTTTTTAAGAGGTTTAACAACACCATTTTCGCATGAAACATTTTCATTTGAAGAAGACCATTCAATTGATGCAAACATAGCATCTGCGGGAGCATAATTGTAAGAAAGATTTACACTATAAGATGTGAATGGTTTCCATGTTGAAACATCAATTCCGATAAAGTTCGGTGCAATAGCACCCTCATAATAGATATTAAGGTCAGTCATATGAATATACGGCTGAAGTGCATTAAGTGCATTAAGAAGTCTTTCAGCAGCCTCATTGATTTCTTCCTGAGTATAGAGAACTGAAGCTTCAACTTCAATTGCATGTTCATATGCTGCTACGTATGCCATACTTGTTTCATAAGTATGATTTTGAATATCGATATTTGCAGCATCAGCAGTTGCAATAGCTTCGCGAAGTTTTGATTTATCACCTGCAACTGTTACAAGACAAGTTGACTGAATACCACCATCAGCAGCTGTTGCAGTGATTGTAGCCTGACCTGCGTTGTGATATGTAAGCTGTCCGTTTTCATCAACAGTTACAGCAGTTTCATTATCTGAAGTCCAATAAACCTTCTGAATAGTTGCGTTATGAGTAACAACAGATGTTGCCTCATGCTTACATACAGCGCTGAGTTTAGCAGGAGCTTCATCAAGGCTGGTTTCGATTACATCAGGTGTTATTGTAACATAAGTTACAGGATACATCGCGAATGAAACATGAACTTTATCTGTTACAACATTTCCTCTTTCATCAGTAACTGTAATTGTTACCCAACCGTAACCGGCTGCAGTAGAAGAAGCAGGAGTTACTTTACCGTTTTCATCAACCTTGATTGATGAGGAATCAGTTGACCATTCAACTGAAACATACATTGAGTCAAGAGGAAGAATTCTTGATGTAAGCTGAAGTTTTGCAGTTGAATATAACGGAGATTTAACCGAAATATAGTCAGGTGCTTCTTCGCCATCAACCTGAATAATTACACTTTCTGTTTTTATGAATCTCTTAAGGTTAGAATATGCTTCTATAAGCTGGCTTCTTGCTGAGTCAACAGCCTGCTGAGTTGCTTCAGGGTCACCATAAACAACGATAGCATTATCATAAGCCGCTTTATACACATCAAATGATTTCTTTGTCCACTCTTCTTCTACAAGATTGTATGAATTCATTTCAGAGATTGCAGAGAAAAGCATTGTTTTGTTAACGGATACTGTAACAGTACATGTTGCTTTAAAACCACCGTCGACAGTAACAACAGAAATTTCTGCTGTGCCTGCACCGACATATGTAAGGTTACCACTCTGGTCAACTGTAACTACCTTTTCGTTACTTGAGAACCAGGCAACATCTTCAATGCTTGCACCACCGACAACACCGAACGGTTTCGGAAGAACAGTTGCATTGAGTTTACCTGTGTTATAAATAAGTGCATCTGTGATTTCAGTTTTGTCAAGTTCAACACCTGTTGCAGGTGTATTAGCGAATGAAACAACAACTGAGTCAGTAACTTTATTGCCAATATAGTCAATAGCTGTGAATGTAATTATTGAAGCACAAGCCTGATTCTTTGTTGGCTTACAAACACCATTCTGGTCTACAGAAATAACAGGGTTACTTGATGTCCACTCCAATGATGCGTACATAGCATTTTCAGGATTAAGAGCAGAATCAAAATCAATTGAATAGCTATCATATCTCTTACTTGTACTTACTTTTACAGCATTAAAATCAGGCGCTTCATTTCCATCTAACAAAATGCTTACGCCGAAAAGTGGCACATATGCACCGATTTTATTATAAAGGTCAATTATATCTTTAGCTGCGCTATCACATGTGGACTGATATGCAAACTCTGTATCTCTTACAGTAATAGCAACATTGTAAGCTGCTGTAAGTGCTTCCCAATCTTCAGGAGCACAGTTTTCAGCTGTTACTTTACCTGATTCATACAACATAATAGCATAATCAAGTCTTGTTTTATCAGGACGTACAGTAATTGTTGTAGTCGCTTCAAATCCGCCATCACGTGATGTTGCATAAATTGTGCATGTACCTGAGTCTTTAGCAGTTACAACACCATTAGCATCAACTGTAGCAACCTTTTTATCACTTGTTGTCCATAAAATATCTTTAATACTTGCATCACCGATTTTTGCACCTGATGCGCCTGTACCAAGAGGATAAACAGTTTCTGTAATATCAACCTGCTGACCTACGATCAAATCAGCAGCTGTGGGATTAACAGTAACGCCTGTTACGGGATAGTTTGCAAAAGATACGGTAATTGTATCTGTATAGCCGCCATCATAAGATTTAGCCTGAATAACACCCCATGCAGAACTATTTTTTGAAGGTTTAACAACACCGCTCGGAGAAACTTCAATATTTCTGCCTTCAAGCACAGACCATCTTACATTCTGGTTAGATGCGTTAGGAGGATTAAAAGTAACAGTGAGCTGTGTGCTCTGGCTGTTATATGTCTGAGTTGTGGGTACATCAATACTGAGGAAATCACCCTGGTCGATATCAATTCCAAGCGCAAGTGTACCGATATAAACATCATATGTTCTTTCACAAGTTGAAATTGTACCTGCTTTAACGCAAATTGTAACAATACCGCCACCGCCTTCAAGGGCTGTGAAGTTACCGTCAGAATCTATAGTAGCACTTGTATTTGACACAGGTGAACCGTCTTTAGCATAAGTAATATTTCCGTCATCACCAACAAGACCCCAACGGATTGTTGCATTTGAACGGTCAGGAAAAACTTCTGCTGTATACTGAGCAGTTTCACCCGGCTGTATAACAGAAGGACCTGACACCTTAATATCAACAGGCTGAGTTACAAGTTTACCTGTAACGGTAACTTCAGCAGATGCTGAAATACCATCAATAAAGGCAGTAACTTTAGTTGTCTTTTTATTAAGAGACGTGATACCACCTGCATCACGACCGATAAGAACACCATTCTTATCAACGTAAGCGATTGATTCATCTTCTACAGTCCATACAACATTTGTAGAGTTTGCACCCTGCGGGTCAATGTTTGTGATATAAAGCTGAGAAGTTTCGCCTTCTTTAACTTCAAAATCGCCGCCGATTTCAAAACTCTTGACTTCAAGAGAGTCAACAATTGTAAATGTGAATTTATCATTGATTGTTGATTCAAGAATCCAGTTTGCAACATATTTTGTAGCCTGTGAAATAAGGTCAGCCGAGTTCGTACCTGCACCTGCTGCTGCAGCAATAATATCGATAACAAACTTAACGGTATTTGTTGAAACGTTAATACCGAGAACTTTAACAAGTACATCAGCAAGGTCAGCAGTATCAACTTCATTACCAAGGCTTGCAAGATCGTTGATATAACTCATGAGTTTATCAACAATTTCGTCAGCATTGGGTGCTACCTTAACAGTAACCTTACCTTCTTTAAGGAATTTAATTTCACCGGTTTCGTGGTTGAATTCTGCATAGTCTTCAGCACGGTCAAAGATTGTTGCACCTTCAAGTGACCATGTAACACCATAGCCAAGACGAAGAGGTGTAACACCGCCCTGAACTGTTACTTTACCGCCAACAGCAACAGTTTCGGGAAGAGAATCTTTATTAACAATGAACGCACCGTTAGGAAGCACGTTTGCATACCATTTGTCAGAATTAGTTACAAGTACATGGACACTGTCTACAGCAACAGCTACACCATACTGGTCATAAAGTGTTGCAGTAATAACAGTATCAAGACTGTTGAGTCTTTCTTTCAATTTATCTGTGAGACTGTTACCGACTGAACCTGCACCGAGTGTTTTTGAAACCAGAGCAACAATGGAGTCAGTATCCATTCTGTCAAGGTCAACATCCTCACTATAAAGAACATTTTCGAGAGTTTTAGCCAATGATTTACCGATAATCGGAATAGTCTTGACATCATTTTCAAGCCAAAGACGTACTGCTGCACCTTTGGATGAGTCATGACCTCTTACTAAGCCTGTCTGGTCAACAGATGCGTTAAGAGGAGTGTTACTCTCCCAAACAACATATCCGCCTTCAGGCATTGAGCAGTCAATAAGTCTGTAACTTAATTGCAACTGTTCACTTTCCATAACTGACAACTGTTCAGTTACAGAATTCCCATTTGCATCGACAATGTCGATTTCGTGTGACGCAGCAAAAGCATCAATGTTTGATACATTCAAACTGAAGCCCGGAGCGAGACACGACACCATGAGAGCCATTACAAGCAATACACTCTCAAAGCGAAGCATTTTCTTTTTCATAAAAGTATTTCCTCCTTCTATGTTGTTAACAACTAAAATTGATAACACTTACCCATACTTTCATACAGTATAAATATATCATATTTATAAACACTTTTATTTCTTGATAAGAATAATAATTGTTTTTTACAAAAAAATCAAGGTGAATCGTATTAACAATTCGCCTTGAAACAGTAAAATATTCAGATTAATTATAAAAGTCACTGATATATTTTTCAATGTCAGCTTTTGAGCCTTTGAACGGTCCGGGAGTTTCCATTTTAAGCGAAACAGTTGCAGTAGCCATCAATAAAGCTTCTTTCATTGAACTTATCTGACGTTCATTTATGTAAGCAGCAAACGTTGTATCCCCTCTGCCGGTTCTGCCGCTGAGATTACGTGATTTAATAGGACAAGTATAAAGTTCTTCTCCGTTATAAACAAGCACTTCAGTATTATGAGTAATCATAATTTCATCAGCACCCCATGAATGCAGGATTTTCGCAGCTTCAATTCTGTCATCTGTACCTGTAAGAATTTCTGCTTCAGCAGCATCAGTTTTAAGGTAAGTGATGTATGGTAATATTTCTTTTTTATCTTTCCAATCCTCAAAAAACATTGAGCCATCATCATTTGCGTGACGAAGAAATCCCTGAACATCAACAGCAACCTTACCTTTTGTTGATGCATATTTAATCATTTCTGTATCAAAATCACCATATATCAGACCTGCAAAATGAAAAATATCTGCTTCAAAAGGTTCAATATCAGCTTTTGTGAAAGCATCTCCCCTGCTTGTACAAGAACACTCTCTTCTTTCTTTGTCAGCAGTAAAGTAAATATTTACCATATCAGTTGATTTTTCCGAATCGATACACACAACATTTTCTTTAGGAAGTGTAAACTGCTCAAGTCTTGACAAATCTTTCTTTGCGATTTTAGTCAATGCAAGAACATTGTGACCGAGTGCATATGCTGATGCTGAAGAATAAACAACTGCACCGCCTACAATTTCAACAGTATTTCCCAAGTGGTCAGTGTTTCTGTCAACAGTTGTGTGTCCGATAATTAATGATCTGTAATTGCTCATTTATTTCTCCTCCAAATTTTTAATAAATTCTTCTTTTAAATTATCCTGTATATTATTCTTCGCACAATTTAATTTCAGAATCAATTCTGATTTCATATAATCTTCTGTCATAAAATCGCTTGCAATAATATTAGCACGTTTAAGATATTCAGGATTACTTTCGACAGCTTTAATGATATCAGGAAAATATGGTCTTAATTTTTCATCAAGTTTTCGCGGTAATGCAATGCCGATTTCAGTTCCTAAATTCGGTGTTTGCTGAATCTGGAACCAATTAAGACCTGTTGCTTTACCCAGGTCAAACAATTTAACCACTTCTTTGGCAAAACCTTCTGCTTTTAAACCATTTATACGCTTGTCCCACGGGAAATCATATTCACAGTTCACACTGTAATCATATGCTTTTTCAAAATTATAAAGGATATATCTTTTTCCTGATTTTCTGATATCTCCTACTGTAACATTATTGATATCATCAAAATCACAAAAAGCTAATTCCGATGGTTTTATGTATTCTTCAAGCAGTTCATTCATCTGATTAACATCTGCTTTGAAATTAATTGTAAACGGACCGATTTTCTGCGGATAATACTCTCTTATATCAAAAATAAAAAACTCCGAATCGTTTTCTTCAAGCATTTTTTTCATTGCTCTTAGATCATTTACAAATGGTCCGCCTTTTGTAATACCATGGCATACAACTATTTCGCCATTCTTATTTGTATCCAGCCTGATACAAAAATGACGTATACCGTATTCATACTGCTTGTACATATTGCCATTCTGGCAGCAACCCATAAATTTAAGGTCGTAACTACAAGCATTATGAGCACTCGGCATAACAACATCAATGATTTTCACATCATCTTTCAGATATGACATCCAACTCTTATACACACTCATATTTTCACCTGTTATCCATAACAAACTTCAATTTTCTGCAACATAACTTTTTTGATTTCGTCAATAGCAACACGCATATAAATCTTCGGATCAAAAACGCCGGGATTCTGTGCCATACCGAGTTTAATCCCTTCAGTATATGCCTGACGCAATTCGGTTGCAAAATTTATTTTTGATATACCTGCTTTAATACAATCTCTCAACACTTCGTCGCTAAGTCCCGATGCACCATGAAGGACAAGCGGTGTTGAAACGGCAGAATGTATTTCTTCAATGCGTTTAATGTTGATTTTCGGCACACCCTTATAAATACCGTGTGCTGTACCTACACCAATAGCAAGAGTACTGACCCCTGTCATATCACAGAAATCAACAGCCTCACTTACTTTTGTATAACTGGCTTCAAGGTCTGTATCTCCCTCTTCTTTACCGCCGATGGTACCAAGCTCACCTTCAACAGAAACACCTGAAGGAATCGCAAAATCCGCAACCTCTTTGGTTCTTTTTACATTCTCTGCAAATGGCATTGCACTACCATCAAACATTACAGATGAAAAGCCACAATTAATACACTTTTCAGCTAATTCTTTGCTACTGCCATGATCAAGATGCATCGCATAATCAACATCATCAATGCCTGCTGTCAGCGACCTCATCATTGCAGGATAGACAGACATTCCGCCATAAGCAAGTGTTCTCGGAATAGTCTGAATAATTAATGATTTGCCTGTTTCTTTCATAACCTCTGCAGCTGCAATAGCAGATTCAAGATTATCAATGTTAAAAGCAGGTACTGCGTATCCTTCTGCAGAAGCTTTTTTCATCAACTTATAACTTGATACACACGACATTTTTTAACCTCCGTTTTTTACTGACTCTCAACAGCTTTCATATCTTCAAATTTAACATATAAATCCATATCAGGTATTCTCAGACTTACGGGATAACCTGTCTGCGAATCCTGCAAAAGGATAAACTTTCCGTTTTCAGTCTTCCCTGTATACTTCCAATATCCGTTTTCCATTTTTTCATATGTAGTTGTATTTAAAACATCAGACAAAGCTTTTGAAATATAAGTTGCAAATTCGGTTTGCTGAAGTTTTTCTGAATCAAAATCATAAAAAACTTCACCCATAGACAATGTACAGTTGCCATCCTTAACCGTCATAGTAAGCCCTGAAATCAATTCCGGCTTCACAACAGTTATAATGCAATGCACACCCAATTTATTTTCAATTTTACATTCAACAGTGTTTTTATTATATGTAACCTTTATATTTCCGCTGAAATTCAGATCAGGCACCGGCGGCACATCTTTCTTTATAGATGAACAACCTCCCATAATTAGAAAACACAGCAGAAATATAAACACTTTTTTCAAGAAAAACACCTCAATATTTTTTCTCAATTGATGAAAGTGCAAAAGGCAGACAGTTTGCCACATCCACAGGAGTCATACCTGCCATTGAATATTTTTCAGCAGCAATATCACCTGCCAGACCGTGAATATATACTGCAAGCATTGAGGCTTTTTCAGGACTCATTCCAACTGCCGCAAACGCTGCGATAACACCTGCAAGCAAATCACCGCTTCCACCTTTTGACATACCGGCATTACCTGTTGTATTTACAAAAGGCGTCTTCTCATATGGTGATGCTACAACAGTGTTAGCACCCTTTAAAACAAGGGTTACATTGTATTCATTAGCAAAATCAACTGCCGTCTGTATACGGTCAGATTGTATCTGCTGGACAGTCTTACCTGTCAGCCTACTCATTTCTCCCGGATGTGGCGTTAATATTATAGGCACTTTTGCAGCTTTCAATACATTTATATTGTGCGAAATTATATTTATTCCATCAGCATCAATAACAAGCGGAGCTTCTGCATTCTTGATAACTTCAACCAAGAGTGCAGCAGTATCATTATTCACACCAAGTCCACAACCGATAAGTATTGCAGAGGCTTTTTTCATTGCTTTTTTTATTTCAGCAAAAGAATTTGCTGAAAATGTTCCTGATTCATTATATGCCACAGGCAGTAACAACGGAGAAGTTAACTTTGAAGATATGGGAAAATACGCACATTCGGGAAAAGCTGCAGTTACAAGACCCGCACCTCCTCTGACTGCGCCTGTTGCAGCAAGTACTGCAGCACCTGCCATATTTTTACAACCGCAGATAGATAAAACGTGTCCGTAATCACCTTTGTTAGAAATCGGATTTCTGACAGGAAAAATTTCTTTTGCTGTTTCATCATCGATAGATTTAAAAGCAGGTTCACCTGAAATTCGTTCTTCTTCTTCCATAATACCGATGTTAACAACTTTTGTTTCGCCACAATATAAGCTACCCGGTAAAAGCACATGACACGGCTTTGCACAACTTACTGCAATTGTAAAATCTGCCTTTATGGCTTCACCCATAACTTCCCCGGTATCACTGTTAATACCACCGGGAACATCAACTGAAACTTTTTTTGCAGGTGACGAATTGATGTAACGGAAGAGTTCTGCATATACATCGCTTACATCTCTTGACAAACCAATTCCGAAAACTGCTTCTACTATTATATCACTATTAAGAAGTGCATCAAGAGACGATGATTTGTTCGCATCAAAACCAATAATATTAATCGGCATTTGTTCAACACGCGATAACATTTCTTTTGATTGTTCAGAAAGAGGCGTGCCACCAGCAAGAATAATAGTAACAAGACAACCATGCTCGCAGAGTTTACGCGCAATTACAAAACCGTCACCACCATTATTACCTCTGCCGCACACAACTGTAACATTTTTGGAAACATTCCCTGTTATTCCGTATTTATCACGGATTGCTTTAGCACAAGCGCAACCCGCATTTTCCATAAGTCTTAAATAACTTGTTCCGTTGGAATTGGCTGCTGCCTCTGCCATTTTCATCTGTAAAGTTGTTAAAACTTTCATAAATTAACCCCACGATTATAAAACTTTTTTCAGATACTGCCCTGTATAAGAACCTTTAATTTTTGCTACTTCTTCAGGAGTTCCTTCAGCAACTATAAGGCCACCGCCTGAACCGCCTTCAGGTCCTAAATCGATTATATGGTCAGCACATTTTATAACATCAAGATTGTGTTCAATTACAAGAACTGTATTGCCTTTATCGACGAGCTTTTGTAAAACATCAATTAATCTGTGAACATCGGCAGTATGCAAACCTGTTGTGGGCTCGTCAAGAATATAAATTGTTTTGCCTGTAGATATGCGTGAAAGTTCTGTTGAGAGTTTAACTCTCTGTGCCTCACCACCCGAAAGTGTTGTTGCGGGCTGACCGATTTTCACATATCCAAGACCAACATCGTAGAGTGTCTGCAATTTTCTCTTGATTTTCGGAAGTGCTGAAAAAAATTCAAGACCTTCTTCAACTGTCATTTCAAGCACATCGCTGATACTTTTTCCTTTGTATTTTATTTCAAGTGTTTCGCGGTTATATCTCTGACCTTTACACACTTCACATGGCACATATATATCTGCAAGAAAATGCATTTCAATTTTCACAATACCGTCGCCCTGACAAGCTTCGCATCTTCCACCTTTAACATTAAATGAGAATCTGCTGGCTGTATAGCCGTGTTTTTTAGAATCTACAGTTGATGCATAAAGTTCTCTGATATCATTGAAAACACCTGTATATGTTGCAGGGTTTGAACGCGGAGTTCTGCCGATCGGTGACTGGTCTATGTCAATAACTTTGTCAAGGAATTCAATTCCTTCTATTGCATTATGTTTACCGGGATATTTTTTGGCACCATTCAATTCAGCAGCAAGTTTTTTATAAAGGATTTCATTAACAAGTGAAGATTTGCCTGAACCTGAAACACCCGTAACACAAACAAACTCTCCGAGAGGAATTTCAACATCTATATTCTGAAGATTATTCTGCGAAGCACCGATAATTTTAAGAATGCTTCCGTTTCCTTTTCTTCTTTTTTCAGGAATTGTTATTTTCTTTTTACCGCTTAAATATTGTCCCGTTATCGACTCATCACAATCAAGAAGTTCATTGTATTCACCTGAAAATACAACATTACCGCCGTGAATACCTGCACCGGGACCAATATCAACGATATAATCAGCCTGCTCCATCGTTTCTTCATCGTGTTCAACAACAATAAGCGTATTTCCCAAATCACGAAGTTGTTTTAACGTAGCAAGAAGTTTATCATTATCTCTCTGATGAAGACCTATACTCGGCTCATCAAGAACATACAGAACACCTGTAAGCGATGAACCTATCTGCGTTGCAAGTCGGATTCGTTGACTTTCACCACCTGAAAGTGTACCTGACTGACGAGAAAGTGTAAGATATGAAAGACCTACAGAATTAAGAAAAACAAGTCTGTCTTTTATCTCTTTAACAATAAGTGTGGCGATAGATTTATCACGTTCATTCAATTCAAGATTATCAATGAAATCAATTGCTTCAACAATGGTTTTCTGAGTAAATTCATCAATATTTATTCCGCCGACAGTAACTGACAGCGACTCCTTTTTAAGCCTTGCACCACCGCAATCGGGACAAGTGCTGTCGTCCATATACTGTTCAATATCATTTCTGGACCATTCGCTTGAAGTTGAATCGTATCTTCTCTGAAGGTTATTGATAATACCTTCAAAATCAGTGAAATATGAACCTGTACCGTACTCGTTTTTACGTGTCATTTTAATTTTTTCGCCATTAGTTCCGAAAAGAAGAGCATTAAGACCATCAGCAGGAATATCTTTCACGGGAGTATCAAGTGTGAAACCGTATTTTTTAGCAATGCCTTCATAATACATTTCAGCAATGGTACCTTTATCTGCATTAGACCAACCTGTACCTCTGATAGCTCCGCCTTTGATGGACAGAGATTTATCGGGTATTATCAAATCAGGATTAATTTTCTTTGAAACACCAAGACCTGCACAAGTCGGACACGCACCGAAAGGATTATTGAAAGAAAACATTCTGGGTGTAAGTTCATCTATAGAACTTCCGTGTTCAGGGCAGGCAAAATTCTGTGAAAAGAGTAACTCTTCTCCGCCGATAACATCGACAAGAATTATACCGTCTGATAAATGTGACGCTGTTTCAACAGAATCGGCAAGACGCCCCTTTATATCTTCTTTCATTACAAGTCTGTCAATGATAACTTCGATATTATGTTTTTTGTTCTTCTCAAGTTTTATATCTTCTGAAAGGTCATAAATAATGCCGTCAATTCTTACGCGTACATAACCCGATTTTCTCGCACTTTCAAGTTCTTTGACGTGTTCGCCTTTACGTCCTTTGATAATCGGTGCCATAATCTGAATTTTTGTACCTTCAGGTAAAAGCATAACTTTGTCCACAATCTGGTCTACAGTTTGTTTTGAAATTTCTTTACCGCAGACAGGACAATGCGGCACACCGATTCTCGCATACAAAAGACGGAGATAATCATAAATTTCTGTTACTGTACCAACAGTTGAACGAGGATTTTTTGATGTAGTTTTCTGGTCAATGGATATAGCGGGAGACAAGCCTTCAATGTAATCAACATTAGGCTTTTCCATCTGACCTAAAAACTGTCTTGCATAAGAAGACAATGATTCTACATATCTCCTCTGCCCTTCTGCATAAATTGTATCAAAAGCAAGAGAAGATTTACCGGAGCCTGAAAGACCTGTAAAAACAATAAGTTTATCTCTCGGCAATTCTATATCAATATTTTTCAGATTGTGCTCTTTGGCACCTTTAACAATAATTTTTTTCTGCAATTTATTTACCCTGCCTTAATTTTTCAATTCTGTCACGAAGTGCTGCAGCGTGTTCAAATTCAAGAATTTTTGCAGCGGCTTTCATTTCGCGTGTTAAGCGTTCAATAAGTTCTTCGCGTTCTTTTTTGCTCATACGTTTTGTTGATTTATCGCGTTTGTTTTCCTTGTTGGAAATCTCAATAACATCACGCACATCTTTTTTGATGGTAGTCGGGATAATGCCGTTTTCTTCATTATATTTCATCTGCTTATCACGTCTGCGATAAGTTTCTTTTATTGCTCTTTCCATAGATGGAGTAACCTGGTCAGCATACATAACCACCTGACCGTTTGCATTTCGGGCAGCTCTGCCTATGGTCTGGATAAGAGATGTTTCTGAACGGAGAAAACCTTCTTTGTCTGCATCGAGAATAGCAACAAGTGATACTTCCGGTATATCAAGACCTTCACGCAAAAGGTTGATGCCGACAAGCACATCAAATTCACCCATACGCAAGTCTCTGATAATTTCCATTCTCTCAATAGTATCAACATCGTAATGCATGTATCTGACCTTAATTGACAGATTTTCAAGATAATCCGTCAGGTCTTCTGCCATTTTCTTTGTGAGTGTTGTGACAAGTGTTCTTTCTCCGCGTTCAGTTCTTATATTAATTTCAGAAACAAGGTCATCAATCTGACCATCTATCGGTCGTACTGAAATTTCAGGATCAAGCAAGCCTGTGGGTCTGATTACCTGTTCTGCAATATGCAGACTTTTTTCTTTTTCAAACTGACCCGGAGTTGCACTTACAAAAATCTTTTGGCCGATTTTAGAATAAAACTCATCAAACATAAGCGGTCTGTTATCAAAAGCTGACGGCAGACGGAAGCCATATTGCACAAGGCTTTCTTTTCTTGCTCTGTCGCCTGCATACATACCTCTGACCTGAGGCAACATAACGTGCGATTCATCCACAAACAACAAAAAGTCATCGGGAAAATAATCAAGCAAAGTATTTGGTGTTGAGCCAGGTGCTCTGCCCGACATAACGCGTGAATAGTTTTCTATGCCTTTACAGAAACCTGTTTCACGAAGCATTTCAATGTCATATTCTGTTCTTTGTTTGATTCTCTGTGCCTCAAGAAGTTTGCCTTCTGCTTCAAAATCGGCATAACACCGAACCATTTCATCGCTGATGTCTTTAATTGCCTCTTCAAGACGGTCCCGCGAAACAACATAGTGGGACGCGGGATAAATCGCAGCATGTGAAAGCGTTGAAAGAACATTTCCCGTCAATGCATTTACTTCACAGATTCGGTCAATTTCGTCGCCGAAAAATTCAACTCTTATTGCCTTATCATTTGAATAAACAGGATAAATTTCCACAACGTCACCACGCACGCGGAATTTATTACGGATAAAATTAACATCGTTACGCTCATATTGAAGTTCAACAAGTTTTGAAATCAAATCATCTCGGTTTTTCTCCATTCCTGTACGTAGAGAAATAACCATATTTCTGTAATCTATTGGGTCACCTAAAGTATAAATACAGGAAACACTCGCAACTATTATTACATCACGTCTTTCGCTCAAAGCAGCTGTTGCAGAGTGACGGAGTTTTTCTATTTCATCATTGATTGCCGAGTCTTTTTCAATATAAGTGTCAGTTGAAGGCACATAAGCTTCAGGCTGATAATAGTCGTAATAGGATACAAAATATTCTACGGCGTTATTCGGGAAAAACTCTCTGAATTCTGAACAAAGCTGAGCTGCGAGAGTTTTATTGTGTGCAAGAACAAGAGTAGGCCTGTTCACTTCAGCAATTACATTTGCCATAGTAAAAGTTTTACCTGAACCCGTAACGCCAAGGAGAGTCTGCTCTTTGTAACCCTTATTAAGACCATCGACCAACTCTTTGATCGCCTGTGGCTGGTCACCTGTAGGCTTATAAGATGAGTGCAATTCAAAGCGTTCCAAAATAACACCTCCGTTCAATGATATACATTAATATTATAAACGATATATTTTTAATTGTAAATAGGTTACATAAATTTTCCGAACAAATGTTTACTGATTTTTCAAAAAATTAACCGACTGATAACAGTCGGTTAAAAATTAATTTAAACTGTGATTTTCAATGTTTTAATTTCCCACGGACGGAAACGGATATCGCTTCCCTGAACATCGGAAATTACATTACCGAGCAAATCAGAAACCTTCATCTCTTTGCCCGAAATCAGGCTGAAATCAACTTCTGCAGGTTCATCTGAATAGTTGCAGAATCTTGCAAACATTGCTCCGTCTTCATAACATAATGTAGTAAGAATTACATCTGAGTTGTTATCGTTGAAATCGGCAATTTTATATTCACATAAATCACCGTTACCCTTGCTGAGTTTGAATACCTGGGGTACATATTGGTATGACATTGCCTGTTTGTGTAAATCTGCATCTGAAATTGCTTCATCGAGAGGAAGAATTGAAAATTCATCATCAAAAATTCCATCAAGCATCTTTGTTCCGCACATATAGGAATCTGCATAAACAAGCGGTATTTCAAGTCTGTTCCCCTTAACAAGTGAACCCATGCATCCGCGATTAAGCACTGCTAAGCCATGATTTTCATCACGTAATGCAAGCCAATAAACGCCCTGCATATATGTGGTACTGTTAAATGATTCCTCATGTGAAACTTCAACATCATAACGGATATCATCTTCGGGATACCAGTAACTTTCATTTTTACGTACAGCACCATTCCAATCAGAAATTGCGAAAGGCAGGTCTCTTACCATTCTGCGATTTTTATCAACACAGACATTCATAATAAAATTGAGTTTTTCTTCGTGTCTGTGTCCATCAATAGTAAGTGATTTTTTTAGGCCTTCAGCGATTCCTGTATGACCGATTTTCTGATTATGTATTTCAAAATTAACTTTGCAATCAATTCTCGGATGGTTTCCGTTGAAACGCATTTCAAAATTATACGGAACACTGCCGATATAACCTTTCTGCGTTGCCACAGCATAATGGGCAAAAACTTCAACAGTCCATTTACCTTTTGATTTGCATGATTCACCGTCAATATACGCTGTGAACAATTCACCTTTACCGTTATCAAATACACGTGAAGAATCTTTTCTTTTTTCAATATATGAGATTCCGTCATCCGTTAATACAGCTTTGTATGAAGGTGTTACAAGTTCACATTTTTCTTCATCCCAGATGAATTCCTGTACTGTAGAGCATACCCCATTTTTCAGGGTAAACCTTTTAACAGTAAACGCAGGTAAATTAATATGCACAGAAAGTGTTTTAACTCCATTACAGTCGTTCATAACACTTTCAAGTTCACTTTCTCCATCGAGAACAATAAAACTTTCTTCAACCTCAATATCAATCCATTCGTCAACATCAAATGAATTTACGTTTACAACAAGCAGTGATTCATTATCCTTATCAGCGAAGCGTTCAAAGAGCGTTTTAGAAGATTTTTCAATAGTATCTTTTGAAAGTTTAAGTGAATCAGGAATAAAACGTCTTGCCAGATCAAGCAAACCGCATATTGTTACATCGTGGTGCTGTGCAACAAGAGCATATTTCCAGGCTTGTTCAATTTCTTCCTGATAAGAAATACCGCCTAATAAAACTGAAAGAGCATTAAGTTTTTCAGCCTGAACTGCTGCAACTTCAGATGCACGGCAACCATTGAAAATTTCATTACCGCAATATCCCCACGGCATCTGCACATGGAAATCATTATCATTTGTGCGTATTTCTTCTTTAGCCTCTCCGTAAAGTTCCGGTAAATCTTCAAGCAGAACATAATGATAATCATCTTTTGTTTCAATATATTCTGTTATATCCTGCACGTCCTGTGTAAGGTCATCGTATCTGGATGCAAGAAGCGGAGAAATATGTTCAAATTTCTTTTCAAAATCTTCCAGACACCAATAACAACCTTCTCTTGGCCAACGCGACATAATCCAGTTATCAACCGTTGTACAGTTAAAGCCTCTGCCCTGCTCATCATATGTGGGAACTGCGGGAATTTCAGTTAAATCCTTACCTATCCAACGCCCCCAGGGTAAATCGAAAGTTTTGGTATATCCGTATCCCATAACGTGAGAACGAAGAATTGCCGCATCGTATCCGCAAAGTTTAGCCAACTGCGGAGTCTGATTATTCAGAGCAAATTCGGAAATGGCATACACATTCGGTGTCTGTCCGAAAAATTTAAGATTAGTTTTAACAGCATAAGTAAGCTGACGCACATTTGATTCTTCAGAAACAAACAAGGACAAGGGTTGTCCGTAAGTTGTGGCACCAAGACCAAATCTGCCGGGATACTTTTCAAGTAAATATGTAATAAGTTCAATAATTTCAGGATCGGTTTTTGAATATTCGTCAAATGTGAATGATTCATAATCAAGGCCGATTTTTAATTTAGGGTATTTCTCCATCCATTCTACAAGTTCTTTAAGACGAGGTTTAACATCATTTCCCCAAAGAACAAAGCCACCATGATCATATGTCAATATATACAACGGTTTATTTTTCATCTTGCATCACTCCTTTCCGTCAGTATATCACTCAGTTGCATATTTAGTCAAGAAAAAAATACTGCAGAGAAGCCCCCTGCAGTAAGGTATGTTAACTGTTTGAAAAATCCTGTTTTTTTATACCGAAAATCATTCTCAGCAAACCACCGAATACTTTTGGATTTTTAAAAACAATTACTTTCATACCAGAACCTCCAGATTAATTCTTGCATACAGCAATACCAATAAGTATCACCGAAACAGCGATAACAGCCACGAGAAATGATGTTGGGAAACAACTTGCAATAAACAAACCTGTTCCGAAAGAAATCAGAACAATGCCTAAACCACAATTTCTGCGATGTCTCACAAAATCACCTCTTAATACCTGCTATTTTTATTATATTCAACGCATAAACAAGTGTGAAAAGCCGTTGAAGTTAATTACTTCAACGGCTCAGAATTATAATTCCCATTCTTTTAGGTCTTTCACTTCATTATACATAGTAATATAATTTTCGTGACGCGAAGGATGAATTTTACCATCATTTACAGCTTCGATAATTTTACATCCCTTATCCTGCGTATGCGAACAGGTTGAAAATTTACAAGTGCCAAGATATTCTTCAAATTCCTTAAAGCAGAATGGCAGTTCATCTTTCAGAATTTTTTCTGCATTCTGAAAATCAATAGAAGAAAAGCCCGGAGTATCAGCAATATATCCGCCACAGACCTTGAACAGCTCGATATGTCGTGTAGTGTGTCTGCCTCTGCCTAATTTATCGCTTATTTCGCCTGTCTGCAAAGAAAGAGTCTTGTCAACAGAATTAAGCAATGATGATTTACCGACTCCTGTATTACCTGCAAAAGCACTGATATGACCTTCAATAAGTTCTTTTATTCTTTCTGCGCCTTCTCCTGTTTCAGCAGATGTTACAACAGTTTCATATCCCGCCATTCTGTAGATTTCTTCAAGTTCTAAATAATCACCAAGGTCTGTTTTTGTTATAACAACAACAGGCTCAATATCATTCTTTTCCGCAATAGCAATAAGTTTATCAATAACCAATGTATTAGGTTTCGGTTCGCAAACAGATGTTACAACAAACAACCTGTCGATATTTGCAATAGGCGGTCTTACAAGAACATTTCTTCGCGGAAAAATTTCATCAATAGTATTTTCAGCACCGTCATTTACGGTAAATTTCACCCTGTCTCCCGGCAAAGGCGAGATTTTATTTTTTCTGAAAATGCCTCTTGCCTTGCATTCGTATACAACATCAGCGACTTCTATATAATAGAAGCCGCCGATTCCTTTAATAATTGTTCCTTCAAGTTGCTGCAATAAAGTCAACCCCTAAAAATCAATATAAAGTTCCGTAATCTATCGTGCCTGTGTAATCTGTTACATTTGTTACTGTGGGAGGTGATGTTGTAAAGTTAACGTTACAGCTGAAGTAAAGATTATCACTAACATAAACTTCAACAGCATCGCTTGCACCTACTCCTGTTACAGATGCAGTATACAAATTACCGTAGAAGCTGTAAACAGGAACTGTGTGAACAGTATTACCGTTAAGCTTATAAACAATTGAACCTGAGCCTGATGTAGGAAGTTTAACGCTGATATCGCGTGTTGTTGCTTTCTGACCAAGACTTACAACAACAGAAACTGATGAACCCTGCTCAACCTCTGTATTAACAGTAGGTGTACATCTGATGATATAACCTTCAGGCACAGTCATACTGCCTTCTGATGTATAATTGGCATCAAGAACAAGACCTACAGATTCAAGTTCAAGCTTCGCCATTTCAAGTGACATCGTTGTGATGTCAGGAACATGAACCTTAGCGCCTTCTTTTGAGCAGACATAAATAGTGATTTTGTCGCCACTCTTTACTGTTGAACCTGCAACAGGTTCAGTTCTTATAACTTTACCGTCATCTATTGTTTCGCTTACTTCTTTAAGTTCAACATAAGTAAGACTCATAGCATTAAGTCTTTCACGCACATCAAACAAATCACCATTAGAAAAATCAGGCAGTAACTGTTCTTCCGGTTCTGAAGCAATAACAAGTTTGATTGTTTCGCTTGGTTTTACTTTAGTTCCTTCTTCAGGTGTCTGTTCAAGAACAACACCGTCTTCTTCATCTTTTGAAACCTTTTCTTCTATTTCAAAAGTGAATTTTTCAAACTGTTCCTCACCCTTGATATCATTATAATAATTCATTCCTACAAAATCAGGAACGGATGATTTGAAAGCAAACAAATCGGTTATCTGATCTTTGAAGAAAACATATCCGACAGCAAGCAGAAGCACAACAAGAATACCTGCAAGAATACCAACAATAACCGGTAACGGTGACTTTTTCTTTTTAGGTTTCGGATGAGGCAGACTCATCTCCTCTGCACTCGGGATAGGTGTTTCTTCATGAACACTTGAAAAACCTGAAAAAGTCTTTACTTCTTCACTGGTTACAAATTTTGTGGGATTATCGTCAACAAAATATGAATAATCAAACACAACTGCTGGATTGCGTTTATATTCTTCAATATCAAGAAGCATCTCAGCAGCAGTCTGATATCTTTCTTTCTGGTTTTTCTGCATAGCACGCATTGTAATCTGTTCAAGACCTGTGGGCACGTCTTCATTAATCGTGCTGGGAGGAATTGCATCTTCATTTACCTGCATAAGTGCAACGGAAATAGCATTATCACTTTGGAAAGGAAGCTGACCTGTAAGCATTTCGTACACAAGTACACCCACAGAATATATATCAGTTTTTCCGTCAGTTGCCTCGCCTCTTGCCTGTTCAGGACTAACATAATGAACTGAACCGATTGCAGATTCTGTCATGGTGCGTGTTTCACTTCTGCTGAAACGTGCAATACCAAAATCTGTTACTTTAATATTTCCGTTCTGAAGAAGAATAATGTTCTGAGGCTTGATATCGCGATGAACAATACCTTTATCATGAGCGTGCTGAAGTGCTCTGAGAATCTGAGTAGTGAAATGAACAACTTCTTTACAGTTAATAACCTGCTGCTGTTCAATATACTCTTTAAGAGTAATACCTTCAACATACTCCATTACTATGTACTGTAATCTGTCACCGAAGCTGACGTCGAAAACTTTTACAATATTGGGATGTGAAAGCACCGCAATAGCCTTTGATTCGTTTTTAAATCTGCGACGGAATTCCTCATTTGCCAGAAATTCTTCCTTAAGAATTTTCACCGCAACAATTCTGTCGTCGATATTATCATAAGCTTTGTAGACAACAGCCATACCACCTACGCCTATTATCTCTCTGATTTCGTATCTGCCGTCAATTCTCTTTCCAACATAACTATCCATATCTTATCTCCTTATGTATCGTTTTTTTAATAAGAAGCTATAACTACCGTTATATTATCATTACCGCCGTTAGCATTTGCTTCGTCAACAAGCTTCAGTACAGTATCTTCATCAACAGTTTTTACAAGGTTAAAGATTTCTTCATTTTCAACGCAGTTTGATAATCCGTCAGTGCACAAAAGAAGAATATCATTTTCACTAAAACTTTCAGCAGTAAAATCAACAGCAATTCTGTCGGTCACTCCGAGAGCTCTTGTAATATAATTCTTAATCGGGTGATGTTTCGCTTCATCTGAAGTAATTTCACCTCTTTCAAGCATTTCCTGAACAATTGAATGGTCAGTTGTAATCTGCCTGATTTCATCGTTAATAATATACGCTCTGCTGTCGCCGGCATGAGAGATGAACACTTCATTCTCTCTTACAATAGCCGCCACAACAGTTGTACCCATCCCTTTCAAGGTTTCATCTTCGCGTGCCATATCAAATATTCTGATATTTGCAAAATTAATGGCTGATTCAAGCAGATTCGAAACCGATAACTGTTTCATTTTTTCGTTATAGTTTGAATTAATTCTTTCAGCAATCGACTCAACTGCCAATTTACTTGCAATATCTCCGCCTGAAGCACCGCCCATTCCGTCACATACAACGGCCCAGACACCGCCACCGGGAAGTTTTCCTGTCATAAAGAAATCCTGATTAGAAGAGCGCACAAGGCCGATATTCGTTTGTCCGTAAATTTTCAACTCATTCTCCTCCTTGTGTACTGATATGTTTTTTACGAAGCTGCCCACAGGAAGCCTCTATATCTTTACCGAGAGTTCTTCTGACTGTAACATTAATCGAATTTTTCTCAAGTATAGACACAAATTTCTTTAATCTGTTATCATCACTTTTTACAAAATTATTTTCACGCACATTATTCACCGGTATCAGATTAACATGACACAGCATTCCTTTGAGCAATTGAGATAACTCATATGCACATTCATCTGAATCATTGACACCTGAAATCATTGAATATTCAAAAGAAATACGTCTTGATGTATTTTTGGTATAATCTCTGCAAGCTTTAATAAGTTCACTTACATTGTATTTTTTATTTATAGGCATAAGTTCAGAACGGATTTTATCATTCGGTGCGTGCAAAGAAACAGAAAGAGTCAACTGAAGATTCACATCCATCAACTCGTAAATTTTAGGCACGATACCGCATGTAGAAAGAGAAATATTACGCATAGAAAGGTTGAGACCTTCATCACAATTAGCAAGAAAAAGGAATCTTTTAACATTTTCAAAATTGTCAAAAGGTTCGCCCATTCCCATTAAAACTACGTGTGAAACGCGGACATTCTCATCATTCTGTGCCATATGAATCTGAGAAAGAATTTCTGAGGCAGACAAATCCCTTATTACGCCACCCAAAGTTGACGCACAGAATTTACACCCCATACGGCATCCTACCTGAGTTGAAACACAAAGAGAATAGCCGTATTTATATTTCATAAGAACACTCTCGATGTATTCACCATCTGAAAGCTTAAACAGATACTTGATTGTTCCGTCTTCGCGGGAAACACGCTTTGTTTCAATTACACATGATTTAATAATAAATCTGTCATCAAGAGTTTCTCTTAATTGTTTTGACAAATTTGACATTTCATCAAATGATGATACACCTTTCTGATGAAGCCATGAAAAAATCTGATTTGTTCTGAATCGAGGTAATTTGATTTCTTCAAGAGCAAGAGATAATTCATCTTTAGTCATAGATTTAATATCAATCTTACTCAAATCAGTTCCTCTTTTCTCATAAATTTGGCTATAAAAAAGCCGTCACTATCATTTTTTGAAGGCAAAACAGTTAACATTTTATCTTCTGTTTTACCGAACGAATCTGCATCCTGTATATCGCACAAGACAAAATCTTTATTCTCACGGAGAAAACGTCGACAAACTTCAGTATTTTCTCTCGGATTAAGGCTACAGGTTGAATAAACAAGAACGCCCTGATTTTTCACATATCTTGAGGTTATACATAATATAAGATACTGCAAATTGTGTAATTTGTCAATATCCTCCGGAGATTTATATTTGATTTCAGGCTTTCTTCTTATAATGCCCAAGCCTGAACAAGGCACATCACAAAGAACTTTATCGTATTGTGAAAAGTTCTTATTGTATACAGAAGCATCTGATACTTCTGTGCTGATTGAACTGATACCAAGTCTTTCAGCACCACTTTCAACTAATCGTACTCTGGACGGATAAATATCACATGAAATAACAGAGCCGCAATCTTTTATATACTGACTAATTGTAAAAGATTTACCGCCGGGAGCAGAACAGACATCAAGAACTGTATCACCCGCTTCCGCACCGAGAGTTTTACAACATAACTGGGAAGATAAATCCTGAACGTGGAATAATCCATTTTTAAAGCATTCAAGGTTTTCAACCGAGCCTTGTTTTTTCAACACAAGTGCATCCGGAATACTTGTACATTTTTCTGCCGTAACGCCTTCTTTTTTAAGTAAAAGAACAAGTTCGTCAGATGTTGTTTTTAGTGTATTCACTCTTATGTAAACCGGTACTTCGCCTATAGACATAGATAAAATATCTTCTGTGTTTTCTCTTCCGTATTCTTCCGACCACATATTTACAAGCCATTCGGGACAAGAGTATTTAACAGAAAGATAATTTTTATCGTTTTCTTCCGGCAAAACAACTCCCTTTTTAGAAACATTACGGAGAACAGCATTAACCAGTCCTGATGCGAAAGCTGATTTATTTGCTTTTGTAAGGTTTACGCTTTCATTAATCGCAGCAGAAACAGGCACTTTATCCATAAACAAAATCTGATAAGCACCTAATCTGAGAATTATCAGCACTTCCGGTTTAAGCTTTTTGATGGGTTGCTTAAGGTAGCGGGACAAATTGTAATCAAGCGTAATCTGCCTTTCACAAACACCATAAACCAACGCACTGATAAAAGCCTTATCACGGGAATCCATATTATCTTTTTGCAAATATGTATCCAGCGTCAGATTAGAATATGCGTTTGATACATGTATCTTAAGCAATATTTCAAATGCTTTCTGACGCGGTGAATTTTTAATACCCATTATTTTCTTCTGCCTCTGCCAAACATAATTATAAATCTTAAAAGGTTTGCAAGTGAAGTTGCCAACGCTGCAACATATGTCATTGCTGCGGCAGAAAGCACCTTTTTTGTGCCGACAAGTTCTTCCTCACTTAAAATATTCATCTGAGAAATAACTGCCACTGCCCTTTTACTTGCATTGAATTCAACAGGAAGTGTAACAAACTGAAAAACAGCAATAAGCGAGTATAACGCAAGGCCGATATTGATAAGAGCATCGCTTCCGAAAAACAAGCCTACAAACGCAATAGGAATACCAAGAGTTGAACCTATATTACAAACAGGTATAATTGCATTTCTCACCTTAATGGGAGAATAGCCTTCAGCGTGTTGTGCTGCATGACCCGCTTCGTGGCAGGCAACACCAATTGCAGCAACTGAACACGAATTATACACACCATCTGACAACCTTATAACATTTGTACGTGGGTCAAAATGGTCACTGAGTCTTCCTGATACCTGCTCTATACGAACATCGTGTATGCCGTAATATGAAAGTACCTGCTGTGCTGCCATTGCACCTGTGATTCTTCTTGAAGACAAAATGCGTGAGTATTTATTGAAATTATTCTTAACTTTTATCTGGGCACCTATAGCAAAAAGCAAAGCAGGACCAACAACTACAAGATATAACCAATAACTTTCAAGATAATACCACCACACAATAATCACCTACCCGATAATTTTACCTTTTTCAAGTTTATTTCCTGACAGATATGCAACAATGTCCATTTGTTTTTTACCGTCAGGCTGTAATGTTTTAATTGAAATTCCGTTACCGTCACCGCAAGCAACAACAAGTTTTTTATTGCTATCCGCAATCTCACCTGCTGTACCTTTAACATTTTCGATATATTCGGACTCAAAAATTTTAAATTTTACTCCGTCAATATACGTAACAGCTACAGGCCACGGATTCAGACCTCTGATTTTATTGTAAACAGCAAGAGCTGTATCATTCCAGTTAATTTCTGATAATTCTTTGCTTAACAACGGCGCATATGTTGATTCTTTATCATTCTGAGGTGTGCATACCATAGTGCCGTTTTCCAACTGCAAAAGAGTTTCTTCAAGCACATCAGCACCTACAAAAGATAATCTGTCATACAACTGACCGGATGTTTCATTAAAATCAATTTTCACTTCTCTTCTGAGAATCATATCACCTGTGTCAAGGCCTTCATTCATCATCATAGAAGTTACACCTGCGTATTCATCACCATTGATAACAGACCATTGAATCGGTGCTGCACCGCGGAGTTTCGGCAGTAAAGAGCCGTGAATGTTGATGCAACCGTATTTAGGAAAATCAAGAATTTCTTTCGGCAAAATTTTACCGTAAGCCACAACAACTATCAATTCAGGGTTAAGACCTTTAATAATTTCAAGTGCTGTACCGTCTCTCATTTTTTCAGGCTGATAAACATCAATACCATGCTTAAGTGCACATACTTTAACTTCAGGCGGTGTAATTATGCGTTTTCTGCCCACAGGTTTATCAGGCTGTGTAAAAACACCCACAACATCATGTCCGCATTCAACAAGCTTTTCAAGGCACGGCACTGCAAAATCAGGTGTGCCCATAAAAACTACTCTCATTATTAATCCTCCGATGATTCAACAAGTTTGTCAATATACAATATTCCGTCAAGATGGTCAATTTCGTGACAGAAAGCTTTAGCTTTGAGCTCAGAGCCTTTATGGATATACCATTTACCGTTTCTGTCCTGAGCCTTAACTTTAACAGTCATAGGTCGTGAAGTTGTACCTGTCTGACCGGGTAAAGAAAGACAACCTTCGGGAGTTACCTGAACATCATCTGACTCTTCTATAATTTCAGGATTTACAAGTTCCATAACGCCTTCGCCTATATCGATAACAACAACTCTTTTGAGAACACCAACCTGGACAGCCGCAAGTCCGACACCGTCAGCGTTTCTCATAGTCTGAATCATATCATCAATAAGAGTTGCAAGTTTGCTGTCAAATTTTTCAACCACCCTGCTCTTTTTGCGAAGCACAGGGTCACCGTATTTTACTATATTTCTTAAAGCCATTTTATATTTCCACCATTCTATATTAAAGTTTCCGGGTTTATGTCTGCATAAACCGTAACATCCGATTTTTTAAATTTATTATCAAAATCACTGAGAAGTTCTTCTACCATACTTCTGAATGATTTTGTGTTGTGACATTTAAGTATCAGCCTGTATCTGAATTTGTTGCTGACTTTTGCCACACGCAAAGGTACAGGTCCGAGAACAATTATCTGTTCCGAACTATATTTATTTTCTGTTTTTTCTTTTAAAAGTTGCAGGAAAGCTCTTGAAGAAACAGCAACATCTGCTTCTTTTTCGCCTGTAAATCCAATAACACAAAGGTCGCAATATGGCGGATAAACCATCATTTTGCGGATTTTAATTTCAAAATTATAAAACGAATCATAGTCCTGGTCAGCTGCAAATTTTATAATTTCGTTTTCAGGAGAAAAAGTCTGGATAATAGCTTTACCTGCATAGTTTCCTCTGCCTGAACGACCGATAACCTGGGTCAGGAGAGAAAATGTACGCTCACTGCTTCTGAAATCATCATTATATAACTGCATATCAGCACATATAATACCGACAAGAGTTACATTTTCAAAATCAAGACCTTTTGCAACCATCTGTGTGCCCACCATTATGTCGTATTCACCTTTTGAAAATTTTTCAAATTTTTCTTCAAAAGCAAATCTTGACATTGTGGAATCAGCATCCATTCGGAGAATTCTTGCTTCTGGCAATAAAAACTGCAATTCCTGTTCAATTTTCTGTGTTCCGACACCATTGAATCGCATTTCTTCGCTGCCACAACTACTGCAAACAATTTTACTGTCTGCACTGTGACCGCAATAGTGACACATCAATTTGCCGTTAGCAGAGTGATATGTCATAGAAATACTGCAATTAGGACATGTTACAACTTCTCCGCACTTTTTACATGCCACAAATGTATTGAATCCACGTCTGTTAAGAAGAATAATTGACTGATGTCCGCTATTATAATTCGTTTCAAGTTCCTGAGCCAAGCGAGGCGAAATAATTGTTTTTTCACCGAATTTTGTTACATCATTCAGGTTTACCGTAACAACTTCAGGAAGTATGGCATTACCATATCGTTCGTCTAAAGTGAAAAGTTTATACCTGTTATTCTGAGCATTTGCAAAAGATTCAACGCTTGGCGTTGCAGAAGCCAACAATAGCAAAGCGTTGTTATTTGCACATCTGAATTTTGCAACATCACGAGCATGAAATCTGGGATTGCTCTCTGATTTATATGTATGCTCCTGCTCTTCGTCAATAATTATAAGACCAAGATTTTCAAGAGGCGCAAACACAGCTGAACGTGTACCGATAGCAATAGTCGCTTCTTTATTTTTTACACGCTTATATTCATCAGTTCTTTCGCCCATTGAAAGACCGCTATGAAATACTGCAATTTTTTTACCGTAGCGATTTTTAAAGATTCTTATCATCTGCGGTGTAAGTGAAATTTCAGGCACCATAAGAATGACGCCTTTGTTGTTTTCCACAGCTTCATCAATGAGTTTCAGAAACACCTGTGTTTTACCGCTGCCTGTAACACCATAAAGAAGTGCTGCATTACTTTTACCGCTATGAAGCAGCTCTTTAAGACCATCAAAAGCAATGTTTTGTTTTTCTGATAAAACAATATCATTTTTCTGTTGAGCATCAGCAATAAAAGGAGTTCTGTAAACTTCTTTTTCGTAAAATTCAGCAATACCCTTTATTACAAGAGCATTTACAACCGCCGAAGTTACACCTGTGTAATAGCAGACTTCCTTAACTGATGCCGTGCCGACTTCGTTAAGCAAATCAAACACAATCTGTTGCTTTTTAGATAAAGACAGGTCTGTTTCTTTACAGATAAGACGCACCATTTTCTGCATATTATCGCCTATTCGTCTTGATGCATCGAAATTTCTGAGCAGAATCTGTTTATTATAAAGACTTGTAAAAGCTTCACAATCTTCAGATAAATTAAGTTGTTTGCTGATTTTTTCTTTATCAACAAAACCTCTGTTTTTTTCTTTGAAAAACTCAACTATTTTATTTTCATCTTCAGTTAATTCAATTCCCGAAAAATCTTTCTCTGAATTAAAAGAATAAGAAACGGTTGTACGATAATTGATTCCTGTGGGTAGCATTGCTTTAACTGCATCATAAACGGTACAGAAAGTACGCTCTTTAAGCCAGAAAGCCAGAGAAACCATTTCTTTTGTTAACACTGGCTCTGTATCAATAACGCGCATAACTGATTTTACTCTTCCTTTTACAGAAGGTTTTTCATCTGTTACATCGGTAACAATAGCCATTTTAGGCTTATTTGACGCACCGAAAGGAACAAGCACGCGTGTGCCGACTTTAACATCTTTATCTTTTTCGTCAAGAAGATATGCATATGTCCTGTCAAATGACGGCAATACACCGTCAACAGACGTTTGAGCATAAAGCTTAGACACAACATATCCCTCCTGAAAAAACTTAAGTTAAAAATTAAAGATCTCTGATATCCTCAGGTTCTTCAATTATGTATTTACCGTCGATAAACTCGTTCACAGCAAGTGTAACGGGTTTTTCTACGATGATTTCACCTTTTTCTTCTGCATCCTCAGCAATTTCTCTTGCTCTTTTTGCAGTTGCAATAACAAGTGAATAACGGCTTGTTTTGCCTGTAAGTACATTTCTTAAATCGGGATTAAGCATTTTTGATTACCTCTCTTACTGAATATTTCATTCTTGATGATTTAAATTTTTCTGCTTTGATAATAGCACATATATCGTCAACGGTGTCTCCGAGAACATCGTTAAACACAACATAATCATATTTTTCTGCGCACTGCATTTCGCCAAGTGCAGCATCCATACGCATACGGATAGATTCTTCAGAATCAGTGTCTCTGCCACGGAGTCTTTTTTCAAGTATCTGCATTGATGGCGGCATAATAAATATGCTTACACTGTCAGGATACATTTTTTTGATTTTTTCCGCACCCTGAACCTCAATTTTCAGAACAACTGTTTTGTTTTCTGAAAGCCATCTGTCAACAGGTCCTTTGGGAGTTCCGTAGTAATTCGAACTATATATAGCACTTTCAAGCATATTTTTTTCTTTTATCTGCTTTTCAAAATACTCTTTGGTTACAAAATAATAGTCCACACCGTCAATTTCGCCTTCACGCTTTGCTCGAGTTGTCATAGAAACTGACCTTTGTATCGGAATATCTTTTTTATGTACACAATCAAGTACTGTATCTTTACCTGAGCCTGACGGTCCGGATAAAATCACGAGTAAACCTTTAGCGCTCATTTTCATCCTCCTCGTCTGCAATATCAAGTTCATCTTCAACATCATTAAGTCTGTTTGCAACAGTTTCAGACTGCAAATATGTTAAAATTATCTGACCGCAATCAGTAATAATAACAGCTCTTGTTCTTCTTCCGTGAGTTGCATCAATGAGTGTGCCTTTTTCCTTACTGTCCTGAATAATTCTCTTAATGGGAGCAGATTCGGGGCTTACTATTGCAACAAGACGTGATGCATTTACCATATTACCGAAACCGATATTTATAAGCTTCATAATCTGTATTCCCCTTATTCGATATTCTGAATCTGTTCTCTGATTTTCTCAATTTCAGCCTTTATATCAAGAACTGCTCTTGCAATTTCCACATCCTGGGCTTTAGAGCCTATTGTATTGGCTTCCCTGTTCATCTCCTGAACAAGGAAATCCATTTTTCTGCCGATAGCCTCATCTGAAACAAGGAATTCTCTGAGCTGTGACATATGGCTTGAAAGTCTTACAGTTTCTTCTGCAACTGCAACTTTGTCTGCATATATAGCGGCTTCTGTAAGAATTCTCTGTTCATCAATATGAGCGATATCACCGAGAACTTCATTCATTCTTGCAAGAAGTTTCTGCGAATATTCTTTAACTGTTTCGGGAGAACGAGCTTCAATCATTGAAACTTTTTCTGAAATAAAATCAAGTCTTGAAAGAACATCATTTTTAAGTTTTTCGCCTTCTGCTTTTCTCATTGCAAGAATACCGTTCAATGCAATTTCAGCAGCAGCTTTAACACTGTTCCATACTTTTTCTTCGTCAACTTCAGCTTTTTTAATTTCAAGAACATCGTTATATCTTGCCAGGGCATTAGCAGAAACGTCTGCTGAAACACCTAAATTTTCTGCAATATCCTTAAGTGCAGCAAGATAACTGCTTGCCAGAGGAATATTTGCAGTTACGTTTACGTTTTCATCGTCAAGGCAGGTAATCTGAACAAAACATTCAACCTTACCACGCGAAATAGACTGTGCAAAAAAACTTTTAAGCTTTTCTTCAAGGAAAAGATAATTTCTGGGAGTTCTGGCAGAAAATTCATAGTATCTGTGATTTACACTTTTTATTTCAACAGTAATATCCATACTGTCTGTAGTGCACTGACCTCTGCCGTATCCTGTCATACTGCTAATCATTGTTTCACAACCTTATTATATATTGTGACGGCAACATCCGCAGCTGCCTCCCAACAAAGTGGGAATATCACCGCTGAAAACCCCGTCATTTTCTTCAAAGCCCATCAATTTCATAATGTCTGTTGCGTTTTCACAACTGCAATACGCGTAGTATGCATTTCTGTTAGCACCGAAATTAAGTGCTGCACGCATAAGACCTTCGCCGATATCAGGCTTGTCCTTATCAAATTCAATAGTTTTTACAGTTACTGTATGTCCGTCGACAAACAAACTGCATTTACCTATAATTTCATCGCCTTCGTAGCCTATGTAGCCGCCGTTTGCATCACCTGCAAACATTTCCGAAAGCACTGAAACATCACTTATCGGTTTAAAAATATACATAATTTACCACTTCTTTTTTGTAACTGCACCGCTTGAAGTCATCAGTCTGTGAACTTCATCTGCAGTCAGTTCTCTGTATTTGCCCTGTGCAAGCATACCAAGTTTAATTGAACCGAACTGTATTCTTTTAAGTCTGATAACATCAAGACCAAGGCTTTCGCACATTTTTCTGATTTCACGGTTTCTGCCTTCATATAATACGATTTCAAGCACAGTTCTTGTGTCTTCTTTAAGAAGCACTCTTACATCTGCAGGTGCAGTTTTTCTGCCCTCGATCATTATTCCCACGGCAAGCTGGTCAACCATATTTTCGGTAACATTCTGTCTGACCGTAACGCGGTAGGTTTTGGGCACATGATGTTTAGGATGCATCATAGCATTGGCAAAATCACCATCGTTTGTCATCAGCAACAAACCTTCAGAATCTTTATCTAATCTACCCACGGGATAAATTCTTTCGGGAATATCTTTAACAAGATCTGCAACACATCTTCTGTCCATTTCGTCACTTAAAGTTGTAACAAAACCTCTGGGTTTGTGGAGCATAATGTAATATTTATTTTTACTTCCGACAACTTTTTTACCACTGACGGTAACAGTATCTCTTTTAGGATTAACTTTATCGCCAATCTGTGCCACTCTGCCGTTTACTTTAACCTTGCCCATCGAAATGAGTTCTTCTGATTTTCTTCTTGATGCAACACCGCATTCTGAAAGAAATTTCTGAAGTCTCATGCTGTTATCTGCCATATTTTCCTCCGTAATTTTTCAAAAATACTTTTCATATAATTCCTGAATCTTATTCTGAAAGATTTCTCTTTTTTATTGACTTTTTTCAAAGCAATCGTTTCATTTGCAATAAGCAAAACCTCGGCTACACATCTGCCATCAGACAAATATAAAATCTTACCCGCAATTTCACCTTTTTCTACAGGTGCATACATAAATTTATCAACGAGATAAACCGGCTTATATTCAGAATAATCTGAAATAAGATTCACATACGCGTCCATAGCGGGCACAGCAGTAACTTTGTCTGATACACCTCCAACAACAGGAAGCTTTACCGACTGCGGCTCTAAATGCTTATTTTCAACTTCTGAAAAGCCGTAATCCAACAGAATTTTATGATCGTTCCAATCATCGGGCGCATTAAGCGTAACCGCAACCAGGAGTATTCCGTCTCTTTCGGCAGCTGTTACAAGGCATCTGCCGCTTTTCTTGGTAAAACCTGTTTTAAGACCAATACAGCCATCATACATTTTAAGCATTTTATTATGATTTGTAAGTGTTCTGGAATATGGCGGGTTACCGTAATACACTCTTGCAGATGTCTGCGAAGAAATGTAACGGAAATCCGGATTCTTTATTGCTTCCGAACCAAGCAGTGCCATATCATAAGCAGTTGAATAATGTTCATCATCATCAAGTCCTGACGGAGTTGCAAAATGAGTGTTTTTCATTCCCAGCTCAACTGCACGCTTATTCATCATAACTATAAAATTATCGATATTTTTACCAAGTCTTGATGCCACAACATTTGCCGCATCATTGCCTGATTGAAGTAACATTCCGTACACAAGCCCCTCGTAGGTAACTTTGTCACCTGCAAGAAGTCCCATAGAAGTGCCTTCAACTTTCAATTCCTCTTCTCTGACGGTAATTTCTTTATTCAGGTCTGCTTTTTCGAGTGCAAGAAGCGAAGTCATAATCTTCGTTGTGCTTGCCATAGAAAGTTGCTTATGAGCATTATATTCATAAATAACTTCACCTGTCTGTGCCACCATAACAACGGCTGCAGACGCAGAAATCCCCAGGGAAACTGCCTTTGGCCTGATTGAAAAAACAGGAATTGATACCAGAATACACAAAAATAACGAAAAGTATTTTTTAATCAATCGCAAACACCTGCCGTCACAGAAATATTGTCAATTATATCTATGCGGCAAATGCCTGTTTAATTATTCATTTTCAGATGAAATATCGTCAATTACATCTGTTTCAGGTTCGTCTTTCTTTGAAAATTTGTTAACGAGACCTGTAACTGTGTTTACAACTTCCGGAACAGCTGAAACCACTTTTTCAATGGGGTTGTCAGTTGTTGAAATTGTTTTGATTGTAACAATATCATCATTTACAACAAGAAATGCAACAGGTGTTACTGTAATACCTGCGCCGCCTGCACCGCCGAAAAGTTCAGCGTTTGTTTTTGACGGAAAATCTGAACCGCCTGAAGCAAAACCGTATGTTACTTTTGAAATCGGAATAACAGTAATTTTTTCGGAAACTTTCATAGGTTCACCGATTACTGTGCTTGTATCAACAAGGTTCTTAATTTTATCAATTGTTGTACCAAGGATACCTGATGCTGACTGTTCTTTCATAGATTATCTCTCCTTTTTTAAAGCTTTTTTAACTTGTTTTTCAAGATGTTTCTTATCTTTGTTATCTGAATTGTTGACCTTAATAAGTTCAAGTAATACATTCTTAAACAACTTAAAGCCAGCAACTATAACCGCATTTGTTGCAAATATGGGACAGAACCCGAACTGAAAATGAAACATTGCTTCATCTTTTACGGCAAGAAAATCAGGTGAAATATCAATATCGTATTTTCTTACCTTTGCTTTTGAACAGAGAAGCCCCATTGCAGGGAAAACTGCAGATGAAATTTTACCGTATTTTATCGCAGTTTCTGCCGCATCTGAGCCTGCTATTACCATTTCAAGGTAAAGTTCTCTGAATACGAAATGCTTGAAGATACCGCCGAAAATACCGCCGACTGCACTTAATGCATCTGCAATCAGTTGCAGCGTGGCATCAAAGCCCTGAGTTCTGTAGAATTTAAGAAAAATGTTTTCTTTATTCGTAATATCTTTTTTCTTTTTGGATTTTGATTTATCCGTATTTTCAGACTCTGATTTTTCAGATGTTTCTTTTGAGGGTTTGTCTTTTTTAGCTTTTTCCTTCTTAGGTTTATCTTTCTTATTTTTCTCTTTCTGCGGAAAAAGCTTAATTTTTATAAAGCCATACTTTATGTACATTTCAAATGTATTTTCATAATGGCCTGTAACTCTCACAGGGATGAGAAAAAGCACTATTATGAAAGCTATTATTGCAAGAAGAGTGTATAAAAACGGCATTTCCTCACCTCCTATAGTAAATTAGTCTTCGTTTTCTGCTTCTTTTGCTTCTGCGTCCATTTTGTCAAATTCTATTTCTGCCTGCTGTTCTTCAACAGATTTCTCGTTAAGCTCGGGAATATCAGGTAAATCTTCAAGAGAATTAATACAGAAACATTTCAGAAATTCTGCTGTAGTACCGTAAATCAAAGGTCTGCCCGGAAGTTCAAGTCTGCCGACTTCTTCAATAAGACCTTTCTGACAGAGGGTTGAAATAACACCTGAACAGTCAACACCTCTGACTTGTTCAATATATGCCTTTGTAATCGGCTGATTATAAGCAACAACAGCGAGAACTTCAAATGCAGCCTGTGACAAGGGTGCATTTTTCTTCATATCAAGAATGTCTCTTACCTGCTCTGCAAACTCTTTACGGGTGCAGATCTGATATTTCTTGTCCATCTTAACAATTTTTATTCCACTGTTTGTATCGTCATATTTAGCCGCAATATTCAGCACAAGGCTTTCTGCGTTTTCTGCATCAATACCGAGTATTTCTGCTATTCTTTCAATTTCAAGAGGTTCACCGCAAGCAAAAAGCATAGCTTCAGCTGCCGCTTGCATTTCATTTACATTCATTCTGTTTTACCTCCTTCTGTCAATTCGATTTCCAATTCATCTGCTTCGCCGATAAGCTTGACACGCTTTGTTTTAGCAAGTTCGAGAATTGCAAGAAATGTTGCAACTAATTCAGACTTTGATTCTGCGTTCATAAAGAAAGAAATAAATTTATCTCTTCTTCTTTCAAAAAGTCTGTGCATAACTGCGTTAATACGCGAACTGACTGAAACAATTTTATGAGCAACAATTTTAGTGAATGCTTCCACGGGAGGAGGCAATTTTCTTTTACCTTTGCCTACCGCAGCAATATATGCATTGAGAATATCAGCAACGGGATGCAGACGTCTGTATGTTTTATCCGGTTCAAAATCCTGCTGCGGACGTGAATACAATTCAAAACCATCTGCGTGCTCTGACAATTCTTTTGCAATAGCCTGGCATTCTTTATATTCAAGCAATTCACCAACAAGTTCCATCTTAAGCTGTTCCGCTTCTTCGTGTACGGGAAGAAGTGATACAGACTTAATATACACAAGCCTTGCTGCCATTTCAAGGAATTCACTTGCCACTTCCATATCATCTTCCTGCATCTGACGGACATAGTCAAGATACTGTTCAACAAGAGTGAAAATCGGAATATCATTAATATTCAGTTTGTGTTTGTTGATAAGATGAAGCAACAGGTCAAGAGGACCTTCAAAGGCTTCAAGCTTGTATGAAATCTTTTCCAAAAAAATCAACCTTATCTTATTAAATTAAAGGGTAATGAAATTAACTTATTGAGTGCATTGTAAAGAAAATCTGACAAGAATGAAAGCGGTACAGAAAATACACCTAAAGCAAGCAGAACAAGCATACCGAGCATAATCTGTCTTTCATATTTCATAATTGTATAATAGTATTTGTCCGGAATAATTGAAAACAAAATTCTTGAACCATCAAGCGGCGGTATGGGAATGAGATTAAACACAGCAAGTGAAACATTTATAGACGCTGCAAAATAGAAGAAATACGCGATAATTGTTGCAAGTAATTCTGACATTGCACCTGTTTCATAAATTACGGCACAGATGTTTTTGAGAAGAATGAAAAACGCTGCCATAATTATATTTGAAACGGGACCTGCAAGTGCAACAAGAGCCATACCGACTTTTTTATTTTTGGTATTCAGGTTATTCATATTGACAGGCACGGGCTTTGCGTAACCGAAGCCTGCAATAAATATCATAATTGCACCTATCACATCGATGTGTCTGAGCGGAGATAATGTAAGTCTGCCGCTGAGTCTTGCAGTCTGGTCACCCAGCTTTGTTGCCATCAGAGCATGTGCATATTCGTGCACTGGCAAAGTGCAGAAAACTACAAACGCCGTTGAAAGTAATTGCATTATAACAACGATAGGGTCTCCCCCACCTGCTAATATACTTCTCAGCAATTAAAACACCTCAGTTTCTTATGAACGATACAACACGTTCTATATTGTTAAGATCTTTGAATATTTCAGTTTTATCTGAATATTCGGAATACATTTTTTTAAGTTGTTCAGCCTGGTTTTCGCCACATTCAAAAGCTGCAAAAGAGCCTTTTTTCATATAGGGAATCCATCTGTCTTTAATAACATTATAAAAAACAAATCCGTCTTTTCCGCCATCAAGTGCCATAAAAGGTTCTTGCCTTACCTCCCGGCTCAATGTCTGAATTTCGTCAGTTTCTATATAAGGCGGGTTAGAGACAAGTACATCAATTTCTCCGACTGCAATTTTTTCATAGCCTTCTGTAATATCACCTTTTATTGCTTTTACATTTTGCACTTTGTTGAGTTTAATGTTTCTCTCAAGATAAGAAAACGCAACATCGGATAATTCAACGCAATATACGTTTACTTCCGGGAACATCATTCCTATAGAAATACCGACACAACCACTGCCTGAACACAAATCATAAACAGTTTTTACATCTTTATTGCGTCTTATAAATTCTGCTGCCGCTTCTACAAGAATTTCAGTATCTGCACGTGGAATCAGCACACCGCTGCCAACATAAAACTCACCTGTCATAAAAGGCCATTTGCCGATTATATACTGCAACGGCTCACCCGATGCACGTCTGTTGATAAGGGAAATGAATTTCTCTGTTTTATCTTCATCCGCAGTATTGAATCTGTTAAGAAAATAATCGTTTTTTGTAAAACCGAAAGCCTCTTCCAACAGACACCCTGCGTCGAAACCGCTATCTTCAATATTATTTTCTTCAAGAATAGCAATACCAGATTTAAGAACTTCAAATATATTCATCAGTTATTTTTATCTGAAAGAATTTCTGAAAGCAAATCGTCAACAATGCTTTCTGCCTTCTTGTAATTATCTTCTTCAGGTATTACAGCTTCTGCTTCCAGAACTTCTGCTTCAACGATTTCTTCTATAACAGGTTCTTCTGTTATAGCTACTACGGGTGTTGTATCTGCTACAGGAATAAAGTCAACAAAAGTTTCTTCTGCTTCGTCTGCAATAGTTTCCTCATTTGCTTCTTCAACACCATACAAAGCAGCTTTAAGTGCTGCAATACCTACTTCAATGATGTCGTCTGTAGGTTCATTAGTTGTAATTCTCTGCATCCAGAGACCGGGTGCAGATGCTATTTTAACGAAGAGATTATCGTGGCAACCTGCAAATTTGATAAATTCATAGCCAAGACCCATAACAACGGGAAGTAATAAGATTTTAACAATCATCCATACGATTCTTACATCTCTCAATCCCGGAAATGCAATAGAAATAACAGATGAAATAATCATACTGATAAGAATCATTACGAACATAAAGCTTGTTCCGCATCTGGGATGAAGTCTGCTCATTTCTCTTACATTATCAACAGTAAGTTCTTTTCCTGCTTCGAAACAGAAAATAGCTTTATGCTCTGCACCGTGGTACATAAACATACGCTTGATATCTTTCATCTGAGAAACAAGCACCATATAAAGAACAAAAATAATTATTCTCACAAGGCTTTCAATAATAACTCTGAAATTGGCAATAGCACCGTCAGTAATTTTATTGACAAAGTCTGCTGCAAGAGTAGGAAGATAGAAAAACAACGCAAATGCAAGACCAAAGCCGAGAATCATTGAAATAACAGAAATTGCCGTTACCATTTTTTCGCCGAAATGCTCTGTAATCCATCTGTCAACCTTTGACATATTTTCTATATCATCATCGTTTTTGATTTCATCAAAACTTACTTTTTCAGCTGATTCCATAAGGCATTTATAACCTGAAATCATACTTTCAACAAAACCTATAACACCTCTGATAATAGGGAAACCAAAAATTTTGTTTTTATCTTTAAGAGATGTTATTTTCTTTTCTTCAACTTCAATCGAGCCGTCAGGAAGTCTTAATGCCATTGCTGAGCATTTAGGACCTCTCATAAGTATGCCTTCAATAAGGGCCTGACCACCCACTGAAACTCTGTTTACTTTTGCCATTTTATATTACTCCTTTTCAGTTGCATTTAAAGCTTGTTGTACTTTTTCAAGAGGCAAAACCAGTTTTACCGTTGTGCCCTCACCGAGCACACTTGAAATTTCAATTTCACCATCGTGCAATTTCACAATTTCTTCAGCAACGGCAAGACCGATGCCTGAGCCTCTGTAGTTGATACTTGTTTTGTAGAATTTTTCTTTTACTTTCGGCAAATCTTCAGGAGAAATACCGCAGCCTGTATCAATAAAATATACATTCAGAAATCCGTCTGTCTGAATCACAGCATTAACAGTAACTTTTCCGCCCTGGTCTGTATATTTAAGAGCATTATCCAATATATTTGTGAACACCTGTTTAATTCTGTTGGGGTCACCGAACATAGGTGCCGGTTCTTCAGGTGCTGTATATACAAAATCAATTCCCTCACGGACTGACCTGTCTCTGAAAACAAAAACATTTTCGTCAAGTTCAGCAAGGATATCAATTTTTTCTTTCTTCATTTTCAGTGCACCGTTCTGCATTCTTGAGAAATCAAGAAGTTCTTCAACAAGTTCTGAAAGTCTTCCTGATTCGTTAATAATAACCTCAAGACCTTTCTGGAGCATAACGGGGTCTTTATCGCCTATCTGCAGAAGCGTTTCGCCCCACCCCTTAACTGCAGTAAGGGGTGTTCGTATTTCGTGAGAAATGGTTGAAATGAAATCATTTTTCATTCTGTCCATTCCGCTGATTTCTTCAAGCATCGAGTTGATATTACTGCAAAGGCTGTGAATTTCATCATTTCCTTCATCATATTTAACTCTTGCAGTATAATCACCTGATGCAACTTTATTGACTGTTTTACTCAATTCTTCAACAGGATTCACAATTGAACTGATGAAATATCTGCCGGAGAATAAAACAATAAGAATAATTACAAGAGCTGCCAGAAAAATGTAAAAATATAACACAAGCAACTGCCTGTCAATATCTTCCATAGAAACAATATATCTGATAGCCGCCTCTGATGTGTATTCACCATCATCTGACTTTTCAATCGGCACAGTCATAGCCATAACCTTTTCGCCGTATTCATTTTTACCTGTCCATCTGCCGATACCGTCCGAAGAAGAAAACGCATCCGTATAGTCAGGCATAATCGGATGATCCGATATACCAAAGCCGCTTGATGTAACAATGGGCACTCCGTCTTTGTTAATCACCCAGACTTCCATTTTATCTTTTTCGGAAAATTCTTCTATGAACCTTTTAGCACCGTTTTCAAACTGTTCTTCCGTTGTGCTTAAGTATGAACTGAAATAGTTCTGAACAAGATTTGTGTCAAGCGATTGTAAAGAAACGGACACAGAATTGTAGTAATACCACCTTACAAGTATTCCTACAACAAGAGATACGAGAGAAACTATAATAACTGAAACTAAAACAAAATTTTTGAGCCATGTTGCTCTTATACCGTTGATTTTGTATTTTTCTATCAGTTTTTTAAATTTCAATCCGTATCACCTGCCTTTACTTCAAGATAGCATTTAAATAATCAGATTACCCATTTATAACCAAGTCCCCACACTGTTACAAGATGTCTGGGGTTAGAAGGTTCATCTTCAACTTTCATTCTGAGTCTTCTAATATTAACGTCAACAACTTTTTCTTCACCAAAATATTTTTTACCCCATACGCGGTTAAGAATATCTGTACGGCTGAGTGCTGCACCTTCATTTGTGAAGAAATATTCAATTATCTGAAACTCAACCTGTGTAAGTTCAATCAATTCTTCATTTTTCTTCAGAGTATGATCACGAAGATTAAGTACGAATTCGCCAAGTTCTATAATACTCTTCTGCGGTTCCTCGCGATTCTTATTCATTTCAACTCGTCTGTAAATAGCATCAACTCTTGCCATAAGCTCTGAAGGTGAAAACGGTTTTGTTACATAGTCATCCGCACCAACCAATAAACCTGTAACACGGTCAATCTCCTGAGTTTTGGCAGTAAGCATAATAATACCGACTGTCTGACTCATACTTCTTAATTTTTTGCAAACCTCAAGTCCGTCCATTTCCGGCATCATAATATCAAGAAGAACAACATCAAAATCACCGTCTGCAGCTTCATATATTTCAAGTGCGGCACGGCCATTGTCTGCCTGACTTACCTCGTAACCTGAACGCTTCAGATTAATAACAATAAATTCTCTTATAGATGCTTCATCTTCTGCTACCAATACTTTTTTCATAAACACTTTAACTCCTTTCTGAATTTTACAAACTGATATTAATCAGATTGCCGTCGCTGATACCATGAAGCTTTCCTGCTTCTGAAATCTGATAAACAACAGCGAATCCGTCATTTGTCATAGAAGAAAGCTGCTTGTATCCGCTTGAAATATAATTATCAAGATTGTCCTGAGCAACTTTTTTAACCGAAAGCAACACTGTATTATCAATAAGATTTTCCGGGTTATATGTCATGATATCCCAGGAATCATTTTTTGCATTGGTTACGGCTGTTATTCTCTGAATCAACTCATCTTCCGCTTCAAAATAATCTCTGTCAGTGAAATAAATCCTGTATTTACCGCTCTGTTCAAGACCGATTCCGTCATTTTCCGGAACAAGTTTACACCATTTAGTATATGTCAATGCCGAATCAACAGCATTTTCATTCATAGAAGAACCGACTATCTGTTCCTGAACAGGAATATCAATAAGTGAATCACCGTTTACGTCTGCACTTAATACAGAAACTTTTCTCAAAGTTGAAAAAGCAGAATTTGTTTTACTGTCAACTCTCATTACATCAAGGCAGGAACGTTTGCAATCCCAATATACAACATCAGTGCTGTACATACCGTCATTATTGATGTAATCATATACAGACATCATGGAGATATTTTCGTCATTTATATCCTGGCAAACGGTATTTTCAAAAGCAACTATATCTCTCGATAAGGAAGTCATACCAATATTCAGAATATTATACTTTTCGATTCTTATTACTTTTGCAACAGGCACCCTTGCTTTATCGGCAAAATCACCACTGATAAGGAAAAGCTCATATGAACCGTCTTTATCTATATCAACATAACCCATTGCAGAATAAGATTCATTACATACAAGGCGAAGCTTTGAACGTCTGCCTGTACCTGAAACTTTATGAATAGTGAGAACCTTATTGTCGATATAACTCCACGTTGCAACAATATCGTACTGTGTCATACCTTTAGAAAGATTCCTGAAAGAAAGCGTTTCAATATTATTTCCGTATCCTGAAAAGTCACCTATTGACACCCACTCATCGTTGATGTGTTTAAGCACATTAAGGTGAACGCTGCTGTTATTTGAGGTTGTTGTGTAAAAAGCAACAGCTTCTTCTGTGCCATCGGCATCAAGGTCAATTAATGTAAGCGGAGAATTATATTCGGACACTGAATTGACAGGACTTTTAAGAAGAATACTTTCGCCTGTAGCTTTTTCGATTGCGTTTTCAATCTCGGCACCTGACTTAGGCGGTCTTATCAGCTTATCAGCAGAAACAACAGAGAAACTACAACCCGTCAAAGAAAAAACAGTCAGAACAGCAATAAATAACGACAGAAATTTCAATGTATTTTTCATCAGGCACCCTCCTTTCAGGCAATGTATCATGCTTATATGCCCACTTTTACGCATACTTTTCTTTATATCAATGAATTATAACACAAGTTACTGTTTATAGCAACAGAAAACGGACCATTTCTTAATAATTTTTAATAATTACACAGTTTATTAATAATTAATATACAATTTATGTAAAGGTTGCTATTGACAAAATTCTGACAAAGTAATACAATAGAGATTGTTAAAAAATTAAACAAGTTTACATTGGAGGAATTAATGATGGGTTACACAATCAGTGAAAAAATCATCAAAAATCACATCGTTGACGGTGAACTCGTTAAGGGTACTGAAGCCGGCATACGTATTGACCAGACATTAACTCAGGATGCTACAGGTACAATGGCATACCTTGAGTTTGAAGCTATGGGAGTTAAAAGAGTAAAAACTGAACTTTCTGTAGCATATGTTGACCACAACACATTACAGACAGGTTTTGAAAACGCTGACGACCACCGTTTCATTCAGTCTTGTGCAAAAAAGAGAGGCGTAAGATATTCTCGTCCCGGTAATGGTATCTGCCATCAGGTTCATCTTGAAAGATTCGGTATCCCCGGCAAAACACTTATCGGCTCAGACAGCCACACACCTACAGGCGGCGGTATCGGTATGCTCGCAATAGGTGCAGGCGGACTTGACGTTGCAGTTGCTATGGGCGGTGGTGCTTACTACATCACAATCCCGAAAACAGTTAAAGTTGAACTCAAAGGCAAGCTTTCTCCCTGGGTTGCTGCAAAAGACGTTATCCTCGAAGTATTGAGAATTATGTCAGTTAAAGGCGGCGTAGGCAAAATTATCGAATATTGTGGCGAAGGTGTTAAAACACTTACAGTTCCCGAAAGAGCAACTATCACAAATATGGGTGCTGAACTCGGTGCTACAACTTCAGTATTCCCCTCAGATGAAATCACAAGAGAATTCCTCAAAGCTCAGGGCAGAGAAGAAGATTATGTTGAGCTTTCAGCTGACGAAGATGCAGTTTATGACGAAGAAATTGTTATTGACCTTTCTTCTCTCAAACCCATGGCAGCTTGTCCTCATATGCCTGACAGAGTTAAAACAGTTGAAGAAATCGGCGAAATCACAGTTGACCAGGTATGTATCGGTTCATGTACAAACTCATCATATGTTGACATGATGAAAGTTGCTGCTATCCTTAAAGGTAAAAAAGTTGCTCCCAACGTAAGCCTTGCTATTGCTCCCGGTTCAATGCAGGTTCTTCATATGCTTGCAACAAACGGTGCTCTTGCTGATATGATTGCTGCAGGTGCAAGAATTCTCGAAAGTGCTTGCGGTCCTTGCATCGGTATGGGTCAGTCACCTAATTCAAAGGGTGTATCTCTGAGAACATTCAACAGAAACTTTGAAGGCAGAAGCGGTACTGCAGATGCAGGTATTTACCTTGTAAGCCCTGAAGTTGCTGCTGCAAGTGCAATTACAGGTGTATTCACAGACCCCAGAAAACTCGGTGAAGCTCCCGTTATTGAAATGCCTGAAAAATTTGACATCAACGACAGCATGGTATTACTTCCTGCAAGTGAGGAAGAAGCAGATGCTGTTGAAGTAAAATACGGTCCCAATATCAAACCTTTCCCCGTTGGTGAAGCTCTCGGAAAAAAAATTGAAGCTAAAGCAATTCTCAAAGTAGGCGACAACATCACAACTGACCACATTATGCCTGCCGGTGCAAAGATTCTCCCCTACCGTTCAAACATCCCCTTCCTTTCAAACTTCTGTTTCAGACAGTGCGATGAAAACTTTGCAGAAAACTGCAAAAAAGAAGGTAAAGGCATCATTATCGGCGGTGCAAACTACGGTCAGGGTTCTTCACGTGAACACGCTGCTCTTGTTCCGCTCTATCTCGGCATCAAGAGTGTTGTTGCAAAATCTTTTGCACGTATTCACCAGGCTAACCTTATCAATGCAGGTATTGTTCCCTTTACATTTGTTAATGCAGATGATTATGACAGAATTGACCAGGGCGATGAACTTGCAATTGAAAACATCAAAGACTCAATCAAGAACAAACTCGACATTACTCTTAAAAACATTACAAAGAACGAATCTTATCCCCTTGCTTATGAATTCTCAGAACGTCAGACAGATATGATTCTTGCAGGCGGACTTCTTAACTACACAAGAGATAAAGTTTAAGATACAGTCAGTATTACCACACAACGAAAGGATTTTAAAAATGACAGAACAGCAGATTAAATTGGCTACAGAAAAATTTGAAGCTCTTATCAGAGAACAGTCAGAACGTTCAGATAACATCAAAAAACAGGGCGATTTCGTTGACTACGAAAAGCTTGATAAAATCATCATCGGTGTTTGCGGCGGTGACGGCATCGGCCCCATCATCACAAAAGAAAGTGCACGTGTGCTTGAATTTATGCTTAAAGAAGAAGTTGAAGCAGGTAAAGTTGAATTCAAAGTAATCGATGGTCTTACAATCGAAAACCGTGTTGCTGCTAACAAAGCAATTCCCGATGACGTTCTTGAAGAACTTAAATCATGCCACGTTATCCTTAAAGGACCTACAACTACTCCTCAGGCAGGCGATCCCTGGCCCAACATCGAAAGTGCTAACGTTGCAATGAGAAAAGCTCTTGACCTTTTTGCTAACCTTCGTCCCGTTAAAGTTCCTTCAGAAGGGATTGACTGGACTTTCTTCCGTGAAAACACAGAAGGTGCATATGCAGTCGGTTCAAAAGGTGTTAACGTAACTGATGACCTTGCAATGGACTTCGTTGTTACAACAACAGAAGGCTGCGAAAGAATTGCAAAACTTGCTTACGACTATGCTCGCAGAAACAAGAAAGAAAGAGTTTCTATCATCACTAAAGCAAACATCATCAAAACAACTGACGGTAAATTCCTTAACATCTGTAAGAACATCGGTAAAGACTATCCCGAAATCATCACGGATGAATGGTATATCGATATCACAACTGCAAAACTTATCGACCCCAAAAGAAGAACAGATTTCAAAGTATTCGTTCTTCCTAACCTTTACGGCGATATCATCACTGACGAAGCTGCTGAATTCCAGGGCGGCGTAGGTACTGCAGGTAGTGCAAACATCGGTAAAAAATACGCTATGTTTGAAGCTATCCACGGTTCAGCGCCCAGAATGATCAGAGAAGGCAGAGGCCAGTATGCTGACCCCTGTTCAATGCTCAGAGCTTCTGTTATGCTCCTTTCACACATCGGCAAGCAGGACAAAGCTGATGCACTTGAAAGAGCACTTGACTTCTGCATGTATGAAGAAGCAAAACTTAAAATCACAGGCCGCGATAACGGTTGCACATGTGAAGAATTCGGCAACTACGTTATGGAAACAGTTAAAAGCGGTAAATAATTTATAACGAGGTATTAATTATGCCTAGAAACGACAACATTTCTATGTCTGTCATCAAGAGAATGCCGAGATACTACAGATTTCTCGGCAAGCTCAAAGACGACGGAATTATAAGAATTTCTTCCTGCGAACTCTCAAAAATGATGGGATTTACTGCATCACAGATACGTCAGGACCTTAACTGCTTCGGTGGTTTCGGTCAGCAGGGATACGGATATAACGTTGAACAGTTATACGAAGAAATCGGCAATATTCTCGGTGTAAACACTGCACTTAACGTTATACTTGTAGGTGCAGGTAATCTCGGTCACGCAATAGCAAGCCATATGGAGTTTGAAAGACGTGGTTTTAAACTTATCGGTGCATTTGACGAAAACCCCAACCTTATCGGAGGAAAAATCAAAGACACTGAAATTTATTCAATCAGCTCTCTTGAAGATTTTTGCAATCACCATAAACCTGAAGTTGCAATAATCTGCGTACCCACCAACCCTGCTGCTTCTATTGTTGAAAGACTCTATAACAGCGGCATAAGAGGTTTCTGGAACTATTCACACTACGATATTCTTTCAGTTTATCCCGATGTAATTGTAGAAAATGTTCATCTTTCTGATAGTCTTCTCACATTGAGTTATCAGTTAAAAAACGCTAACAAAGATTGAGGAAATAAATATGTCTGTTGAGTTTGGTTGTTGTATTCCCGGGGCATCTTTTATGCCCGAAGCTCCTGATAAAGAGGCTTATTCACCTTACGATGTACTTTTGTGGGGTGCTGATGAAATAAAAAACTGCGGTTATGATTACGCCGAATGCAGTGTTGGTCTTCTTATGAGTATTTCAGATGAAGATTTTGAAAAAGTTATAGAAAAGAACGTAAAAATACGTGCTTTCAACTGCTTTGTTCCGTCTGAGTTAAAGATAATTGAAGATACACCCGAAATGTGGGAATACATCAGAAAAGCTTTCTGGAGAATGGAAAAAGTTTCTGCTGAAATTATTGTTTTCGGCAGCGGCGGTGCAAGAAGAATTCCTGAAAGTATGTCTTATGATGAAGGTCTTGAAAAACTTGAAAAATTCATTATCAGATGTAATAAACTTGCAAAACAGCACAATATGATTCTTGCTCTTGAACCACTCAATCACAACGAAAGTAACTTTTTGCTTACTGTAAAATCAGCATATGATTTGTGCAATAAGCTTGATTTAAGCAATGTCAGAATCCTTGCAGATATTTTCCATATGCACGTTGAAAATGAAGATTTTTCTGTTATCAGTGAAACTGTTGAAAAAATCTGCCACGTGCATGTTAATAATCCATTGACAAGAACTTGTCCCACTCGTGAAGAAAACAAGTTAATACGAGCTTTTGCGGAAGCACTCAACAAAGCAGATTACAATAAAACAGTAACAATTGAGAGTGCATACAACGACTTTTCACATGACATCAGAGATGCCATTGTTTATCTTAGAGAGGTTTTCAAGAAATGAATATAAACATAAAACCTGCAAGACCTTGCAAAAATGAGCCGTTCTATATTGAATGTGATGAATTTGATTTGAATGTTACTTGCGCAATTGACGAAAAAGGAAACGTCTTCCCTGCCCAGAAAACTGATGGCGGTGTAATTGTAATTTTCACATCAGACTCCACTGAAGAAGTTACACTTTCTCTTTCTGACAAAGAGTATGAGAATATCATTTCCTACGAAGAAGAAAACGAAAAACTCAATATTCTGTTTAACGGCAAAATATTTTCTTCATACCAATACCTTTCAGAATTGAAAAAGCCCTTTTTCGGCCCTGTTTTCACAAAAACAGGTAACACTTTTACCCGCCCTGATTTACACCACGAGGAACATCCTCACCAGCGTTCAGTTTTCGTAGGTGTCGGTGATGTGAATGGTGTAGATTTGTGGAACGAACCGGAAGACAGCGGTTACATTGAGAAAGGCAAACCTGAAAACTTTATTTGCGGTTCTGCATTTTTCTCATTTGACGTAAAAAACATCTGGGTTGACAAAGACGGAAATAAACTTCTGAACGAAACAAGAAAATTCACACTTTATAACCAGAGTGAAGAATGCAGATATGTTGATATTGATATTACTTTCAATGCAGTCTACTGCCCTGTTACTTTCGGCAACACAAAAGAAGCAGGACCTCTCGGAGTAAGAGTAAATGAAAAAATTGACGTGGCACACGGCGGATATATGAGAAATTCTTACGGTGCCTGCGGAGAGAGTGAATGTTGGAGCAAAAGTGCTCAATGGTGCTTATACGGCGGAAAACTTAATGACGAAGATTGTGCAATAGCAATTTTTGACAATGAGAAAAACGAGCGTTTTCCCACTTGCTGGCACATCAGAAATTACGGACTTTTTGCTGCAAACAATTTATTCTTCAGAGGCGGGATTTCAATTCCTGAAAACGAAAAACTTACATACAGATACAGAATATGTTTCTTTAACAACACTGCAGAAGATGTAAGTGACAGATTTTTAATTTACAACTTAAATAATTAAACTGACGGCGGTAGACATTTTGTCATACCGCCGTTAAAATTTTATATACTGTATTTATCAGAAAACATAATATCATTCCGCATAATGTTGGAATAACAAAACCTAAAAATGTCCACTTTTTGCTTTTGGTTTCTTTATATATTGTTATACACGTTGTTGAACAAGGCCAGTGCATAAGAGTAAATACAAGAAAACAAATTGCTGTAACTGCTGTCCAGCCATTTGATGTGAAAATATATTTCAGCGTTTCCATATCGGAAACCTGTTGCAATTCACCTGAACAGGTGTAACCCATAATCGTTAACGGAACAACTATTTCATTTGCAGGAAACCCAAGAATAAAGGCAATGAGTATTACTCCGTCAAGACCTATAAAGGATGCGAATGGGTCAAGAAAATCAGCACATAAAGAAAATAACGATACTGAATCAACTTTGATATTTACCATTAACCATATAATCAATCCTGCAGGTGCTGCAACTGCCATTGCACGCAACAGGACAAAAAGTGTTCTGTCAAACACAGACCTTATAATTACTTTTCCTATCTGCGGCTTTCTGAATGGAGGCAACTCAAGTGCAAAGGATGAGCTTTCCCCTTTCAGCCACGTTTCAGACAATATTTTTGACACAATAAATGTCATAAAAATCCCAAAACAGATAAGTGCAGTCATAATTAATGCAGATATAACATCCGAAATAGCCATAGACGTTGCAAAAAATATGGAAATCACTGATATCATCATCGGAAATCTTCCGTTACAAGGAACAAAGGAATTAGTCAGAATTGAAATTAATCTTTCTCTGTCCGAATCAATAATCCTTGTTCCGGTAACACCTGCTGCATTGCATCCGAAACCCATACTGATGGTCAGTGCCTGTTTACCGCAGGAATTACATTTACGGAAGAAATTATCCATATTAAAGGCAATTCTCGGAAGATAACCTGAATCTTCGAGCAGTGTAAAAAGCGGGAAAAATATTGCCATAGGCGGCAGCATAACAGAAATTACCCATGTAAGAACTCTGTACACACCGCAAATCAACATATTTTTGAAAATTTCCGGCACATTGAGTTTATCGAGAAAAATATCTATGTATTTCTCCCCTGCTATAAATGTTTTACTCAATAATTCAGAAGGTAAATTTGCTCCTTTTATTGTCAGCCAGAAAACAACTAACAATAATCCTACCATAAGAATTCTTCCCGTAATTTTACCTGTAAGTATTTTATCCAATACAGTATTCTCTTTATTTTGTTTTTTCACAACTGTTTTTCCTGAAATTTCTTCTGCCTTTTTTACAAATGTTCTTGCAACTTTATCAATTATGCTTTCTGATGTTTGTCCGTATCGTTCTATTATTTTATCCGTCATTTTCAATGCCGTGACTACCTGCTTATCCTGCATTAAATCAATATTATAATATGTCTTGATTTTTTCTGTTATTTCTTCTCTGCAAGTTAACAGATTCACAGCAAGCCAACGTTCGGAAAAATTGAAATTATATTTTATAAAACTATCTTTAAGTACGTCAATGCATTCTTCAATTACAGACGGATACTTTATTTGAATTTTCTTTTGACTGACAGATAATTCGGAAAGTTCAGATAATAATTTTGCTGATTTTTTCTGACGAGCTATAACACTTACAACTTCAACACCCAATTCAACAGAGAGCTTATCAAAATCTATTTCAATACCCTTTCTTTCTGCTTCATCAATCAGATTTACACATACACATACATTGTCCGTCATTTCTATTATCTGCAAACAGAGATTCAGATTTCTTTCAAGACAAGTAGCATCACAAACAACAATTATTTTTTTCGCTCCTGAAAAACAAATAAAATCACGTGCCACATCTTCTTCTTTTGAATGAGTAAGCAAAGAATATGTTCCCGGCAAATCTGCAAGTAAATATTGTTTTTCACCATATTTAATTCTACCGATAGCACTCGAAATTGTTTTGCCCGGCCAATTCCCCGTATGCTGATGCATACCTGTCAGATTATTGAAAAGTGTACTTTTCCCCACATTAGGATTACCTGCGAGACCTATCAGTATTTCTTCTCTCTGTTTCAGTGCATTATATTCAAACAAATCTTTTTTAGCAATATTTGTTCCTGTAGAAGACAGTGTAAGTCCCATGTTATCACGCCCCATTTTTCTTTCTTATAACTTCTATACGAGATGTATCACTGTTTCTCAAAGCAATTACCGCATCTCTGATATTATAAGCACCGAGGTTTCCTTTAACATTTCTGAACAGACATTTTATTTCTGTTTCACGAATTAATCCCAAATCCTGAAGGCGTCTTCGCATAGAACCGGTAACGTTTATTGCATTAACTATTCCGATTTCACCTTCACTTAATTGAGATAATAAACACAACTCATTCAAGTGTATCATTCCTTTGTTATTCTTTAATCTATTCTATGAAAAATATTAAAAAAAGTTAAAAAATCATTGCTTTTTATTATAAAAAATGATAAAATGTTTGTGTATAATTTTATAGTGAAAGGGGCAATAAAAAATGTCTAAAAAAACCGTCTTTTTAACAGGTTCATCAGGTAACATGGGATGGGCCGGTTTCAAAGAACTCTATGCAAAGAAAGACAAATACAACATTGTGCTTCTCAACAGAGGAAGTAAGAAAAACCGCGAAAAATTCGCAAAATATGAAGGTGACCCTTCAGTTAAACTCGTTTGGGGCGACCTTACAAAATATGATGATGTTCTTAAATGCGTGAAAGGTGCAGACTATGTTCTTCACGTTGGCGGTATGGTATCTCCCAGTGCTGACTATTATCCCACAAAGACAGTTGTTACAAATACAACAGCTGCAAGAAACATCGTAAATGCAGTAAAAGAACAGCCTAATGCTGATGATATTAAAGTTGTTTACATCGGTACTGTTGCTGAAACAGGTGACAGAAACGCTCCTATTCACTGGGCTCGTACAGGTGACCCCATCAAAATCAGTATTTATGACCACTATGCAGCAAGTAAAGTTCTTGCTGAACAGATTTTCGCTGAATCAGGTCTTAAACATTGGGTTTCACTCCGCCAGTCAGGTATCCTCTATCCCGGAATCATTAAAAATATCGACCCCATCATGTTCCACGTTCCTCTTAACGGCGTGCTTGAATGGGCAACAGTAGAAGATTCAGGCAGACTTCTCGCTAACATCTGCGGAGACGATGTTCCTGAAGATTTCTGGAGAAGATTCTATAATATCGGTAGTGGTGAAGAATACAGAATCACTAACTATGAATTCGAATGTCTCCTTCTTGGTGCTCTCGGTGTTGGTAAAGTTGAAAAACTTTTCGACCGTAATTGGTTTATCACACGTAACTTCCACGGTCAGTGGTATCTTGACAGTGATGTACTTGACGATTATCTCCACTTCCGTGCTAATATTCCTGTTAAAGAATATTTTGCAGGTCTTAAAGCACAGGCTCCCGGTTGGATTAAACTTGCACCTGCTGCACAGCTCTGTCCGCCTGCTGTAAAACTTTTCATGAAAAAACTTTCAAACGAAGAAATTTATGGTACAAACTGGTGGCTCAAAAATAATGTTCAGGACAGAATCACAGCTTATTGGGGTTCTCTTGAAGAATACAACAAAATCGGCACCTGGAAAGATTATAACCCCGAAGCAGAACGTCCCACAAGAGAAAGATCTTATCTTGATCACGGTTATGATGAAAGCAAAGCTGTTGAAGACATCACACTTGAAGATCTTAAGAAAGCTGCTGAATTCCGTGGCGGTGAATGTCTTGCTACAGAAGATGAATATGTTGATTTCTACACACCTATCAAATGGAAATGTGCAAGAGGTCACGAATTTATGATGTCTGCTAACCTTGTACTTAAGGGCGGCCATTGGTGTCCGTCAGAACATCCCACAGATTGCGAAGGCAAAAAATTCAACTGGGATTACGACACAGAAGCAAAAATCAACCCCTTCTTTGCACAGGTTTGGTATCCCCTTCACGATGTAAACGAAAACAACGTTTACACAGAAGCAATCTTCAAAGGATTTGAAGGTTTCAAAGACTAATTTAAAGTTAAATAACCCTGTCTTCACGGCAGGGTTATTTTTTAAAGTTTACAATATGTTAAACACAATCAGTAATGTTTGTTGTAAACTTATTAAGTATAAACAATCATTTGGTTGAGGTGAAATTTTTGAAAAACACTTCTAAAATAGCATTGGGTGCGATAATGTCAGGCTTGTCAATCGCTCTTATGATCTTAACAACAATTATCCCTTTTTTGTCCTATGCCGTACCGGCAATCTGCGGTACTCTGATAATAATTCTTGTTACAGAATGTGGTAAAAAATGGGCATTACTGGTTTATGCCTGTGTAAGTATACTTTCATTGATACTTATTCCTGATAAATCCGCAGGAGCAGCATACGCTTTGATTTTCGGCTATTATCCTGTAGTCAAAACTATTTTTGAAAATAAATTTTCAAGGCATATTGCTTTAATCTTCAAACTAATAATTGCCAATATTGTTTTACTGTTAAGCTATTACATTTCACTTAAATTCTTCGGAATAGACACCGAGGGAATTGAATGGATAACACCATATCTTACAAAGTGGTATGTAGCACCGATTATAATTGTCTTTGCAAGTGTTTTCTTTTATATGTATGATATTGTTCTTTCAAGGCTCGCAATTATATACAAGAAAAGATGGCGAAAAAAATTTATGAAATCGTTTAAATAAGTATTGATAAATTTTTGTCAATGTGTTATAATGTCATCAATGAGATGATTATAAATATGTACCTGACGCCAAAATTCATTGAGGCGAAAGCTACAAAAAACAACCTTGGTATTTTTATATGCTGAAATTCTGTAGCTGTACCCTCGTGGTGCAGCTATTTTTGTTTGGAGGAAATTTATGAAAACAAGAGTTGCTTTAATTTCAATTATTATCGAAAATTTTGAAAGTGTTGAAAAACTCAATTCTGTTTTACACGAATACGGAGAGTATATTATAGGCAGAATGGGAATTCCTTACAAAAAAAGAAATATAAGTATTATCAGTGTTGCTCTTGAAGCCCCTTCTGATGTTATAAATTCTTTGACAGGTAAAATCGGGAGACTTGACGGTGTAAGTGCTAAAACTGCATTTTCAAACTACGACTTTGAAAATGAGGTATAACAATGATAAATACTGTTGATAAACTTTTATGTAACGGCATTCTTAATAAAGAAGAATTAATTGCATTACTTGAATGTAACGATACTCAGACCAACGGATACCTGCGTGAGTGTGCCGTAAAAAAAAGACTGGAAATTTATTCAAACCACGTATATATAAGAGGCCTTATTGAAATTTCGAATATATGCAAAAACGATTGTTATTATTGCGGTATAAGAAAAAGCAACAAAAATTGCTCAAGATACAGACTAAAAAAAGAAGATATTCTCTCCTGCTGTAAAAGCGGCTATAACCTTGGTTTCAGGACTTTTGTTCTGCAAGGCGGAGAAGACGGATATTATACTGATGAAGTGTTATGCGATATTATTTCTTCAATTAAAAGCGAATATCCTGACTGTGCCGTGACACTGTCATTAGGTGAAAGAACAAAAGACAGCTACAAAAAGCTTTACGATTCAGGTGCAGACAGATATCTGCTCAGACACGAAACAGCAAATGCTGACCATTACTCAAAACTTCATCCTGCAGAATTAACACTCAGAAACAGAATGGATTGTCTTAAAAATCTTAAAGAAATCGGTTTTCAGACAGGATGCGGGTTTATGGTTGGTTCTCCGTATCAGACTATTGAAAATATCGCAGAAGACCTGCTTTTTATCGCAGAATTCAAGCCTCAGATGGTGGGTGTAGGTCCTTTTATCCCCCACACAGATACACCATTTAAAAATGAACCTGCAGGTGATGCAGATTTAACCTGTAAAATTTTAAGCATAATCCGGTTAATGTTACCGAATGTTCTTCTGCCTGCAACAACAGCATTAGGCTCTGTTGAAAAAGACGGAAGAGAAAAAGGTATACTTTACGGCGCAAACGTTGTAATGCCCAACTTATCCCCTGAAAATGTAAGAGATAAATATATGCTTTATAACAATAAGCTTTCAAGCGGTGCAGAAGCTGCTGAAAGCCTTAATCTCTTAAAAGAAAGCATGAAAAAAATCGGCTACGAAACAGTTGTTTCACGTGGCGATTATAAAATAAATAATTAATTTGAAAGAAGTGACATATATGTATAATCCCAAATCAACAAAAGCTGAAGAATTTATCTGCCACGAAGAAGTGCTTGATTCGCTTAAATTTGCAGATGAAAAGAAAAATGATATTGAATACGTTAAATCAATAGTTGAAAAAGCAAGATTACGTAAAGGTCTCTCACACCGTGAGGCATCAGTTCTTCTCGCTTGTGACAATGAAGAAATCAACAATGAAATATACGAACTTGCCGCACAGATTAAAAAAGATTTTTACGGCAACAGAATCGTTATGTTCGCCCCTCTTTATCTGTCTAACTATTGCGTCAACGGATGCGTTTACTGCCCTTATCATTATAAAAATAAACATATCGCACGTAAAAAATTAACACAGGAAGAAGTAAAAAATGAAGTTATTGCACTTCAGGATATGGGACACAAACGACTTGCTATTGAAGCCGGTGAAGACCCTGTTAACAATCCGATTGAATACATTATTGAATGTATCAATACAATCTATTCAATCAAGCATAAAAACGGTGCAATCCGCCGTGTAAACGTAAACATCGCTGCAACAACTGTAGAAAACTATAAGAAACTCCACGATGCAGGAATCGGAACATATATCCTTTTCCAGGAAACTTACCACAAGGAAAGTTATGAAAAGCTTCATCCCACAGGTCCAAAACACAACTATGCTTACCATACAGAAGCGATGGACAGAGCAATGCAGGGAGGAATCGATGACGTAGGCCTTGGTGTTCTTTTCGGCCTTGAACTTTACAGATACGAGCTTGCAGCACTTCTTATGCACGCAGAACATCTTGAAGCTGTTTACGGTGTAGGACCGCATACAATCAGTGTACCGCGAATCAAGAAAGCTGATGATATCGACCCCAGTGCTTTTGACAACAGCATAAGCGATGATATTTTCGCAAAAATCTGTGCACTTATCAGAATCGCTGTACCTTATACAGGAATGATTATTTCCACAAGAGAAAGTCAGGAAGTAAGAGAAAGAGTTCTTAAGCTTGGTGTTTCACAAATCAGCGGTGCTTCCAGAACATCTGTAGGCGGATACACAGAAGAAGAAAGGCCTCACGATTCAGAACAATTCGACGTTTCTGACCAGCGTACACTTGATGAAGTTGTAAAATGGCTTATGGAACTTGGATTTATACCCAGCTTCTGCACTGCTTGCTACAGAGAAGGCAGAACAGGCGACAGATTTATGTCTTTGCTTAAGAGCGGACAGATTCAGAACTGTTGCCATCCTAACGCACTGATGACGTTAAAAGAATTCCTTGAAGACTACGCAAGCGAAGAAACAAAAGAAATAGGCGAAAAATTAATCCGCGATGAACTTAAGAACATCCCTAAAGATAATGTAAGAAAAATTGCAGAAGATTATCTCGATAATATACATTTGGGAAAAAGAGATTTCAGATTCTGATTAAAAGGTGATTTTAATGGCAGCAAATCTTAACCAGACACCAAGCGCTGAACGACCTCATATAGCATTTTTCGGTAAAAGAAATGCAGGTAAATCAAGCGTTGTTAACGCAATAACAGGTCAGGAAATTTCAATAGTTGCCGATTATAAAGGCACGACAACTGACCCGGTAACCAAAGCGATGGAACTTTTACCGTTAGGACCTGTTGTGATTGTAGATACACCGGGAATTGATGATGAAGGCTTGGTTGGTGAATTACGAGTAAAAAGAGCACGTCAGATTCTTAACAAAACCGATATTGCTGTTTTAGTTATTGATTCTGCAATCGGCAAATCAGAAGAAGATAAAGAATTGATTGAACTTTTCATAAAAAAAGAAATTCCGTATCTTGTTGTGTATAATAAAGCTGATATATCTGACACAACAATTACCGATGAAAATTCAATTCAGGTAAGTGCACTCAAAAACACAAATATCACTGAGTTGAAAGAAAGAATTGCATCACTCGTAAAAATAGAAAATGACAGCAAAAAAATCGTTTCAGATTTATTGAATGAAGATGATGTAGTTATACTTGTGACTCCTATTGATTCGTCAGCACCGAAAGGCAGAATGATTTTACCTCAGGTACAGTCAATACGGGATGTAATTGACAAACATGCAGTCTGTGTTGTGGTGCAACCTGAACAATTGAAATACGCTCTTAAGTTTAACCCGAAAATGGTTATAACTGACAGTCAGGTTTTCAACAAAGTAAAAAGCATCGTTCCTGAAAACATCCCCCTCACATCTTTTTCAATTCTTTTTGCAAGATATAAAGGTTTATTGAAAAGTGCAGTTAATGGTGCAAACCACTTAAGCAGACTGAAAGATGATGATGTTGTGCTGATATGCGAAGGATGTACTCATCACAGACAATGCGATGATATCGGCACGGTAAAATTGCCCGACTGGATTTCTGATTTCACAGGTAAAAAACTGAACTTTGAATTTACTTCAGGAGGAAGTTTCCCCGAAAATCTCGAGAAATATTCTTTGATTGTCCATTGCGGCGGATGTATGCTAAACGAGCGCGAAATACGCTACAGAAACAAATCTGCCAACGATGCAGGCGTACCGATTACAAACTACGGTACACTCATTGCACACATAAATGGTATTCTGGAAAGAAGTATTGAAATTTTTAAAAATAACCTCTGATAAATTATTAAAAGTAATTGCATTTTATATATAAATGATATATAATACCCTTGTATATAAGATATACAATTTTTTCAAAAAGAAGGTCTCAAAATGAACAGTTTTAAAGGTCAGATGGAAAAATATGCAGGTGTATATTCACTCTTGCTTACTCCCTACAATGATGATATGTCAATCGATTTCAAAGCATTGGAAGGTTACACAGAATGGCAGGTTGAGCAGAATCCTCACGCTCTTTTCCCTGTTTGCGGTAGCTCTGAAATGACAAAAATCGATTTTGAAGATCGCCTTAAAATTGCTGAAACAGTTGTTAAACACGCTAATGGCAAACCCGTTTTTGCAACAGCAAACCTTTGCCTCGGCTCAAAAGAAGAACAGATTGATGAAGTTAAAAGAATGTCAGCTACTGGTGTTGACGGTGTTGTTTTCGTAACAAAAGGCTACGCACAGGATGATGATTATTTAGTACACTATATGTGCAGTCTTGCTGAGCACACTGAGCTTCCCGTTCTTATTTATGAATTCCCCGGTTTCCAGAATTACAAAATCAGTGCTGATGCTTACAGAAGACTTGTTGAAACAGGTAAGTTTGTAGGTATGAAAGATACAACATGCTCTATGGATTGGATTAAAGCAAAAATTGCTGTTCAGGGAGAAAGTAATGTTCTTCAGGCAAACACACCCTATCTTTTTGAAGCATACAAAGCAGGTGCACGCGGTGTTATTGCAACTCCCAGTACATGCGGTACATATATGCTCAGAAAAATGTATGATGCGTTTTTCGTAGAAAAAGACATTGAAAAAGCAGAAAAAATCCACCGTTTTGTAAACGTATTTGCTGAAACTGTTGATAACGGTTTCACTGCAAGTGCTAAATATATGGCTTCTCTTGGCGGTGCAAAAATGAATACATATACAAGAACAGGTTCTTCAATCAATGACCAGAAAAAGCACTCACTTAAAGTGCTTCACGATTTTGCAGTAAGCGAAGGACTTATGCTTAAATAAAATAATTCAGCCGCATCCAAAAGATGCGGCTATTATCTAATCAGGGGTGAGAAATATGGGTAAAACGTTAAAGCAGGTATGGGGATTTATAGCCTGCAGAGTTTATTTTTTAGGCGAAATATTAAAAAGAAAAGAAATCGGTGTGGTTTCTGCTTCAACATCAAAAATTATAAAGAAAAACGATCCTGTGCATATCACCGCACACAGAGGTTTTTCAGGAGTTGCACCTGAAAACACCTTGCCTGCCTTTGAAAAAGCCTGTAAAGAGGCTTATTACGCAATTGAGTGCGATGTGCATCTTACTAAAGACGGAGAATGGATAGTATGCCACAACTCAACAATAGACAAGACCTGTAACGGCGAAGGTAATATAAGCGACTATACACTTGAAGAATTGCGTAATTTTAAGGTTACATATGGTCACGGAATTGAAAAATATCCTGACCTGAAGTTACCTACTCTCGACGAATATCTTGACCTTTGCCAAAAATACAACAAAGTGCCTGAAATAGAAATTAAGCGCGATGGTTATTATGACACAAAGCTTACAGATATCATTGAAAAATTGAAAGAAAGAAATCTTCTTGATAAAGCAATTATTATTTCATTTGATATCAACAAACTCATTAAACTTCAGGAGTATTCACCTGACACAGAATACTGGTATCTTGTTGAAACAATAGATAACGCAGGTATTGAGAACGCAAAAAAATATGGTTTTGCATATGCAGTATGTGCAAGCAATAAAAACAGCGATTTCAAAAAAGCAGTAAAAGCAGGACTTAAAGTATGCGTCTGGACTGTAGACAGACTTTCTAAAATGGAATCTCTCTATAATCTCGGCATCAGATACATAACTTCAAACTTTATCACACCGTAAATAAAAAAATTCAATATAAGAGAAACAAAAGAGGCTATCGGAAAACCGATAGCCTTTTATCCTTTTATAAAAGAACTTTTGAAAGGAAATCTTTACATCTGTCTGTTTTGGGGTTTGAGAAGAATTCTTCAGGTTGTGCTTCTTCCATAATATATCCTTCATCCATAAACATTACTCTTGAAGCAACCTCTTTTGCAAAGCCCATTTCGTGAGTAACAACAACCATTGTCATTCCTTCTTTTGCAAGTTCCTGCATAACTTCAAGAACCTCACCTACCATTTCAGGGTCAAGAGCAGAGGTAGGTTCGTCAAAAAGCATTACTTCAGGATTCATTGCAAGAGCACGTACAATTGCAACACGCTGTTTCTGTCCGCCTGAAAGCTGAGAGGGATATGCATCTGCTTTTTCAGCAAGACCAACTCTTTTAAGAAGCTCTATTGCTTTTTCTTCAGCTTCATTTTTCTTCATCAGCCCAAGTTTTACAGGTGCTAATGTGATGTTTTTAAGAATAGTAAGATTGTTGAAAAGATTGAACTGCTGGAATACCATTCCCATTTTTTCGCGGTGTTTATTAATGTTGACTTTCTTGTCAATAATGTTAACACCGTCAAACTCAATTACACCGTCTGTGGGCTCTTCAAGTCTGTTAAGACAACGCAGGAAAGTTGATTTACCCGAACCCGAAGGACCGATAATAACTACAACTTCACCTTTTTTAATTTCAGTATTAATATCTTTAAGAACATTCAATTCGCCAAAACTCTTTTTGAGGCCGGCAACTTTGATTAAAACACTATTATCAGTGGTCACTGTTACGAAGCCTCCTTTCGAGTATGCTTACACCCTTCTGTAATACAAGAACCATTACAAGGTAAATAAGTGCAACCGTAATATACGGTACATTCATATTGTATGTGAAACCAACGAGTGCATTTGCACCTTTCATCATATCCTTAACTGCAATGAAGCTTGCAACAGATGTTTCTTTAAGTAAAACAATAAATTCGTTAGCCAAAGTAGGCAATGTGTTTTTAAAAGCCTGCGGTAAAACAATATAAATCATTGTTTTGAAATAGTTAAATCCAAGGCTTCTGCCTGCTTCGAACTGACCGTTATCAATAGACATAATGCCTGAACGAAGAATTTCCGCAACGTAAGCACCTGAGTTTACACCAAATGCGATAATTGCTGCAATATTTTCGTGAATGCCCATTTTACCTAACCACAGGTAATATATAATAAGCAACTGTACGATAACAGGTGTACCTCTGAATACGGTAAGATACAATTTACAAATTGAGTCAAGAAGTTTAAACTTACCTGTTTTATCGTGAGTAGAACGAATAATCGCAACAATAAAACCAAGTGCAAGGCCAATGAACAAGGCTGCAATTGTAATCTCAATTGTAACACCAAGACCATCTGTAATATGCTTATAGTTATCGTTCTGTATCAAAACACTGTATATGTCGTGTTTTATTTCTAAAAAAGCTTCTTTTACTATATCCACAATCCCTGCATCCTGAGGCACAGACTCTGCTGCCGCAGCAAAAGCCGGAACAGCAAAACTGAAAATCAGCGAAACAGAAAGCGCAGCAATAAGAATCCAGAGAACTTTTTTAGATATCTTGAAATCTCTCATGTGTTATCTGCCTTTCAAAAAAAATATCTATACACGTCAAAAAGAGGCTGTCACTCAGGCAGCCTCTTAATTTTTAAAACTTATGAGGGAATATATTTGTTAACAATCTTGTCGATTGAACCGTCTGCTTTAAGTTCATCAAGAGCTTTGTTAATTTTCTCAAGAAGTTCTGTGTTATCTTTTGCTACTGCAATAGCATAATCTTCATCAGCATAGTGTGCTTCAAGAATTTTAAGACCTTTGTTTTCTTTTACAAAAGCTTTTGCAGGTTCGTTATCAATGATAACTGCATCAACGATATCACCCTGGAGTGCAGAAATAGCAGCAGCACCGTTCTGATATCTCTTGATGTTGCCTTCACCGAATTCATCTGTTGAATAGATGTCACCTGTTGTTGCTTCCTGAACACCGATAAGTTTACCTTCAAGGTCTTTGATAGCTTTGATATCTGAACCTTCTTTAACGATAACTACCTGAATACCTTTTGCGTACGGATCAGAGAAGTTAACAGACTCAAGTCTTTTGGGAGTAACTGTCATACCTGCAAGACCGATATCAACAACACCATTCTGAACAGCACTGATAATGCCATTGAAATCCATATCAGTAATTTCAAGTTCCATACCGAGTTTTTCTGCAAGAAGTGCAGCGATTTCAGCATCAATACCTACAATTTTATCGCCATCATAATACTCATAGGGAGGGAATGCTGCGTTTGTACCCATAATGAGTTTTTCTTTTCCGCCGTCTTTTTCAGCACCGCAAGCACTGAAAAGTGCAAGGCAAAGAACAAGTGCCATAACTAATGAAAGAACTTTTGCTAATTTTTTCATAATAAATACCTCCTGAATATTTATACAGATACTATACCACAATATACAATAATTGTCAATTATTTAACTTTCTCGACTTTAAGGTCAATTACTTTTTCGCCTCTGCCTTCTACAGAAACAGTAACTTTTACATCACTTGTTTTGCCCTTGGTCTTAACCCAGAAAGCTCTTACACCGCCGACAAGTGCAAATGAATCAGGTCCGATAACTTCTGCATCACCGTCAATTTTAACATTAACAAGTGTATTATCGTAAGGAAGTCTGTTTCCGCACTGGTCAACAGAAATAACTTCAATTCTTGTTACATCGTATGTTTCATCTTCAACAAGTTCAGTTTTGTCTGCTTTAACTGTGAAGTCAAGAGAATTAACTGCAGTTCTTGTTACTGATTTAACCATCTTACCGTCTTTATAACCTTCGAAAGTATAAGCTACCTGACAGTCGCCCCAGTTAGCAAAATACTTTGTAACTATTTCAATCATTTCAGAAATGCTCATCTTGCCGTGAAGGAAAGCGAAAGCAAATTTAAGATAATTCTGAGGAGGCATAATAAAGCCGTAAACACTTGCTGCGCAAAGTGCTGCTTTAAGATTCCTTGCTGTTACTTCGTCAAGTCCGTCATCCTTAAGGAGTGCATCACCGATGAAGTCATCAGGCATAACAGGCGGATGAGGAAGATTGGGGAAACGCTTTTTGTCAGGATATGCGTAACTCTTGAATTCGCCGTTTCTGTAAACTTTAACATAATCGCAGTTTGTGAAAATGTGTACGGGACCCTGAATTCCGCCGGGATGGTCACCGATATCCATTGAAGATGAAACTTCAAGAACAGGTGTTTCGTCCTGCTGTGAAGCATAAACTGCTGCAGCAAGTTTGGGAATACGGAACATATCAGTAACACCGTGATAACAGATTTTATCACCGCTGCCGAAGTCTTTATGTGTATTATAGTCAGCCATACACCAACCGATTGCACCGCTGATTCTGTCGGTACCGTGTGATTTATTCTGAACTCTTGCGTGACGCAGAGCATGTTCAGTTCTTAATGCTTCGCGGTCAAAGCTCTTTGTGGGGAACATATGGCCGTTATATTCTGTTACGAGATAAGGTGCATTAAGGCTTGCTGATACAAGTGAGGGCGGAAGAAGCTTGATGCCCTTACCTGAATGTGAGAAGTCATTGTATGTGTAAACATCTTCAAGCAGATGACTGAAGGGCATATTTCTTACGCCGCCTGTCTGACGTGTGGGGTCGAGACTTCTTGCAAGAGCATTTGTTTCAGTGTAGAATTCGTCGCAGTCTTCACCTTCGTTAACACGGACACCCCAGAGAATAATACTCGGGTGATTTCTGTCGCGGACAATCATTTTTTCTATATTGTCAAGACAATTCTTTCTCCACTCGCCTTCACCAAGGAACTGCCAGCTTGGCATTTCAGTGAATACAAGCAAACCGATTTCGTCACATCTGTCAAGGAAGTGAATTGAATTGGGATAGTGAGATGTTCTTACAAGGTTACAGCCGAGTGTGTATTTCATAAGCTCAGCATCGGCAATCTGTGCAGATGCAGGCATAGCGTAACCTACATAAGGATAGCTCTGATGTCTGTTAAGACCTCTGATTTTAACTTTCTTTCCGTTGAGATAGAAGCCGTCTTTCTTAAAACGTGCACTTCTGAAACCGAAACGTACTTTATATTCATCTTCACCCATTATTACTGTAAGATAGTAAAGTTTGGGATTATCGAGGTCCCAGAGTTCAACTTCGCCTACTTTCCATTTATGTGAAACAGAATCTCCGTCAACTCTTACTTTTCTTTCACCAAGTACATTTTCTCCGTCAGAGAAAACAAGCTTCACAAGACCTGAATAGCTTTCTGAAAAAGCAATATCAACATCAATAAGTTTATTTTCAAAGAAAATATTTTTGGGTTTAACAAAAACATCTTTGATATAAACTTCATCAACTTTTTCAAGCCATACTTCGCGATAAATACCACCGTAAACAAGATAGTCCACAACTTTGCCGAAAGGCGGAATTTCAGGACGTTCAGTTGAGTCAAGCATAACGGCAATAACGTTTTTACCTGATTTAACAACATCAGTAACATCAAACACAAAAGGTGTGTAACCGCCTTTATGCTCACCTACATATTTACCGTTTACATAAACTTTGGAATAGTTTGCGGCACCTTCAAAATGAAGGAGTAATTTTGAATCAATATCATCTTTTTTCAATGTTACAGTTTTTCTGTAGCAAGAAACAAACTGATACATTTTTTCATCAAAATAATTATAGGGAATTTCTTTATTAGTATGAGGAATGTTAACTGTCTCGAAGTTACTGTCATCATAATCTTTACCGAGCATATCCTCAGTAAAAACTTCTGAATACTTCCAGTCAAAGTTAATCGGTATACGTTTTCTCATAACAAAAAACCACCTTTCGGTTAATACTTAAAGTAATAATAACATATTTCTCAAACTAATTCAATTAGTTTAAGTTAATTTATTGACACTTATAAAGAAAAAATTGTATAATATCTCAGTAAGATAAGCGAAAGGTGGGATAATTACGGACACTTTGAAAATCACAGTTGTTTCTGACACACACTACTATTCCAAAAAGAACGGTATTGACGGCAAAGCTTTTATACAGGAAAACAGCAGAAGCACAAACTTAATCAAAGACAGCCAGGAAGTTCTTGAGGCTTTTTTTGAACAGATTGTTGAAGATAAAACAAATGATATTATTATCATTTCAGGTGACGTTACTAAAAACGGTGAACCTGACAGCCACATTGAATTTATTGATTTATTACGCAAAGTCAAAGCTGCTGGGAAAAGAGTTTACGTTATTACTGCAACTCATGATTTTCACGACAGCGGAATCGGCCATAAATTTGTGGGCGATGAAAAAGTTGAAACAACCGCAACAACAAGAAAAGAACTGTGGGATTTATATTATGAGTTCGGACCATCTGAAGCAATTGCAGTTCACGAAGACAGTATGTCATATATTGTTCAGCTTGAAGACGGTTTCAGACTTTTTGCATTGAATGACGACAGAAACCATGAAGGTAAAAGCGGATTCAGCAAAAACTGCTTCAAGTGGATAGAAGAACAGGTTGAAGATGCAAAGAAAAACAATCAGTTGATTATCCCAATGTCGCATCATCCTGTACTCTCACCTTCACCTTTCTTCTCGCTAATCGGCAAAGGCGATATGATGGGCGACCACGAAATAAGACGCGAACAATTCCCCGATATGGGTGTAAGCTTTATGTTTACAGGTCACTCACATATGCACGATGTTTCATATCATTTCAGCAAAAACAACAATATTTTTTACGATATAACAACTGCTGCAACTGTTGGTTACCCTGCCCTTTACAGAGTTGTAACTTTTGATAAAAAAGCCGGAACAATGCAGATTGAATCAAAGCATCTTGAAAAAGACCCTGATATTCAATTCAACGGCAAAAATTTTGATGAGCATCTGCAGAATCAGTTTTTCGGAATGATAAAGAAAACAATTGAAGCGGCCGCAACAAGCATTGATGAATTTGCTTTTGCCGCAAATGCTTTCAGCGTAAGACCAAAAGTGGTTTACAGATACGGTTGGATTTTCAAGCCTGTTGCAAAGCTTCTCTGCAAATTAAAAATCGGCACTGTTGCAAAATGGACTAAAAAAGAAACAGGCCTGAAAAAAGCTGATTATTCCACCATTAAAGACGAGAAGGTCATAGACTATATAATTTCACTCATTCAGAATTTATACGGCGGAGATGCCCCATATTCGCCTGATACACCGCATTATAAAATCACAATGGGATTAATGAGTATAATTGATTCATTACTTGGTGTACTCGGAATTAAAATCGGGAAAATTCTCAAGGTTACCGAAAATGTTTCTGACTTGGTTGAACCGTTGGTTTTCAACAGCGGAATCCCTGACCACAATATTACATTACCGTTGAAAGCAACAAAAGAGGATATTGAAAAAATAATCCCTGATGCAAAATCAACTATCAACAAGAGTAAAAAAGGATTACCGATAATAATCACACTTGCTTTACTTATAATTTTATTAATCCCGTTAATTCCTGTTGCTTTAGTTGCACTATTAATAGCATATCTTTGCAACAAAATAAAATATGCAGATAAATTGAAAGAAGATGTTTAATTGACACGCGAAGAACGACACATTTATATGACAGAAACTCCTGTCAAAAAATTAATTCTTAAACTTGCCGTACCTACAATCATAAGTATGCTTGTAACGTCGCTTTATAATATGGCAGATACATATTTTGTAAGCCATATTTCAACTGAAGCATCTGCCGCAGTTGGCGTTACATATTCAATAATGGCAATGATTCAGGCAATCGGATTCACGTTAGGAATGGGAAGCGGCACTTTTGTTTCAAGACTTCTGGGAATGAAAGAATATGACAAAGCAAAAAGAACGGTATCAACTGCATTTTTCACTGCCTTTATTTTTGGCGTTTTGCTTTGCATCGGAGTTTTTCCGTTTCTTGAAAAATTTGTAACATTACTCGGTGCAATAGAAAGCGTAAAACCCTACGCAGTAGACTACGCCAGATATATCCTTATCGGTGCACCCTTTATGGCATCATCATTTGTGCTTAACAATCAGTTAAGAGCACAAGGAAATGCGTTATACTCAATGATAGGCATTTCCACCGGCACTGTTATAAACATCATCTTAGACCCGATTATGATTTACAATATGAAGATGGGAATTTCAGGTGCTGCACTCGCAACAATAATAAGTCAGTTTATAAGTTTCTGTTTGTTACTAATATTTACAAATGTCAAGAAAACAAGTATAAGCATTAAACTGAAAAACTTCAGACCGACTCTGGAAATTTATAAAGAAATATTGCATTCAGGTCTCCCCTCTTTCTGCAGACAAGGTCTTGCAAGTGTTTCTTCAATTATCCTTAATGTTGCAGCAGGTCCCTTTGGCGCAGCTGCACTTTCTGCACTTTCAATAGTAAACAAATATATGTTGTTTATCCATGCAGGACTTATCGGCTTCTGCCAGGGTTTCCAACCGGTTTCGGGGTTCAACTTCGGTGCTGAAAGATTTGACCGTGTAAGAAGTGCTTTTAAATTCTGCCTTGTGGTTGCAATAATTTTACTCTCGACTTTAGGTGTTATATCTTTCATTCTGGCACCGCAGATTATGGCATTTTTCAGAGAAAATGACAAGGAAGTAATTGAAATAGGTGCTCTTGCATTAAGATTACAGAGCCTTGCATTACCGCTTCAGGCCTGTGCAATGATGTCACAATTCTTATCACAATCCATCGGATTCGGCGGACGTGCTTCAATAGTAGCAATGGGAAGACAAGGTTTATTCCTGATTCCTCTTTATCTGATTTTATCAACCACAATCGGACTTTTAGGTTTACAGATGTCACAGGCAATATCAGATTGTCTGACTTTTATAGTGTCCATATTCGTAACAACAAGCGTACTGAAAGAATTGAAAAAACTTGAAAAATCACAAGTATAAAAAAGTCCCACTCATCTGAGTGGGATTTAACTTTTATCCGAATAATTTCTTTTCAGTTTCAAGGCATAAATAGTGATAAACAGGCAGGTGAAGTTCCTGAATTTTATATGTTTCTGTTTCAGGCACTTTAATTATGCAATCTGCAAAATCATCAAGCATACATTCTTTTGCACCTGTCAGGCATAAACTTTTTATACCAAATGCTTTTGCTGCTTTAACTGCGTTTACAACATTTTTTGAATTACCTGAAGTTGAAATACCGATAAGCAGATCTTCTTTTTTACCGCAAGCATACAAAAGTTGTGCATAAACCATATCAGGATTTACATCGTTGTTATATGCAGTCATAACGCCGCTTTGCGAGCACAAAGAAAATGCAGGTATACCTCTTTGAAGATTTTCAACAAAAAGTTTTGATTCATCGCCAAGAAGGGAGAAAAGTTTTTCTCTGTCTTCATCAGGAATCTTTCTGGCAAGTGTAAAGCTTTTCATCAATTCCCCTACAATATGCTCGCTGTCGGCACAACTTCCGCCATTTCCGCAAACAAGTATTTTGCCACCGTTATAATATGTTTCACACATCATTTCTACTGCCTTTTCCAGACTTTCACGGCAGACTGATAATTCAGGATATCTTCTGAATAAATCATTCATTTTTATCATTCCAATCATAAAGATATATAAATATTGTAACAAATATTTTTAAAAAACACAATAGAAAACAGCCACTCTATTGAGTGACTGTCAATTTTTAAAATCCACCGCCTACTGTAACTTTATAATCAACTATAGCACCTGCATTATCTACTTCAAGATTTTCAATATAGAGGTCATTAACTACAGGAGTTACAACATAAGACCATGTACCTTTTTCAATTATACCTTTATCGTTGATTTTAACCTTAAGTTTTGCATCTGTGTAATGAATCTTAATATCAGCCTCTTTATATTTTATATCAAAGGCCGGGAACTGTTCGGCTGCCTCAGCAACACCATCAACAACTGTAATTGCATGAGCAACTGTTCCTTCAAACTTTTTACCGTATACTCCGTCTGTCTGGTCAACCATTGTCATTTCCACAACAGTGTAATCGCCACTTTTATATGCTTTTGCAGTTTTACAGTCAGACGGAACAAGATTCCAATATCCGCCCGTAATCCCATCAATTTCCGTTGAATTGAGTTCAAGAACTCCTCTGATAATGGGTTCGGCAACGCTTAAAAACTTACCGATTCCGCCACCGGCTTTAAGAGTGTTTTTACGCATACTCATAGTCTGGACAGATTTTTTATAAGAAGATTTTTCACAAGCAGCTTTGTAATAAGCCACAACTTCTTCCTTAGTCCATTCTGACGGGTCATCATTTTTGTCTGCAACAGGTTTTTTCACATTAGTAGTTGTTTCTTTCTTCTTAGTAGTTGTGTCTTTCTTTTTAGTGGTTTTCTCTTTGGAAGAAGATTCAGCTTTTACGATTTCAGTAACAACTTCAGAAACAATTTCTGTGTTACCCTCGTCATCAGTTACAACCTCAGTAACTATTTCAGTAACAACCTCTGTTGCTTCCTCACCGTTTGTTTTATCCGAATCAGACTGCACTCCGTTGACTGTAACAGATGTCTGTTCATCAGGGTCATTTTCTTTCGTTGCACACGATGAAAAACTGAAAAGCAAAACAACCATTAAAATTATAGAAATATATTTTTTCATATAAGTCTCCTCATAAAAATATTTTTATCAGTTTACTATACTTTCACCTGATTATCAATAGATAAAAAATTAAAAATTATTCTGAATCTTCTTTAAATCGCCTATCCAGATAATCATCTTTAATTTTTTCAAAAAAATCAGCTTTTTCTTCAGAATCCAATAATCTTATATACTTTATTACCATTCTTTCATCACTTGTAAGCTCAGCCATATTTTCGCGTATTGTTATCTGATAAGACGGCACTTCGGAATTCATCTGAAGAATTGTTTTGCTTCTGATTTCGTTTTCAAAATCCTGCATAGAAACACCGTAAAACTCAGCAAATCTTTCAACCAAATCATACGGTGGCACAGTTTTTGAATTTTCATATGAAATATATGTTGTTCTTTTAATGCCAATTTTTTCGGCTACTTCAGCCTGTGTATATCCGTGTTTACTTCTGAAAAACCTTAAAGCACTGCCAATACTCATACACGTTTCCTCCGTTTAAACTTTCCGTTTTTCGAAAAAGCAAGTATAAACATCGAAACAAGCGCCCCCGCTGTGCCGTTGATTAAATCCCACATTGTATCAACTATACCAACTTCAGTGAATATATCAGAACGCTGCATAACCATTCCGTATATCCTGTCCATTGTAAACTCATAAAATTCCCAACCTACAAGTATTGCAATGGCACCGGTAAAAGAAAACATCGCTTGCATAGCCGGACCTGTTTCTCTGTTTTTACCATTTACAAGCGGTATCAATTCAAACATAAAGCTCTGAGAAAGAACGCCTGCAAAGGTATGAAGAATTATATCCATAGATTCAAAATCAGTATGGAGATTGAGAGATGTACCGATAACGCATCCCACACAAATAAAAACATTCAATTCCGTTTGAAGATAATAAGGAACTTTTGTTATAAAAGATTTTCCGCCCCACATCTGGAACATATCCCACAAATGTGTAAACGCTATAGCAAAAAGAGACTGCAGAAACTGCGTTGTGTTTCCAAGCAGGAACTCTACAATTCCCCAGATAAGCAGTGCCACTCTGCAAAAAATCCAGATATATGTGTGCGCTTTTTGTTTTTGAGGAATTGAATTACTGTTTCTTATAGACATTAGTTATTTTTCCTTTACTGTTTCTTTTTCTGAACTCTGATATCTCTGCCAGTGAATTCCATCAGTATATAGTTACCAAGAATTCTGGAGGCAATTCTCTGAGTATATTTTTCTTCAATTTCATACATTGACATATTTGTACTGATAATTGTAGGTTTAGACATCATAAGCCTTGTATTTATGATGTTGTACACTGCAGAAACAGTAAACTGTGTTGAAAATTCCGCACCTAAATCGTCAATTATAAGCAAATCGCATTCCTGTATTGCTTGTTCCGCACCTGTCTGACTTCTGCCGAATTTTTCGCTTTCAAGGCTTGAAAGCAGATTCTGTGCTGAACCGTAAACGACAGAGTAGCCTTTTTTAGCAGCCTGACCTGCAATTGCAAGCGATAAATGGGTTTTTCCTAAGCCTGTTTCACCTGTCATAAGTATATTAGCAGATTTTGAACTAAAATCATCCGCATAGTTTACACAATAATCGAAGAAGTTTTTCATTCTTTTGCGAGGCACTATGCCATCTTCGTTCACGGAATCAGGATAATATTCAAGTGAAAATTTATCAAAACGGTATTTCTCAAGCGGTACTTTATCGCACAAAGAATTATATGTTAACTGTTTCATAGCATTTTTAAGACAAGTACACATCTTGCCTTCTACGAAACCACTATCTTTACACTCGTTGCAAGAATATTTTTCTTTCAGGTAATCTTCAGGTAAACCTGCTTTTTTTAATGTTTCGGCAATTACCTGTTGGGCTTCAAGATTTTTCTTTGAAATTTCATCTATAAAATCCTGTGCTTTTCCACCGCTGAGTGCCATTGCTTTAACACACTCGCAAGCAGTGTCTGCCATAATTTTATAAGACTGTGCAATTTCCGGGAAACGACGTTTACATTCTTCGCGTCTTTCAAATGCACTCAGCTGTGCTTCTTCGCGTCTGCGGTCGATTTCATTTTTAGCTCGCAGGTAAATTTCTTTATTTACTGACATTAATCGTCATCCCCCTTTCTTTTATATACAAGTTCAGTCTGATTATTAGCTTTAAGAATTTCATCAATATCGTACGATGACTTTTTCTTCTGTACTTTTTCTTGTTTTGCTGCAGGTTTAGTTGCCTGAAGTAATCTTTCCTGCTTCGCTTTATTAACATCAGCAGGTGTTTTTATACCTTCCTTATGCCAATTCTGCAATACTTTATCCATATACGGAAAACTGATTTTCTGTATGTTATTAGCAGATTCTTCATATGCAAGAAAAACCATATCCATAGAAAAATTATATTGATTTTTCCATACATTGAGATATTTCATCTGTGCAGAAGTAGGTCTTGGAGTAGAAATACCTGTTTTTATTCTGAATTCATTCCACATTTCATCAGCAGCTTTAAGTTCACTGATAACTTCATCGGCTTTTTCAAGAGTATCGATTTCTCTTTCGCCCCAGTCCTTACCGATTTTTGAAATATATGATGTAGATGTTTTACCAACGGAAACACAATATTCAATTATTGTAACAATAACTTCAACAGGCAGACCGTATGAATCATGCATCATAAGAAGTACAGCCTGTCCGTCATGTCCGATAGTTTTACCCATTCTCGACTGTGCTTCGTTAAAAAGAAAACGGATTTCTTCGCTTTCGCATCCTCTTGCCGCTATTTGTTCAGCAGTCGGCTTTACTGCCTCAATTTCAGGTAATATTTTCGGAGTATTAACAACGGGTGTAACTTCCTTTTTAACAGATTTTTCCTGCTCTGCTTCTTCACTTGTTTTTAAATCAAGTGAGCCGATATTTTCAGATTTAATCAGAATACCGTTTTCTACCCAGAAAGTCAAAGCATCAGCGCAATCAGCTGCTGAAACACCGATAGAATCAGACATTTGTTCAATTGTTTTTTCGTCTGCAGAATGACGCATAATCCAGAGTAAAACTTTAATCTGAACAGAACCTGCAAGACGTAAATATTTGTCAACTACCTCAGACGGCACAGCAAAAGACGTATTCCATTTTACAGGATTAATTATGTATTCCATTATTATGCCTCCAATCAACGTAGTTAAAATATATTATACACGAAAAATGTCAATCTTGCAATGATTATAATAAAAATAAATAAAAAAAACAGGTGCAAAACGCACCTGCTTAAACAAATATCTTTATTTTGTATTATATTTTACTTGCTTTATATGCTACACCAAGCATACCCGCAGTATTTCCAAGGTTGGAATTGACGATTTTAACGTTTCTGAAACTCTGCATAAGCTTTTTATTTATTCTTTCATTGATTGAATCAACAATATAGTTTTCATTCATAATACCGCCACCAAGAACAATCAATGACGGATTGAAAGTGTAAACAATACTCATAAGTCCTGTAACAATTTCATCAATCCACTCGTCAACTTTTGTTCTGATAACAGGATTATTGAAATTCTTTTCTTCAAAAATTTTTACTCCGTCAAGAATCTCATCAGAATTTTCATTGACACTTTCCACAAGTGCACGTGCAGAGGCATAACACTCATAGCATCCGTTTCCGCCACAAGTACATTTTTTGCCACCTGAATGAGTTATAATATGACCCAACTCTCCCGCCGAGCAAAGTGAGCCTTTGTATAAATCGCCATTGAGCCAGATAGCACCACCAATGCCTGTACCATAAGTAAGACAGATAAAATCATTATATCCTTTGGCTTTGCCGAAATATGCTTCACCGAGAGCTGCAGAATTCACATCATTCTCCACATAAGTAGGAATTGAGGTTGCACTTTCAACCATTTCTTTGATTTTTGTGCCTGTGTATCCGGGAATAGTATCCGTTGCATAAACAATAGTACCTGTTGTGCTATCAACCTGACCTGCAGTTGAAATTGCCACACGGTCAATATCTTTGTGTTCTTTTACAATTTCTATAACTTTATCAATAAGTTTTCTACCGCCTTGTTTTGCATCAGTAGGAATCTTTGTTGACTGCGAAAGATTGAAACTCTCATCACACAAAGCATATTTGATAAATGTACCGCCAATATCAAAAGTGATAATTTTCATTAATCTTCACCCAAAGCCTTAACAAAGCGTTTTGTAATATCCATCGGTCTTGTAATTGCAGTGCCGCACACAGCACTGAAAGCACCTGCTTTATATACATCTTTAAGGTCCTGCGGAACCCAGATACCACCTTCAGCAATTACAGGAACATCAAGTTCTTCAACATATCTTTCGATAAGTTCAACATCAGGAAGTTTTCTGCCTTTAGTATATGGTGTGTACCCTGCCATTGTTGTACCAACAAGGTCAATACCAAGTTCAGCAGCAAGCTTACCTTCTTCAAAGCAAGAAGTATCAGCCATAAAAAGTTGATTCGGGTATTTTGCTCTTACTTCTTTGAAAAATTCTTCAAAAGTAACGCCATTCGGTCTTAATCTGTTTGTTGCATCAACTGCAATAATTTCACAACCAGCTTCAACGAGAGCATCTACTTCTTCCATAGTAGGAGTAATGTATACGTCTGAATCATCATAATCTTTTTTGATAATACCGATAACAGGCAAATCAACCTTTTCTTTGATTGCTTTGATATCAACAACCGTATTTGCTCTGATGCCGACTGCACCGCCGAGAAATGCTGCCCATGCCATTTTTGACATAATGTAGCTATCATAAAGAGGTTCCGTAGGAAGAGCCTGACAAGAAACAATAAGTCCGCCTTTAATCTGTTCAAGAATTTCTTTATTAGTCATAAAATCACCTATCATTTAAAATTAAACCCCCGACATAGCCGAGGGTTTAAATATTGATAATAATATTAATTACATCATGCTTGCAACTTCATCAGCGAAGTTGTCTTCTCTCTTCTGGATGCCTTCGCCTTTTTCGAAGCGAACAAAGCTCTTAAGCTTAATGTCAGCGCCGAGTGCTTTAGCAACTGAAGCAACATAACCTGAAACGTTACCGTCAAAGAGGTCTGAACGAACGAAGTCCTGGTTAACAAGGCAGTTTTCTTTATAGAATTTGCCAACTTTACCTTCAACGATTTTTGCAAGAACCTGTTCGGGTTTGTTAGCCATTTTGGGATCTTCTTTCATCTGAGCGATGAGGATGCCTTTTTCTTTTTCAAGAACTTCGGCAGGAACTGATGCATCATCAAGATATGCGGGGTTCATAGCTGCAACCTGCATTGCAACGTTTTTACCCATAGCTGCGAATTCATCTTTAGCAGCTGTTGCATCGTCTGTATCAAAAGCAACGATAACACCAACTGAACCGCCAGCGTGGATATAAGTTGCTGTGTGACCTTCAACAACAGCAAATCTACGAACTTTCATATTTTCACGAAGAGCAAGGAATACTTCCTGAACTTCTTCTTCAACTGTTTTGTCTGAACCTAATGCTTTTGTTGCAAGAAGAGCATCAACATCAGCGGGTTTTGTTGCAGCAACAGTTTCAACAACTGTTTTTGCAAGTGCAATAAAGGGAGCACCTTTAGCAACGAAGTCTGTTTCACAGTTGATTTCAACAAGAGCACCTGCGTTTGCATCGCAGTAAGCAGCAACTGTACCTTCAGCAGCAACACGGCTTGCTTTTTTAGCTGCAGCAGCAAGACCTTTTTCTCTGAGGAAGTCTACTGCCTTATCCATATCTCCGTCTGTTTCAACGAGAGCTTTTTTACAATCCATCATACCAGCGCCTGTTTTTTCACGAAGAGCCTGTACGTCTTTAGCTGTAAATGCCATAATAATTTCCTCCTGAATTATAAATTATTCTAATACTGCCCGAAAGTTATTCGGGCAGCAAGGTTTTAAAATCTGAATTATTCAGCAGCTTCTTCTGCTACTGCTTCTTCAGCAGCGGGAGCTGACTGTTCACCCTGACGGCCTTCGATGATAGCATCAGCCATAGCACCTGCAATAAGTTTTACTGCACGGATAGCGTCATCGTTACCGGGGATTACGAAATCAACTTCATCGGGGTCACAGTTTGTGTCAACGATAGCAACGATCGGGATGTGAAGTTTGTGAGCTTCAGCAACTGCGATTCTTTCTTTTCTGGGGTCAACGATGAACATAGCAGCGGGCTGCTTTTTCATACCTGTGATACCACCCATGAATTTTTCGAGTTTTTCGATTTCAAGGTTGAGTTTGATAACTTCTTTTTTGGGGAGAAGGTCAAATGTACCGTCAGACTCCATTGTTTTGAGCTGAGCAAGTCTCTTGATTCTTCTCTGAATTGTGTTGAAGTTTGTGAGCATACCGCCGAGCCAACGTGCATTTACGTAGGGCATATCACAACGGATAGCTTCTTCTTTAACTGAATCCTGAGCCTGTTTCTTTGTACCTACAAAGAGAACTTCGCCGCCTTCTGCTGCGATGTCACGGATGAAGAGATAAGCTTCTTCAAGCTTCTTTACAGTCTTCTGAAGGTCGATGATGTAGATACCGTTACGTTCAGTAAAGATGTACTGAGACATTTTGGGGTTCCATCTTCTTGTCTGGTGTCCGAAGTGAACACCTGCTTCTAAGAGCTGTTTCATTGATACTACTGCCATTTTTGTTTCCTCCTTTTGTTTGTAAAGCGGTTTTTGCCGCTATTTCCACCGCACGGTTCAACTTGGACACGCAACACTCTTGTGAATGCACATGCTGACCAATCGCCATGCGTGCGTTTTGCTATAGAATTATAGCACAAGTCATTTTAAAAATCAATAGTAAAATCAATATTTTTCAAGATATTTTTCAAGTTTTTTCATTTCTTGTACTGATATCCGGTGCCGATAAATCCTACCTGACTGAAATCGTCCATATTATGACGGATTATATAGTCAATATACGACATAACCATCTGCCCTATCAGATTATATCCGCACGGATTCATATGTCCGCCTAAAAAGAATCTTTTTTTGAAAGTCTCGTCGAACACCGGACCATATTTTCCTAAGTCAAGAACATAACAATTTGAAAAAAGTTCAGCAAATTTATAAATTAAATCTGTGTGTTCCTTTCTTCTGTTATCCCACACACTGTCATTCGGAACTGTCAGAAGAAAAAATTTCGCATCAGGTTGAATCTCTTTATACTTCAGAATTATTTTGCCGTAATACCCTGCAAAGGTCGGCTTATTGTTTTTATAATCCTCCAGATCCACATCGTCTGTTGTTCCTGCAGGCATATTCATATTCATCAAATCATTAACGCCTAAAGCAATTATATAGGCATTACATTTTTTATCTTCATTCCAGAAATCATTCTGTTCGGCAAACGTTTCACAGTATTCCTTTGCAGTCATACCGCCTCGCGAAAAGTTATAAACAGTTGTACCTGTCATACGTGCAAGAAACTGTCCCCATGAAAATTCAAACATATCGTGATAGGTTTTTTCACTGTTTTCACTAATCGCTTCAAACTCACCGGAAGACATACTGTCTCCGACACAGGCGATTTTTCTCAGAATTCCGCAAAACCCACCATTTGCAGGAATATTTTCAAGAGGTTTCTCATTTTCATTAAATAATGCTGTAATATCCATTTTTTACACACTCCTGATTTTCGTTCACAGAATTCAGTTGACTCCTCTGAGATTAACATTCTGTACATACGGACGGATTCTGTCCGCCATCTTCTGCATATTTGCTTTAGGAAGAGCTGACATATTTTCGCCTATCAGGTCGCCTGAATCCACAAAGCCCTGCAAATAATAATTCTTTGCACCTTTAATGAACTCACCGATTTCATCCATCATTTCTTCGGAATGGAATTGAGCAACAACTGTTGTGCGGAATTCATATTCAACTTTATCCTGATTAATCAGAAAATCAACACTTTCCCTTATGCAGTCAATATCAAATTCATCTTTTCCTATGGTCACAGCATAATGTTCGGGAGTATTTTTAATATCCATAGCCACGTAATCAACGAGACCCTCATTTACAATACTCTTGAGTTTTTCAGGGAAAGTGCCGTTTGTATCAAGCTTGATTTCATATCCGAAAGCTTTGATTTTACGAAGAAAATCTTCAATATCTTTTTGCAGAAGCGGCTCCCCTCCCGTAACAACAACACCATCAAGAATACCCTGACGTTTTTTCAGATAAGCAAAAAACTCATCTTCGCTGACATCACTTTCACCATCTCCCATAACAAGTGAAGCATTATGGCAAAAAGGACATCTGAAGTTACATCCGAATGTAAAAACTATACATGCGACTCTTCCGGGGAAATCAAGAACAGTCATTTTCTGCAATCCGATTAATTTCATATATTAATTCTCCTTCCCTGAAATCATATATTCCTCCATGAACGCATATGTAAGTATTAACAGAGTTTTGGAGGTTATATAAATGAAAAATCCCGTTGAAGAACGAGCAGTAGAATTAGGTGTATATATTGTAGAGAACCGCTCCACTGTGAGAGCCACAGCAAAGCAGTTCGGAATAAGTAAATCAACTGTACATATGGATGTTGCAACAAGACTGAAAGAATTCAACCCTCAACTTTATCACATGGTAAGAGAAGTGCTTGAACTGAACAAAGCACAACGTCATATCAGAGGCGGTATTGCAACAAAAGAAAAATATAAATCACTCAAATAAAGCGTCTTGTTCTGCCTGTAACAGACAAGTACCACAAAGCAAGCAAAACAACTGCTACCATAACGCAGCCGACACCTACAATAGAGTAATTTTTAACAAAATCGGTAAAAACATAAACAAAGAGATTATATTCACGTTCTGAAGACACAAATGAAACCCTCTCAATAATTTCAGTAAATCTGATAACAAGAGAAATACATATTATAGTAAGTCCTGCACTACCAAAACTGATTGAATATCTTCGAAGCAATTTATGCTTCTGTTGTTTACCGTTCAGAACAAAAACAACGCAAACAAGATATATCAGGAATACTAACAAACCAAAAAACACGTAACGGCTTACAGTCCTGTATTCACGTGCAAAAACAAGAAAAGCTTCAAAATGTTCTATAACAATTGCGTCTTTGTATTCCTCGGCAATCAAAGCTGCAATTGTTTGCAGCGATAACTCCTGCGAATCTGTAATAAAAGCATTGTTTTCCTCAAATTTATCAATAAGTTGCTTTTCAAGAGTTTTCACATCAATCGTATCTTTGGCACTGTCAGGATCTTCTATCTTCAATGAATTGAAATATATAGTCATATCAGTGTCGATCTTACCCGGAGTGATTACGTCTGTAATAATCCTATAATCTACTCCGTATTTTGCGCCGATTGTTTTAATTTTAAGAACAACATCTTCATTTAATTGTGAAAAATAGTTTGTACCGGAAACCTTCGACAATAGTTCCCGATCATTAAACAAAGTTATATCCGCCACAACCATAGCTGAAATAAAAACAATAGCAAGTGCCATAAAAAATGACACGGTGTGCAATAAAACCTGTTTAGCGGTTGAGGTGTTATTTTCCATTTTCATAGTCAGCACCTCTCTATTAATATTCAACAACAGGTCCGGAAACTTTTTTTGCTATAACGCAATAGGTTTCACTGAACTCTGTTTTATATTCATTGAACGGATAATCAGTGCAGATTATCAACATTTCTTCATCTGCGTCCAGATTATACGGGGGCTCTGTTTCTTTATCAAAACTTCCTGTAAACCCTACAGAATAACTGTACACACCATAATTAGTAGTGATTTTAATTATATCACCTTCAGTAATATTCTCTATTTCATAAAGATATGTACTGTTATATCCGTATACCATCACAGGCTTACCGAGACCGGGCAACGACGTAGTTGATATCTGGCACACACCTTCAAGCAATGCTTCCTCTGTCAGACCGAAATAAATCTTACTATCAATTCCGTCAGACGTGAGTTTTGCATATGAACAATTAATATCAGGCTGTTGTATGCTATTGAAATGAACATTACTGTCAACATTATCTGAGCCGACAAAATCATCAGTAAGCGCCGATGAAATAAATTCCGGCACGGTTTCAGAAAAATACTTCTGCCAGATATCTTTCAGATTTTTCCTGAAAGGCAAAAACACAAGTGCTATAAGTAACACCAATATAACAGTGTGAGTAAATATTGCACCAATCTGGTATAACATTTTTTTCTGTGCCGTTGAAGTGAGTCTTCTGCCGGCAGAACCTGCAGTTTTCCCCGTCATCTCATATACTTTTGAATATTTATCGGCAAGGTCTGCGGCACTTTCCATTTTGTGCTTTACTGCTTTGTTATATTCTTCTCTACGTTTTTGTGCTTTTTTTCTTCTTCTATCCAAAACAATCTTCCTTCTTCAAAATTATCTTTTCAGAAGCACATCCTGCTCATACTGTTTTACTTCATTATACCAGCTTTCATCTGCAGGCACACCTGACTGCTTACAATATTCTTCCCAAACATCACCAAAAGGATATGTTTTCATCTCTTCATCAAGCATAAGCTTTTCAGTGAAGTTACCTTCATCCTGAAGAGCTTTCATTTTTGCGTTGGGAAGAAGAAGTGCATAAAGAAGTGCTTTCTGCATATTTCTTGTACCGATTACCCATGCTGCAACACGGTTGATACTTGCATCGAAGAAATCAAGACCGATAAGAACTTTTTCTTCAGCATTATTTCTTACGATTTCTTTTGCGATTTCTTTTATTTCATCTTCAAGGATAACAACGTGGTCACTATCCCATCTTACTGCACGTGTAACATGGAGAGGAATTTTATCAAAGAATGTAAGCAGACTGGGAATTTTATCACTTACAACTTCTGTAGGATGGAAATGGCCGTTATCAAGAAGGTAGTAAACATCACCTTTTGATGCAGCATATGAAAGGCAGAATTCGTTACTGCCTACTGTATACGCCTCAAGACCAATACCGAAAACTTTACTTTCGATACAGTCAACAACGCCGTCGAGTTTTTCTTCAAAAATTCTGTCAAGACTGTTTTTAAGACGCATTCTGGGCCCTAAACGGTCTGCAGGAATCTCTTTATAGCCATCAGGAATCCACACATTGTTAAGACAATGTGTGCCGAGTTCTTTTGCAAAATATGCAGCGATTCTGCGTGAAGCGATACCATGCTTAATCCAGAATTCTCTCTTTTCATCATCAGGACTTGAAAGAGTAAGACTATCTGCAGCTTTATCATGGCTGAAGAAAGTAGGGTTAAAATCAACACCTATGTCATTCTTTTTAGCAAAATCAACCCACTTTTTAAAATGCTCGGGTTTCAGTTCATCGCGATCAACCTTATTGCCTTCAAAAATCGCATATGACGCATGAAGGTTAATACGTTTCTTACCCGGAATCAGACTGATTGCCTTCTCAAAGTCAGCCATAAGTTCATCCGGAGTTCTTGCTTTGCCGGGATAGTTACCTGTTGTCTGTATACCACCGGTAAGAGTACCATCTGCATTTTCAAAACCTGTAACGTCATCACCCTGCCAACAGTGAATACTTATAGGAATACTCTTAAGAGTTTCAATGGCTTTTTCCACGTCAACTCCCTGTTTTAAATATTTTGCCTTTGCCTCTTCAAAACGGCTCATAAAAACACCTCTGAAAAATTATCATTATTCTGAATTTTATTTTATTATAGAATATTATAAAATATTTGACTCATCATTGTCAATCATTTTACATTTAAAATATAATTAAAAATTATATACACAGATGAGAATAGTCATTAGTAAACTCAGCTTTCACTTTGTCGATACCATCTTTTATGAATTTAATGCAATTAAGGCCCGTATTTTCCTGACAGAAATTAAAATCATCTCTTACAGGAAATCCGAAAGCAGCATTAATAAGGTAGTTGTTGAAAGTACCGTGAGCAACAATCATTACAGTTGCGTTATCGTCAAAACGTTTTCTTATTCTTTCTATTACTTCTTTTGCCCTTTGGTATGCAATCTCCTTGTTTTCGTTTCCGAGACACATAGGATATTCAATTCCATCATCATAACATAAAAGGTTATTATAAATCTTTTTAAGATTATCAATACCCTGCCCTTTGAAGCTTGATTCCGTACCAACCTCAAACAAAAGCGGCCAGATCTCAATCGGCATATTTTTGAGTTCAGCAGTTGCAACCGCAGTTTCAACTGCTCTGATAAGCGGACTTGATATAATGCAGTCTATTTTTTCTTTTTCCATTCTTTTGCCAAGCAGAGATGCCTGTGTTTTTCCTTTTTCAGAAAGTTCAGGATCAACACTGTTATTTTCACCCGTATTTCCCAACGATTCACCATGTCGTGCAATATAAAGAATCATAATCTCACCTGCCATAATTAATACACAAACTGAATATACCATATTTTCTGAAATTAAGCAATGATAACTGCAATAATCTACGTTTTTACCTGATTTTAATTTTTTTCAAATTAGCTCTTGATTTTATTCAATGAATGTTATATAATATGCTAGTCAAAAGCGACAAGAACAAATAAATATCGGGGTGTGGCGAAGTTTGGTATCGCGCTTGGTTCGGGACCAAGAGGCCATGGGTTCAAGTCCCGTCACTCCGACCATAGTGAGTATTCATAACACAAGTGAATACTCACTTTTCTTTTTTACATTTCCTCATAGTTAATATTGTTATGTATCGAGCAGGTTTTGAGCCTGCTCTTTTTTGTTATGCCGTGAGATATTCTACGGCTACACCTTGTCTTGCTTCGAGGACTATATTCT